>CAYJPW010000039.1:35748-53849 GCA_964372055.1 uncultured Polyangiaceae bacterium
GGGGGGGCGACGGCAGCGGGCGGGGGGGCGGCTCGGCGCGCGTCGAGATCGGCGCCGAGCACGTCGAGCACGAGCTCGAGGAAGTCGGGGAAGCTCGGCAGGCGCTCGCCGATCTCGTTCATCCAGAGCACCACCTCGAGCTCGCCGTCGGCGCGCTCGCGCGCTGGGTTCCACGCGAAGATGGCCTCGGCGCGGACGTCGATGCCGAACGGGATCAGCGCCGCGCCCCCGCCGCGGCGCGCCGAAGCCGGACCGAGCTCGGGAACCGGCGTCTCGCACTCGTCGACCACCATGCGCGCCACGTCGACGAAGGTGCCCCGCGAGAGGTGGTGAACGCCGAGCAGGCTCGCCCCTTGGAAGAACTGCGGCCAGCCGTCGTGCTGGAGCAGGAACGCCCGGTAGCTCGGGGGCAGCCGCCGCCCCAGCCGTCGCTCCACGGCGGCGACGCCCTTCTCGCTCGCCGCGGAAGGCGGCGCGACCGGCATGCCCGAGCGCGGGTCGACGCGGGCCAGCTCGAGCTTCTTCGCGCGGATCTCGGAGAGCGTCTGGGCGAGGTGCATGCGGCGAACCTACGCGCCTCTCCGGCGCCGTACAAAAAACGCGCGACCGGGATTAAGCTCGGCCGCATGCTCGCTCTCTCTCCCTCGGCGTGCGCGTGGCGCGAGCGCGGCAAGAGGGTCCGCGCCGCCGGCCACGAGCTCTTCGTCGTCGACACGCCGGGCCGCGCCGGAGCGACGCCGGTCGTGCTCCTCCACGGCTTCCCGACCTCGTCGCTCGACTGGCATCGCTGCGTCGACGCGCTCGCCGTCGACCGCCGCGTGGTGACGTTCGACCTCCTCGGGCTCGGCTGGTCCGACAAGCCCGCCGGCCACGGCTACTCGCTGGTCGAGCAGGCCGATCTCGCGCTCGTGCTCCTGCGCGAGCTCGGCATCCCGCGCGCGCACCTCGTCGCCCACGACATGGGGACGAGCGTCGCCACCGAGCTCGTCGCCCGGCGCGCGCGGGGGCTCTCCTCGCTCGACCTGGCCTCGCTCACGCTCACGAACGGGAGCGTCTACGTCGAGATGGCGCACCTGACGCCCTCGCAGCGGCTGCTCCGCGTGCCGCTGCTGGGGAGCCTGTTCGCGCGCGCGTCGCGCTACCCGCTCTTCCGCGCGCAGGTGCGGCGCACGCTGGGCCGGCCGCTCCCCGAGGCCGAGCTCTCCGACATGTTCCTTCTCGTCGAGCGCGACGGCGGCAAGGCCCGCCTCGCCGAGATCATCGGGTACGTCTCGGAGCGGAGGCGCTTCGCCTCGCGCTGGAACGATCCTCTCCGGCGCTTCGATCGCCCCGCGCTCGTCGTCTGGGGCGCGCTCGATCCCGTCGCGGTCCTCGCGATCGGCGAGCGCCTCGCGCGCGAGATCCCGGGCGCGCGGCTGGTCCGCCTCGACGACGTCGGGCACTTCACCCCGCTCGAAGCGCCCGACGAGCTCACCCGCGAGATCGGGCCCTTCCTGCGTGAGGTCGACGAACGGGACGCGAGGTCCGAAGGTGCGCCGTTGGCCGCGGAGGAACCAGGCACGCGTCTCGACTGAGGAAGTTGACAATCATATTCAAGAGAGTTACCCAGGAAGCGTGCGAAACGGCTGGGCGTGGGTCCGCAGCGGGATCGTGATGGTGGGCCTGCCGTTCTCGACGGTGTCGCTCGGCGTCGCGTGCCTCGATTACGCCGGCGAGCCGACCGATGCGTGCGAGACCTTCAGCGACATCGGCGCGCCGGCCTCCGGCGCGGCCGCGCCGCTCGGCGCTGGCTCGGGGTCGGGCTCCGGCGCAACGACGCCGGCGGCCGACGCCCCCGACTGCGGCGTCGCGACCGGCGCGACGACCGGCGGCCAGGGCTCGGGGTCCGGCTCGGCGACACCCTGAAGGGCGCGTTGCTCCGCCCGAAGCGCGCGCGATGAGCGGTCGGGCCGAGCCTCCCGAGGCGATCGCCGTCGCGGTCGACGGCTCGCGGAACGGACGCCGGGCCTGGATCGCGCTCGCCGCGCTGGTCTCCGCCGCCCTCGCCCTGCGCCTCGCGTTCCTGATCGATCACGACGAGGACATCGACGCGCTCCGCTTCGCGCTCGGCGTCGAGCGCTTCGACGCGGCCGACCTCCGACCGCACGCGCCGTTCTACCCGGTGTACGTCGCCCTCGCGAAGGCCGTCGCCGCGTCGGGCGCCTCGCCGCACGAGACGCTCGGCATCGTCGGCGCCGTCGCGGGCGCCGTGGTCGTGGGCGCGACCGCGCTCCTGGCGCACGAGATCGCCGGGCGGCGCGCCGCGGCGTTCGCCGGCGCGCTCGCGCTCGGCTCGCCGTTCCTGTGGCTCGTCTCGCAGAAGCTGATGAGCGACATGAGCGGCGTCGCCTTCACGACCACGGCGCTGTGGCTCGCAGCCCGCGCCCGCAGGATCGCCGGCGCCGGCGGCCCGGACGCGCACGTCGCGAGGCTCCGGACGGCGGCGCTCGTCGTCGCCGGGCTCGGGCTCGGCGTGCGCCTCTCCTACTTCCCGATCGCGATCGCGCTGTGCTCGGTCGTGGTCTCTGCGGACCGACGCGCCGGCGACGCGCTCGGCACCCGGGCCGCCGCGCGCGGCCGTGATCTGCTCTCGGGCGTCGTCGTGTGGCTGGTGCCGCTGGTGCTCCTCGCCGGCCCACGCCCTCTGGTGGCCACGACCTGGATCCAGGCCGTGGGCCACTTCACGCGCTGGGGCGGCACGGTGGTGACGGTCCCCTCCCCGAGCGAGCGCGCCGTCGGGATCGCCTGGGGCGCGTGGGCCAACGCGCTCGGCGGCGCGTGGCCCGATGCGCCCGCGCTCCGCTGGGTGGGCGCGCCGATCGTGGTGGGCCTGGGCATCGTCGCGCTCGCCGGCACGAGAGGGGTCCATCGCCGCCACCCCGAGCTCGTCGCGGCCGCGGCCGCCTACTTCGCGTGGGCAGCGCTCGGCCAGAACGCCGCCTACAAGCCGCGGCACCTCCTGCCGCTGGTGCCGCTGGCGATCGCCGCCCTCGGGGCGGCCGCGGAGCGCCTGGCCGCGCGCTCGGTGCGTTCACGCGTCGCGGCGACCGCAGCCGTCGGCGTGCTCGCGCTGCAGTGGCTCGCCGACGGCGCGCGCCTCGTGCGCGCGCACGTCGCGCCCTCCCCCGCCGCCGCGATCGTCGCGCACCTGGCCGCGCATCCGCCGGCCGTCCCGGTGCTGACGCGCGATCTCGCGCGCATGATCGCCGACGGCGCGGCGCGCGCGGGCTCGGCGGCGAGCGTCGACGTCCGAGCCGTCCCCAGCGAGGCCGCGCTGCTCGCGGCCGTCGACGGCGCGGGCCCCGGCGGCGTGCTGGTGACCAGCGAGGCGCTGGACGCTGCCGCGCGCGCGGGGCTCTCGGCGCGCGGGCTGCGCTGGCGCGTCGTGCTCGCGCGCCCCCGCTCGCGCTACGTCGACCCCCTGTGGAGCGATCTAGCGCTGCGCGCGATCGAGGGCGCTCCCGGCGGGCCGGCGCCCGCGGCGCCGCCGCCGGAGCCGGCTAGCCCTTGATCGTCACCTCGAACGCGGCGCCCACGCCCGCCTTGATCGCCTCCGGATCGAAGCCGTCCTGCCAATCGGGATCGGCCGCCTCGACCGCCTCGATCGCCTCGTCGAACATGGTCCGGATCGATCCGGCGTCGACCTCGGCCTGACCGCCCTTCGCGCGCATCGCCGCCTCCAGGGCGTAGAAGAAGTACGCGCCCTCGTAGAGCTCGACCTTGGCCTCGTCGGGATCGGCGCTGAGCTCGAAGAGCTCGTGGCCGACCGAGAGGGCGAGCGTCTTCTGCATCCGCTCGTCGATCTCGCCCACCTCCTTGGCGTAGTCGGCGTCGTCGGACCAGGTGAGCTTCTCGGTGCCGTCCGCGGTCAGACGCTTGTCGAGCGCGCACGACCCCTCGAGGATCTCCTCGAAGAGCTCGTCGGAGAGCGTGGTGCCGTTTGCCTCGTCTCGCGCCCGGGCGATGAGCGCGATCGAGCGCAGGTTCGCCTCGGCGTTGTCGGGGCCGGTGCCCAGGTAGCCATACGCCTCGTCGTAGGTGCCGCGCTCGCCCTCGACGAGCTCGTGGTACACGGACAGGTAGAAGAAGCGCGTCAGGCTCTTGTCGACGATCTGCTTCGCGATGTCGATCTCGACCGCGGTCGTCGCCGCCTTGCCGCGCGCGATCGCCGCGGTGATGTCGTCGTCGATCGTCTGCCCCACGACGGCTGCCGCCGGATCGTCGGGGAAGTGATCGTCGGCGCGCCCGCGCACCTTCGCGGCGAGCTCCGCCGTGCCCGAGTAGATCGCCTCGATCTCGGCGAACACGGCCGCGGCGCTGGCCGGATCGGCGAGCGCCTCCTCGGCCTTGTCGGCGATCGCGAGCTGCGCGGCGGTGCGCTCGTCCTGCGCCGCGTGGTTCGCCGCGGCGAAGGGCGTGTACTTCGTGGCGCTGCAGTTCTGGCCCTGCGCGTCCTCGACCACCCTCTCGTTGTCCGAGCCCCCGCAGCCGGCGACGACGACGAGCACGGCCCCCAGTCCAAACAGCTTCGCAAGTGATCGCATGGGAAGGCCTCCTGGCCAACACTGTTGAAAATGATATTGACTGACGTTTTCAATAGTGAGAGGTTCGCCCCACGTCAAGTCGCTCTTTTCCCGCCGCCATGACCTTTTCCTCGACCGCCTCGTCCAGACGCTGCGTCGCGCCGTTCCCTCCTGCCTCGGCCTGCGGCCTCGGGCGTCGTCGACGTTCGCGCCATCCGTCGGCCCTGCGCGCCGCCGGTTGGCACGCCCGGTTCTTCGGTGTCGCCACCGCGCTCACTCTTCTTCCGGGGACAGTCTGGGGACAGACCGGGGGCAAGTCGGCCGGGGACGGACCGGCCATCGAGCTCGCGCCGGAGGACGCGCAGCCCGCGAAGACCCCTCCGCCCCCATCGTCGGGCCCCGCGGTCGCGCTCGGCTCGGGGGCGGCGCCGGAGCACGAGCTCGTGCGTGGCATGACCGAGCAGCGTTTCCGAGCGGCGAGCGAGAGCACGACCAGCACCTCGATCGGCGGCTACGGCGAGGTCCTCGTGAAGGGCACGACGCGGGGCAAGGACGGCGAGCGCGAGTGGATCGCCGACGTCCCCCGGCTCGTCCTCTTCGTCGCGCACCCGTTCAACGACAGCATCCGCGTGTACACCGAGATCGAGATCGAGCACGCCCTCGCCTGCTCGAGCTGCCCCGGCGCCGCCGAGCTCGAGCAGGCGTACGTCGACTGGAAGATCGGCGGCGACGCCTTCGGCCTGCGCGCCGGGCTCGTCCTCGTGCCGATGGGCATCATCAACCAGTGGCACGAGCCTCCGGTGTTCCACGGCGCGGCGCGCCCGCACCTCGACACGGTGGTGATCCCGTCGACGTGGCGCGAGCTCGGGGTCGGCTTCTTCGGGCGCCCGGTCGAGCCGCTGCGCTACGAGGTCTACGCGATGACCGGGCTCGATCCGGCGGGGTTCTCCGCCGCGGGCCTCGCCGGCGGGCGTCAGGGCGGCGGGCTCGCGCGAGCGAACGCGTGGTCGGTCGTCGGTCGCGTCGAGCTCGAGCCGCTCCTCGGCGTCGTCGTGGGCGCGTCGGCGTACGCCAGCGACGCGGGCCCGAACGGCGAGATGTACGCGCGCGACGGCGAGGAGCTCGATCTGAGCCTGCCCGTGCTCGGCTGGTCCGCCGACGCGCGCTGGCGGCGCGCGGGGCTCGAGTGGCGCTTCGTCTTCGCCGAGTGGCACCTGCCCGAGTCCGAGGCGCAGATGCTCACCTACGACGCCGCCGGCGCGCCGCTCCATCCGGACGCGGCGCAGCCGCTGCCCACGTTGATCCGCGGCGCGTACGTCGAGGCCGCCTACGACGTCTTGCACCCGCTCGGCCTGTCGCACCAGCTCTTGCCGTTCGCGCGCGTCGAGCACTACGACACGCAGGCGGCGGTGCCCGAGCGCTACCGCGCCAACCCGTCGTTCAGCGTCCGCGAGTACACGTTCGGCGTCTCGTACCGTCCCATCCAGCAGCTCGTCTTCAAGGCCGACTACCAGCTCAAGAACCGCAAGCTCGGCTTCGACGAGACGGCGCTCGGCTTCGGGATGGGGTTCATGTACTGACGATGCGCGAGGTGCTCGTCGTCGGCGGCGGGGTGTCCGGCCTCTACGCCGCGCTCCTCGTCGCGCGGCGCGGCCTGCGCGTGCGCGTCCTCGAGCGCGGCCCTCGGCCCGGCGGGCTCGCGGGCCGCGAGGTGTTCCGGGGCATCCCGTGCGATCTCGGATCGCACCGGCTCCACGCGGAGGCGCTCGAGCAGCCGCTCTTCCGCGAGCTCCACGCGCACGAGCCCCTGCTCGAGCGGCCGCGCCGTGGCGTGCTCCTCCTCGGCGATCGGCGGGTCCCCTACCCGCCCAGCGCGGCCGCGATGGTCCGCGCGCTCGGTCCGCGCGCCAGCCTGGCGATGGGCGTGGGACTGGTGACGAGCAGCGCGAGGCGCCGCGCGTGGGCGCGCTGGGACGGCGACCGTGCCGGCGCGCTCGAGCCCAGGCGCGATCCGCGTCCGCGGTCGCTCGAGCGCGAAGGCTCCGCGCGCGATCCGGCCACCGACGTCGGGTTCGAGCGCTTCGTGACCGAGCGCGTGGGCGAGGCGGCGTACCGCGCCTTCTATGCGCCGTACGCAGAGAAGGTGTGGGGCCTGCCCCCCGCCGAGCTCTCGCAGACGGTCGCGAAGAAGCGCGTGAGCAGCACGCACCCTTGGGCCCTGTTCCGCAGCGCGGCGGTGCGCGCGCTCGCGACCGTGGCCCGTCTCGGCGACGAGGGCGGCGCGCGCGGCTCGGGCCCGGAGACCTCGATCGAGGCGCGCTTCCTCTACCCTGCCGGAGGGACGGCGTCGATCGTCGACTACCTCGAGCGCGAGCTCGGTCGCCTCGGCGTGCCCATCGCGTGCGGCCAGAAGTACCGCGCGGACGAGGCGCGCGGCGCGCCGGTGCTCTTCGCCGGCGATCTGGCGGACCTCGTCCCGACCACGCTCGACCACCGCGGCATCTACCTCGTCTACGTCGCCCTGCCGCTCGCCCGCGCGCCACGGCACGAGACGTACTACGCGCCCGACCCGCGCTTTTGGTTCGGGCGCGTCTCCGAGATCTCGAGCTACTCGCCCGCGCTCGCCCGCGAGGGCGAGGCGATCCTCTGCGTGGAGATCCCCGAGGGCGCGTGGGGCGATGCCGTCGACTTCACCTCGGGCGCGCGGCGCGACGCGCTCCTCGGGCAGCTCGAGCGCGCCGGCATCGTCCCGCCCGGCCTCCGGCCGCTGGAGGTCCACCAGCGCTTCGTGCCGCGCGTCTACCCGATTTACCGCCGCGGCTGGATCGACGAGTGGCGGCGGGCGATGCAGCGCGTCGCCGCGCTCGGCGTGCTGCCGTTGGGCCGCCAGGCGCTCTTCCTCCACTGCAACCTCGACCACTGCGCGGCCATCGCGGCCGACGCGGTCGCCCACCTCGAATCGGCCCTCTCGGGGTCGAGCTCCGCGGGAGCTCGGGGGCAGAGCCCGCATCGAGAATGGGCGAGGTGCGCTTCGTCCTGGGTGGAACACGCCGAGCGCTATCTGGAGATCAGGGTGCGGGATTAGCCCTCGTTGCTCTTGACTTTGATTTTCACTAACATAGACTTTCAGTATCCTATGTGCGGCCCAGCGAAGCGGTCGCGGATGACAGGCTCGACCAAGGCCCGAAGGGCCGAGGAAGAACACGCATGAGCTCACATCGTCGCCCCTCGCGCCCCTCCACGGCGATCGTCGCCGCGGTCCTCGTGCTGGGCGTCGCTGCGCCCGCCGCGGCGGCGCAGTACTGGACGGTTCCGGCCGTGCTCAAGAGCTTCTTCCAGAGCTCGAAGAGGGTCGCGCCCCGCAAGATCACCCTCAGCGAGGGCGAGGCCGCCGCCATCGCCAAGAAGGTCGGCGTGAGCTCGGTGAAGACGGACTGGTCGATCTACGTGGGCCAGGGCGACGAGGGCCGCCTCGACGGCTTCGCCGTCGTCGACGCCGAGAAGGGGATGCACGAGCCCATCGACTTCGCCGTGCACTTCGCGCCCGACGGCAAGGTGGCGCGCGTCGAGATCGTCGAGTACCGCGAGGCGTACGGCGACGAGGTCCGGCGCGAGCGCTTCCGCAACCAGTTCCGCGGCAAGACGGCCGACGATCCGATCACGGTCGGCAAGGACATCGACATCGTCTCGGGCGCGTCGATCTCGTCGCGCTCGGTGGCCGTCGGGGTCAAGCGCGACGCGCTGATCGTCCAGGCGGCGATGAAGCGCGGCGTCCTGCCGTGAGGGACTTCGCGGCGTCCGCCGGCCGCCTGCGGACGCTGTCGATCGGGGCCAAGCTGCTCTACACGTCGTTCGCGATCTCGGCGCTGATCGGGCTCGTCATCTCGTGGCGGCTCTACGGCGCGGTCATCGGCAGCGAGGGCGCCGGCGCCTATTACTCCGGCGCGCCGGTGGTCCAGGCCGAGAAGCCCGCCCTGCCGGCCGACGACGGCCCGGTGATCGAGCTCGACGACGAGGCGAAGAAGCCGCGCGTCATGACGGAGCAGATCTCGGACCGGAAGCTCCTCGAGGTGACGCACTTCCACGTGTTCACCGTGCCGGTCTACGTGCTCATCCTCGCGCACCTCTGGCTGCTCGCGCGGATGCCGGCGTGGGCGCACGCCGCGGGCGTCGGCGCGGCCGTGGTGACGAGCGCGCTCCACGTCGCGGCGCCGTGGATCGTCCGCGATCGACCGCCGTGGGTGGGCCTGATGCCGGTCTCGGGCGTGGCGATGCTGATCACGCTCGGCCTGGTCGCGCTGTACCCGACGGTCGACATGTGGCTGCCGCGCCCGCGGCGCGCCGGCGAGCCGAGCGCCGGGCCCGCCGGCGAGGCGTGAGCCGGCGTCAGGACGCCGTCGGCCCCGCAGGAGCGATCGCCTCGGGCTCGTCCTCCATCTCGGGAACGAGCCAGAGGCAGGCGAGCGGCGGGAGCGTGATCTCGATCGAGAACGGGAACTCGTGCGCCGGGACCGGCTGCGCGTCGACGCCGCCGAGGTTGCCCATCCCGCTGCCGCCGTACTCTCGCGCGTCGGTGTTCACGATCTCGCGGTAACGGCCGGGGCGCGGGACGCCGACGCGGTAGCCGTGCCGCGGCACCGGCGTGAAGTTGCCGGCGAAGACGACGAACAGGCCGCGGCGCCTCTCGCGCGACGGCGGGCCGATCGGCCTCGGCGGGGGCGGCGGCTCGGCGACGCCTCCATGGGAGCTCGGCGCGGGCGTGCCCTCGTGCGCCGCCACAGACGCGCCCGCTGCGACGGCACCGGCCGCCTCGCCGGCGGCGCGAGGGGGCGCGGGCTCGACGCGCGGCCGCGGAGGCTGCTTCGGGTAGCGAATGAACGACGCGATGCTCTGGCTCGAGTCGTTGGGATCGATCCAGGTGAAGCCCTCGGGGCGATCGTCGGCCTGCCACAGCGCCGGATAGCGCCGGTACGCCGCGTTGAGATCGCGCATCAGGCGCTGGAGGCCGGCGTGATCGGGCTCGGAGAGCAGGCGCCAGTCGAGCTCGCCGGAGAAGTCCCACTCGGCGTACTGGCCGATCTCGCCGCCCATGAAGAGGAGCTTCTTCCCCGGGTGGGCCCACATGTACGCGTAGAGCGCGCGCAGGTTGGCGTGCATCTTCCAGCGGTCGCCGGGCATCTTCGAGAGGAGCGACTTCTTCAGGTGCACGACCTCGTCGTGGGAGAGCGGCAAGAGGAACCGCTCCGAGAACGCGTACATGAGCCCGAACGTCAGGAGCCGGTGCGAGAACGAGCGGTAAATGGGATCGGCCGCGAAGTAGTCGAGCGTGTCGTGCATCCAGCCCATGTTCCACTTGAAGTCGAAGCCGAGGCCGCCGAGGTACGCGGGGCGGGTCACGCCGGGCCAGGTGGTCGACTCCTCGGCGGCGAGGATGGCGCCCGGGAAGCGCGCGTGGACGCGGGTGGAGAGCTCGCGGAGGAAGTCGATCGCGGCCAGGTTCTCGCGGCCGCCGAACTCGTTCGGGACCCAGTCGTCCGTCCCCTCGGCCGAGTAGTCGAGGTAGAGCATCGAGGCGACCGCGTCGACCCGCAGTCCGTCGACGTGGAACTCGTCGAGCCAATAGAGCGCGCTCGAGATGAGGAAGTTCTTCACCTGCGGGCGGCCGAAGTTGAAGATGAACGTGTCCCAGTGGCGGTGCTCGCCCTGGCGCGGATCGAGGTGCTCGTAGACGGCGGTGCCGTCGAAGCGCCCGAGCGCGGCGGCGTCCTTGGGGAAGTGCGCCGGGACCCAGTCGAGGATCACGCCGATGCCGCGGGCATGGAAGCGATCGACGAGGTAGCGCAGATCGTCCGGGCTGCCGTAGCGCGCCGTCGCCGCGTAGTAGCCCGAGACCTGGTAGCCCCACGAGCCGTCGTAGGGGTGCTCCATCACGGGCATCAGCTCGACGTGCGTGAAGCCCAGATCCGCGACGTAGTCGACGAGGGCGTCGGCGAGCTCGCGGTAGGTCATCCATCGGGTGGGCTCCTTGGCGTCGGCGGCGGCCGCCGCCGCGGGGCCGGCCTCGCCCTCGACGCGCGGCACGCGCCGCCACGAGCCGAGGTGCACCTCGTAGATCGCCACGGGGCGCTCGTGGGGATCCGCCGAGGCGCGCGCCTTCATCCAGGCCTCATCGCCGAACTCGTGACGGCGCACCGTCACCTTCGAGGCCGTCTGGGGGCGCAGCTCCATCGCGTTGCCGTACGGATCGCTCTTGAGGATGAGGGCGCCGTCGGCGCTCTTGATCTCGAACTTGTAGAGCGCGCCCTCGCCCACGTCCGGGACGAAGATCTCCCAGACCTCGCCGGCGAGGCGGCGCATCGCGTGGAGGCGCCCGTCCCACGCGTTGAAGTCGCCGGCCACGCTCACGCGGCGCGCCGTCGGCGCCCAGACGGCGAACGCGGTCCCGTGCACGCCGTCGATCTCGCGCACGTGCGCGCCGAGGTGTCGCCAGACCTGCTCGTGGTTGCCCTCGCCGATGAGGTGCAGATCGAGCTCGCCCAGCGTGGGCGCGAAGGCGTACGGATCGCGCAGCGTGAAGGTGCCGGTCGCGTAGCGGACCTCGAGCCGGTACCGCAGCGGGGGCGCGGCGGGGAGCGACACCTCGAAGAGGCCGAGGCCGTGCACCCGCCGCATCGGGCGCCGCGGGATCGCCGGATCGTCGGGAACCAGCGTGACCTCGAGCGCGTCCGGACGGAAGGCGCGGACGACCATGCCTTCACCGCCGGCGTGCGGCCCGAGGACGCGGTGCGGATCGGGGTGATCGGCGGCGGCGACGCGGTCGATCTCGTCCGGGAGGAGCGCGTCGAGCTGCGCCGGCGTGGCGGGTGCCGCGGAGGTCGTCGTGGTCATGGTCGCGCGCTCCTTGTAGCCGAGGGGCGCGCTTGAGGTCAGCCCCCCGAAGCGCTAGCGTCTCTCTCCATTTCGACGAGCGCCAGCCTCGCGGGCTCGGCGCGACGTCCGTTGGGGGGGCGGCCGGCGGCGCGGCCGCGGAGGAGGACAGACATGGGCCAGGTTGCGATCGAGCGGTCGAGGGAGACAGGCGCGGCGGGGCAGAACGGGCAGGCGAGCACCAGGCTCCGGAGCTACGCGCCGGCGACGGGCGAGCTGCTCGGCGAGTGCCCGAACATGACGGCGACCGAGGTGCGCGAGGCGACGGCGCGCGCGCGGCGGGCCCAGGAGGCGTGGGGCGCCCTGCCGGTCGAGGAGCGCTGCGAGCGCGTGATGCGCTACCGCGACGCGCTGGTCGAGCGCGCCGACGAGCTCGTCGATCTGCTCACGCGCGAGTGCGGCAAGCCCAAGCACGAGGCGCTGGTGCAGGAGGTCATGGTCGCGGCCGACGTCGCCACCTACTTCGCCAAGCAGGGGCCGCGGCTGCTCGCGCCGCGCGAGGTGCCGCTCCACCTCATGAAGCACCGCCGCGGGTACGTCCACTACGTCCCCAAGGGCGTGGTGGCGGTGATCTCGCCCTGGAACTTCCCGCTCAACCTGCCGCTGCGCGACGCGATCATGGCGTTCATCGCCGGCAACGCCGTGGTGCTGAAGCCGAGCGAGGTCACCCCGCTCATCGCGCTGCGCGCGAAGGAGATCTGGGATCAGGCCGGCTTGCCCGAGGACCTCTTCCAGGTCGTCACCGGCTACGGGCCGACGGGCGCGGCGCTCATCGACTCCGGCGTGCAGATGGTCGTCTTCACCGGCGGCGTGGCCACCGGGAAGAAGGTCGCGGCGGCCTGCGGCGAGCGCCTCATCCCCTGCGTGATGGAGCTCGGGGGCAAGGCGCCGCTCATCGCCTGCGCGGACGCCGATCTCGAGCGCACCGCGCGCGCCATCGTGTACGGCGGCTTCACCAACCTCGGTCAGGTGTGCATCTCGGTCGAGCGCGTCTACGCCCACCGAGAGATCCACGATCGCCTGCTCGATCGCGTCGTCGCGCTCACCCGCGACCTGCGCCAGGGCGACCCGAGCAAGGAGTTCGTCGACGTCGGCGCCATCATCTTCCCGCAGCAGATCGAGATCGCCGAGCGCCACATCGCCGACGCCGTCGGCAAGGGCGCCGAGCTCAAGTGCGGCGGCAAGCGCGGCGCCGGCACGGGGCAGTTCTTCGAGCCGACGGTCCTCGCCGGCTGCGATCACTCGATGACCGTGATGACGCAGGAGATCTTCGGGCCCATCGTCCCGTTCATGCGCGTCTCGACCGAGGAGGAGGCCATCCGCCTCGCCAACGACTCGCACCTCGGGCTCAACGCCTACGTGTTCACGCAGAACCGCGACCACGGCCGCCGCATCGCCGAGCGCGTCGAGGCCGGCAGCGTGCTCGTCAACGACGTGCTCTCCAACGCCGGGTGCCCGGACGTCCCCTTCGGCGGCATCAAGCAGAGCGGCTTCGGCCGGGTGATGGGCGACGAGTCGCTGCGCGAGCTCTGCGACGCGCGGCACATCTCGGTCGACCGGATCCACGTCGAGCGCGATCCGTTCTGGTTCCCCTACTCCGAGCGCAGCTACGACTGGTTCAGGAAGGGGCTGCGCACGCTCTTCGGCGGCGGCGGGCTGATCAGCAAGGTCCGCGACCTGTTCTGACCTCCCCTGGCGTCCTCCGCAGCGAGAGGGAAAGGGAATTTTCACAGGGAGCCGGGGAGACAGGGAGTCTCTGATTCGGTCGATCCGCGCCGACGCCTGCCGCGGCGTGCACGCAGATCGACGGAATGAGAACCTCCCCGTCTCCCCGGCTCCCTGTGAAATTGAATTGGAACGAAGGCGCTTCGGCTACGCGCGGCTGCCGGCGCGCGTAGCCCAGGCGATGGGCGCGGCGGCGGCGCGGGCGAGGAGATCGGCGCCGATCGCGGCCGGGTGCGGAAGGGGCAGCGAGCGGAGATCGCGGCCGAGGTCGGCGAGGATGCGATCGACGCACTCCATCGCGCTCGCCGCGGCGAGCTCGGTGCCGACGCCGCGCGCGCCGGCGCCGCAGCCGGCGAGGTAGAGGCCGCGGATCGGCGTGTGCACGGGCGGGCGGCGCTTGCCGACCTGGTCCGGCGTCTGCCCCGTGGAGACGGCGGGGCCGAACTCCTTGCCGATCCAGCGCTCGATGAAGTCGACCGAGAAGCGGTCGATGAAGAGGGCGTGCTCGTCGAGGCCGGGCACCACGCGGCGCATCGTCTTCAGCATCGCCTCCTCCCATGCGGGCCCGGGATCGGTGAGGTCGATGTCGCTCGTCGGAGCCACGGCGCAGACGGTGAGGAGCTGGCAACCAGGCGGCGCGAGGTCCGGATCGAAGTTCGAGGGCACCGGGCAGTAGAACGGCACGACCGGCGGGACCTTGCCCGAGGTGATCGAGGTGAACATCGACTTGAGATCGCCGGTGCCGAGCCGGAGGAGGTCGACGTCGTCGCCGACGCCTCCGACGAGCGAGCCGGCGGTGACGAGCTTCTTCGAGAGCGCGATCTTCGCCTGGACGGCGATGTACGAGCCCTTGATGGCGCGGGCACGGTCGGCGTACGCGGCGGGGAAGTGCTCTTCACCGACGAGGCGGCCCACCGTGGTGCGCACGCTCGAGGTCGACACCACGATGGTCGCCGGGAGCAGCGTGCCGTCCTCGAGCTCGACGCCGCGCGTGCGGCCGCCCCCGACGACGATGCGGCGCACGCCGGTGCCGGTCCGGACCTCGGCGCCGAGCGCCTGCGCCAGCCGCACGTAGGTGCCGGGGATCGCGATGGAGCCGCCCTTCGGGTACGAGAGGAAGTTGTCGCGCATCATCCGGCGGAACGACCAGAGCGCCTCGCCTGCCGAGACCTCCCAGTACGGCAGGATGAAGTAGAGGCCGAGGAGGAAGCCGAAGACGCCGATGGTCGAGGGGTGATCGGTGAACGGGGTGATGAACTCCTCGACCGTGCGCTCGTCCCACGAGAGCGCCTCGGCGTCGCTCATCGAGAGGATGTGCGTGAAGAGGCGGACGGCGCGCGCGGCCTCGCGCGGCGTGAGCTCGAGGGCGCGGCCGAGCTCCCAGACGAAGCGGGGCATGCGGACCACGTCGGCCGGGACAGGGATGCGCGTGACGTCGCCCGGACGCGACGCGCCGCGCGCCGGGAAGCGGAGCTCGGCGATGTCGCGGGTGCGGCGGAACTCGATCGCGCCCTCGTGCCCCACCCGGCGGAGCACCTCGCCGAGCGGGCCCTTCGGCCCGCGGCAGAACATGTGGGTGCCGATGTCGACTTTGAAGCCTTGCTTCT
Organism: uncultured Polyangiaceae bacterium; assembly: GCA_964372055.1. Lineage (GTDB taxonomy): Bacteria > Myxococcota_A > Polyangia > Polyangiales > Polyangiaceae > CAYJPW01. Next base: position 50,570 of record CAYJPW010000039.1, read on the forward strand.
CGTAGCCCGAGCACGAGCCGCCGACCCTGCGGTTCTTCTCGATGAGGGTGACCGGAATGCCGGCATGCGCGAGCAGGAGCGTGGCCGCGGCCCCGCCGATGCCCGATCCCACCACCACCGCGCGGAGCGGTGCGTCGTCCCTGGCCATGGGCTCAGGCGGCGAAGAGATCGCGCAGCGCGCGGGGGGAGCGCACCGCGCGCTCGCACGCGGCCACGAGCCGGCGCACGTCGACCTCGCCGTCGTCGGTGGTGACCGCGCCGATGGCGCGGATCGTCCGAGGCGTCGCTTGGCGCACCTGCGCGAGGAGCGCCTCGAGGAGCGCCTGCTCGGGGAAGCCGGGCAGGCCCGAGGTGACCTCGTGGTAGTGCTGGTACATCGCGTCCATGATGTCCTCGAGGCTGATCTTCATGGCGCGCATCGGGCCCACGAGATCGTGCGCGGCGATGGCGAGGATCACGCACGTGGCGAGGTTCTTCGCCATGATGGTGTGGCGCCGCTTCTTGAACTCGGGGAACACCTCGCCGAAGAAGCGCTGGCCCGCGGCGATGTGACGCGACTCGTCGCGGCCGATGAGCGCCAACAGCGCCCGCACCTGGGGATCGACGGCGACGTGGTTGATGCGGTGGAGGATCTGGTGGGCCAGGTGCTCGCCGATGATGTTGATGTTGCCCATCATGAAGGCGACGTCGTCGCGGTTGACCACGCCGAAGGAGTAGAGCGCGCGCACCCAGACGGTGGGCTGCTCCATGGGCCGGCCGGTGATCTTGGGGATGATCCGGCGCATGGCGTCGTAGTGCTTGGCCTCCTCGAGGGCCTGCTCGGCGAAATAGAACTTCGCCTCCTCGCTCTTCACCAGCGTGGAGATCAGCGAGGCGCCGGTGACCGCCGCCTTCTCGCCGGGGCAGAGGAAGCCGAGCATCGCGGCGATGTGGTCGGCGTGCTCGGGGGTCTCGCGGACCGGCTCGTCCCAGGCGATCGCGGTGGGCACCGCCCAGAACGAGCGCTGGCCGAGCTCGAAGATGTCCCAGCCCTTCTTGTTCGGGTGCTCGCCCGAGACGTCGAACGTGCCGCCGCCGAAGAGGACGTGGCGAACCGACATCGACGCGGTGTCGCGCGTCACCCCGACCGCGGGACCCCGCGCGCTCGGGGCCGCGCCCTTTGGTGACCCGGAGCCCGATTCCTCGCGCGCTCCGCTGCGGGTGGTCGCCTCGTCCGCCTCGTTCGCCCGGCCCCGGTCAGCGCGCACACGTCACCTCCTCGTGGTCGCTCGAGCATAGCAGCGGCGCGCACGTGACTCACCGTCCAGTTCTGCCGACATGTCCGGTAGTTGCGCCTTCCTCCCTCCCCTTCCGATGTTGCATGATCCGCGCCGGCCCTCGTAGAGTACGGGGCTCGTCGAGCCGCCAGGCATGAAGACCTGCCCCCAGTGCAACCTCCGCTACCCGAGCGAGAGCGCTTTCTGCTTCCTCGACGGCGCGACCCTCGTCGCCGCCAAGGATCCGCGGGTCGGGTCGACGGTCGCCGGGCGCTACGTCATCGAGGAGATCCTCGGCGAGGGCGGGATGGCCACCGTCTACCGGGCGCGGCACAAGCTCGTCGACCGGCCCTGCGCGGTGAAGATCCTGAGCCCCCAGTTCACCAAGGATCTCACCATCAAGGAGCGCTTCCGCCGCGAGGCGAAGCACGCGCAGCGCCTCGCGCACCCCAACATCATCGAGGTCCACGACCAGGGCGAGACCGACGACGGCGCCTCCTTCATCGTGATGGAGCTGCTCGAGGGCAAGAGCCTGGCGGAGGTCATCGCGGCCGGGAAGATCCCGCTCAACCGCGGCCTGCCGATCATGATGCAGATGACGCGCGCGCTCGCCCGCGCCCACGACTTCGAGGTCATCCACCGGGATCTCAAGCCCGAGAACGTGTTCCTCCTCAAGGGCGACTTCGTCAAGCTGCTCGACTTCGGGATCGCGCGCTGCACCCAGGACTCGCGCCTCACCGGGCTCGGCGAGGTGTTCGGGACGCCGCAGTACATGGCGCCCGAGCGCGGGACGTCGATCGACTCGGGGCCGGCCGCCGATCTCTACTCGCTCGGGATCATCATGTTCGAGATGGTCACGCAGCTCTTGCCGTTCGACGCGCCCGACGCGCCGAGCGTGCTGGTGAAGCACATGCGCGAGCCGCCGCCGCGGCTGCGGCAGCACGCCCCGGAGGCGCCCGTCGAGCTCGAGGCGCTCATCCTGGCGCTGATGGCGAAGGATCCGGCGGCGCGCCCGGTCGACGCGCACGCGGTGATCCGCTGGCTCAAGGCGATCTCGAGCTCGCTCGGCATCGCGGTGCCGCCGGACGCGATCGCCGCCGTGCCGGCGAAGCTCGCGCTCCCGCCGGCGGGGCTCGACCACTGGGCGCGGCGGACCGAGCTCTTCGAGCGGATGCTCACCCGCGGGTTCGGCGGCGGCGCGCCCGCGGATCTCGCGCGCATGCTCGACGGGCTCAAGGGCCACGTGCGCGAGATCGGCGATCTCCGGGCGCGCGCCATGGACGAGCAGCGGCGCCTCGAGGCCATCGAGCAGGAGGGCCGCGAGGGGCGGATGCGGTTCGGCAAGGCGATGGACGAGCTCACCGTCGACGCCTCGAAGACGCGCGAGGAGGCGCGGTCGCTCCGGGCCGCGGTGGGACCGCTCGGCGAGAGCGCGAAGGGGTTCGTGCCCGAGCTCCTCAAGGCGCACAAGGACGCGATCGTGTGGGAGGGGCGCTCCGGGTTCAACGAGCCCTACCGCGAGCTCGCGGCGGCGTACCGCGCGATGGCCGATCTCGTCGACGGCTGGCACGCCGCGCGCAAGGCCGAGCTCGACGCCGAGGCCAAGGCCGCCGAGACCGAGCGCACCGTCGCCGACGTCGACTACCAGATCCGCGAGCTCCGCGCCGGGCTGGAGGCGCTCGACAAGAGCATCGAGGAGAAGCGCGCCGTCTGCCACCGCGCCATCGCCGAGATGGGCCGCCGCGCCGACGAGCTCGAGGCCGAGCTCCTCCACCTCGCCACGCGCTTCTGCGCGCCGCTCCGCGCCAAGCCCGAGCTCGGCCAGCTCTTCGTCGAGCTCGAGAACGACGCGGCCCGCGCCGCGGTCTGAAGAGGTGTCGGACGTTCATCCGGGCAACGGCCCTCGAGGCCGAGGTCCGACGCCTCTTCAGATCGGGGGCGCGGGGGGCGCCCCCCCCCCCCCCCCCCCCCCCCAAAAAAAAAAAACCCCCCCCCCGGTGGTTTGCCCCCCAAAAAACGCGCCC
>CAYJPW010000039.1:53859-72931 GCA_964372055.1 uncultured Polyangiaceae bacterium
GTTGGCCCGCGGCTTTTTCTGTTGGGGGGGGGGGGGGCATAGCCCCGGCTCGCGACCGCCCGGAATGTCTTCCGGGCGAGGCCCGGGTAGGATGCCGCCCATCATGCGGCGCACGCACTACCGGGTCTGCCATCTGTGCGAGGCCATGTGCGGTGTGGCGATCGAGGTGGACGGCGACGCCATCCTCTCCGTCCGCGGCGACGAGGAGGACCTCTTCAGCCGGGGGCACGTCTGCCCCAAGGCCGTCGCGCTCAAGGACGTGCACGAGGATCCGGATCGGCTCAAGCGCCCGCTCCGGCGCACGGCGACGGGCTGGGAGGAGCTCGGCTGGGACGAGGCGCTCGACGAGGCGGCCTCGCGGCTCCAGGCGGTGCAGCGCGAGCACGGGCGCGGCGCGGTCGCCGTCTACCAGGGCAACCCCACCGTCCACAACTACGGCTCCATCCTCTTCGGGCAGGCGTTCACGACCGCCCTCGGCTCGCACACCTATTTCTCGGCGACGTCGGTCGACCAGCTGCCGCACATGCTCGCGGCGCTGTCGATGTTCGGCCACCAGCTGCTCCTGCCCATCCCGGATCTCGACCGCATCGACTTCCTCCTGGTGCTCGGGGCCAACCCCGTGGCGTCCAACGGCAGCCTGATGACGGCGCCCGACGTGGCCGCCCGGCTCGGCGCCATCGTGAAGCGCGGCGGCTCGGTCGTCGTCGTCGATCCGCGCCGCACCGAGACGGCCGAGATCGCGAGCGAGCACCACTTCATCCGCCCGGGCGCCGACGCGTGGCTGCTCATGGCCATCCTCCACACGCTCTTCGCCGAGGATCGCGTCCGGCCGGGGCGGCTCGCGACGTTCACCGACGGGCTCGCCGACGTGGCGCGCCTCGCGGCGCCGTTCTCGCCCGAGCGGGTCGCGCCGGCGGTCGGGATCGCCGCCGAGACGATCCGCGCGCTCGCGCGAGAGCTCGCCGCCTCGCCGCGCGCCGCCTGCTACGGGCGCGTGGGGCTGTGCACGCAGGAGCACGGCGGCGTCGCCGCCTGGCTCGTCAACGTGCTCAACGTGGTGACCGGCAACCTCGATCGCGAGGGCGGCGTGATGCTCACCCGCCCCGCGGTGGACATCGTGGGGCTCGCCAGCCGCATCGGCCAGCGCGGCAGCTTCGGCAGGCGGAAGAGCCGCGTCCGCGGGCTCCCCGTCTTCAGCGGCGAGCTGCCCGCCGCGGTGCTGGCCGAGGAGATCGAGACGCCCGGGCCGGGCGCGATCCGCGCCCTCGTGACCTCGGCGGGCAACCCGGTCCTCTCCACGCCGAACGGGGCGCGGCTCGACCGCGCCCTCGCCAGCCTCGACTTCATGGTGTCGATCGACATCTACCTGAACGAGACCACGCGGCACGCGAACTTGATCCTGCCGCCCACGTTCGCGCTCGAGCACGACCACTACGATCTCGCCTTCCACGCGCTCGCCATCCGCAACACCGCCCGCTACTCGGAGCCGCTCTTCGAGCGGGGCCCGGACCAGCGCCACGACTGGGAGATCCTCCTCGGCCTCGCGCGGCGCCTCGCGCCCGACGCGGGGCCGCGCGGCTGGCTCTCGCAGGCCGGCGCCGGCCTCGCCGGGAAGCTCGGCCCCGCCGGTGCGCTCGATCTGCTGCTCCGCACCGGGCCCTGGGGCGACCGGTTCCTGCCCGGCTCGCGCGGCCTCTCGCTGGCGCGCCTCCGCGCGGCGCCGCACGGGATCGATCTCGGCCCGCTCGAGCCGTGCCTGCCGGACCGGCTCGCGACGCCGCGCAAGCGCATCGATCTCGCGCCGGCGATCTTCACGCACGACGTGCGCCGCCTAGAGGAGCGCCTCGCCGCCGCGACCGCCGCGGCCCCCGGGGCGGAGGCTTCGCTCGAGGGCCCCGAGCTCGTGCTCATCGGGCGCCGCGATCTGCGCAGCAACAACTCGTGGATGCACAACGCCAGACGGCTGGTGAAGGGGCGCGAGCGGTGCACGCTGCTCATGCACCCGGACGACGCCGCGCGCCGCGGGCTCTCCTCCGGCGAGCGCGTGCTGGTGCGCTCGCGCGTCGGCGCCGTGGCGGCCCCGCTCGAGATCACCCCGGCGATGATGCCCGGCGTGGTGAGCCTGCCCCACGGGTTCGGGCACGGCCGGCCGGGCGTGCGCCTCGCCGTCGCGGCCGAGCACGCCGGCGTCAGCGTCAACGATCTCACCGACGAGGCCGCCGTCGACCCGCTCTCGGGCACGGCGGTGCTGAACGGCGTGCCGGTCACCGTCGAGCGGGAGACGGCGGCGCCGCCAGCGCCAGCGCAGTAAGAGGAGGGACGCCGATGCAGGTCGCGGTCACGGGAGGTTCGGGTCAGCTGGGGACGCTGGTGCTGCGGAGGCTCTGCGCGAGCCCGGGCATCACGCGGGTGGTCTCGCTCGACCTGCGACCGCCCCTCGTGGTCCACGAGAAGCTCGAGGCGGTCCACGCCGACGTGCGCGATCCCGACCTCGGCCGCCACCTCGCCGGGTGCGAGGCGCTCGTGCACCTCGCCTTCATCGTCACCAAGTACGCCTCGCGCGCCCGCATGGACGAGGTCAACGTCGAGGGCAGCAAGAACGTCTTCCGCGCCGCGCTCGGCGCCGGCGTCGCGTGGATCGTCTACTCGTCTTCGGTGGCGGCGTACGGCGTGGTCCGCGGGCATCCCTCCCCCATCGTCGAGGACACGCCGCGCCGGTTCCAGGACGGCTTCGCGTACTCGGCGAACAAGTTCCTGGTCGAGGCCTTCCTCGACGAGATCGAGGCCGAGCGACGCGACGTCGCGATCTGCCGGCTGCGCCCGGCGATCCTCGCCGGCGATCGGATGGATCACCCGCTCGGGGCGCAGGTGCGCGCCGGACGCATGCCCGATCCGGGCGGCTCGCCGCTGCCCTACGTGTGGGACGAGGACGTCGCCGACGCCGTGATCCTCGCGGTCGAGAAGGGCGCCCGCGGCGCGTTCAACCTCGCCGCCGACGATCTCCTCCCGGCCGGCGCGATCGCCGAGCACGCCGGCCTCCAGCGCGTGGCCGTGCCGCGCCGGGTCCTGGTCGCCCTGGCGCACGCCTCGCCGTGGCTCTCGCGCACCGGCCTCGTCGAAGCGATCGATCCGGCGTGGGTCGAGAACGACGCCGGGCCCTTCGTGATCTCGAGCGAGAAGGCGAAGCGCGAGCTCGGCTGGTCGCCGCGCTACCCGACCACCGCCGACGTCGCGCGGCGGCTGGGGGACGCGGCCGGGCCTCTCGACAAGCGGCTCGCGGTGCTGCTCCGGGTCGCCTCGCTCGCGGGCTCGCGCGCCGAGCCGCCGCCCGAGGTCGCGCGGGCGCCCGCGCGGATCCACCTCGTGCTCACCGGACGCGGCGGCGGTGACTTCGCCGTCCTCGTCGACGGGGGCCGCGCGCGCGTCGAGGCCGGCGCGCCGCGTCCTCCCACCGCCGTGCTCACCCTCTCCGTGTCGACGTTCTTGGGCCTGCTCGCGGGCCGCGTCGCGATCGCGTCCGCCGAGCGATCCCGCGATCTCGCGATCGAGGGCGATCGCGACGCCGCGAAGGCGCTCGAGTGGCTCGTGAGCCTCTTCCGAGCGCAGGCCGCCGAGCCCGGCGCGCGCGGGTGGCCGGCGCGGCGGATGGCGCGGTGGTGCGGCGACGGCGCCGTCTGACGCTTCGGGACGCGCCCATGCCCGCAGAATCCAGGTAGCCTCGAGACGCTTCGATGGACGACCGGCTCCCGAACCTCTGGCCCCGCGAGATCGTCGGCCGCGCGCGCAGCCAGAGCAAGGCCGAGTTCACGATCGGGCTCGACGTCCCGGTCCTGCTGGTGAGGGTCGACGGCCTGGAGAGCGAGCTCGGGATCGGCCTCACCGAGGCTTCGACGGCGGGCGGGACGCGGCTCATGCCCACGCTCGGGTTCGAGACGGTCGTGGGCGACCTGCCCCAGACCGCGCCGCCCAAGCTCTCGCGCGCGCCGTTCGCCCCCGCGAAGCTCCTCGCCGCGCTCGTCCGATCGGCGCACTTCGTCGCCCCGCTGCGCAAGCGCGCCGACTCGGGCAAGCCGTTCGCCGACCGCATCAGCGTCGGCCGCGCCAGGAACAACGACGTCGTCCTCCGCGACGCGAGCGTCTCCAAGTTCCACGCCTGGTTCGAGTGCGACGAGGAGGACGGCTATTACCTCGGCGACGCTCGGAGCAAGAACACGACGACCGTGAACGGGCAGCTCGTCACCGGGCCCGACCTCTGCCCGCTCCGGCCCGGAGACGAGATCCGATTCGGCAGCGTCGAGGCCGTGCTCTGCCCGCCCGAGATCCTCTGGGAGGCGATCCACCTGGAGGGCTGACGGTCGAGATCACCGCGCTCCAGGGATGCCAGGACGGCAAACGCCGCGTCGGCGCGACCTGTAAGGAGGCAAGCTCGCCCCCGGCGGACTAAGCTAGACCCGTGGCGAGCGCGAGCCCCGGCACCGATCGACCTGGGGGCCCGACGCCTCCCCGGGGGGGCTCGGGCGGCGCGCGCCCGAACGGGCGTCCCGGTCGCTTCCGGCGCGCCCTCGCGGGGCTCGGGATCGCGCTCGGGCTGACGGTGGTGTTCGTCGGCGCGGCCGGTACCGCGGTCGTGCTCCACCTCGACGCCGCGCCGACGCGACGGATCGTGCGCCGCACCACGAACCTCGTCCTCGGCTCCGTGTTCCAGGGCAAGATCGTCGTCGACGAGATCGATCACGTCGACCTGGATGGGGTCGACATCCGCGGGGCGGCGGTGGTCGACCCCCGCGGCGGCGAGGTGATCCGCGCGAAGGGGCTCCACGCCGAGGCCGACGTCCTCGGGCTGGTCATCGACGCGGCGCTCGGCAGGGGCGATCTCGAGATCAAGATCCCTTACGTGCGGCTCGAGCACGGCGACGTGCTCATCGAGCCGACCGTGACCGGTCGGATCGGCATCGAGGAGGCGCTCACGCCGCGCCCGCCCAAGCCGCCGACCACGCCGCCCAAGCCGCCCGCCGTGCCGGCGCGCCGCGTGCGCGTCGCGATGCCCAAGATCGAGGTGGGGACGGCCTGGGTCCACGGCCGCCTCGCGCCCCCGCGCTCGCTCGACGCCGACGTCTCGCGCCTGACCGGATCGGTCCTGGCCGGTCCGGACGGGGTCGCGGTCGACGTGGAGCAGACCGGGCTCGTCGATCGCGCCTTCCTCCCCGCGACCACGTCGGGATCGGCGAACTACCACCTCCGCGTCGACAAGGGCGTGCGCATGTGGACGGGCTTCGCCGGGCAGCTCGGGCAGGTGATGGTGATGGCGCGCGGCACGCTCGAGGACGGGCACCTCGTCGCCACGGCCGAGCTGCCGATCGTGAAGCCGAGCGAGCTCGCCTCGGTGCTGCCGGGCGCGCCGATCGACGAGCCGCTCGCCGCGCGCGTCGATCTCGACGGCGACATCCCGCGCTTCGACCTGAGCGCGCGCGTCGCGGTGCACCCGTCGGGCAGCACCCGCGGCGAGATCCTCGCCGAGGGCCGGCTCGACGCCGAGCGCGGGCGCATCGAGGTCGACCTCGCGGCCAAGGAGATCGATCCGCGCACCTTCGGCGGCGCGCTCCCGCGCGCGAGCCTCGCGGCGACCGGCCGGCTCACCACCGAGCTCGCCGGGCCCGAGCCGCGGCTGGCGATCGACGCGCGGACCGAGCCGGCCGCGATCGCCGGGGAGCCGATCCCGGCGGCCGACGTCCACCTCGTGCTCGATCGCGGCGAGCTCTCGGGCCGCCTCCACCTCGACGAGCCGGGGATGGCCACCGACGGGGCGTTCGTCGTCGTGCCTGGCGACGGCGTGCGGTTCGACGCCGAGAGCGAGATCCCCACCATCGCCGGCGCGCCGCGCATCGCCGGCCCGGTGCGCGGCAGCGCCCGCGTCCACGTCGCCGGGACCGTGCGCGGCAGCGATCTCGACGCGCGCGTCGACGGCCGCGTCGCCGGGCTCGAGGCGCCGGGCTCGGTCCGCCTCGGCCAGGGCCGCGTCGCGGGGCGGGTGAGCGGCCCGATCGACGCGCTCCGCGTGGAGGCCACGCTCTCGGGCTCGGACGTGCGCGCCGGCGGCTACGGGTTCGAGTCGGTGAACGCCCGCGCCAGCGGACCGGTCCTCGCGCCCCGCATCTCGGCCGAGCTCAGCGATCCCGCGCGCGGCCAGCTCAAGGCGACCGGCCAGCTCGACCCACGCGCCGGCGCGGTCCGCGGGATCGCCGTCTCGCTCCGGCACGACGACGACGTGGTCGAGGGCAAGATCGCGAGCATCGGCGCGCGCGGCGGGGGCGTGGCCATCCAGGGGGTCGAGCTCTCCGGGGCGGCGCTCGGCAACGCCAAGGGCGATCTCCACGTGCAGGGCGGCGAGATCACCGGCAAGCTCCACGGCGAGGGCGTCGATCTCGAGCGGCTCACGCGCCTCGTCGGGCTGCCGCCGGCGAAGGGCATCGCCAACGTCGACGTCGCCCTCGAGCGCGGCAAGCGCGGCCGCAACGGCGCGATCAAGCTCGAGCTCGAGGAGGGCGAGGCGTGGCTGTTCCGCGGGCTCTCCGCCCACGCCACCGCGACCTTCAAGGAGGACGAGGTCGAGCTCGACGCCCTGGTGCGAATGATCGCGCGCGACGACGGCGCCAAGACGGGCGAGGACGTCTGCGACGGCACCATCGCGCAGGTCCGGCTCGAGGGCGGCAAGGGCGTGCTCGCCGGCCCGCTCCTCGCCCCCGCCACCTGGCGCGATCTCACCGGCAAGGTGAAGGTGGTGGCCGACGACTGGGACCTGCGCTGCCTCGCGCGCAAGCTGCTCGTCGTCCCGGCGGTGCTCAACGACGCGCACGGCCGGCTCACCACCCGCTTCGAGGCCTCGCGCGCCCCGGGCCAGCGCTTCCCGTCGGTGAAGGACCTCTTCGTGCGGACGCGGGGGCTCGAGCTCGCCGGCGACCAGAAGCTCGGCCCCGAGCCGCCCGAGGGCGACGAGGACCGGCCGCGCCGCCCCCACGAGCCCGAGCCCGTCGACGGCTGGGAGTCGCGCCACGTCGATCTCCAGGTGCGCGGCGAGCTCGACGGCGCCACCGGCAAGACGGCGGTCAAGGTGACGCTCTTCGACGGCCAGCTGCTCGGGGACATCGACGTGTCGACGACGCTCGACCTGCCCAAGCTCGCCGACGACAAGACGCGCCGGGCGAGCTTCCTCGCCGCGCCGATCGCCGGGAGCGTGTCTCTGTTCCGCCGATCGGTGGCGAGCCTCTCGACGCTGCCGACGTTCCTCCGCGATCGGCTGCCCCCGATCTCGGGCGAGCTCCGGGCCGACGGCTACCTCGACGGCACCGTGGTGCGGCCCGCGGTGCTGATGCGCCTGCAGGGCTGGAACCTCGCGCAGGCGACCGCCTGGTACGACCCCGCGCCGCGCGCCTTCTCGCTCCCGATCGATCTCGACGCGGTCGCCTCGTACGACACGCACCGCGGCATGCTCTCGGCGACCGCGAGCAAGGACGGCGCGGTGATCGCCACCGGGAGCGCCCAGGTCGAGGCCGATCTCCACGACCTCCTCGCGCCCCGCGCGCCCAGCGCCCGCGCGCCGTGGACCGGCGGCTTCACGGCGCGGCTCAGCGAGGTGCCCCTCGGCGATCTGCCGCTGCTCGCCGACCACGACGTCGCCGGCCACCTCAGCGGCTCCATCGCGATGGGCGGGCTCAACGAAGCCCCGACGCTCGCCGCGCGGCTGTCCCTCCCCGACCTCTCCGTCGGATCCGAGCTGTTCTTCGAGCGCGGCGACCTCTCGCTCGACGTGGTCAAGGTGCCGGGCGGCGGCGACCGCGCCATCGCCCGCGCCGAGTTCGTGAGCCAGTCCGGCGGCCGCTTCGACGCCGCGGCCTACGCGGGCGTCAACTGGGACGACGTCGTCATCCCGAGCATCGAGGACAAAAAGCCCGCCGACGTCTACGCCAAGGCCGATCGCCTGCGGCTCGTCGCGCTCTACCCGTTCGTCAGCGGCGTGCTCAGCAAGCTCGACGGCTACCTCGACGGCGAGCTCCGCTTCGGCTGGAGCCGGCTCGACGACGCCGACGAGGGCAGCGTGGTCGCCAAGCTGGAGGTCACCCAGGGCGTCTTCCACATCCCCCAGCTCGGCCAGGAGCTCCGCAACGCGACGGCGCAGATCATCGCCGACGGCTCGGGCGGCATCCGCCTCGACAACCTCAGCGCCGACGGCTCGAGCGGCCAGATCTCGGGCTGGGGCATGGCGCGGCTCGACGGCCTCAAGTTCCGCGACGCCGCCGGCGACTTCCAGATCGAGAAGGGCGAGGAGATCCCGGTGACGCTCGAGGGCGTTCCGGTGGGCCGAGCGCGCGGCAAGTTCCACGTCGAGGCGGGTCGGACCGACGTGAAGCTCGACGCCAAGCGCAAGCTCACCCAGGTCGACCTCCGCCTCGGCGTGAAGGAGTTCGATCTCGAGCTGCCCGCCGCGAGCAGCCGCAACGTGCAGCCGCTCGACGACAACCCCGCGATCACGGTCTCGCACCCGATGGGCGCGCCCAAGGAGGGCCGCGGCGAGGACGCCCTGCGCTGGGTGCTCAAGGTCGATCTCGCGCCGGCGCACGTCCACACCGCGTCCTCCACGGGCACCGAGATCGATCTCTACGTCGCCGGCGTGCCCGGCGCCGAGCCGACCATCCGCCTCGGCGACAAGGCCGAGATGACCGGCGATCTGCAGCTCGTCGAGAACGGGACGTTCGAGATCTACGGCAAGGTGTTCCGCATCGACCGCGGCCTCGTCCGCCTCCGCCCCGAGGACGCCTCGAACCCGTACGTGAACGTGACCGCCCACTGGGACTCGGGCGACGACGCGCAGATCTTCGTCGACTACGTGGGCGTGCTCAAGCCGCCGACGCCGGACAAGCTCAAGTTCCGCTCCGAGAAGGGGCTCAGCCAGCAGGAGATCCTGGCGACGCTGCTCTTCGGCGCCGACACGAGCGGCGACACCAGCGGCGGCTCGCGCACCGGCGATCAAGCCGCCGGCGGGATCGCCGGCGCGGTGGGCGGCGGCCTCGCCGCGGCGCAGTTCAACACGCTCCTGCAGGGGATCACGCCGCTGCGGGGCTTCAGCACCCGCGTGGGCACGTCGCAGACCGGCGCGATGCAGACCAGCGTCAGCTACGACGTCGCGGAGAACTTCAGCGCCAGCGCCACCTACGAGGGCGCCCCGCAGTCGCAGCCGCAGAGCGGGACGGCGGCGGGGGCGACGCAGCGGACCGGGAGGGCGGAGGTGAGCATCGACTGGCGCTTCCGGCCGAACTGGAGCGTGCGCGGCAGCGCGGGGCGGGACAGCTACGACCAGGGGACGTACGGGATCGATCTCCTCTGGCAGTACCGCTACTGACGCCGGATGGCGGCGCGGGGGTGGACGTGACCGGCTCTGGTGCGCGCCGTCTACGTGTTGATGGGGGGCGCTGGATGGGTCGCCAAGATCGGGAGTCAGAGCGCGCCGAGCCAGCCCGGCGCTGCGCCGGAGGGGCAGCATCCTTCACGACGCGATGGCCTCGACGCCCGGTCGCCCATCAAGGCGACGAGGGGTACAAGAGCGCGTTCGCCAGGAGCCGGACCGCATCGGCCTCGGGGTACTCGGACGACGGGAGCAGGTTCACGTCGACGCGGTTCTTCCCCTTCACCTTGCCGCGCACCGCGACCGGAGCGCCCGACATCGTGTAGGTCGCAACCGCCGTCGATCCGGGGGTGGGCGTGACGACGCAGTGGACCACCGCGTCGATCGCCGTCACCCCGACGAGGAGCGGGCTCTCCGGCTCGAGGATCGTCCCCAGGGTGTCGGCGTTCGGGTTCACGCCGCCTTCTTCGACGACGTGGTAGCCCTCGGCCTCGAAGCGCCCGCGGATGCGGTACTGGTCGGCGCAGTTCGCGCCGTTCGCCACGACGACGCGCCCGCCAGCGTCGTAGAAGTCGGCGAGCACGTCGCCGATCGCGGCGGCGTTCGACCACGCCACGAAGGCGTAGACGAGCGCGACGTCGTGACCCGACAGCTCGGCGAGCGTCGGGGTCGTCATCTGGGCGTTGAAGACGTCGATCTGGCCGAACAGACCCGTCGCGTCGAGCGCGCTCTTCACCTGCGCGAGCGAGCTGTCCCAGGCGAGGACGATCACCTTGGGATCGCAGTCGTTGTCGTTGCCGTGGAAGCAACCCGTCGGGCAGCACCCGTCGTTGCTCTTACAGACCACGATCGGATCGAGGGGGCAGGTCGCGTCGCACGTCGCGGCGCTGCCGGCGAGCTTCTCCGAGGTGCACAGGTCCGGATCGATGCACTCCGTGGGGCAGTCGCCGTCGCAGGTCTCGCCGTCGTCGAGCGTGCCGTTGCCGCACGCGTCGGGCGTGCCGCCCTGCCCTCCACCGCCGGAGGAGCTCGTCGTCGTCGATGAGGTGCCCGAGGAGGTGCTCGTCGTGCTCCCGCCGCCGGCGCCGCCCTGGCCGCCGGGCGAGTCCTGGAAGTCGTCCAGCCCGAGGACCGCGCCGCACCCGAACGTGCCGGCGAGCGCCGGCACGAGGACCCAAGCTCCGAGCTTCACGGCTCGACCGTACACCAACCCGGTCCGACGACGCATTTCCTCGATCGCGCCCGCGCGCCCGCGCCCCCGCGCCACGTCAGAACGCCCATCGAAGGGTCGCGTTCCCCAGGCCGACGCGCACGTCGGGCACGGGCGAGGCGGCCGGGGCCGTGGAGCCGTTCGACGCGTCCTCCATGGCCGAGCCGCCCTTCTTGCTCGCGCCGAAGATGGTCATGAACAGCCCCGCGCCGAGGGCGACGCCGCCGCCGATGAGGAGGCCGATGCCGGCCGTCTGCATGTCCTCGTCGTCGCACTCGTTGTACGAGTAGCGGGTGTAGCCGTAGTAGCTGTCGTAGTACGAGCTCTCGCAGGTCTTGCCGTCGATCGAGAACCCGAAGAGCGTGCCGCCGGCGCCGAGCGCGATGACGCCGAGGCCGCTGAGGACGATGCCGGTCACCATGAGCCCGGTGCTCCGGCGGCGGCGCGCGGGTCGCGTCGCCGAGTCGCCGCCCGTGTAGACGTACGGCGCTGCGCCGACCGGCGTGAGCGGGGCGCCCGGCGCGGCGGCCGGACCGGTGGGCATCGTGGGCGCGGGCGCGGGTGCCGGGACGGGCGCGGCGCCTCCGGCCTCCGGGCCGTACTGGACGCGCTGGACCTCCTTCGGCGCCACCGTCCGCGTGGTCCCGTCGAGCAGCTTGATGGTGACGCCCTTGACCGGATCCTCCTCGAAGACCGTCCCGCGGAGGCGCCCGCCGTTGGCGAGGAAGACGATGTCCTGCCCCTCGCCCGCAGCGGCGGGCGCCTGGCTGAGGACCACCGCGCCCAGCGCGGCGGCGCAAACGAGAGCCCTGAGGCCGACCATCGGTGCCATCTCCCCTCCTCTCCTGCGGGCTGCATGGAGCAACGGTCGCGACCCTGAGGTCAAGAGGTACCGGCGCGGTGAGCCGCCGACGCGCCAGAGGCAAGCACGGCCCGGTAGGTGCGCGATCCGCCGCTCAGCGCGGAGCCGCCGGACGCGAGCCGAACGCGTGCTCCCTCCCGCCAACGGCGAGGTGCGGCGGATCGCCGACGAGGAGCGGCGCGAGCTCGGTCTGGGCGTGGCGCGAGAACCGCGCCTCGAAGGCGCCGCCCTTCACCCGCGCGTAGACCACGCCCTCGGGATCGAGCGCCAGCGTCGTCGGATCGAGCGGCTCGCTCGTCTCGTCCGAGAGCGTGAGCCGCACGCGGTCGCCCTCGATCCGGAGCGAGCGCACCTGGTACGGCGCGTCCTCGGCGCGGAAGTAGGTCCAGTCGTAGCCGTTCGTGAGGATGAGGCGGCCGTCGTCGGGGTGGCGCGCGATCCAGGTGTGCATCGCGCGCTCGAGCGCGCCGTGCTCCACGCGCTCGCCGTCGTGCCAGAAGCGGCCCTCGCGATCGAGGACGATGGTGCTCTCGCGCGAGGCGCCCGGCGGGGGCGCGATCCGGAAGAAGTCGGGGTGGTCGCCGGGCTTCACCCGACGAGCGTCGGGACGAACCGCCCGGGCGTCAAGGTGCGCCATCGCCGGCGCGGCTGGTGTAGAACCACCCCGTGGAGCTCGCGTTCTGGCGGTCGCGGGCGGGGGCGAGGACGCCGCCGCGCATGAAGGGGCAGCCCATCGTGGGCACGCTCTTCGACGTCCTGCGCGATCCGCCCGGGCACGTGCTGCGCTGCGCGCGCGCGCTCGGCGACGTCTGCGATCTCGGCGTGACGGCGATGCCGATCGTCCTCGTCAGCCACCCGGACCAGATCGAGGAGATCCTCGTCACCAACAACAAGCTCTTCGTCAAGGACAAGGGCACCCACGATCTCTCGGTCATCCTCGGCAACGGGCTGCTCACCTCCGAGGGCGACTTCTGGCGGCGGCAGCGGCGGCTGGCGCAGCCGGCGTTCCACAGGGACCGCATCCACGCCTACGGCGAGGTGATGGTGTCGTTCACCGAGCGCACGCTCGCGCGGCTCCGCGACGGCGAGACGCGCAACCTCCACGCCGACCTGATGAAGCTCACCATGGAGATCGTCGCCAAGACGCTCTTCGACGCCGACGTGGCCGGCGAGGCCAAGGACGTCGGCGACGCGCTCGAGGTGGTCGTGCACCGGTTCGCGTCGGTGCGGCCCGGGCTCATGCCCTGGCTCGACCGGCTCCCGACCCCGGGCAACCGCCGCTTCCAGCGCGCCGCCGACCGGCTCGACGCGATCATCTACGGGATCATCCGCGAGCGGCGCGACCGCGGCCGCGACACCGGCGATCTGCTCTCGATGCTGATGGCGGCGCGCGACGAGGACGAGAGCCGGATGAGCGACCGGCAGCTGCGCGACGAGGCGATGACGCTCTTCCTCGCCGGCCACGAGACCACCGCGCTCGCGCTCTCGTGGGCGTTCTGCCTGCTCTCGCAGAGCCCCGAGGCGGAGCGGCGCCTCGTCGCCGAGCTCGCCCTCGTGCTCGCCGGGCGCGCGCCGACGGTCGCGGATCTCCCCAAGCTCCGCTTCACCGACGCCGTCATCGCCGAGGCGATGCGCCTCTACCCGCCCGCCTGGGCGATCGGCCGCGAGGCGCTCGCCGACCTCACGGTCGGCGGCTACGACGTGCCCAAGGGCACGCAGGTCTGGCTGAGCCAGTACGTCGTGCACCGCGATCCGCGCTACTTCGACGAGCCGGAGCGCTTCCTGCCCGAGCGCTGGGAGGGCGATCTCCGCCAGCGCCTCCCCAAGTACGCCTACTTTCCCTTCGGCGGAGGGCCGCGGCTCTGCATCGGCCACGCCTTCGCGACGATGGAGGCCGTGCTCCTCCTCGCGACCATCGCCCAGCGGTTCCGGGTCCGCCTCGTGCCCGGTCACCCGATCGACACCGTCGCCGCGGTGACGCTGCGACCGAAGCACGGGGTCATGGTCACGCTCGAAGAGCGGCGCGCGGCCTCCGCTCGCGACTAATGCCCGACTTCACCTACCACCCCTTCTTCCGACCGCTGCTGTTCCAGCTCCCGCCCGAGGCTTCGCGGCGGCTCACGCTCTGGCTCCTCGCGACGCAGGGCCGGACGGCCGCCGGACGCGCGCTCTTCCGCGCCTTCGCGCGCGCGCGGCCTCCGGCCGAGGCGGCGGTGGAGGCGTTCGGCCTCTCGTTTCCTTCGCCGGTCGGGCTCGGGCCGGGGATCGATCCCTCCGGCTCGGCCGCCGCCGTGATGCAGGAGCTCGGCTTCGGGTTCCTCACGGTCGGGCCCGCCGGCACCGAGGCCGTCCCGCTCCACGACGAGACCGAGCCGCTCAGGATTCGCGAGCGCCGCGCGATCGTGCAGAGCGCGCACGCCGCCGCGCCGGCGGTGGGCGACGCGCTCGCCCGGGTGCGATCCGGTCCCGAGGTGCGCGTCCCGGTAGGCGCCGCGGTGCGCGGCGACGATCTGGCGCGCGCCACGCGCGAGGCCGCCGAGCGCGCCGACTTCGTCACCCTGCCGCCCGAGGCCGCGCGCAGCCGCGAGTCGCTCGCGGCCCTTCGCGCGACGACGAAGAAGCCGCTCCTCTTGCGGCTCTCGCCCGACTGGGACGACGAGGAGCTCGATCGCGCGATCGACCGCTGCGTCGAGGTCGGGATCGACGGCGCGGTCGCGGTCGACGGCGCCGCCTGCCCGCTCCTGCCCGGCGGCACCATCGACGGGCCGTTCCTGCTCGAGCGCGCCGTGGCCACCGCCGAGCACGTCGTCCGCCGCGCCGGCGATCGGCTTCCGGTCGTCGGCGCAGGCGGGATCGTGTCCCCCGAGGACGCGCTGCGCTTCCTCGACGCCGGGGCGAAGCTCGTCGAGATCGGCGCCGGGCTCGTCTACGCGGGGCCCGGGCTGCCGAAGCGGATCACGACCGCGCACCTCGTCCGCGAAGCGCCTCGTCCCCTCCCCGCGCGGCCGACCGCCGAGGGCGACCGACCGCGCGCGAGCCCACGGCGACCGGTGCCGCTCGTCCCGGGGCCGCCCCCGCCGCCGCCGCCCGAGGGCCCGCGCGCGCCGCTGCTCGCGGGGTGGCTGCTCCTGGCCGTGACCGGCGCCGTCCTCCTCGGGACCGGGATCTTCGCCCTGATCCTGGCGGCGACCGTGCAGCTGCTCCCGAACGACGTGGCCTACCTGGGGATGACGGTCGAAGAGCTCTGCTCGATGCAGGCGTGCAAGATCGTCCACTTCATGGCGCACGACCGCGTCTCGTGGGGTGGATCGATCATGTCGATCGGCATCCTCTATCTGTGGCTCGCCGGCGGCCCGGTGCGCCGCGGCGAGGCTTGGGCCTGGTGGACGATCCTGGTCTCGGGGATCCTCGGCTTCGCGAGCTTCCTCACGTACCTCGGGTTCGGCTACCTCGACCGCTGGCACGCGGGCGCGACGCTGCTGCTCTTGCCGGTGTTCGGCGTCGGGCTCCTCGGATCGTGGGGGCAGCTCCGCGGCGATCGCTCGCTCCGCGCAGCGTTCAGGGGCGGGGCGCGCGCGTGGATGTGGAGCCCGGCTGGGATGGGGCGGCTCTGCTACGCGTTCTCGGCGTTCGGGATGATCGCCGGCGGGCTCACCATCATGGCCGTCGGGATGACGCGCGTCTTCGTGCCGCAGGACCTCGAGTACATGGGCGTCGGCGTCGCCGATCTGCACGCCATCCATCCGCGCCTTGTCTCGCTCATCGCGCACGACCGCGCCGGCTTCGGCGGGGGGCTCTGCTCGGGAGGCGTGGCGGTGATGGCGTGCGTCTGGCGCGGCACCCGGCCCGCCGCGCGCGGGCTCTGGCTGGCGCTCTGTCTGTCGGGCACCGTCGGCTTCGCCTCGGCGATCGGGGTTCACCCGGCCGTGGGATACACGAGCTTCATCCATTTGCTCCCGGCATACGCCGGCGCCCTCACCTTCGTGCTCGGGGCGGTGCTGCTCCGCAAGCCGATGCTCGATCCGGACCGGACCGCCGATCGTTTCCCGGACGTGTAGCCGCCGGGAATGCGAGAGGCGCGGCGGGCGTACCGAGGACGTGCGCGCGATCCTGGCGGCGCTGATCGCCCTCGTGGCGGGGTGCACCTGCGCCGAGCCGCGGATGGGTGCGACCGCGTCCTCGGCGGGCGGGCCGGTCTCGCCTGCACGGGCGTCTTCGATCGACGACCACGGCTCCCGGTCCGCGGGCCCCTTCGGCGGCGCCGCCCCCGAGCTCACGGCGCCCGGCGGCGGGCTCACGGTCGAGCGGATCGTCGCCGCGCTCGAGCCTCCCGTCGACGCCGGCGATCGCCGGATCACCCTGGTGCGCGTCGACCCGCGCCGCTACGCGTTCCGCCTCCTCACGGCCGCCGAGCTCGGCGGCGCGCGCACGGCCGAGCGCTGGGCGAAGGAGCACAAGCAGAGCGGCATCATCAACGCCTCGATGTACGGCGAGGACCACCGCAGCATCGGGCTCATGGTCGACGGCGACGTCGTCGACAACGGGCGCGACGATCCGAAGTTCGGCG
Organism: uncultured Polyangiaceae bacterium; assembly: GCA_964372055.1. Taxonomy (GTDB): domain Bacteria; phylum Myxococcota_A; class Polyangia; order Polyangiales; family Polyangiaceae; genus CAYJPW01. The sequence continues at coordinate 69,896 of CAYJPW010000039.1, forward strand.
GCATCCTCGCCCTCCGCCCGCGCACGACCGCCCTGCCCGAGGTGACGCTCCTCGGCCGCGACTGCCCCGCCGGCAGCGCGCCGGGAACCGGCCTCGACCCGGGCGGCCTCGACGCGGTCCGGAGCGAGTACCGCACCGTCTTCACCAACTACCGCCTCCTCGGGTGCGAGGGCCAGGCCATCGCCTGGAAGGACGCGAAGGCCTACAGCTCCGCCGCGATCGGCGTCGACCGCCGCGGCTGGGTGGTGCTCATCCACGCGCGCACGCCGTTCATCATGAGCGCGATGAGCACGATGCTCGCCGCCCCGGAGCTCGGGCTCGCCGGCGCGGTCTACGTCGAGGGCGGGCCCGAGGCGTCGCTCTACGTCGACGAGGGCGGCGTCCGCGTCCGCGAGATGGGCAGCTACGAGACGGGCTTCCACGAGAGCGACGACAGCCGCGGGTTCTGGGAGATCCCCAACGTCCTCGGGTTCGCACCGCGTTGATCGCGGCCGCGCCGCGCCGGTGTACGCTCGCCGCGTGACCTCGCCGCGCCGCACCCACCGCGCCACCGGCGCCGCGCTCGTCGTCGCCGTCGCGCTCGCGCCGGCGGCCGCCTGGGCGTGGAACCCGCTCTCGACGCTCGACGATCCGCTGGTGCGCCAGCCCGGCACCCAGCCGCTCGATGGCGTCGGGATCAGCGGCTACACCAACTGCGCGGGCTGCCACGCCGGCTTCGCGCCCGCGGTCGAGCCGGGCTTCGCCTGGAAGGGCTCGATGATGGCGCAGGCCGCGCGCGATCCGCTCTTCTTCGCGGCGATGACCGTCGCGGCACAGGACTCGATCTGGGCGCTGGGGCGGCCCAACGCGGTCGACACCTGCGAGCGCTGCCACTTCCCCGCCGGCTGGCTCGCCGCGCGCTCCGATCCGCCCAACGCCGCGGCGATGACCGGCGCCGACTACGAGGGCGTCGGCTGCGATCTCTGTCACCGCATGTACGACCCGTTCTACCGCGACGGCTTCGACGGCATGCGCGAGGGCAGCGACTGGCCCGGCTACTGGGACGAGCAGAACCTCGGCGCCGTCACCTCGCAGGACGGCGCCGTGGAGACGCTCGCGGCCGATCAGCTCGAGGCCGCCACCGTCGCCCTCTTCAACGGCCAGACGTTCTACGACGCGACCGAGCACCCGAAGAGCGCCTCGTACGTCGAGAACGCGAGCGGTCAGTACTTCGTCTCGACCTCGGGCGATCGCCGCGCCTCGTTCGCCGACGCGAGCGCGATGCACCCGACGCTCTACAGCCGCTACCACAAGAGCAAATACTTCTGCTCGACGTGCCACGACGTCTCGAACCCCGCGCTCGCGAACGCGGCGTTCTCCGGGACGCAGCCGCTCGACGGCGTCACGGTGCTCCCGAGCGAGTCGCAGCCGGCGCACGGCTACTTCGCCGTGGAGCGGACCTTCTCCGAGCTCATGCTCTCGGACTACGGCCTGCCCGGCGGCGCGCCCGGCGTGGGCCCGTTCGCGCCCGGCGTGTTCGACACCTCGCGCCCCGGCGACGCCATCGCGACCTGCCAGGACTGCCACATGCCGGATCGCTCGGGCAAGGCGTGCGACAAGGCCTCGGGCGTGCTCCGCCCCTCGGGCAGCGTCGAGCACCCGTCGAGCGGCCAGCCGGTCCACGAGCTCACCGGCGGCAACGCCTGGGTCCCCTACCTCCTCGCGAGCGCGCTCCCGGGCTCGCCGGTCTACGATCCCGTGAACGAGGCGATCCTCGGCCAGGGCCCGGCGGCGCTGACGCTCGATCTCACCCAGGGGATCGGCCTCGACCCGCTCGCCCTCCTCGCCGGCCGCACGCGCGCCATCGAGCAGCTCCGGCGCGCCGCGGCGATCGAGGCGCTCTCGTACGATCCGGCGACGGGCGCGCTCGCGTTCCGGATCCGGAACCAGACGGGGCACAAGCTGATCACCGGCTACCCCGAGGGACGGCGCATGTTCGTGAACGTGCGCCTCTACGCCGGCGGCGCGCTCGTCGCCGAGGTGAATCCTTACGACGACGGCTCGGCGACGCTCAAGGGCCTGCCGCCCGCGTACTCGCCGGCGAGCCCCGCGCTCGGGCCCGGCGAGAGCTACGCCGACGCGCTGGTCTACGAGGCGCGCTCGAAGAGCTCCCTCACCGGCGAGGCGGAGAGCTTCCACTTCGTCCTCGCGACCGGCCACGCCAAGGACAACCGCATCCCGCCCAAGGGCTTCCGCATCGCCGAGGCGGGCGCGCGCCTCGCCGAGCCGGCGTCCCAGGGCGCGCCGGCGCCCGGCTACTTCACGGCGGCGGAGTACGCCGGCGGCTGGGACGACGTGGCGCTCGCGCTCCCCGCGGGCGGCGAGAACGTCGTCGTGCGCCTCTACTACCAGACGACGAGCCGCGAGTACGTCGAGTTCCTCCGCGACGAGATCAACGGCACCGCGTCGACGCTCGCGAGCCCGACGCCGTCGGGCGAGCCGGCCGCCTACGTCGCGCAGAGCGATCTGTTCTTCGGCGGTCTCGCGGCGTGGGGCGACGCCATCTGGCAGCTCTGGGACCACAACAAGAGCGTGCCCGGCGCCGCGCCGGTGCTGATGGCGCAGGCGTCGCTCCTGGCCTCGGATCCGTGCGCCGATCCGCTCACGCCCGACGGGACGGCGTGCGACGACGCCGACGCCTGCACCGTGGGGGACGCCTGCGCCGGCGGCGCCTGCGTGGGCGGCGCGGCCCCGCCGTGCGACGACGGCAACGCGTGCACCGACGACGCCTGCGACGCCGCGCTCGGCTGCGTCTTCACGGCCAACGCCGGGGCCTGCGAGGACGGCAACGCCTGCACCGCGATGGACGCCTGCTCGGGCGGCGTGTGCGTCCCCGGACCGCCGCTCTCGTGCGGCGACTCGAACATCTGCACCGACGACAGCTGCGATCCGGCGATCGGCTGCGTGCACGTGCCGAGCCCGAGCCCCCAGTGCGCCGACGGCGGCGGGGCGACCTCGTCGAGCAGCGGCTCGACCGGCGGAGCCACGAGCGGCGCC
>CAYJPW010000040.1:0-48957 GCA_964372055.1 uncultured Polyangiaceae bacterium
CATGTCATGCGGCAACCGCGTGAAAACTCGGTGCAAAAAGGGATCTGCACCCCGGAACTTCACCGAGCCTGCCGTCGTGCCCGGCGCCGGCGCGGGCGTGCAGTCCCCCCGGGGCGTACGAAGACGACCTCGGCGACCTGCATGCTTACGAGCGCCTTCTCGGCGTCGATCGCGCGTCTCCACGCTCGACGTCCGTCGCACGGCGCGTGCCACCTCTCCGCGGGGCGGTCACTCCGCGATCCCTCCAGGACGACAACGCTCCGCGGCAGCGTGACGCGTCCAGTGCGCTGGACATGTCGCACGGTCTGTACGCCGGCACTGGCCAAGCGCCGCGCTCGAACCGCTCCTTGGATCGCCAACCAGGGCGGCGGGCGAGCTGCGCTCCTTGGCCCGGGCCGTGCACCAATGCGCCCTCGCTGGGGATCATGCCCGGCAGATTCTCCGGAGCGAGCCATCGCCTCGCAGATTGGCGAGATAGTCGATGTCAGACAGGTTCTTCGGTCGCAGGCTGGTGGCCTGCACGGGCGGGAGCAGCCGTTCGCAAAGCGGGGCCGGAGCGACGCCGGCAACTGGCGCAAGCGGTGCGACGCGCGCGGGCGGCTCCGCGCCGGCGCTGGGGTCTGCGTGGGTCGGGACCCTTGCTCTGCTCTTGGGTTCCATGTGCCTGGTGGGCCCCGCGTGCGTAGCGGACGATGAGTGCGAGGCCGGCACGCGCGGCTGTCCATGCTCCGCCGAAGGCGGTTGCGCCAGCTCCGATCTGACGTGCATCGACGACGTTTGTGTGAACGAAGGCGCCGGCGGCGGAGGATCCGCGAGCACGAGCTCCACCTCGTCGGGCTCGACCTCCGTGTGCGGGGACCCTCTCTTTCACAAGAGTCCCTTCAGCCTGGGCGACGCTTACTCCTGTGCGGACTGCCCTGCCACGCACGGGTGCGCGCACTTCGGCCTCAACTACGTTCCATACTGCTACTTCCCCTGCACGACGAACGCGGACTGCGCGTGCGACACGAGCGCGCCAGAGTGCAGCAGCGTCAGCGCGGTTCAGAACGAGCTGGACACGAACATCGGGACCTGGTGTCACGCCGCCTTCTGAACCAGCGCGCCGCGTCCCACGTGGGGGTCGCCGCCTCCGCTCGGCCGCGGGTCCGTACGAGTTGTCAGGCCGCTGCCGCTGGGCTCCAATCGCCGTCATGAGCTCGACCGAGGCCTCCGGCACCCGCCTCCACGGGGACGTCGAGGCCGCGTGCGGTGGCCGCCGTCAGGCACGGAGGCAGCGCCTCGCCTGCCGGCGCGAGGGGACGGGCTCGCGAGAAGGCTCGGTTCGACCCCGACTCGCGCCGCTTGCGCGGGCCGTGCTCCTGCTCGCCGCACAGGCTCTCGCGTGCCGCCAGATCGTCGGGACCGAGGAGCGCTCCAACGCCGGCTTTCCTCGCTGCAGCACCTGCGCGGAGCAGCGATGCGCAGCCGAGCTCGCGACCTGCCGCGCGGACAGCGCCTGCGGGCCCGTGGAGGCTTGCTTCGAAGCGTGCGCCGAGGGCGACGCGGTCTGCCACGAGCGATGCAAGCGCGCTGCGGCACCTTCTGGAAACGCGATCGCCGACGTCGAGAGCTGTCGCGCTTCGGCCTGCACCGCCGAGTGTGACCTCGGGTGCGGAAGCTTCGCGTGGGCGAGCCCCTACGAGAGCATCGACTCTTGCCGGGCGTGCATGCGCGCGAGCTGCTGCGAGGAGAGCGCCGCTTGCGGCGGCGACACGGCCTGTCAGCGCCTGTCGTTTTGCCGTGCCGGCTGCGTCACGCTGAGCTGCTTCGAGAGCTGCTGGGTCGACCACCTAGTAGGCAACCACCTCGCTGATCCGTTGCAAGAATGCGCGAAGAACTACTGCATGTCCGAGTGCGGCATGGGGCGCAACTGGTCGTGCGTCCCCGCCGCGTGGCCTCAGAGCTCGAGCCTGACACTGGAGCTCACCTTCAAGCTCTACGTCGGAACGGACCAGGTGGGGGTTCCTGGGATCCCCGTGAGGGCGTGCGAGCTCACCAACGACCCGTGCCTCGACCCCATCGCGCAGGGGATCACGAACGAAAACGGGATCGTCGTCTACGATCTAGAGGCCAATAACGCGGGAGGGTTCTTCAGGGGGTTCAATCAGTACCTGGACATGGACGTGGTAGGCACCGACTACATGCCGATCCTCCACCAGCTCTCCCCACCCGTGACGTCGCCACACACCCAGCAGCTCGCGCCGATGATCAAGAAAGCCGACTTCGCGGCGCTCCTTGGTGGCCCCGGCGCCGTCGATCCGGAGCGTGGGCACGTCGTGTTCACGGTCCACGACTGCTCGGGCTCCTACGCTCCCGATCTCCAGTTTTCGGTGGAGGGCTCGAACGACGGCGTCATCCCCGTCTATTTCACGAGCCTCGCGAGCATCGGAGCCGAAGCGACCACCTCGCTCGGGATCGCGGGCCTCATCAACGTGAAGCCGCCCTCCGTCACGGTTGTCGGCACCGTGCGCCAGACTGGCCAGGTGGTGGGCAAGCTCCGCCTGCTCGTGCGGGCGGGCACGGTGACCTCCTCGGATTTCTATCCGTCGCCGCTCTGACGCTTCTTCGGCGTCCCGCTCAGAACCGCGCCCCGATCGACGCTCCGCCGCCGCCGGGGCCGGCCGCCGGCCGCACCCAGACGCGCGAAGTCGCCTGCCGCCCTTCGCCACTCGTGACGAAGAGGACGACCGCCGAGGCCATCGCGACGCCGCCGAGGACGAAGCTCACGGTCGAGACGTCGGCCGCGAGCACGGCGCTGTCGGCGGCGGCGAGGCCTTCCTCGGTGCATCGATCGCTGCTCTCGCAGCCGGCATCGCTCTCTCGCCAGTCGGAGAACGCCTTGACGCCGAAGCCGGTGCCCACTCCCAGCGCCACGAGCCCAACGCCCGCCAAGACGAAGGCGGCCGTCCGCCGGCCGTCCGACGGAGCCGCAGCCGCCGGCTTGTCCTCGGTGGGCTGTGCGGCCGAGGGCGCGGCCGGCGCGGCCGCCACGGACCGCGGCTCCGATCCGCCGCCCGGGGCCGGCGCCGCCGCGGATCCCTCGAGCGAGAGGCGGACGATCTCCCTCGCGCCCGACGCGAAGCGCCGCTCGACGACCCGGCTCTTCCCATCCGAGCCCGCGATCACGAACACGCGGCTGCCGGGATCGACGCGCAGCTCGAACCGCGACGAGGGGGGCGCTTCGCCCGGACCCGGCGCGCGGGTACCGCTCGAGAGCAGCGGCAGCGCGCCGCCGCGCGAGATCACCTCGAGCGGGCGCCCGTCGACGGTGAGGGTGGCATTCGGCGGCTCCAGCTCGATCACGGCGATCGCGATCTCCGCCTGGAGAGCGCGCAAGAACCCTTCGGTCGCGGTGCGCAGCTCCGGCGCGAGCTCACCGCCGCCGCGCGCCCTGTCCTCTTCGAGCGCCCGAGCGAAGAACCCGAGGGCCCGCGTCGGGTGCCCGAGGGCGCGCTCGCAGAACCCGAGGTTATAGGTCGTCTTCGCGTGCGGCCGGACCGACGCCGACTCCTCGAACGCGGCGAGCGCGTCGCGCCACTTGCCCTCCGCCCCGAGCGCGGCGCCGCGCATGAACGCATCGCGAGCCCTCGCGGTCTGGCGCTCGCCGTCGACCGGCGCTTCGACGGGCTGCGCTTCCTGCGCCTGCGCCGCGCCGGGCGACAGCGCCGCGACCGCGCTCAGCGCCGCTGCGCACACCCGTGACCGGAGCTTCATCGCGCCGCCTTCCGTGCCACCTTCGGGTCACCTCCGGCGCCGATGCCGGCGTGCAATCCCCTCCGGGGTGCGAAGACGACATCGTACTCCCCGGGCTCGACGTTGGCGAACGCGCCGATGTGACCGAGGGCGGCTCGAGCCAAGCGCTGTCCGCCTCGTGGCCGCTCGAGCGCGGATCTCGCCACCGCGATCCCTCGTCATCGGCCGCAGCGGCTCCGCGCGCGCTGGTTGTGCCCGTCGACCGCGCGTGCGGCGGCCTGCATGTCGTCCTCGGCAGGCACGAGGACCCGCTTGCGCAGCTCGTAGTCGGTCTGCTCGTACACGCTGGGCTTGGCGACGATCGCGCCGATGGCGCCGATGCCCATCACCACGAGACCGCCGCCTGCCACGCCGAGACCGATGAGCACGGGCGTCTTCGGCCCGTCCGACGAACCCGAAGAGGAGGACGAGGACGTCGCCAGGGCCACTCCCGCGCCGGCGAGGGTGGCGACGGCGCCGATCAGCGTGACGACGACGAAGGCCTGGCGCGTGCTGCGCTTGCTCTCGATCGGAGCGATGCGCCCGAGGTGCCGGCGATAGAGCCCGTCGTCGAGCGGCGCGAGCGCCTCTGGGAGCTCCTCGGGCTCGTCCGCCCCCGGCCGGTAGAGGCCGACCCCTGCCCCGCGCGTGTCCACGCTGCGGACGATCGAGCTCCCGTAGCCCGTCGGCGTCTCGTCCGACGCCGACGAGTAGACCTCGGTCTGCCGGAGCTCGAGGAACCCGCCCAGCTCGCAGCCGTTGCGCGGCGCGCCCGCGGGGAGCGGGAGGGCGCCGCCCATGGGCACCACCGTCGGCCCGCACGCGGTGCCGAGCAACGCGGCGGCGATCGCGAATGGAGAGCTCCGAGCGCCGTGTCGGCGCCGGTGGCAGCTCGCCTTCGCCAGCCCGCGTCTTCGCAGGCGCTCGTGGCCGAACGAGAGCCCCGCCAACAGGTCGATGGATCGAATCGTCGTTGGTCCAGCGCTCCACGTCATCGCCGTGTCCTCCTCGGGCCGGCGTTGGAGCCAGCTCGTCGCTGCCGTTGACGGCAGCACGTGCCGTGCCCAGGGCCGCACGACGCAGCGCCGCTCCGGTGCATCATCGAGCTGTCCAGCGCGCTGGACATGTCCCGCCGCCTGGACGCCGGCAAGGGCGGCGTGCGGTCAGAACGGCGGCTCGAGAGGAGCGCCCTGGAGGCGGGATCGAGGTGGCTCGGCGGTCACCACGGCGGCTCGGTGACGAGGCCGGCGGTCGGCGGCGACGCAGGCGGCGCGGGCGCGGCCGTGCCCGAAGGAGCGCCGCTCGCGCGCGCCGCGGCCGGCGCGCTCGTAATGGGCGCCCTCGGCGCTCCGCGCGCGGTGCCTGGCGCCGACGCGCTCGCGATCGCGACGGGCGTGGCCGTCGCCGCCGGCGTGGGGGCCGGCGCCGATAGCGCGGCGGGCTGGATGGCGGGCGCCTCGGGCGCGATCGGTCCCGCCGCGGGGATGGGCGCCTGCGTCGCCGCCGACGTCGGCGTGCGCGTCGCGGGCTCGTCGATCGGCGCCGTGCGCTCGGTCGACACGCGCTGGGACAGCATCCACCCGCCGAACGCGATCGCCCCGATGCCCGCGACCATCGCCACGCTCCGGGTCGAGACCGGCGCGCGAGGCGGCGTCCAGGCGCCCGCCGTGCCCCCCGCCGTCGTGGCGGCGGGCTCCTGCGTCGGCGCAGCTGGATCGGAGGTCGCTCCGACGCGGATCCGCGCGCGCGACGAGGACGCGCGACCAAAGGAGTCCGCTTCGAAGAGATCGTCCGCGGGCGCGCTCCCGGGCGGCCCGAACCCGGGCACCTCCAGGCGAGCGTGGCGGGCGAGCACCTCCTCCACCTCGCGCAGATCCGCCGGGCGATCCGCGCGGTCCTTCGCGAGCATGCGGCCGACCAGCGCCGCCAGGTCGTCGGGGACGTCGGGCGCGACGCTGGAGAGCGGCGGGATCGCGTCGCTCATCAGGCGCTTGAAGATCTGGCCGGGATTGTCGCCCTCGACCGGACGCCCGCCCGAGAGGACCTCGTACAAGATGACGCCGATCGCCCAGACGTCGGCGCGATGATCGACGGATTCGCCGAAGCACTGCTCCGGAGCCATGTAATACGGCGTGCCGAGCATCGCGCCCGTGGTCGTGGCGCCGCCGGTCTCAGCGTCCGGCGCCGTCAGCTTCGCGATCCCGAAGTCGAGCACCTTGACGGTCGCGGTCGGGTCGGCGTCGCGCACGAGGAAGATGTTCTCCGGCTTCAGGTCGCGATGGACGATGCCCATCGCGTGCGCCGCGCCGACGGCCGATACCACCGGCAGGAGGATGTCGGCTGCGTCGGCGATCGACAACGTGCGCTCCCGGGTGAGCCGCCGGGCCAGCGTCTCGCCCTCGAGGAGGTCCATGACCATCACCGGCGTCGCGTCCTCGAGCTCGAACACGTCCCTGACCGTGATCACGTTCGGGTGCTCCACCAACGCCGCGGCGCGCGCCTCGCGCATGAACCGGCGGCGGAGCTCGGGCTTCGCCTCGGCCGAGCCCTTCACGAACTTGAGCGCCGTCCTCTTGCGCGTGATGGTGTGCGTCGCCTCCCACACGGCGCCCATCCCGCCTTCGCCGAGGAGTCGGTCGAGCCGGTAACGGCCCGCGATCACCTCGCCGCAAGCAAGCTGGATGCCCACGGTGTCATCGTACCAGAGCCCCACCCCGGCCGAGCGGACCCTCCGGCGCTCAGGAGACGCCGTGCTCTTCCAGCTTGTTGTAGAGGGTCGCGCGGCTCACGCCGAGCAGCCGGGCCGCGAGCGCGCGGTTGCCCTTCGTGTGCTCCAGGGCGTGGACGATCGCGCGTCGCTCGGCGAGGCGGACCTCCTCGCCGAGCGGGATCACGGCTTCGCCGCGTGGAGCCGCCGCCTCGCGCAGGTGCGCGCCGGTCGCCTCGGTCGTGAACCGCTCGGTGTCGGCGAGCTCCCGCCTCACGTCCTCCGCGCCGATGCTCTCGCCCTCGTGCAGCGCCACGAGCCGCTCCACGATGTTCTGGAGCTGCCTCACGTTGCCCGGCCACCGCTCGGCGCGCAGCAAGGCGACCGCCTCGTCGTCGAGCGCGAGCCGCGGTTTTCCGTACGAGGCGGTGAACGCCTCGCAGAAGCGGCGCGCGAGCAGCTCCACGTCGTCGCGACGCGCGCGCAGCGGCGGCGTCCAGATGGGGACCACGTTGAGGCGGTAGAAGAGGTCCTCGCGGAACTCGCCCTTCTTGATCATCGCCTCGAGATCCCGGTGCGTGGCAGCGACGAAGCGCACGTCGACCTTGACGGTCGCGGTCCCGCCGAGGCGCTCCAGCTCGCGATCCTGGACCAGGCGAAGGAGCTTGACCTGGACCGCGGGCGTGATGTCCCCGATCTCGTCGAGGAAGAGCGTCCCGCCCTGCGCGATCTCGACGCGCCCCGGCTTTCTCGCCGTCGCGCCGGTGAACGCGCCCTTCTCGTAGCCGAAGAGCTCGCTCTCGAGCAGCGTCTCCGGCAGGGCGGCGCAGTGCACCTTCACGAACGGGCCGGCGGCGCGGGCGCTGAGCGCGTGCACGGCCCGAGCGACCAGCTCCTTGCCGGTGCCGCTCTCTCCGCGCACGAGCACCGTCGCCGTGCCCGCGGCCGCGCGACGGACCAACGTCCGCACGCCCTGCATCGCGCGCGTCGCGCCGAGCAGGCCCTGATCGTCCGGCGAAGGATCGGGCGTCCGCACCAGCGGACCGTCCTCCGCGTGGAGGGCGCACCGGATCGCGCGCGCGATCGCGTCGGGTCCGGCGCCCGTGTCGACGAAGTCGTCGGCGCCGGCGCGCATCGCCTCGACCGCCTCCGCGACGCCGCCGCCCGCCGCCGCGGCGATGACGCCCACGTCGGGCCACAGCCGGGCGATCGCGGCGATCACCTCCAGCCCGCCGGGTGCGTCGATCTGGACGAGCGCGACGTCCGACGGGCGCTCCTCGAGCGCTTCCAGGGCGCCGCGCCGCGACTCGACCACGCGCACCTCGAGCCCCGCGCCCCCGAGCGCCGCGGCGAGCTCGGCGCCGCCGGCGCCGACCACGAGCACCCTGCGCGCGCTGGTCACGCCTCACGCTAGCGCGGCCGGGCGCCGCGCGACAGCGGACCGTTGGGCAGAGCAGATCGGGCGGCGCGGCGTTGGTCCAGCGTGTGCAAGAGGCGCGGCTGCAACCGCTGCCCGGCGCGAGGAGCGCCGAAGAAAGGTCCACGATGAGGATGCGACGAGCCCTGGGGATCGGTTGTCTGGCGTTCACCCTGCTGCAGGCGACGCCATCGCCGGTCTACGCGGCGCCGCCGTCGATTGTCCCGGTGCAGGGCCGGCTCACCGATCCGGCAGGTACGGCGCTGGACGGCGCGCACGATCTCGAGCTCACCCTCTACACCGCCGCGTCGGGCGGCGCGGCCGTCTACACCGAGACCCACGACGCCGTGCCGGTCGCCGACGGCGACTTCGTCGTCTATCTCGGCAGCGACGGGGCCCTCGACCTCGGCGCCTTCCGTGACAACGACGCCCTCTGGCTCGAGGTGGTCATCGACGGGACGCAGGTGATCGATCCGCGGTTCCGCATCGCCACCCTGCCCTGGAGCGCGTCGGCGCAGTACTGCGAGACGGCCTTCGGGCTCGACGCCTCGGTGGCCTCGGCGTTCGCGCCCGCGTCGCACACGCACGCGTTCGGGGACCTCACCGGCGTACCGGCAGGCCTCGCGAACGGCGACGACGACTCGCTCGCGCAGCTCGCGTGCACCGACGGGCAGGTCGTCAAGCGCGCCGGGGGCGCGTGGGCGTGCGGCGAGGACGCGGACACCATCCTCGACGAGGCGGCCGTCGACGCGATGGTCGCGAACAACGGGTACGCGCTCGCGGCGAGCCTCGCGCCGGTCGCGGTGACCGGCCAGTTCGGCGATCTCCTCGGCGTGCCAGCCGGGCTCGCCGACGGCGACGACGTTGGGGTCACGGGCTCGGCGCCCGCGACGCACCTCCCGCGGTTCGACGCCAACGGGAGCCTCATCGACTCCGGCGTCGTGGTCACCGGCGGCAAGATGGGCGTGGGGATCTCCAACCCGAAGAGCACGCTCGACGTCGCGGCGGGGGAGATCAGCTGGAGCAACACGTCCGTGCTCGGGGCCGACCAGGGAGGCAACATCGAGCTCGGCAACTCGCTCGGGGCCGCGACCATCCCGTACATCGACTTCCACTACGGCAAGGGCGTGGCGCAGGACCGCAACGTGCGGATCATCAACGCGGGGGACGAGGCGCTCGAGATCAGCACGTTCACCGCGGGGAGGGTGTTCCGGGTCGAGGCGGCGGGGGCGAACAAAGATCGCGCAAACATCATCGCGGGCTATGCAGGCAATGCGGTGAGTGCCGGTGTGGAGGGAGCGACCATCTCGGGCGGCGGGTTCAGTGTTGGCGTGAATCAGGTCACCGCGAACTTCGGCACCGTCGCCGGAGGCCTCGGCAACGTCGCCTCTGGCGCGCTGAGCGTGGCTTCGGGTGGCGATTTCAATACGGCGAGCGGGTTGAGGAGCTCCGTCGCCGGTGGCGCAAACAACACCGCGGCGGGAGCGTTTTCCTTCGTCGCCGGCGGCATGAACAACTTGGCTACGGGCGGAGCTTCATTTGCGGCCGGGGCCTTCGCTCAAGCAGAGCAGCCCGGCTGCTTCGTCTGGAATGGTGGCACCGGCACCCCCCTCGGTTGCCCTGCGCCTAAGCGGTTTGTCGCCGCGGCGCCGGGCGGCGTTTACTTCTACACGAACGGCGCCTCCTCGGCCGGCGCCTTCCTCGCGTCGGGCAGCGGCACATGGTCGTCGGTCAGTGATCGCAACGCCAAGAACGAGATCCGGCCCGTCGCCGGCCGCGACGTCCTCGAGCGCATCTCCCGCCTCCCCATCGCGACCTGGCACTACAAGGACGAGGCAGGCGGCGTCCGCCACATGGGCCCCATGGCCCAGGACTTCGCGGCGGAGTTCGGCCTCGGGCCCGACGAGCGCCACATCACGACGGTCGACGCCGACGGCGTCGCGCTCGCGGCCATCCAGGGACTTCACTCTCTCGCGAAGGAGCAGGCCGCCCGGATCGCGGCGCTGGAGGAGGAGCTCGCGCATCGTTCCCCTGTCGCTGCCGCCGAGCTCGCCGAGCGCCTCGACCGCGAGGAACGCGCCACGGAGCAGCTGCGACGGCGCCTCGAGCGCCTCGAGAGCAAGAGGGACAACGTCGCGGGCTCGGCGATGCCGGCGCTGGTTGTCTTCGCGGGCGCGGCGCTCGTGCTCTCGCGGCGACGCCGCTCCGGCGCCGGGGGGGCCGAATGAGGGGGCGGATGGCGTCGGCGGCCCTCGCGCTGCTCATGGCAGCGTGCGGTGGTGACGACACGGCGGCCCCGACGGCCACCGCGATCACCACCGGCTCCTCCGGGACCGGTGGGGCGGGAGGCGCCGGCGGCGCTGGTGGCCCCGGCGGCTCTGGCGGCGACGGCGGCGGTCCGCCCGATGCTCCGACCGCGCTGGCCCTCACCGCGGGCGGTGGCATGGCGACCTCGACGAGCCTGCGGCTGCGCGTGGCGATCGGGGCGCCCACGCCGTATGGCAACGGCGAGAGCGACGCGTTTCGCGTTCGGCTCGGCGCTCCGATGTCGAGGTGATGGCGGCGTCGCTCCAGGGCGCCCGGTTGATCGCTCGCGCGCGCTGCCGCGCGCCCTCGGCTAGGATGTTCCCTCGTGATCTCCCGCGCCCCCGAGCTCCGCACCCCCGAACCCGCCCCGACCGAGTTCGACCGCGCTCCCGCCTCCACGCGGCGCCGCCGCTTCCCGCCGCTGCGCGTGCGCGTGCCGCGCGATCTCGCCTCGGTCAGCTCGCGGCGGCCCGGCGCCGAGACCGATCCGCGCGAGGTGGGGATGACGCAGGCGGGCGTCGACGCGATCTGGGCGGCGGCCGAGCGCCTCTACAAGACGGGGACGCAGCCGGCGATCGCGCTCTGCGTGCGCCGCCGCGGCAAGACCATCCTCGACCGCGCCATCGGCCACGAGCGCGGCCTCTCCCCCGCCGAGGAGCTCGCCGCGCCGGTCCTCGCCAGCCCGGCGACGCCGTTCTGCATCTTCTCGATCTCGAAGGCGGTGACGGCGATGCTCGTCCACCACCTCGACGATCGCGGGCTGCTCCACATCGACGACGCCGTCGCCGAGTACATCCCCGAGTTCGGCTCCAAGGGGAAGGAGAACATCACCCTCCGCCACGTCCTCACCCACCGCGCGGGCATCCCTTCGGTCGCGGGCAACAACGATCCGGGCCTGCTCGGCGACTGGGAGCACATCGTCGAGCTCTTGTGCGAAGCGGAGCCGGCGTGGGTCGCGGGGCGGCGCCTCGGCTACCACGCGATCACCGGGGGCTACGTGCTCGGCGAGGTGGTGCGGCGGGTGACGGGCAAGACCATTCGCCAGGTGCTGCGCGAGACGGTGAAGCAGCCGCTGGGCCTGCCGTGGTTCGAGTACGGCGTGCGCCCCGAGGACGTCGGCCGCGTCGCGCGCAGCTACTTCACCGGCGCGCGCGTCCCGGCCCTGGCCTCGCGGATGGTCCAGCGCGCGCTCGGCGTGCGCTTCGAGGAGGCCGCCGAGATCGCCAACGATCCGCGCTACCTCACCGCCATCGTCCCCGCCGGCAACGTGATCGCGACCGCCGCCGAGCTCGCCGCGTTCTTCCAGCTCCTGCTCGACGGAGGCGTGCTCGGCGGCGTGCGCGTGTTCGACCGGCGCACGGTGCGGCGGGCGCTCACCGAGACGAGCTACCTCGAGGTCGACATGACGCTCGGCATCCCGATGCGCTACGGCCTCGGAATGATGCTCGGCCGCCCGTGGGTGAGCCCTTATGGTCCCCATACGCCGCGCGCGTTCGGCCATTACGGCTTCATCAACACGATCGGCTGGGCCGATCCCGATCGGCAGGTGGCCGCGGCGCTCCTCACGTCGGGGAAGCCTTTCGTCGGCGCGCACCTGGTGCGGCTCTGGGATCTGCTCGGGCAGATCGCCAAGCACTGCTCGCCGGCTTGATCCCAGCGTTCACCGCCTCCGACCGGAGGACGTGGACGCCGCCGCGCGACGGGGCCTGGCGTGCGGTCAGTGCCCCGCTGTGCAGAACCCACCGCGACGTCCGGCCCGGCCGCCGAGGCGCCGGTCGCGGGCACCGGCGCTAGCCTTGGGGAACGACCAGGCGGAGCCGAACGCGATCGGCGGCGCCCCCTACGGCGGTTCGTCTTCGGGCTCCGGCGCTTCGGCCGCGAAGATCGCTCGCGCGAGGCCGAGCTGCTCCGGCTCCACCAACGCGTCGAGCTCGTCGCCAGGCTCGAGGCGCGTCCGACCACTGGGCACCACGGTGCCGCTCGCGCGGTGGATGGCCAGGATCAGCACGCCCCGGGGCAGGCCGAGATCGGCGATGCGTTTGCCGATGAGGGCCGACCCGGGCTTGATCCCGAACGCGTAGGTCCTCGGCTCCTCGCCGGTGAGGGTGTGGGTGGCCGGATCGTAGTGCCCCACGATTTCGTTCACCACGGTCTCGGGCGTGAGGGGGACGTTGGTCGCATAGCCGGCCCGGGCGAGCAGGTGGGTGGCCACGGGCATCGTCAGCACGACGAACGCGATGATCACGACGACCCGGGTGGTGATGGCCGGCTCGGCGAAGTGCACGGCGGCCGCCGAAAGGATGCAGCTCATTCCGAGCACGGAGGCCTTGGACGTGACCTGGAGGCGCGTGAACAGGTCCGGCATGCGCAGGATGCCCACGGCCGCGAGGAGGATGAACGCGCACCCGACCAGCAGCAGCGCGCCCTCGACGATGGATCCGATCATGGGGGTCCCGCCTGCCGCTCGAGGTAGTAGGCGAACGCGATGGTGCCGAGGAAGAAGCTGAGCGACACCACCATCACGGCGTCCATGAGGATGGCGTGGTCCGTCACCATCGCGTACACGCAGACGCCGCCGCTGCCCACGGTCGCCATGAGATCCATCGCCACCACGCGGTCGGGGAGGCTCGGCCCGACGAGGAGCCGGACGAACGCGAGGACGAAGGCGACGGAGACGATCCCGATGGCGACGAGCAGGAGTGGAGTCATCGGAGCAGCCCTTTCACGCGTCGCTCGAGGTCGTTCTTGATCGTGGCGCGCAGCGCGTCGGCGCTGCCCACGAACAGGGCGTGTACGTAGAGGAACCGGCGGTTGCTCGAGACGTCGAGGCCGATGGTGCCGGGCGTCAGGGCGATGAGGGTCGTCAGCACCGTGATCTCGAGATCCGTCGTCAGATCCAGCGGCACCGCCACGATCCCAGGCCTGCTGCGGCGTCGGATCGCGACCACTTCGCGCGCCACGCGCAGGTTCGCGTGGATCAGCTCCTTCGCGTAGAAGAGCAGGAACGACACGAGCCGCGGCACCTTCTCGAAGTACGTCGTGGGCCCGATCAGGTCTCGGAGCCAGAAGAGCAGCAGGTATCCGAGCACGAAGCCGAAGAAGAGCCCGGCCCCCGTCATCCGCCCGGTGAGGCTGACCCACAGGAGCGCGAGGAACAGGTCAAGGACGAGCGCCTTCATCGGCGTCCCCCAGCACGGCGTGCACGTACTCGGTCGGATTGGCCAGCTGGGCGCCGGCGCGCCGAACGACGCGCAACAGCGGCTCGGGCGCCACGCCGAGGGCGACGCCCAGCGAGGTCAGGAGCGCGACCGACACGAACATCCGCGCGCGCGGCCGGGCCTCCCCGGCTCGGGCCGCGAGATCCGCGCCGTTCTCGACGTCGCGAGGCGCCGGCTTCCAGAACGCCTCGTTCCACACCTTCATCATCGAGACGAGGGTGACGAGGCCGACGACGAGGCTCGTGGCGACGACCGCGTAGGCCCCCGGCGCCCCGTCGGCGAGCCCCGCCCGCACCAGGAGGAGCTTCGCCCAGAACCCCGACAGGGGCGGCGCGCCGGCGAGGGAGAGCGCCGTGACCAGGAAGAAGCCGGACAGCCAGGGATCGCGGCCGAGGAGACCGCCCTGGAGCTCGAGGCGAACGTCCCTCCCGTCGGCCCGCATGAGGCCGCTGATGAGGAAGAGGTTCGCTTTCACGACGGCGTGGTGCAGAACGAAGAAGACGGTCCCCGCCAGGGACGACGCCGTGAACAGGCCGAGGCCCATGACCATGTACCCGACCTGGCTCACGCTGTGAAACGCGAGGATGCGCCGGACCTCCATCTGTGCGACCGCGCCGAGGACGCCGACGGTCATGGTGAGGCCGGCGATGACGAGGATGAGCGCGTGCACGCCCGCCAAGTCTCCGACGAAGACGAGCGTGAAGGCGCGCACGAGCGAGTAGACGCCGACCTTGGTCAAGAGCCCCGCAAACAGGGCGGTGACCGTCACGGGCGGGGTGGGGTACGCATCCGGCAGCCAGAAGAAGAGAGGGAAGACGGCCGCCTTGATGCCGAACGCGACGAGGAAGATCATCGCCAGGGTCGTCCGGACCGGGGCCGCCAGCGTCGGGAGCTTCAGCGACAGATCGGCCATGTTGAGCGCGTGCACGGACCCGTAGAGGATGCCGAGGCCGGTCAGGAAGAGGGCGCTCGAGACCAGGTTCAGGGCCACGTACTTGATCGCGCCCTGCATCTGCGGCCTCTCGTTGCCGAGCACCAGCAGCGCGAACGACGCGATCAGCGTCACCTCGAACCAGACGTAGAGGTTGAACAGGTCGCCCGTGACGAAGACCCCGTTCGTGCCCATGAGGAGCATGTGCATGAGCGGGTAGAACCCGTGCGCCCGCCGCCGGATGTCGATGTCCGACATCGCGTAGATCGACGTGACCACCGCGAGGACCCCGGAGAGCACCACCATCAGCGCCGAGAAGAGGTCGACCACGAAGGTGATCCCGTACGGAGCCGGCCAGCCGCCGAGCTGCACCGACTGGATGCCCCCGCGTTCCACGGCGCGGAGCAGCGCGCCTCCGGCGACGAGCTGGGCGACGCTGCCCGCGAGGCCGAGCCATCGCTGCGCACGCTCGCGTCGGAGCGCGAGCAGCGTGGTGATCGCCGTGGCCATCGGCACGAGCACGGGCACGACCAGGAGCGCGTTCATGAAGGGCCGGACTCGAGAGAGCGGAGGTCGTCGGTGCCGATCGTCCGGTGGACGCGGTAGAGGAGGACGATCGCGAACGCGACGACCGCGAAGCTGATGACGATCGCCGTCAGGATCAGCGCCTGGGCCACCGGATCGGCCGGCGGCGACGCGAGGGGCTCTCCCCCCCGGGGGATGAGCGGGGGCCGCCCGCGAACCGGGCCGGTCACCGTGAAGATGAGGAGGTTCGTCCCGTGCCCGAGGAGCACGAGACCGAACGCGAGCTTCACGATGCTGCGACGGAGCATCAGGAAGAGCGCCGAGGCGTACAGCCCGCCCACGACGATCGCGAGCAACACCGTCACGCCTTCATCTCCGCGGTCATCAGGATGATCGTGAGCACCATGCCCATCACCGCCGCATAGACGCCGACGTCGAACAGCACCGGCGTGCCCACCTCCACGTCGCCGAGGCCCGGCACCGGCACGGTCACCCACAGGCCTCGCAGGAAGGCGCCGCCGGCCGCGAGCCCGAGCGCGCCGGAGAAGAGGATCGTCGCGAGCCCGACCCCCATGAGCACGCGCGGCGCGACGCCGAGGAGCCGTCGCGTCGACCGGACGTCGAACGCGAGGACGTGCAGCGAGAAGGCCGACGCGATGAGGAGCCCGCCCACGAACCCGCCCCCGGGCTCGTGGTGCCCGCGCAGCAGCGCGTAGATCGAGAAGACGATCAAGAGCACCATCAGCACCGGCGTCGTGGCGCGCAGGATCAACGAGGGCATGGCTCAGCCTCCCCTCCCCCGGGCGCCGATGCCGAGGAGCGCATACACGCCGATCCCCGCGACGCAGAGGACGGTGGTCTCGCCGAGCGTGTCCATCGCCCGGAAGTCCACGAGGATCACGTTGACGATGTTCCGCCCGTGGGCCTCGGGGTACCCCTTGGCGACGAAGTAGTCGCTGAGGATGGACTCGGGCGAGAGCGTGCCCGACATGAGGACCAAGAGCGCCACCGTCAGCCCGAAGAGCCCGCAGACGACGGCGTCCGCGACCCAAACGCGCGCGCGCGGCGGGGACACGAACCGCGGCATGTGGTGCAGGACGAGCACGAAGATCACGACCGTGAGCACCTCGACCATGATCTGCGTCAGCGCGAGATCGAGGGCGCTGAAGATCACGAAGACGAGCATGACGCAGACGCCGATGGCGCCGAGCATGGCCACGACCGCGAGGCGCGACAGCGTGCGCGCCGTCGCGAACGCGGCCGCCAGGATCACCCCCGCCAGCACGACCTCCGGGAGCTGCACGTCGCGCAGCGACAGGGCGGAAGAGGGCGGCTGGCTCCGTAGCAGCGGAGGCCCGACGAGCACGACCGCCGTCATCACGGTGACGATCAGGTAGTGACGCAGGTGCCCCGTCTGGAGCACGCGCGTCTGCGCCCCGGCGAAGCGCAAGAGCCCCGCGAACGCGCCGTCGTACACCCTCGCGGGCCCCACCGCCGCGAGACGCTCCGCGGCGCGGAGGAGGCGCTCTCCGCGAGGCAGGAGGACGCGCGCGAGCCCGAGGCCGCCGAGGAGCGTCAGGACGGTGAGCCCCAGCACGGGCGTGAGGCCGTGCCACAGGTGAAGCTCGAGCGTCACCGCCCGGCCCAGGATGGCCGTCGCCGCCGCGCCGGGCAGGTCGCCGAGGATCTGCGGGGCCACGCCGAGCACGAGGCTCGACGTCGCGAGGACCGCCGGCCCGAGCCACAGCGACGGCGGCTCCTCGTGCGGGAGCGTGGGCGCCTCCGGGGGACCTCCGAAGAACGGGCGCCACGCGACCGCGACGCTCACCACGACGAAGAGGGCGCTCGACAGGACCGCGCCCACCCCGAGGGCGGCGGCCCCCGAGGGCGCCGCGACGACGGCCTCGTAGAAGAGCTCCTTCGAGACGAAGCCGAGCAGCGGAGGCGCGCCCGCGTTCGAGAGCGCCGCGACGACGGCCGCCGTCGCGGTGATGGGCATCAGCCGCGCGAGGCCCCGCAGCCGGGTGATGTCACGCGTCCCGGCCTCGTGGTCCACGATGCCCGCGGTCAAGAAGAGCGACCCTTTGTAGAGCGAGTGCGCGATCAGATAGACCACCGCGGCGGAGACGGCCGCCCGGGTCCCGATGCCGAGGAGCATCGTGAGGACCCCGAGCACGCTCACGGTCGAGTACGCGAGGATGCGCTTGAGATCCTTCTGCGTGACCGCGAGCGCGGCGCCCGTCACCATCGTCGCGGCGCCCACGACGGTCACGACGAGGCAAAACGCCCGGGTCCCTCCCAGCGTGGGACTGAGGCGCGCGAGGAGGTAGACGCCCGCCGTGACCATCGTCGCCGAGTGCAGGTACGCGCTGACGGGCGTGGGCGCCTCCATCGCGCGCGGGAGCCAGAAATGGAAGGGCACCTGCGCCGACTTCGTGAAGGCGCCGGCGAGGACGAGGATCAAGATCGACGGGTAAAGAGGGCTCGCCCGGATCGCCTCCCCCGACATCCGCGAGACGTCCGTCTCTCCGGTGACCACGACCAGGAGGACGAAGCCGGCGAGCATCGCGAGCCCGCCGGCCCCCGTCACGAGGAGCGCGGTCAGCGCGGCCTGGCGCGCCTCCTGCCGGTCGTGGTCCCACCCGATGAGGAGGAACGAGGTCACGCTGGTGAGCTCCCAGCAGACGAAGAGGAAGAACACGTCGTCGGCGAGCACGAGCCCCGCCATCGATCCGCTGAAGAGCAGGAGGTACGCGTAGAAGCGGCCGATCCTCGGATCCGACCGCAGGTATTCCCCGGCGTAGACGAAGATGAGCGCCCCGATGCCGCAGATGAGCGCGAGGAACACGAAGGCGAGCCCATCCAGGGCGATCGAGAGCTCCACCCCGAGCGACGGGACCCAAGGCACCGACGCGTGATGCGCCTCCCCCTCGAGGATCCTCGGGAGGAGCCGCGCCGCGACCACGAGCACGCCCACCGGCAGCGCCGCGAGGACCCAGCGAGCCTTGCGCCCGAGCGCGCGATGAAGGGCCGGCGCCAGCGCGGCCGCTGCGAACATGCTCAGGACGGCCCACAGCATCGCTGCCCGTCCCTGACGAGATCCGGGGGTCGGCCGTGGGCGATGAATGGCGGACCGAACGATCGCGAGGCGACGATCCGTCTCGGAGCCACGCCGGATCGCATCATCCCTTCGATGCTGGAAGGATCCGACGGGTTCGAGCGCCAAACGTCCACGAGAACCGCGGGCGGCGAGATGGGGACTTCAGCTGCGACACCGGCCTCGCCCCGCGGCGAGCTCCAGCGCGGCACCGGGCGCCGCGAGCGCGGGCCGGGCAGCGGCGTGCGGTCGCTCGGCCGCGCGCACCCGCGACCGGCGCCGGGCCGCCTCCCAACGGTGGACGTCCACCTGGCTTGCGAGCGCCTCCGGCGGCGCCAGGTTTTCGCTGCGGTCGAGCTCATGGCGAACATCCTCATCGTGGACGACGACTCCGACCTCGGGGACGTCCTGCGCGAAGTCCTCACCGACCTCGGCCATGAGGTGCGGGTGGCGCGCGACGGCTGCGAGGGGCTGGCCGCCTTGAATGACGGATACCCGGACGTCGTCGTCCTCGACGTCGAGATGCCCGTGCTCGATGGCCCCGGCATGGCGCACCAGATGCTGATCGAGGACGCCGGGAAAGAGAGGATCCCCATCGTCCTCATCTCCGGGTACGTCGATCTCCGCGCCATCGCCGCGCGCGTCGGCACGCCGTACGTCGCGCCCAAGCCGTGCCCGCTCGACACCTTCCTCGGGCTGCTCGAGCGTGCGCTCGCGGAACAAATACCCCCCGCGCCCCGTTCCTCCACCGGGGAAGCACCGAGGGTCCCGGGCCCATGAGGATGCGCACCGAGCTCAGGATGCTCGTCGCCGCCGTCGTCGTGTTGGCGATCGGCACCGTCGCGCTCCTGGCGTTGCTGGGCGTCGCGTCGCGCTCCCTCTACGCCGCGCACGAGGACGTGGTCGACAGCGCCGTGCCCAGCATCGTCGCGCTCGACCGGGCGCAGGCGCGGGTCCGCCAGGTCCACGCGCTCGTGCTCGAGCGCCGGCTGGGCGCGCCCGGCGATCCGGAGGTCCGCGACGAGTCGATCGCCGTTGCGCGCCGGGAGCTCGGGCGTGCTCTCGATTGGTACCAGGCGCTCCCGCTCGAGCCCGGCGAAGGGCCGCTGCAGCAGCAGATCGACGAATCGCTCGCCGAGACGAACGCCGTCGTGGACCGGATCTTGGCGCTCGAGCCGGGGGCTCAGGAGCAGCCCGGCCTGCGCCGCGACCTGGACGCCGCCGTCGCGCACCTCAGCGCCGATCTCGTGCGCGCGAGCGAGTTCAACGCCGAGGTCGCACGGGCCTCGGCCGCCAGCGTCGCTCGGATCTCGCGGCTGGAGCTGCCGGCCGCGGCGGTGACCATCGCGCTCACGTTCGCCGCCGCGGCCTTGACGCTGGCGCTGACGTACCGCGCCGTTCGTCGCGCCGAGGCGCTGGCCGCAAGGAGCCTCGACTCGCTCGAGCGCCGCGCCGAGGAGCTCGAGAGCTTCGCCGGCCGCGTCGCCCACGATCTGTTGAGCCCGCTCATGACCGTGTCCCTGGCGCTCGACCTCGCCGACCGGCGCCTCGGCGATCCGGACGACGCGGCGGCCCAGGGCGCCGTCGCCCGGGCCTCGCGCACGCTCCAGCGGGTCCGCCGCTTCGTCTCCGATCTCCTCGAGTTCGCGCGCGCCGGCGCGAAGCCCCCTCCCGGCGTGCAAGCCCGCGTCGGCGAGGCCGTCCACGAGATCGCCGAGGAGCTCGGCCCGGTCGCGCACGACGCGGGCGTGGATCTCCGGGTCGAGGCGGCGGCCACCGACCGCGTCGTCGCCTGCAGCCCGGGCGTGCTGACGAGCGTCCTCGGCAACCTGGTGCAGAACGCCATCAAGTACATCGGCGAAGGCGACGTGCGCCGCGTCGCCATCCGGACCGTCGACCTGAAGGACGAGGTCCGCCTCGAGGTCGAGGACACCGGGCCCGGCGTTCCGCCGACGGAGCGCGAGCGGCTCTTCGAGCCGTACGCCCGCGGCCGTGACGCCAAGGCGCCCGGGCTCGGGCTCGGGCTCGCCACGGTGAAGCGCCTGGTGGAGTCGCACGGCGGACACGTCGGCGTGGAGCCGGGCCCGGGGCGAGGCTCGGTGTTCTGGTTCTCGATCCCCGCGGCGGCCTGACCGCGAGCTCGGCTCGGAACGCCCATTGCTACGCCTTCGGCGTGCCCACTCGCCGCTCGACGCCGCCCCACGCCGGAGAAGCCGACCTGACGATGGAACCGTCGAGCGATGCGCTCGGGCTCCACGGCCTGACCAACGTCGCGGCCGTCTACCACGACCTGCCGACGCCGCTCCTCTACGAGCACATCGTTCGCCGGCGGGAGGCGCGCATCGCTCACCTCGGCCCGCTCGTCGTCCGCACGGGCGACCACACGGGCCGCGCGCCGAACGACCGGTTCGTCGTCCGCGAGCCCTCGAGCGAAGAGCGGATCTGGTGGGGCCCTCACAACCAGCCCATCGCGCCGGAGCGGTTCGAGTCCATTCGCCGGCGGATGCTCGCCTATCTCCAGGGCAAGGACATCTTCGTCCAGCCCTCCTACGTCTGCGCCGACCCGGCGTACCGATCGCCCGTTCGAGTCATCACCGAGACGGCCTGGCACAGCCTCTTCGCGCGCAACCTGTTCCTCCAGGCGCAACCGCAGGACGATCCGGCGCGCGAGCCGACGCTCACGATCCTCCACGCGCCCAACTTCCACGCCATCCCCGAGCTCGACGGCACCCGCTCGGCGGCGTTCATCATCCTCAGCTTCGGCCGGCGCCTCGTCCTCATCGGCGGCACGGCGTACGCGGGCGAGATCAAGAAGTCCGCCTTCAGCTTCTTCAACTTCCTCTTACCCCAGCAGGGCGTGCTCTCGATGCACGCGTCGGCCAACGCAGGCGCCGCGGGCGACGTCGCCGTCTTCTTCGGGCTCTCGGGCACCGGCAAGACGACGCTCTCGACGGATCCCGAGCGAGACCTCATCGGCGACGACGAGATCGGCTGGAGCGATCGCGGCGTCTTCAACCTGGAGGGCGGCTGCTACGCGAAGGTGATCCGCATCTCTCCCGAGGAGGAGCCGGAGATCTTCCAGACGACGCGGCGCTTCGGGACCATCCTCGAGAACGTCGGCTTCGACTCGGCCACCGGTCGTCTCGACCTCGACGACGCGAGCCTGACCGAGAACACGCGCGCCGCGTACCCGATCAGCCACATCCCCCGCGCTGCCCGCGAGGGGACCGGCGGCCACCCGGCGAACATCCTCATGCTGACGGCGGACGCGTTCGGCGTGCTCCCCCCGATCTCGAAGCTCAGCGCCGAGCAGGCCATGTTCCACTTCCTCTCGGGTTACACGGCGAAGGTCGCCGGCACCGAGGCCGGCGTCGTCGAGCCCAAGGCCACCTTCAGCCCGTGCTTCGGTGCGCCCTTCATGGCGCTGTCGCCCACCGTGTACGCCCGGCTCCTCGGCGAGCGGATCTCGCGGCATCGCGCGGACGTGTGGCTCGTCAACACGGGCTGGACCGGCGGCGCGTACGGCACCGGCCGGCGGATGCCGATCTCCATCACGCGAGCGCTCGTGCGCGCGGTCCTCGACGGATCGCTCCGGCGTGCACCCACGAGACGGGACGCGGTGTTCGGCATGCAAGTCCCGACGTCCTGTCCGGGCGTCCCTGCCGAGCTCCTCGATCCTCGAAGGACGTGGGGGGATCCGCGCGCCTACGACGAGCAGGCGCGCCGGCTGGCGCAGCTCTTCAGGGAAAACTTCCGGCCGTTCGAGGGCGAGGTGACGCCGGAGGTCGCGGGCTCGGTTCCGGAGCCGGCGCCGGGAGCAGCCGCCTGAGCGCCTCGTCAGCGACGGGCCCCTCGCCCGTCGGTGCCACCATGGTGAAACGGATGCGCTCCGCCACGACGACGACCTCCTGCTCCGGCGGGACGGTCCTCGTCTGCGCGCGCTAGCGCACCCACACCGAGGAACCGAGCCCGCCGGCAACGGCGGGGCTCGGGCTTCTGCTCGTCCGCTCCGTCGCCGGCCCTCACCGCGAACCGAAGGAGCGAGACATGTCGAGCGAAGACGATCACAGGGCCCTGGGCCGACGCATGGACCTCTTCCATCTCCAGGAGGAGGCGCCGGGGATGGTGTTCTGGCACCCGCGCGGGTGGCAGCTCTACCGCGCGCTCGAGGAGCGCATCCGCCGCCAGGTCCGCGCGGACGGCTACCACGAGGTGCGCAGCCCGCAGGTGCTCTCCGAGTCGGTGTGGCGCGCGAGCGGCCATTGGGAGCACTACGCCGAGGGGATGTTCCGCGTCGAGCGCGAGGAGCGGCGCTACGCGCTCAAGCCGGTGAGCTGCCCCGGGCACGCGCTCATCTTCGGCAAGATGTCGGCCTCGTACCGCGAGCTGCCGGTGCGGCTCGCCGAATTCGGCCTCTGCCACCGCGCCGAGCAGAGCGGCAACCTGCTCGGCCTCATGCGGCTCTGGCAGTTCTCGCAGGACGACGGCCACGTCTTCTGCGCCTACGATCAGGTCCCCGGCGAGGTGGCGCGCTTCTGCGCCTCGCTACGCGCGCTCTACGGCGAGCTCGGCTTCGCCGACGTGGTCGTCGGATTCTCCTCGCGCCCGGCGAGCCGCGCCGGCGACGACGCCGTGTGGGACATGGCCGAGTCGATGCTCGAGGACGCGGCGCGCGCCGCGGGCCTCGTCTTCGAGCGGCAGCCGGGCGAGGGCGCCTTCTATGGCCCGAAGCTCGAGTTCGCGCTCCGCGATCGGCGCGGGCGCCTCTGGCAGTGCGGGACCATCCAGCTCGATCTGGTGCTGCCCGAGCGGTTCGACGTCCACTACGTCGACGCGTCGGGAGCGCGGCGCCGGCCGGCCATGCTCCACCGCGCGCTCCTCGGGAGCCTCGAGCGCTTCCTCGCGATCCTGCTCGAGCATCACCGCGGCGCGCTGCCGCCGTGGCTCGCGCCCGAGCAGGTGGCGGTCCTCGCGATCGACGCGAAGGGAGCGCCCGAGCACGCGCCCTACGCCCGCGAGGTCGTGGAGCGGCTCGAGGGCGAAGCGGTGCGCGCCGTGATCGACGCGCGCAACGAGTCGCTCGCGCGCAAGATCGTCGCGGCGCACGAGCGGGGCGTCCCCCTGCTCGTCGTCGTCGGCCCGCGCGAGGCCGCGCGGCGCGCGGTGCGCATACGCGAGCGCGACGGTTCCCAGCGCGATCTCGACCTCGACGCGGGGATCGCCGCGATCGCGGCGAGGTGCCGGCCGGCGCGCTGATCGAGGAGACGAGCCGTCGGGAAGCCCGACGAGCCCGAGCGCGTTCCACGCGCGTGGTCGCGCATGCGAGGACCAACGGCTTCGTCCTCCTCCTCGGTCTGGCCGCCTGCGGCCGCGAGCCGGTGCAGGCGGTCGCCGAAACGGCGCCGGTGATCGTGAGCCCGCCCCCGCGCGGCTCGGGCATCGCGGAGCTCCCCGCGGCGTCGAGCCGCGCTCGCTCGCGCGCCGCGACTCCCGCGCTGCGCGGCCATTTGTCCGGGCGCGCGGCGAGCGTCGAGGCGATGGACGGCGACGTCGTCGTGCGCGACGCGCGCGGTCGAGAGGCGCGCCTCACCACCGAAGGGAGGGACGACTCGCCGGCGCTCTCGCCCGATGGCAAGAGGGTGGTCTTCCGCCGTCATGCGACGCGGGCGCGAGAGGGCCCGCTCTCGCTTCACCTCATCGGCGTCGACGACGACGACGAGCCCGAGCTGCTCGTCGTCGAGGATCCCTCGGGCTCCAGCGCGGAGCTGCCGCTCGTGGACCTCGCCGACCCCGAGTTCTCACTCGACGCCAAGCGCGTCTACTTCCACGTGCAGAACGGCCGTCTGGGCGCGCTCTTCGGGGTCGAGCTGACGAGCAAGAAGGCGAGCTGGATCCTGACCGCCGTCGCGACCGAGCAGATCCGGAGGGGCCCCTATCGCGGCCACTTCTTCGCCTTGCGACGCGAGCAGGCCGAGCTCGACGGCCCCTATCGGGAGCTCTGCTACGTCCTCCACTCGGTGACGGGGGACAAGCTTCGGGCCGTGCAATGCAACGGTGACTACCCGCACGATCTCGGGAGCCTCGGGGACCCGGCCGCCCGGAAGGAGCTCGGCATCTGACGCTCGTCGTGCCGCGTCGGCGCCAGGGCCGAGCAGCCCGCCCGGCGACGCGAGTGCGACGGCCGCCAGCGCGGTTGACGCGGGCTCGGCCGCGCCTATACTGAACCACGTGGTTCAGCATGGTCCCGCGCTCGACACGGCGTTCTCCGCGCTCTCCGACGCGACCCGTCGCGGCATCCTCGAGCAGCTCGGGCGTCGCGACGCCTCGATCAGCGAGCTGGCCGTTCGCTTCGACATGACCCTCACGGGGATGAAGAAGCACGTGCACGTGCTGGAGCGGGCCGGGCTCGTGACCTCGGAGAAGGTCGGGCGGGTTCGGACCTGCCGACTCGGCCCTCGTCGTCTGCAGGACGAGGCCGCTTGGATCGCGAAGTACCGCAGCATGCTCGAGGCACGGCTCGACAGCCTCGAAGACTTCCTCCAACGCACCAAAGGGGATCCGCGATGACGACGTCCACCAAGGCGGCCAGGCCTGCCACCGTCAGCACGCCCAGCGACCGCGAGATTCGCCTCGAGCGCATCTTCGACGCGCCCCGCGAGCGAGTATGGCGGGCGATGACGGAGCCGGCGCTCGTCGCGCAGTGGTGGGGGCGGGGCAACCGGCTCGTGATCGAGCGCATGGAGGTGAAGCGCGGCGGCCACTGGCGCTACGTGGAGCACGCTCCCAGCGGCCCGCAGGGCTTCGAGGGTCGCTACCGCGAGGTCACGCCGCCGGAGCGCGTCGTGAGCACCTTCGAGTGGGACGGCATGCCCGGCCACGTGGTGGTCGACACGATGACGCTCGAGGACCTCGGCGATGGCCGGACCAAGCTCGTCTCGGTGTCGCTCTTCCACACGACCGAGGAGCGCGACGGCATGCTCCGGTCGGGGATGGATCAGGGCGCGAGCCAGAGCTACGAGGCGCTCGACCGGGTGCTCCTGACGGTCGAGCACGAGCGGGCACCCGGTGCGCCTCCGGAGCCCTCGCCGCGGGAGGTCGCGAAGATCGCGTTCACCATGTACCCCGTCACCGACGTGGCGCGCGCGCGCAGGTTCTACGAGGAGACCCTCGGCCTCGCGGTCGGCATGGCCGGCGGTCGGGGAGACATGCACTGGGTCGAGTACGACCTGCCGGGGGGAGGATGCCTGGCGATCACCAACACCACCGGGGCGCAGCCGAGCGCGGCGGCCGGAGGGACCGTGGCGCTCGAGGTCGTCGATCTCGAGGCGCTGATGCGTCGCCTGCAGCAGGCCGGCGTCGTCTTCAAGAGCGGCGTCATCCGTGGACCGCGATGTCGCATGGCCGTGTGCCTCGACTCCGAGGGCAACTCCATCCTGCTCCATCAGCTCGATCGCAGGAGCGGCGCGTAGCTGCGCGGAGCAGGGCCGCGCCACCTTCGAAAGGCGGGCGCGGCCGGTGGTCGGATCCGGGCACGCGATGGTCGGATCCGGGCGCGGTGCTCGGTGTGCGGCCCTGGAACGTGCGGGGATTCGCCTGGCGCGGCCCTTGCGTGACGGCGCATCCGGGGGCGCGGCCGTGTCCGCCGATGCCGAAGAAGCGAACCAAGCAACCGCGGCCCGCCAGGGTGCAGCGAAGAGCACCGAGGACGAGCGCCGGCGCCGAGGTCCGCGCCCGCGCCGACGAGCTCGCGACGAAGATGGAGTCGCTCTCGCGGCAGATCGAGCGAGCGCAGGGCTACATCTCGACCGCCGCCCACGAGATCCTGACGCCGCTGACGATCGCGAAGGGTGAGCTCGAGCTCGCGCTGAAGCAACAGCGCGACCCGGAAGCCGATCAGGCCGCGCTCGAGATCGTCCTCGGCCAGGTGAGGCACCTCATCACGCTGACGATGGACCTCCTCGCGCTCGCCGCCGCCGGGCGGCTCGAGCTCGGCCCGCCATTGTCGGAGGTGCGGCTGAAGGACGTGGTCGACCAGGCCGTGCGCACGTCCCTCGCGGCGGCGCCGGTGGTCCGGGCCATCGAGGTCGCGGTCGAGGATCTCGTGGTTCCAGGCCGCGCCGAGGACCTCCTTCGCCTCGTGCGCAACGTCGTCGAGAACGCGATCGAGCACGGCCCCGAGGGATCGCGCGTCCGCGTCGAGGCTCGGCGGCGGCGCAGGGGCGACGAGGCGGTCGTCGTCCTCGCGGTGGAGGACGAGGGGCCCGGGATCCCGCGCGAGCTCCACGAGCGCATCTTCGAGCCGTTCTATCGGATCCAGAGCGCGCGCTACCGCTCGGGCACGGGGTTGGGCCTGGCCATCGCGCGCGAGCTCGCGCGGGCGCACGGCGGCGAGCTCTCGGTGGACGCAGCGCACCCGAGGACGCGCTTCCTGGTGGTGCTGCCGATCTCGCCGGAGTGAACCCGCGAACGGCCGCTCACCGCGCGCGCGGCGGGCGCGTCGACACGCGCGAGAGGCGGAGCACGAAGCCGACGCCCCGGACCGTCTGCAGCTGCTTGCTCGCCCTCGAGCCGAGCTTCGCGCGCAGGTGCGCGACGTGCACGTCGACGACGTTGCTCTCGGGATCGGCGTTCAGGCCCCAGACGCTGGTGAGGAGCTCGTCGCGCCGGACCACCGAGCCCGCGCGTCGCGCCAGCTGCGCGAGCAGCCCGAACTCGCGCCTGGTGAGGCGCAGCTCGACGCCATCGACGTAGGCGGCGTGCTCGCGCGCGCGCACGACGATGCTGCCGCACTCGATGACGTCGTCGCGGCCGTGCGCGGCGCGGCGCGTGAGCGCGCCGATGCGGGCGATGAGCACATCCATGTCGTAGGGCTTGGTCACGTAGTCGTCGGCGCCCGCCTCGAGCGCCCTCACGTGGTCGGCGCGCTCGGCGCGGACGGTGAGCATCAGGACGGGCACCGAGCGCCCGCTCTGGCGCAAGAGCCTGCAGACCGCGAGGCCGTCGAGGCCCGGCAGGTTCCAGTCGAGGAGCACGAGATCGTACCTCTTCGTCGTCGCGAGTCGGATCGCGTCGGCCCCCGCGCCCGAGAGCTCGACGTCGTAGCCGTGGACCGCGAGCGCCCGCGAGAGAAAGGACGCGTGCTTCGGGTTGTCTTCCACCGCGAGGATCTTCATCGGCCCAGCCAGTGGACCACGGCGCGCGCTGCGCGTCCGCGAGCGGCGCCGATCATGAAGGAGAATTAATGGTGGCTTCATGAAGGGCCCCTCGTCCGTCTGTTACACACGATCGGGGGAGGGGACTCGGGGGGAGATCGGCAAGCTGTCGTACCGAGCGCCGCTGCGCGGGGCTCACGCCGCCGGCGCGGCGACCCAACCCCAGAGGACCGGATGATCTCCACCAACTTCGACTACGCGTCGTGTGTTCGCACCTCCGAGAAGGTCTCGTGGAAGCTCGACGACGTCTTCCCAGCCGATCGCAAGCTCGACTTCACGCGCCGCTTCCTGCCCGACGCCATCGCCAACGGCGGCGACCTCCCCTTCCTGACGCCGGCGGAGTCGATCAAGCTGAACCAGATCACCGGCAACAGCTATCTCTACCTCTTCTACTTCGTCGAGGAGTACATCATCGCGAGCACGCTCCACCACGCGAGCGCCGAGATGTTCGGCGACGAGATGGCGCTCCGGGCGCTGCTCAGGTTCGCCGAGGAGGAGGTCAAGCACCAGCAGATGTTCCAGCGGTTCGGCGCCGCGTTCCGTCGCGACTTCGGGGTGGAGTGCGGCGTCATCGAGAACCCGCAGGCCGTCGCCGAGGTCATCCTCAGCAAGGTGCCGATGGCGGTGCTCCTCGTCACGCTGCATCTCGAGCTCGTGACCCAGCAGCACTACGTGCAGTGCTTCCGACCCGGCGAGGACAAACTCGATCCGCTCTTCGCGAGCCTGCTCAAGAACCACTGGATCGAGGAGGCCCAGCACGCCAAGATCGACGCCCTCGAGCTGCAGAAGCTCGCGAGCCACGCGGCGCCCGCGCAGGTCGCCGCCGCCGTCGACGACTACCTCGGCATCCTCGAGGCCTTCGCGGGGCTGCTCGGATCGCAGGCGAAGCTCGACGTGGAGAGCCTCGAGCGCGCCGTCGGCCGCACCTTCACCGAGGAGGAGCGCGCCGCCGTCGAGGCCGCGCAGGCGCGGGCCTACCGCCGCGTCTTCATCACCCTCGGTATCGAGAACCCGGCGTTCGCCAAGTACTGCGAGCAGTTCTCCGAGGAAGGGGCCCGGCGGGTCGCCGCGCATGTCGCGGTGCTCTCGTGAGGATCGCGAGCCAGGCCGACCTCGGCCGTTACGCGCCGCCGCATCGCGGGCCGATGGTGGCGATCGCTCACGAGCGGCTGGCGAAGGCCCTCGGCGCCCCGCGCGCGGCGCAGATCACCACCGAAGCCGTGACCGCGATCGGCGATCGGGCCTTCGATCGACCGCAGGACCTGCTCGATCTCGCGGGCTTCCTCATCAAGCGGGGGGGCCTCGTGCAGATGGTCGGCCACGCGCTCAAGGTGCAGGCGCTGCTCCGCGGCGCCGTCGAGACGTAATGGTCGGCCACCGCCGACCCGTTCCTGCCACGCGATAGCACCATCACCCGCGCCTTCGGGCACAGGGTTCGGAACAAGGAGGTTGGCGATGCGTACGTTTCACCACCGTTCGCTGCTGATTGCGCTGGGGGGCACCGCGCTCCTCGCGGGGGCGTGTCTCTCCGGGGAAGAGCCGGACGACGCGGTCTCGGCGGCGGCGCCGCTCGCGGCGGCTTCGTCGTTCACCGCTTTCGAGAGCGGGCAGGTGCGGCCGCTCGCGCTGTCGCCGAACGGCAAGCTCCTCTTCGCCGTCAACACGCCCGACAACCGGCTCGAGATCTTCCGGGTGCACGCCTCGGGGCTGTCGCACCTGAGCTCGGTCACCGTCGGCCTCGAGCCGGTGGCGGTCGCGGCCGCGAGCGACACCGAGGTCTGGGTCGTGAACCACCTGTCGGACAGCGTCTCGATCGTCGATCTCGGGCACGGCGCGAAGTCGCCGCGGGTCACGCGGACGCTCCTCGTCGGCGACGAGCCGCGCGACGTGGTCTTCGCGGGCCCGGGCCGGCGGCGGGCGTTCATCACGACGGCGCACCGCGGTCAGAACATCGGCTTCGATCCCGAGCTCACCACGGCGGGTGTCGGACGCGCGGACGTCTGGGCCTTCGACGCCGACAACCTCGGCGGCGGCCTCGGCGGCACGCCGCTCACCGTGATCACGCTCTTCACCGACACGCCGCGCGCGCTGGCGGTGACACCGGACGGCTCGCGGGTCTACGCGGCCGGCTTCCAGACCGGCAACCAGACGACCACGGTCGGGGCGTCGCTCGTGAACGCGCCCGGCTCGCCTGGGATGCCGCCGCCGCTCACCAACCACCAGGGCGTGCCCGCGCCGGCCTCGGGGCTCATCGTCAAGTGGAACGGGACGCACTGGGTGGACGAGCGCGGCCTGCCCTGGGACGACTCGGTCAAGCTCTCGCTGCCCGACAAGGACGTGTTCGCCATCGACGCGCTCGCGAGCCCGCCGCACGAGGTCGGCGGCGCCGCCGGCGCCTTCGCGCACGTGGGCACGGTGCTCTTCAACATGGCGGTGAACCCGGCGAGCGGGAAGGTCTACGTCTCGAACCTCGACTCGCGCAACGAGGTGCGCTTCGAAGGGCCGGGCATCTTCGCCGGACATCGCGGCGTGCAGGGTCACATGGCCGAGAACCGGATCACGGTTCTCGATCCGGGCGGCGGCACCGTGGCGGCGCGCCACCTCAACAAGCACATCGACTTCTCGACCTGCTGCGCACCGCTGCCGAACGACGAGAACGCGAAGAGCCTCGCGTTCCCGACCGAGATGGCCGTCTCTGGCGACGGCCAGACGCTCTACGTGGCGGCGCTCGGCTCGAGCAAGGTCGGCGTCTACTCCACCGCGGAGCTCGAGGCCGACACGTTCACGCCCAGCACCGACGATCAAGTGGCGCTCACCGGCGGCGGGCCCACCGGCCTGGTGCTCGACGAGGATCGGGGCCGTCTCTACGTGCTCACCCGGTTCGACAACGCGATCTCGATCGTCGACACCGCCTCGAAGGCGGAGGTGGCGCACGTCGCGATGTTCAATCCGGAGCCGCCGTCGCTCGTCGCCGGACGGCGCTTCCTCTACGACGCGGCCTTCACCAGCAGCCACGGCGACTCGGCGTGCGCGACCTGCCACATCTTCGGCGACTTCGACTCGCTGGCGTGGGATCTCGGCAACCCCGACGGCGACATGCTCAACAACCCGGGGCCGTTCGACAACGATCCCTCGCCGATCACCACCATCGGCGGCACCGTCGCCTTCCACCCCATGAAGGGCCCGATGACGACGCAGAGCCTGCGCGGGATGGCCAACCACGGCCCGATGCACTGGCGCGGCGATCGCACGGGCGGGAACGACGAGCCGAGCGTCCAGCCCGACCAGGGATCGTTCGACGAGCACCTCGGCTTCGAGAAGTTCAACCCGGCGTTCGTCGGGCTCGTCGGCCGCGCCGAGCCCATCCCCGAGGCGGACATGGCCGCGTTCGCCGATTTCATCCTCCAGGTGACGTACCCGCCGAACCCGATCCGCAACCTCGACGACTCCGACACGCCGGATCAGGCCGAGGCGCGCGACTTCTTCATGAACGAGCCGAACTCGGCGTTCCTCGCCCCCGCCGAGGTCTGCAACAGCTGCCACAAGCTCGATCCGAGCAACAACGCCGAGTTCGGCGTGCCCGCGCCCGGCAACTTCGGCAGCGACGCGCAGTACTCGTTCGTCTTCATCCCCCAGACGCTCAAGAACCCGCACCTGCGCAACCAGTACCAAAAGGTCGGCATGTTCGGGAACGCGCAGGACCCGCTCGTCAACCCGGGCGACAACGACCACAAGGGCGACCAGGTGCGCGGCTTCGGCTTCTTCCACGACGGCTCGGTCGACACCGAGTTCCGCTTCGTGTCGATCATCCTCTTCAGCGAGATCCCCGGCGTGAACCCGATCGGCATCCCGGTGGACCCCGCGGGCGACGCGCTCCGCCGCAAGCTCGAGCAGTTCATGCTCGCGTTCCCCTCGAACCTGAAGCCGATCGTCGGACAGCAGATCACGCTGTCCGCGGCCTCGCCGGCCTCGGTCGGAGCGCGCGTGACCCTGCTCGAGCAGCGCGCCGCCGCGGGCGATTGCGAGCTCGTCGCCAAGGCCCGGCTCGCCGGCCGCGAGCGCGGCTTCCTCTACGCGGGCGGGAAGTTCGTGCCCGACAAGCACGCCCTGCCCGCGATCTCGGACCCCGCGCTGCGCGCGATCGCGGGCGCGCCGGGGGTCGCGGTCACCTACACCTGCGTGCCGCCCGGCTCGGGCCTGCGCGTGGGCCTGGATCGGGACCTCGACGGAACCCTGGACGGCGACGAGCACCCGTAGCCTCGAGGCCGCGAAGGCGGCCCCGCTTCGCGCCGCGCGGATCGTCGAGGTTCCGCGCCGGCGCGCGCGTCGCGGACCTCGTCGTAGAACCCGAGCGCCGCGTGGCGCTTGGCCGCCACGCGGTGAGCTTACCAGTCTGCTTCGCCCATAGGCTCGCCGGCGCGCGCGGTCCTGCGGAGTGTAGGAGCCCGCTCCCCCTGGCGCCTGCAGCTCGGCGCGGGTACGTTGGCCCGACGCTGTGACGCATGACGCTCGACGACGAGGCCGACGTGCCGTACGGCGAGGACTTTCACGACGAGGCGCAAGCCGCGGCGTGGGCTGAGGCGGCGGCGCGGAAGCGCCCTTGGCGCTCCGCGATCTTCGAGCTCTTCGTTGCCGCCGTGACGGCCTCGAAGATCCCAGCGCCGCGCCTCCTCGAGCTCGGGTCGGGACCGGGATTCTTGGCCGAGCATGTCCTGGATCGTTGTCCATCCGTGTCGCGCTACACACTCCTGGACTTTTCGGAGGCGATGCTGGCGCTGAGCCGCTCTCGCCTCAGCCGGCACCAGGCGCGGACGCGATTCGTGCGAGCCGACTTCAAGAGCGATTCTTGGTCGACTGCCCTCGGAGGACCCTTCGACCTCGTCCTCTCGTTGCAGGCCGTCCACGAGCTGCGCCACAAGCGACACGCCGCCCGGCTCTATTCGCAGATCCGCACCATCCTGTCTCCGACAGGGGCGCTCCTGGTTTGCGACCATCTGCCCGAGAGCGCGCCCACGGCGCGTCACCGACTCCTCTACCTGACCCCGACCGAGAACCTCGCGACCCTCGCGAACGCCGGCTTCTCCGATGCGGAGATGGTCTGGAGTGAGCACGCGATGGCGCTGTACCGGGCCCGCGCCTGAGCTGCGTACCGCCTAGCGACGACGCCGGCGGGCAGCCCCGTTCGGGTGCGAGCGCGGCGACACGTGCGGTCCCGAGTCCCAGTGGACCTTCCTCCTCCGCTCTGCGACCCTGGATCCGCCTCGCAAGGAGACCGAACATGACGCGGACCGGACGTGCGGGATGGGCCTTGGCGTTCGCGGCGGCAACGGCGGCCTGCTCGGCCGACGACACGAGCGGCACCGGCGCGACGGGGGCGAGCGGCGCCACCACCGCGGCGGGGACCGGCGGCGCCACCAGCGGAAGTGGAACGGCGACCACCACCGGCGCGGGCGGGAGCGCCGCGACGGGGACGGGCGGCGGCTCGACGGGGAGCGGCGGTGGAGCGCCGACGGCGGACGACCTGTTGGCGCTCGTGGCCGCGTGCAACACGGTCTCGAACGGCGACTACGCGACCGACGACGGCGGCGCGCCGGCGGTCCCGATCTGTGGCCTCACGGGCGCGGTGTTCTGGACAGCCGACATGGACATCGACTGCGACGGCAAGCAGTCGCAAGAGTGCAACCTCGGAACGGATCCCGCGTATCTCCCCGAGACGAGCGCCACCGATTCCAACGGCGAGTTCCTCGATGCGGCCACCCTCCCGTTCGTGGTGGTGCCCTTGCCGAGCGCGCGCTTCGATTACGCCGCGGCCGGCCTCGCCCTCGGCTCGGTCATCGCCGTGATCTACGATGGCAAGGTCGAGTATGGCGTCTTCGGCGACGAGGGCCCCGCCGACATCATCGGGGAAGCGTCGTACGCGATGGCGTCCCTCCTCGGGATCGATCCGGATCCGTCGTTCGGCGGAGTGGACTCCGGGGTGACGTACGTGGCGTTCACGGGGCCCGGCGCCGTGCTCGATCCCATCGAGGACCACGCCGCTGCCACGACGAAGGGCCAAGCGCTCGCGGCGATGCTCCTTCAGGGTAACTGACGGGAGCGCTCCCGCTCTCGGTGACTCGGCGGCGCTCGCGCGCGGCGCAGCGCTCGAGCCCTCCGGTATTTTCGGCGCATCGAGTTCGTGCAACGCTCGGATCGTGACGGAGCGGCGGCGCTACTCGACCTGCCGCCCGCTCGGGCGCGGCGGGATGGGCGCGGTGTACCTCGCGGAGGACGATGTCCTCGGGCGCACCGTCGCGCTCAAGCGCACGCTGCGCTACGGCGTCGCGGATCTGCTGCGCTTCAAACGCGAGTTCCGCGCCATCGAGCGCTTCGCGCATCCGAACCTCGTACGCCTCTACGAGCTCGGCTCCGACGACGAGGGCCTCTACTACACGATGGAGGTGATCGAGGGATCGGACCTCGCGACGTGGTGCCGGGGCGGCGATCGCGCGTCGCGGCTGTCGAGCGTTCTCCCGCAGCTCATGGACGCGCTGGCGTTCCTGCACGCGCGCGGAGTCATTCACTGCGATCTCAAGCCGAGCAACGTGCTCGTCGACACCTCCGACACCCTCAAGCTGCTCGACTTCGGGGTGCTCGCCGAGCTCTCGCGCGCGCACGAGAGCGTCGTCGCGGGGACGCCGGCGTACATGGCGCCCGAGCGCATCCGCGGCGAGCCCGCGACGCCGGCGACCGATGCCTACGCGCTCGGGTGCACGATGTTCGAGATCCTGGCGGGCCGAACCCCGTTCGTCGGCTCGACCGCGAGCGTGATGGAAGCGCACGCGAAGTCGCCACCGCCGCGGGTGTCGGAGCTCGATCCGTCCACCCCGCCCGATCTCGACGAGCTCTGTCACGCGCTCCTCGCCAAGGACCCCGCCGATCGCCCCTCGCTCGCGCAGATCGGTGGACGGCTCCGTCACGCCGATCCGGATCGCTCGTCGACCACGAAGGAGCCGCCGCCTGCTGCCGTCGAGCCGGCGGCCCTCCGCCCGCCGGCGCTGCTCGGGCGTGACGCGCTCACGCGGCGCCTGCTCGCCGACCTCGAGGGTGGCGCGAGGCCGCTCGTGCTCACCGGACCGAGCGGCGTCGGCAAGTCGACGCTCCTCGACTGGCTCGCCGGCGACGCCGAGGCGCGCGGCCTCCTCGTGCTCCGCGGCGCGACCCGCTCGGCCGAGAACCTCCCGTACAACGCGCTCGATGCCGCGATGGACGACCTCGCGCGCGCGCTCCTGCGCGGCGATCGGCCGTACGATCGGCGCACACAGCGCATCGCGGCAGAGGCGTTTCCGCTTCTTCGCGCCGGCTCTCGCTCGATCGACGACGCGCGCGAGCAGATCCGACACCGCCTCTTCGGCGTCCGCGAGCGGCTGGAGACGTGCACGCGTCGCGAGGTCTTCGACGCGATCGCGCGCTTGCTCGAGAGCGTGGCTGCGGAGCGCGGCGCGCTCCTCGTGATCGACGACTTCCAGTGGGCCGACGCCGACTCCGTCGCGTTGCTGAACCACGTCGTGGAGCGCACCAGCCCGTCGGTGCGCGCCGCCCTCGCGGTGCGCAGCGACGTCGAGCCCGGCGTCGCGCACGCGTGGCTCGAGGCGCAGGGAGCGCGGACCGTCGAGGTGCCGCCGCTCGCGAGCCACGACACCATGGCGCTCATCCGCCGCGCCGCGTTCGGCGCCGACATCTCCGACGAGGCGCTCGCGGAGGCGGCCCGCGCCTGCGACGGCCGGGCTTTCCTGGCCGAGGTCGCCGGCCGCGCGCTCGCGCGCGGATCGCGCGCGACGATCGAGGACCTGCTCGGCGCCGCGTGGGGCGCGCACGGGGACCTGTTCGCGCTCCTGGTGACGGCCGACGGCTGGACGCCGACGGCGACGGTCGCCCGGATCCTCGGTCGTCCCCTCGGATCGATCGACGAGCTGTTGCGCACGCTCGAGAACGACGGCCTCGTGCGCCGCTCGGGCGGCGCGCTCGACCGATACGTGGACCTCTATCACGAGGGAGTGCGGAGCGCGGCGCTCGCGCGGCTCGGCCCCGAGGAGCGCAGCCGGCTCCACGGTCGCATCGCGGACCACCTGCTCGAGCAGCCCGATGCGCCGCCGCAGCGCCTCGTGCGGCACCTCGCGTCCGCCGGCCGCATCGCCGAGGCAGCGACGCACGCGCGGCGCGCGGCGGCGCGTGCGGAGCGGCAGCGCGCGTTCAGCTCGGCCGCGGACATGCATGCGGTCGTGCTCCGGCACCAGCCGGGCGACCGGGCGGTCCGCGAGGCGCGGGCGTGGGCGCTCGAGCGCAGCAGCCGGTACGCCGAGGCGGCGCGGGAGTGGGCCGCGCTCGCGCCGGATGCGCCGCGCGACCTGCGGATCGACATCGCGCTTCATGAAGCGCACGCGCTGATCGCGGCGAGCGGTACCAGCGAGGGGCTCCGCCGGCTCGACGCGGCGCTCACGCAGGACGGCCGCGGATCGGTGCGTGTGCGGGGAGGCCGAGCGCTCCTGACGGCGGCGCGCTTCCTCGTCGGGCCGATCCGGCGCACCCGGGCGCGCCGCGCCGATCCCGCGCTTCGCGCGCGCGCCGAGCGCCACCTGAAGATCGGCATCCTGCTCGCGCTGCTGGACCCGCTGACCGGGATGAGCTTCCTCCAGCGCGCGCGCGACGACTTCCTCCGCGCCGGCGCGGACGCGCAGGGCGCCGGCTGCGACTACATGTTCGCGATCCTCGCGCTCGTCCGCAGCCGCGACCCCGGGCGCGTACCGCTCGCGGAGCGCTATGTCGCGAGCGCCCGCGAGCGGGCGCGGGGCCTCGATCTGCCGCCCGACGTGCGAGGCTTCGCGCCCTTCGTCGAGGGCCTGCAGCGGATGCGGCGGGGCGCCTGGCTCGACGCGCGCCGGAGATTCGAGGAAGCGGTGGAGATCTTCGGCGAGTCGACGGGCACCACCGAGACGACGATGGCGCGCTCGTGGCTGATGATGCTCGCCGCGCACATGCAGGACATGCCCGACGTGCGGAGCCGCCTCGCCTGGTTCCGGCGCCACGCGGCGGACTGCGGAGGCACGCTGCTCGTCGTCCACTTCGCGCTCGTCGAGGGGTACGTGCAGGTGCTCGAGGGCCGCTTCGACGAAGGCTTCGACACGCTGACGCGGGCGGCCGATCTCTTCGACGACGAGCCGCCGAACGCGCAGCGCGCCTCGAAGCGGATCTACCGCTACTGGGCGGACACCTATCGCGACGACGGCGTGCGCGCGCGGCGGGAGCTTTCGCACGAGCTCTCTCGCGCCAAGAGCTTCCGCTTCATGAGCACGATGTACGCGGGCACCTTCGGGGTGCTCGTCGCGCTCATCGAAGCGAACGCGCTGCGCTCGGGCGATCCCGGCGCGTCGGCGCAGCGGATCGAGCGCCTCGGCGCGATCGTCGATGCTTCCCCCCCGCTCTGGGCCGGGGGCGCGTCGCGCGCTCGTGCGTACGCCGCGGACGCGCTGGGCCGGCCCGAGCGCGCGCTCGAGCTCCTCGCGCGCGCCGAGCGCGAGGCCGCCTGCTTCGATCGCAAGGTCGACGTGGCGATCGCGCGGTGGCAGCGGGGCCGTCGCATCGGCGGGGACGAAGGCGCCGCGCTCTGCAGCGGCGCGCGCGCGAGCGTCGAGTCGCTCGGCGTCAGCCCGCTCATCCTCGAAGAGGACGCGGGCCTACGCTGAGGGCTGCGGGCGTTCGCCGCACCGGAGACGCGCTCGGCGCCGCCCGGCCATCGGTGACGAATCCGCCGCTATCGCTTGCGGCCCACGACGGCGCCGTCGCCGGGGAGCTCCGGGCTCGCCGCCGCACGGAGCCCCCTCAGCGACCGCGCCCATGCGTCGAGGTCCTGGAGCGTCGACGCGATCGTGCTCGTGCCCGAGCCGAGCTCCTCCAGCCGCGCGCGCAGGAGCTCCCGCGCGCGATGCAGGCGGCTGCGCACGGTGCCCTCGGGGATCTCGAGAGCGCGCGCCAGCTCCGGGCCCGGCAGGTCCTCCCAGTAGTGGAGCTCGAGCAGGATCTGAAGATCGAGCGGGATCGAGCGCAGCGCCGCCAGCAGGAGCCGCTGGTCGGCGTCGTGGCCGAGCAGCGTGCTCGGGGAAGGCGCGAGGTCCCGGATCGAGGAGGCGCCCACGTCGAGCTCCGGCGATTTGCGCTTGCGCTTGAAGTGGCCGAAGAGCTCGTGGCGAGCGATCCCGAACACGAAGGTGCGGAAGCTCGAGTCCTCGCGGAAACGGTGGATGGCCTCCACGCAGCCGAGGAAGGTCCGCTGCACGAGGTCCGCCGCCGCATCCGCCTCCACTTTGTGGGCGAAGAAGCCGTAGACGCTCTCGAAGTGGCGCTCGAAGAGGAGGTTGCCCGCCCCCAAATCGCCGGATTTCCAGCGCTGGAGGAGGGTGAAGTCGGTCTCCATGCCGGGGCGGCGATCCTACCACCCGCAGCCGAAGCGTCCCACGGGGTGGGTCCCCCGGGGGCGTGGGTCGCGCCGCCCAGAGGGGCGCCGCGAACAAAAACGCACGCCCGCGCGATCGATCCACCGGTTCGGACCACTACCCCAGCTGCAAAGGAGCGTGAGGCGATGCGGAGGACGGTGTGGTGCGTGGTGGCCTCGTGGTTGGTCGTGGTCGCCCCGGCGTGCGGGAGCGACGAGGTGGCGTCATCGACCGCAGAAGGGGACCCCTGCGAGCAGGACGGTGACTTCGCCTGCACGGGCGCGCCCGGCGATCACGCCAGCCCGCTGCTCGTCTGCGAGGGCGGCTCGTACCGCGTCGCCCTCGAGTGCGGCGACGCCGCCCAGGGCTGCTTCGTCGAGAACGGCGGCCAGCAGGGCCGGTGCTTCCACGGCGACGGCACCGGTCAGGTCTGCCAGTACACCGGCCAGGTCGACTGCTGCGCCTTCAACGAGCCGAACCTCGCGTGCCAGTGAGCACGGGATCCCCTCGAAGGAGAGAGACCATGCGCAGGGCGAACGGGCGGCTCGTGATCTTGCTCGGGGCGGCGATCGCAGCCATGTCGGCGGGCTGCCCCATGTACCGCGTCACGACGCGGCCGGTGCCGGAGGCGAAGATCGGCACGCCCGGGGTGGCGATCTGGGACAAGGACAGCGCGTTCCGGATGGATGCCGGCAGGCCGTTCCCGACGCCGTTCTACGCGGAGGGCTGCTTGCCGCATCCGACGGTGCGCGACTACGCCGCCGCGCGCAGGCTCGGGGCGCGCCCGGTGGTGGTGCAGGTGCCGGGCCTGCCGCAGCCGATCTACGGGCTGCTGGCGTTCTGCCGCGTGCCGGTCGACGCGACCGGCCCGGCCGCGCGCGAGTACCTCGTGGTCGTGCCCGAGGACCGCGTCAGCCTCACCGCGGACGGCGCGATCACCCTCAAATACGAGCAGACCAACTACGAGGACCTGCCGGCGTGGGAGCTGTGGCTCTCGCGCTCTCCATCGCTATGGCAATGAGACCTCGACTCCACCGGTGGGCGCGAGGGCTCGTGCCGGCGCTCCTGCTCGCGGTTCCCTCGAGCTGCCGGCCGGCCGCGTCGCCGGTGCCGCCTCTCCCCTGCAAGCGGCTCGGGCCCGCCGGCGACGCCGCCGCCCTGGCGGCGCTCCACGCCCGCGCCGGGCGCCCGCTCGTGGTGATCGGAGACTCCGCGTGGCAGTGCGACTGCGACGGCCGGCGGCTGGGTGACGACGACGAGGGGCGGCGGCTCGCCGGCGACGACGAGGGGCGCCGCCGCGCCGGCGACGACGAAGGGCGCCGCCGCGCCGACGACGACGAGGGGCGGCGCTTCGCGGACGACGACGAGGGACGGCGCCGCGCCGACGACGACGAGGGGCGGCGCCGCGCCGGCGACGACGAGGGACGCCGCCTCGCGGACGACGACGAGGGTCGCCGCCGGAGCGGCGACGAGGAGCGGCGCTACGATCTCGGGCCCGTCTGCGTGCAGACCCCGGCGTGCGCCGGCTACGTCGTGCAGTGGGCGGGCGCCGAGATCGCCGTCTTCGACGGCGCGCGGCTGCGCCCGGCGCCGGACCATTGCGTCACGCCGTGAAGGCCGGCGCGATCACGATTGAAGACAATTGACCCGACCGGAGCGAAGCGGAGGGCGGGTGTCCGGGCGGCGAAGCCGACCGGCAATTGTCGCGGGGGTTTGGGGGCAGAGCCCCCATGTTGAAGCGGCGGGTGTCCGGGCGGCGAAGCCGACCGGCAATTGTCGCGGGGGTTGGGGGCGGAGCCCCCATGTTGAAGCGCGCCGCGAGGCGCATAGCCAATGGGAATCATCATGACGAGAAAAGGACGGACGCTCGCCTCGGCATTCACCATGATGGTCGCCTCGTCGACGGCCGCCGCGCAGTCGCCGACGGCGCCGGCCCCCGACGCACAGGCCGCGATCGCGAGGCTCCAGGCGGCCGCGCGGGGCGTGGAGGAGTGCGCGCGCCGGCGCTGCTCGTCGAGCGAGATGCAGGCGGCGATCGCGTCGCTCGAGGCGGCGCGCGCCGCGGCCGAGCCCCCACGCGGGGCCGCGGCCGCGCCCGCGCCGCCCGCCGTGCCTGGATCGAGCGCGAGCCCGGCTGGGCCCACGCCGCCGAGCGCGGCCGCTCCGGCCGCCGCCGGCACCGCCCCGGCCCCCGGCGGAGACGTCGGCTCCGCGCTGCCGCCGCCCGCCGAAGCCCCCGCCCCGAGAGGCGCCGACTGGCCTCCTCCGCCCCCCTTCGTTCCCGGCGCCGCCCCGCTTGCGCCGCCCGACATGCGCGAGGGGAGCATCGCGATGCGGCGCCGCTCGCTCGGCGGCCATTACCTCGGGCTCGGGCTCCTCGGCGGCGGGCTCATCGGCGGATCGATCAGCGGCGCCGCCTTCGCGGGGAACGTCGGCGACGCGCGCGACTTCGGAGACATCGCCGCGCCGATGGTCTTCATGATCCTCGGGGTGGTCTGCGCGATCAGCGGCGCGGCCGTTCTGGGATCGCCCAACCCGATGATCCCCGACGCCGGCGCGGTGGGCTTTGCCCCGCCGCGCTTGGCGCTGCGCTTCTGAGCTGATCCGACGACCGCCGCGAGAAGCTCGCACCGCCGCGCGATCAGGTTCGGCGGATTGGGCGTCCTCTCAGCTCAGCGGCTCGCCGTCAGGAGGAGTGGCCGACCGTGCACGCGCGGTCGGCAACTGGTAGCCCCGAGCCGGGAGCTGCTCATGACGTCGCCTCTCGAGCTGATCTTGGCGATCTTCATCGTGATCGCCGCCGCGAAGCACGCGGTGCTCCGCGACGCGTCAGGGCTCTTCTGGGGTTTGATCGCGTTGCTCCTCGTTGCGCTCAGCATCGTTACCATCCCGCTCCCGTACGTCCGACTCGCCGCCGCGCTGCTTCTCTCGACCGTGGCGCTCGAGCTCTGGCAGCGACGCCGGTGAGGCGCGCGCCTCCTGCCGCCGGAGAGGACGGCTGCGGCGGCGGCCGAGGCGAGCCGAGCCGCCGCCCGGAGGCCCGCTTCAGCGCGGCGCGATCGAGAGCGCCCGCTGCGCCGCCACCGCGTCGATCACCGTCGTCCCCTTGATCACCGTCACCACGTTGCGGATGTCGCTCATGCGCGCGAGCGGATCGCCGTCGACGAGGATCACGTCGGCGTCCTTGCCGGGTGCGATCGAGCCGCTCTTCCCGTCGAGCTTCATCACCTCGGCGGCGCCCAGCGTCGCGATCGCGAGGACGTCGGCGTTGGGGATGCCCGCCTCGGCGTAGAGCTCGAGCTCGCGGTGCAGCGCGAAGCCTGTCCACGCGTCGGTGCCGGCGACGATCGGGATCTCGCGCTCCCACATGCGCTTGACGAGCTGCTTGCAGCGCTCCAGCGACTCCTCGTACTTCGCGTCCATCCCGTCGGCGACCGGCAGCCCGCCGCCCACGGCGTCGCGTCGTACCTGCGCCGGGAGCCGGGCGAGGATCGGCGCCACCGTGGGGTTCGGGCGATCCGGCCGCGTCACCAGCTCGCCCTCGACGACGTTGAGCGTCGGATCGATCACGATGTGCTTCTTGGCCAGGAGATCGAGGAGCGCCCGCGCCTTCTTGCCGTCGAGATCGGCGTCGGCCGCCTTCTCGGCCATCCGCACGGCGCTCCGCGGATCGCCGGCGCTCGTCGCGAGGAGGTCGAGCATCACGTGCTCGACGTGCTGGATCTCCTCGAAGCCGGCGCCGATGACGTCGGCCGCGGTCATGTGGGCGGGGATGTGGCCGCTGACGCGCATCCCCTTCGCCCGCGCGAGGCGCGCGACGACCGGCACGAGCTCCGGCTTCATCGAGCCGTACACCTTCATCTGCACGTAGCCCTTCGCGGCG
Source organism: uncultured Polyangiaceae bacterium (assembly GCA_964372055.1). Classification (GTDB taxonomy): domain Bacteria; phylum Myxococcota_A; class Polyangia; order Polyangiales; family Polyangiaceae; genus CAYJPW01. The sequence continues at coordinate 41,538 of CAYJPW010000040.1, forward strand.
TACGCCTCGACCACGCGCTTCGCGTCCTCCTCGCTGTCGGCGAAGACCTTGAAGGGCGCCTCCTTCGGCCCGTGGCCGTCGACGAAGCCGGCGAGCAGCAGGCGGGGGCCGAGCTCGCTCCCGGCGTCCCACCGCGATCTCCGCGCGACCGCCGCGTCCATCTCGCTCCCGAGATCGCGCACCGTCGTGATCCCGTTGGCGACGTCCATGAGCCCGTCCTCGTCCCGCGTGTGCGCGTGCATGTCCCAGAGCCCCGGGATCGCGGTCTTGCCGCGGGCGTCGATCACCTCGCCGCCCGCGGGCGCGGCGAGCTTCGCGCCCGCGGCCTTCACCTTGCCGCCCTCGAGCACGATCGTCGCGTCGTCGATCGTCTTCTTCGTCGCCGGATCGAAGAGGCGCGCGTGCACGATGGTCAACCGCGGGGCCGTGCGCGACACCTCCTTCGCGATCCGCTCGCGCCGCGCCTGCGCGAACGGGCGCTGGAGCTCGAGGAGCCTCGGGATCGACCCCGCCCACCCGGATCGAATGCCGGCCCCGTAATCGTCGACCTGCGCGAACGAGTCGCCGTGATCGTCGTACCACTCGAACGTCGGCTCGAACCCGAAGCCCGTGAGCTCGTACGCGTTCACGTGCACCGACTCGGCGCCCCGCGCCAGCGTCGTCTCCGCCACCTTGCGCGCGTGCAGCGCCCCGCCCGGCAAGAGGCGTGCTCCCTCCGGTTTCAGCGCGAGCGCCAAGAGCGCCGAGTTCGCCACGATCGACTTGTTCGACGGCACGTAGAACCCGCGCGGACCCTCTCCGCGCTCGTCCTTCCCCTCCCAGCGGCATCGCGATGCGTCGCACGTCGCGAGCTCGCGCACCTCGCGACCTCGGTAATTCCTTCCGGTCAGCTCGAAGCGGTCCGGCAGACCGTCGGCCCCGAGCTCCAGCCGCGCGTGCGTCTTCGGACCGTGCCCTCGCTCCTCGAACCCGAAGTCCTCGTCGTACGAGCCGTCCGCGTGCCGTACGACGGTGATGCTCCCAGCCACCCGATCCCCGAACACGATGTCGTAGGCGAGCGTCGTGTCCGTGCCCTTGCGCGGCTGCGGCGCGATCGGTGCGGACGGCGCCGGCGCCGGTGCGGCCGGCGGCGTAGGGGCGAGGGGCGGAGCGGAGCACGCCGCGAAGAGCAGAAAGGTGAGAGCGACCCTGCGCATGGTGGGGTGGTGCCAGGATACCCGTCGGCGGGCGAGGGGCGTCTTCGCCGGCGCTGGCGCTCGATGCAGCGTGCGCAAGGCGCGTCTCGACGCGGTCCCCGAAGCTGCGTAGCCTCTCGAGCGTGGGCGAGATCGTTCGGCGTACGGCTCGGAGCATGGCACGCGCGGGATCGAGATGGCGCCTCCCGGTCGCGCCCCTCGTGCTCTCGTCCCTCCTGGGCGCGGGGCTCGGATGGATCGGCTGCGCCGAGGCCACGACCGGGAACGAGGAGGCCGCCGGCGACGTGAGCTCCTCGAGCGGCTCCGCCGGCGGCGGCACGAGCACGCAGTCGGCGGGCGGCGCGGGCGGCACGAGCACGCAGTCGGCAGGCGGCGGCGGCGAAGGCGGGAGCGCGCAGTCCAGCGGCGGCGGCGAAGGCGGGAGCGCGGGCGCGGGTGGCGGAGGAGCCGGCGGCGCGGGCGGCGGGACCGGCGGCGCTCCGAGCTGCGGCGACGGAATCGTCGATGCGCCCGAGGAGTGCGACGGCGCGTCCAACGCGGCGTGCGAAGACTTCGGGTGGATCGGCGGGGCCATCCCCTGCACGCCCGCCTGCACGCACGACATCTCCGCGTGCGATGGCTGCGGCAACGGCATCATCGAGCAGGCGCTCGGCGAGCAGTGCGACTTCGACGGCCAGGGAGATCCGCTGGTGCTCGCGACCTGCGCGAGCCTCGGGTTCCCGCAGAGCGGGGCCAACCCCGGCTGCCAGCCCGGCTCGTGCCTGTTCGACACCAAGGTCTGCAAGTGCGGCAACGGCGTCGTCGAGCTGGGCGAAGACTGCGACGGCGCGGATCTCGGCGGACACACCTGCGCCTCCGAGGGCTTCTCGGCCGGCGCGATCGCCTGCACGCCCGACTGCACCCTCGACACCGGCGCGTGCACGACGTGCGGCGACGGGCTCGTGGACCCCGGCGAGCAATGCGACGGGGCGAACCTCGGCGGCCACACCTGCGCCTCCGAGGGGTTCACCGCCGGCGCCGTGGCGTGCACCGCGGCCTGCGGGCTCGACACCTCGGGGTGCACCACGTGCGGCAACGGCGTCGTCGAGGCGGGCGAGCAGTGCGACGACAACAACGCGATCGGCGGCGACGGTTGCAGCGCCACCTGCCAGACCGAAATCGTGGCCTGCGATCCGGACGGCGTCTACCTCTTGCAGGGGTCGCCGATCAGCTACACCTGCTGCTTCGGGCTGGTCAGCATCAACGTCTCGTCGTTCATCTTCACCGGCGACGGCGCCGCGATCGCGAGCTCGCCGTCGAACCCGGTGTCGATGACCGGCAACCCGACGACCTGCCCCTCCGGCAGCTTCTCGAACGTCGGCTCGATCGCGGGCGGCTGCGCGGAGCAGTACCAGCTCACGGGCACGTTCACCGGGCCCAACGTGTGGACCGGCACCTACTCGCTCACCTTCACCGGGCCCGACTGCAGCTGCTTCGGAGGCGTCGGCGCGCCCTGCATCAGCCAGGTCTTCCCGGTGACCGCGCAGAAGTGACGCGCTGCGGAACGAGGAGCGCCGGGGGAGCCCGGTTCAGCCGGTGGAGGGCGGATCTCGAGCTGGCCGTCTCCTCCGAGCTCAGGGCCAATCGAGCGCGCTGAGCCGCGCCATCCAGGCGTCGTCGATGCGCTCGGCGAGGAGCTGGTCGTAGTCGGGGGAGGGGACTCTCACCCGCTGGAGAAAGCGCGGCTGAGCTCCACCGAGCGCGGGTGGTGGCAGGGGGCTCAAGGACTCTAGGCCCGGATCGAGCTCCCGAGTGCGTCGCGAGTGGCCGCGATCAGCTCGTCGGCGGCGAACGGCTTGCGGAGAATCCGGTTGAGCGGGTCGGCGGCGACGTCCGCCGGGATGGACATCGCCGAGACGATCACGCGGGGCACGCGGCCCAGGTCCACGCGGCTCGTCATCATCGCGATCACGTGCAGGCCGGAGATGCACGGCATCATCACGTCCAGAACGACGACATCGGGCGGCGGTCGCTCGGTGAGCATCGACACCGCCTCCGCGCCGCCGCTGGCCACGCGGACGCGGAACCCATGGTGCATCAGCAGCTCGGCGATCATGTCGCGGGTCTCTGGTTCGTCGTCGACGACGAGCACGGTGGGAGGCGTCTCCGTCGGCTCGGGGTTGCGGTGAGGAGCGGCGTGCATCGCCGTGGAGCTCATCGCGCGAGGGTTGCAGCGCCGGCGCCTCGCTCCCATCGGGCACGACCGGAAAGTGGGCCAGCGGCGGTCCTTGAGCGCCCTGCCTCTCGAAGGCGACATCCGCCCGCGCCACGACCAGAACCCGAACCGCTCCGGCCCTCGGCAGCCGAACCCGGCCCGGCTGTCGCTAGGGCCGCTTGGCCCGCTGGACACGCCCTATCGCGAGCGGCGAAAGGGCAGCCTGCGTCGGCGATGCAATCGTGGGGCTCGTGCAGCACGCGCGAATCGCGCGCTGCACCAACACGTCCCCGAGCATCCCCGCTTCGAGCCGGGCGGTCGCGCACGCCCACGGGCGCCTCGACGCCCGGCGATGCCGGTCGCTTGCGTCGCAACGGGAATGCGAACGTCGGCGTCAGCGCTCCGGTCGGGCGTGTCCTTCGAGAGCCGCGAGGCAGCGCATGGTTCCGGTCCGAGGGGCTTGTCGCGGTCCCTCGCGGTCGTCACACCCCCCACCGGCAGAGGCTCATCTGCTGCGGGTAAGAAGGAGGCCAGATGCGAGGAAAGAACGGACCTGTCGTCGCGAGCACGCTCGTCGCTGTCGTGGTCGGAGGCGCGCTCCCGGGCTGCGGCTCCGAGGACCAGACCCCCCGACGCATCGGAGAGGCGACCGACGAGGTGCAGTCGCCGCAGGTTCCCATCGCAGGCGGAACCATCCCGCAGTTCGTTCAGGCGCTGCCGCTTCCCAGCACGACGACGGGCGGAATCCACGCCGTGCTCGGCAATCGGAAGCTCACCATCCGCATGTGCGAGTTCTGGGCGAAGGTGCTGCCCGAGGGGACCTTCTCCCCGGGCGTTCAGCCCAAGACGCGGGTCTGGGGCTACATCGTCGGAGACGCGTGCCCGCCGAACGGCCCCGACGCCCCGGCTCTCGACACGTACATCGGACCGGCGATCGTCAACGAGCGAGGCAGCGCGACCCCGATTACCTGGATCAACGACCTCGGCGACGCCGCCACCACGGCCGTGCTCGCCTATCGCTTCTCCACCGATCAGACCCTCCACTGGGCCGATCCGCTGAACGCGGAGAGGGACGCCTGCTCCGACGCCGCCAACGCGGGCGTGGTGCCGCCGTTCGGCAGCTTCTGCGCACAGAACTACGCCGGACCGATTCCCGCCGTGGCGCACCTCCACGGCGGCGAGGTCCCGGCGGAGCTCGACGGCGGTCCTGAGCAGTGGTTCACGAGCGACCGCAGGCTTCGAGGCCCCGCCTACCACTCGTTCCACGGCGCGCCGAAGAACGGGGCGATCTTCAACTACCCGAACGTCCAGCAGGCCGCGCCCATCTGGTTCCACGACCACACCCTCGGCGCGACTCGGCTCAACGTCCACTCGGGGCTCGCGGGCGTGTACCTCATCGAGGACCCGAGCATCGTCCCGAGGACCGCGACCACGACGGCGGGCACGCAGGGCAGGTGCGAGCACGATTGCCTGCCTGCCAACCTGCCCCCGCTCGCCGCCGCGATCCCGCTCGTCCTCCAGGACCGCGTCTTCGACACCAACGGCCAGCTCTTCTTCCCGGCCGACAGCGCCGGAGGCGTGCTCTCGAACCCCAACCCGCAGCACCCCTATTGGGTCCCCGAGTTCATCGGCGACACCATCGTGGTCAACGGACGAGCGTGGCCGTTCGTCGAGGTCGAGGCCAAGCGCCAGCAATTCGTGCTCCTGAACGGATCGAACGCGAGGGCCTACCAGCTGACGATCCCCGGCGGCCCGCTCATGTACGTGATCGCGACCGACGGCGGCTACCTCGACAGGCCGGTCGCCGTCTCGACGCTCCTCATGCAGCCCGGCGAGCGCTACGAGGTCATCATCGACTTCGCCGGCTTCACCGGGAGGCAGCTCCTCCTCGAGAACGCCGCCAACACCCCCCTGCCCGACGGCGATCCGGTGGATCCGACGACCACCGCGCGGATCGTCCAGTTCCGGGTGGGCGCGCCGCCGGCGGGCGGAGACGCGAGCTACGACCCCGCCGCAGTTCCGGTCGTCCCGCTCCGGACGGGAAACAACGCCATCGTGCGCCTCGTCGATCCCGACACCGGGACCCTCGCTCCCGACGTGCGCGTGGACAAGACGCGCCAGCTCACGCTCAACGAAGTCCTGGCGTCGCCCTCGACGGCGATCGATCCGGTGACCGGCGTCCTGACGGATTTTCCAGGCGGGCCCTTGCGGGTGCTCGTCAACAACACCCCCTACGCGGGCGTGGATCGGCCCGACTTCACGCCGATCCAGATCGGCAAGGACGGGAGGAAAGTCACGAAGTTCTACTCCGAGCTGCCCAGGGAGGGTTCGACGGAGGTGTGGGAGGTCGTCAACATGACGGCGGACGCTCATCCGATTCATTTGCATCTGGTCCAGTTTCAGCTGATGAATCGCCAGGACTTCGACCCCGTCGCCTATCCGAGCGCCTATGACGCGGCGTTCCCCGGCGGCGTCTACATTCCGGCGTTCGGCCCGCCGCTCCAGTACGATCCGTCACCGGCTTCCGGCGGAACCTTCGGTGGGAACCCCGACGTCACACCGTTCTTGAGCGGCCCTGTAACCCCGCCGGCGTCGTACGAAGCGGGTTGGAAGGACACCGTCATCATGCCGCCCAACCAGGTCACGAGGATCGCCGTCCGCTGGGCGCCGACGACCTTCCCCACGACGACGCGGCCTGCAGACCTGCATTTCCCGTTCGACCCCAGCAACGAGCGCGGCTACGTCTGGCATTGTCATATCGTCGATCACGAAGACAACGACATGATGCGGCCCGATCTGATCGAGGCGAATCCCTTGGTGAAGCACAAGGACCGGTCGCTCTTCAGAGCGAGAGATTACTGACGCGCCAACCGGCCGCCGAGCCTCCCTGCGTTCGGGGAGGCTCGGACCTTCTCGAAGCGGTCGTGCGCTTCCGTGGCCGCCCACCGCGCGCCGGGGCCGGGCGGCTCGGGCGCGCGGGCTGCCGTCACCTGCGGTTTAGAGCGGCATCCGGCAAAGGCGTGGGTCCTCGATGCGGCGGTCGCGGAGGCGGATCGTTCCATAGGCCAGCACATCGACGTTGGGCTCGAGGGCGCAGCAGGTCGCCGACTCGTCCGCCTGGCAGGCGAACGCCTCCGGGAAGCGCGCATCCCAGAGCGAGAGCGGAGGCGTCGAGAGGCCCTCGCGCTCCGTCGTGCCGCTCCGCCTCAAGAGGAGCGGCCGAGGCGGGTCCTTCCCATGGCAACAGCGCGGCGTGCAGCCGTAGGCCCGGACCAGACCCGTGTCCCAGAGCGTGGCGCGCACCACCGTGGCCGTTCCATCGAGCGGACCAAGGGTCTCTTCGGAGAGCTCGACGAACGCTTGGTCTCCGGGGCAGGGAGGCATCGCGGGCGGCTTGAACGGGCAGCCCGCGTCGGCGATGCATTCATGGGGCTTGGGCGGCGGGTACAGTCGCCTCCCAGGTGACTTGGATGCGTCCAGCCACTGATCGAGCCGAATGGGCACGATCGGAGGCGCGGCGGCCGGCGCGGAGGCGGAGGCGGACGCCGTGGAGCCCACGGCAGGCGTCGCCGACGGCGGCGCTTCGGGAGGAGGAGGCCGCGGCGCAGGATCGTCGTGGATGGCGGCCGAGCAGCCTTGCAGCGAGGAGATGGCGCAGACGGCCAGAGACAGGACCAGCCTGGCTGGCGCCCGTCCGTCGTTCGCGGCGGCACTTGACGGAGTCACGCGCATCGCGACGAGCATCGCATCGGCTTCGCCTTCGCGGAAGACGCCCGGAGTCGTCCGCGACGTTCGGTGCCGCGGAGTCGAGTGGAACCACGCGGCGATCGCCGATCACGCCGCTGCCACGGCGAAGGGCCGAGCGCTCGCGGCGACGCTCCCTCAGAGCGACTGACGGGTGGTCACGCTCTCCCTCGTGACTTTGCGACGAGGGAAGCTCGTCCTGCGGCGTGGGGGGGGGGGGGGCCCCCCCCCCCCCGCCCCCCCCCCCGCCCCCCCCCCCCGCCGCGCCCCGCCCCCCCCCGCGAAA
>CAYJPW010000040.1:48967-58059 GCA_964372055.1 uncultured Polyangiaceae bacterium
CCCGGCCTCCTGGTTTTTGTGGCGCGGGGGCGGGGGGGGGGGGGGGGGGGGGGGGCGGCCCCCCCCCGACCGTGACCACCACGGCGTCCCGCCTCGCCGCGTCGAGGCGCGCCGGACCTCATCTGAAGGGCGCGCCCCCGTGGGCGATCGTCGCGGCGCGGTTCACGGACTCCGCGGGGATCACCAGGAGGAAGCCATGGCACAGGACGTCTACCCGCCGGCGTCACCCGAGAGCTCGAAGAAACGGCAGGCGCTCGCGCCCGAGGTGGAGGAGGCCTTTCGCGAGCTCGGCAAGCGCGTGTTCGCGGAGGGCGCGCTGCCGGTCAAGGTGAAGCAGCTCATCGCCGTCGCGGTCGCGCACGTCACCCAGTGCCCGTACTGCATCCGCGGCCACACCCGCGCCGCGCTCCGGCACGGGGCGAGCGAGCAGGAGATCATGGAGGCCATCTGGGTCGCGGCCGAGATGCGGGCGGGCGCGGCCTACGCGCACTCGGTCATCGCGATCGCGGCGATGGCGGAGCCGAAGTAGCGGGCTCGTTCGCTTTCGCCGATGTCGCGCCCCGATCCCCCGCCTGACGGCGGGGGTTCCGATCACGGCGGCTCAGAGCGGACCCAACCGCGGCGGCCACGCGAGCTCGACCCCCTGCCTCACGAGGAGCACGCAGGGAGGGCCGCGCCCTCACGCTCCGCCGCGATCCGAGCTCCGGTCGACGCGGAGCGCGCGCACGAGCAACGCGGCGTTGACGGCGGCGAGGACCGCCGAGGCGATCGCCGCCGGCACGAGCACGTCGCGCTCGCCGCCGAGCAGCGCCTCGAGCGCCGCCGACACGAGCCAGAGCTGGACGATGACGACGGTCGCGATGAACGCGCTCACGCCGGTCATCAGCGTCGTGCCGCGGCGCTCGTTGTCCACCTAGACCTCCCTGCCGACGGCGTAGACGCCGTCGCTCCGGTGCTCGAGCCGGATCACCGGGAGGCGCCGCACCACCGGCCCGCCGGCAGGCCGGCCGTCGACGGCCGAGAAGGAGCCGTGGTGGCACGGGCAAAACAGCTCGTCGGCCTCGGCGCGGTGCACGACGGCGCAGGACAGGTGCGTGCACACCTGCGAGTAGGCGCGGAGCTCACCGTCCTTCGTCCGCACGAGGATGCAGGGATCCTCGTCGGTCGGGAACCGGAACAGCACCGAGCCGCCCCCCGCGACGTCGGCCGCCGCGGCGACGCGGACGCCGCCGGTGGGCCCGGCCGAGGGGCGGCGAAACCTCCCGAGCAGCGCGATGACCCCGTTCGCCGCCGCGAGCAGCGCGGAGCCGAGCGTGAGGAACTTCGCGAGCTCGCGCCGCGTGACGTAGTGGTCGCGATCCCAGCGGATCGGGAAGTCCTGCCGCCACCGGGGCGTCGGCGGCTTGGCGCCGTCTCGCTCGGTCTCGCTCATCCCGGCTCCTCGAGCAGCGCCGCGACGTCGTCCGGCTCGTGCTGCTTCGGCGCGGTGCCCAGGCGCACCAGCCCGTCGACCTCGATCGATGCCACATGGGGCGGGACGAGCACGTACACCTTGGTCTTCACCGGCTCGGCGCCGAAGCGCCACTCGTTCACCGGCACGCCCGCGCGCGTCGTGCGGATCTCGTCGAGCGTCGTGTACGAGAGCGCCTGCGACGGGCAGACGGTGGCGCACATCGGCCGCTTGCCCGCGCTGGTGCGGTCGTAGCAGAGGTCGCACTTCATCATCTGGTCCGCCGCGGCCAGGTACTTGGGGACGCCGAAGGGACACGAGAGCACGCAGTTCGAGCAGCCGATGCAGCGCGGCTTCAGGCTCGACTGCACCACGCCGTCGTCGGTCTTCTTGATCGCGTCCGCCGGGCAGACGCGCGCGCAGATGGGGTCCTCGCAGTGCATGCACACCTGCGGCGCGGTCTGGACCGAGTCGCGCCGCCGGATGGTCTCGAGGTGGATCATCGACACGCCCCGGTGGGTGTCGCACTCCTGGCACGCCTGCACGCAGGCCTGGCAGCCGATGCAGCGCGAGTAGTCGATGAAGAACGCGAGCTCGCTCATCGAATCCCTCCGGCCTCGGGCGGCAGGCGCGCGATCTCGTCGTCGGGCCGCGGCGCCTTCTTCACCCGGACCGCGCAGATCTTGAACTCGGGGATCTTCGAGAGGGGATCGAGGGCCCGGTTGGTGACGCGGTTGGCGGCGCGGTCGAGCGGCCAGTGGTAAGGCACGAAGACGGTGTCGGGCCGGATGGTCCGCACCACGAGCGCGCGCACCACGAGCGATCCGCGCCGGCTCTCCACCTCGACGAAGTCGCCGTCGGCGACGCCGAGCTCCGCGGCGAGCCGCGGGTGCAGCTCGCAGTACGGCTGGGGCGTCTGCTCGTCGAGCGCCCCGATGCGGCGCGTCTGGCTCCCCGAGAGGTAGTGCGCCACGACACGCCCGGTGGTCAGGCAGAGCGGATACTCGTCGTCGGGCTCCTCGGCGGCCGGTCGCCACTCGACCGCCTGCAAATGCGCCTTTCCGTCGGCGTGCCCGAACCGGCCCCCTTCGTAGAGCCGAGGCGTGCCGGGGTGGTCGAGCGACGGGCAGGGCCAGAAGACGCCGTACTCGGCCTCGATCCTCTCGTAGGTGATGCCGTAGTAATCGGCGATGCCGCCGCGCGAGGCGCGCCGGAGCTCGTCGAAGATGTCCCTGGGCGCGCCGTAGGCGAACTTGTCCCCGGCGCCGAGCCGGGCCGCGAGGTCGCAGATGATCTTCCAGTCGGCGCGGGTGCCGGGCGGCGGCTCGACGACCTTCTTGTGGAGGATGACGCGGCCCTCGACGTTCGTGGTCGTCCCCTCGTCCTCCTCGATGAGCGATCCGGCGAGGACCACGTCGGCGTGGTGCGCCGTCTCGGAGAGGAAGAAGTCGATCACGGTGAAGTGCTCGAGCCGCTCCAGCGCCTCGCGGACGTACGCCTGGTTGGGCAGCGAGACCATCGGGTTGAAGCAGACGAGCAGGAGCCCCTTGATCTCGCCCGCGTGGATCTTGTCGACGATCTCGACGGCGCTCACGCCCTTGTGCGGGATCGACGGCTCGGGCACGCCCCAGACCTCGGCCACGTGCTGGCGGTGCTCGGGGTTCTCGATGTCGCGCGCGCCGGGCAGCTGGTCGCACTTCTGCCCCTGCTCGCGGCCCCCCTGTCCGTTGCCCTGGCCCGTGATCATCGCGTAACCGCAGCCCTCGCGGCCGATGCGCCCGGTCGCGACGACGAGGTTCAGCGCCGCGCAGCAGTTTTCGACGCCCTTGGAGTGGTGCTCGATCCCGCGCGCGTGCAGGAGGAAGCTCGTCTTCGCCGGGCCCCAGAGCTCGGCCGCGCGCACGATCATCGAGGCGGGCACCCCCGCGATCTTCGCGGCGCGCTCGGGCGTGTACGCGGCGACGGCGCGCGCCACCTCGTCGAACCCGGTCGTGTGCGCGTCGAGGAAGGCGCGGTCGATCATGCCGCGCTCGATCATCACGTGGAGCATCCCGTTGAACACGCCGATGTCGCCGCCCGAGCGGACGGGGATGTAGAGATCGGCCGTCCGCGCGATCGGCGTCATCCGCGGATCGAGCACGATGATCTTCGCGCCGCGCTCGCGCGCCCTCCAGAGGTAGTCGGTCGTGATCGGGGAGCACTCGGCGACGTTGCTCCCGGCGACGAGGATGACGTCGGCCTTGGGGATGTCGCTCCAGGGGTTCGCGGCGCGATCGACGCCGAAGACCTTCTTCGAGGCCACCCCGGCGGACACCATGCAGAGCCGACCGTTGTAATCGATGTTGGCCGTCCGGAGGGCGACGCGGGCGAGCTTGCCCATCAGGTACGCCTTCTCGTTCGTGAGCGAGGCGCCGCTCAGCACGGCGTAGGCGTCGCGCCCGTGCTCTCGCTGGATGCGCTTGATCGCGCCGGCGACGCGATCGAGGGCGTCGTCCCAGCCGAGCGGCTCGAAGCCGCGGCCCTCGACGCGGCCGAGCGGGGAGCGCAGCCGATCGGGGTGCTCGTCCTGCATGTAGCGCTTGACGCCCTTGGGGCAGAGCTTGCCGCGGTTGAACGGGAAGTCCTCCCAGGGCTCGAAGCCGATCACCCGCTCGTCCTTGACCTTGAGCTGGATGCCGCACTGCTGGCCGCAGAAGCAGCAGTGCGTCTTCACGACGCGGTCGGCGGAGTCGACGGGCGCCCAGCCGCCGGCGGGCACGTCGTGGCGGTGCGGTCCGAAGCGCGCGACGAGGTCGACGACGGGAGCCGGGAGCCTGGCCATGTCAGCGCGCCTCCCGCGCCGCGCGCCAGAGCGCGTCCTGCAGGAGCGCCAGGTTCTTGCGCCGGCACGCAGGGCAGACGTCCTGGTAGTGACCGCCGCCGGGCAGCTCGTAGCGGATGCCGAGCTCGCCCTGCACGTCCTTCAGATCGCCGACGTGGAGCGAGCTGGCGAACGCCTCGCCGCACCCGGCGCAGCGCGCGGGCGGCGCGGCGGCGCCGGCGCGGCGATAGAACTCGACCGACAGCTGCGCGGGGCGCTGGAAGACGTGGAAGAACTTGCCGAAGGGCAGGTAGAGCAGCGTGAAGATGACGGTGATGGCGTGGAACTGCGACAGGAACGTGTAGTGGAACCCGCGCATCCAGTGCGTCGAGACGGTGAGGAGGATGCCGGTCACCGAGATCGCGAACAGCAAGAGCAGGGGCAGGATGTCGTTCGAGAACTGCTGCACCGCGAGCGCTCCGCGATCGCGAGCGCGGCGGCCGATCGCGATGGCGACGCCCGCGATGACCAGCACCGCCGCGACGTCGAGGATGTCGAACACCAGGGTGGCGAGCGGCGTCCCCAGGGCGAAGCGGAAGAGCCGCACGCCGAAGACGTAGGCGTCGTAGTGGGCCTGCGAGTCGGGCGGCGTCTCGAAGCGGATCCAGCCGAACGAGAGGGGGAACGTCACCGCCGCCGCCAGGAGGCAGCCCCAGAAGATGCACGCGTGCGCGGCCCAGCGCGCGGGCGAGCGGCGCTCGATGAACTTCTGCGCGAGGAGGTTGTCCCACGCGACCCGGGCGAGGCGCACGAGGTTCCCCGGCAGGGCGCGCGGGGCGAGGAAGAGCTGCCAGCCGCGCCGCCAGTACCGGCGTGTGGGCGGGCGCGCCAGCCACACCGAGTACCGGTACGCGACGCCGAACGCGGCGAAGACGCTCGCCGCCGCGTACGGGACCAGCGCCACGTCGAAGTCCTTGAGCCCGCGGCTGCCGACGTAGATGCCCGCGACGAGGAGGGCTGCCGTCGCGAGGCCGATCGCGGTCGCGCGTCGAACGGCGGGGCTGGGAGCGCCAACCATGAGCCGGCTCCTCTTACCATGACCGTCGTCAATTTCATGCGCCCAGTCCTCTACAGCGAGAGAGTGAGGCACTTGGGTACTTCACCGCGGCAGAATGTCGCGGCGAGAGCGCAGGTGGACATCGCCGATGCGGCGCGCCCGGCGAGCTGGCTGAGCGTGCTCGCACCCACGGGTGCACGTTGACGCTCTCCGTGGCGATCACCAGACCAAACGCAGCGACCGTCGACGCGGTCGGGTTCCATTTCGCCGGAGGGGACGATGAAGCTCTACCGAGTGATGACCACGGTGGTGCTGGGGCTGACCGCCGCGCCGCTCACGGCCAGCGCGGACGACCGCGAGGTGCCGCTCGATCAGATCCCCGAGGCGGCGCGGGCGACGATCCTCGACGAGTCCGCCGGCGGCAAGGTGCTCAGCGTCGAGGAGGAGACGGACGACGGTCGCGTCCAGTACGAGGCGCACGTCTCGACGCCCCAGGGCACGTACGAGATCGAGGTCGATCCGGCGGGGCGGCTCCTCAAGAAGGAGCGGCGCGGCGACTGAGCCGAGGAGATCCCGGCGCTGGGTCGGTCGCTCGGAGTGCTTGCCCCCGGCCCGGCGGGTACAGCGCGCGCGCGGTGACGAGGCACGCCTCCTGCTTGACGGCCGCGCATGGCGCGGCGGTTCACGGCACGTGTTCGCGGGGATCACCTGGTGCTCGACGAGCCGGTGAGCCTGCCCGACGGCAGCGTGGTCGAGGTCGAAGCGGCCGGCGGGCTCGAGTGCGGCGAGCTCGCCGGGGAGACGCTCGACGCGGCGCTCCGGGCCGCCGCGGAGCAGTTCGAGTCCGGGGAGACGACGAGCGCACCGTCGGTGCTGCGCCGGTTGCGCCGGGGCGCGCCGCCGCCCAAGCGCTACCGGATCGAGCTGGCGGCGCAGGCGGTCGAGCACGCGGTGCAGATTCAATGGTCGTCGGCCACGACGCCGGTGACCGCGCCCTCGCTGTTCCTGCTCGAGCTCGAGGCGGCGCTGCGGATGCTCGAGATCGCGCCGCACCTCGGCCACTGCCTGGGGCGGGGCGTGCCGGAGCTCAAGTGCCTGCAGATGCCGCTCGGCCTGCATCGCCTCTATTACGACGCGCTGGAGCGCCGGGCGCTCGTGCGCGTGTACGCCATCTGGCCGTGCGAGGTGACGGCTTCCGTGCCCGCGAGGGGGCGGTCGCGGCGCGCCGCTGACGCCGCCGAGCGGGCCGGCCCTCCGGGGGCGCGGACGCGGCGCTCGGCGGCGTGATCAGAGCGGATCGATTCCGGCGGCCAGGCGAGCTCGACGCGCTGCGGAAGAGCCATCCCGGCCGCGAGCTCAAGGCGTGTGCTTCCCGGGTGTCGCGTCGGGGCGGGCACGGGCCGCCAATCGCACCCGTCGCAGACGCGTCGGCGCCGCGAGCCCGCCAGGCTCGGAAGGATGCGCGGGACGCGGCGACTTCTGCCCTCGAGCTCCTCGCCCTTGGACGACAACGCGGGCGGGGCGCGATTCGCCGTTGACGCGCCCGACCGGCGTGAGGTCAGCCGCCTGCTCGCACGCAGCGGACGCGACGGGCCTCGGTCATGGGCACGCCCAGAGGCGGCCCGTTCCCGAGGGCGAAGTCGATGACGTACGCGTGGCTCGGCTCGTCGTGGACCGGCGACGACGTCCAGAAGAGGTCGGGCGAGCCCGCCGGAAACGCCGCCTGGTCGATGGCCGGGTCCGCCTTCGTCACGTCGATGATCGACCAGAGCTCCTTGAACGAGGGGACCCGCCAGTCGGACTGACCCTCCAGGGTGAGGCCCTCGCAATACGCGAGCGCGTCGAGCCACGTCTTGCTCCCGGCAGTCGCGTCACGTTGCCAGACGAGGCTCGTGCTCGCGTCGGCGACCGAGGCGCCCGAGGCCGACACGGTGAGCTCGCTCTCGGGCAGCGGGCCTCCGCGAACGCACCGGATGCCCGGCGCCGCATCCTCCTTGGAGTATCTCGTCATGATGGGGAAGTCGCCGAACAGCACCCAGATGCCGTCGGCGGGCTTCGCCGTCGGCGTGGACGTGAGGACGCCGGCGCCCGACTTCCCGTCGAACACCGAGAGATCGAGGCCGGGCTCGTTCCTGCCGGAATCGGCGATCGTGAGCGCCTCGCGCGCCGTGGGCAGCCGCCAATCCGAGAAGCCCCCGAAGCCCTGCTGGCTCAGGTCGTCGCAGTGGCTAGCGGCGGCGCCGTACGCGAAGCTCCCGGGGGGCGAGCTTCGTTCCCAGACGAGCCCCGTGATGCCGTCGAGCGCGATCTCGGCGTCCCTGAAGAAGAAGGGGGCGTGGATGCGGTAGTTGCAGTCCTGACCGTAGCCGGGCGCTCCGGGCGGCGGACAGCCCACGGCCTGGGTCCCATCGCTCGGGGCCTCGTCCGCCGAGTCGGGCATCGCGGGCAAAGCGAGCGCGCAATGGTCGAAGATGCATTCGACTGCGCACTGCGCGCAACCGGGGTCGGCGTCGGCCGCGTCGTCCAAGCGGGCGTCGCCCCCGTCGGCCGCCTCGTCGGGCGGGGCGTCGGCGAGAGGAGGGAACGACTCGAAGACGAAGCATCCCACGCACGTCGGCGCGAGGAGGGCGGCGGCGATCGCCAGCGCACGAGGAGGGCGTCGCACGTCGGTTACCAGGAGACGAAGCCGATGCGCGGCGAGGACGCTGCGGCGGCGCGCCGGGTGCCGCCGGCGGACGATCCCGGCGGCTTGAGCGCGAGGTAGACCGCGGCCCCGACGGCGACGACGGCGGTGCCGACGAGCACGGCGTTGGCGACTTGGAGAGCCTGCCCCTCCGAGCGCAGATGGTCGCGCTCGGCGAGGTTGCCGGCGGTCGGGTGCGCGTTGAGCTCCGCGTAGCGAGCGTAGGCGCCGTGGCTCGCGACCCCGGCGACGACGCTGCCCACACCGAGCGCCAGCGCCGCGCCTCCGGCCACGAAAGCAGGCGCGTAGCTCGGGCGCGCGCCCACGTCGGGCGTCGCGACCGCCGCGGCGTTTGGCGCCGCCGCTCGTCGAGGCCCGAGATCGACGTCGACGACGCGCTCGGCTCCGGCGCCGATCGGGAAGGTCACGTCGAGCTGGCGCTCGTGCCGGTCGGAGCGGACGACGATGCGGTGCTCGCCCGGATCGACGGAGAAGCCCGCGAAGGCCGCCGGCTCGATCCGGCGGCCGTCGAGGAGCGCCGTCAACGTCCCGCCGATGCCGGGCGCGAGTCGGATGCGCACGCGCGGGATCTCGGCCACGAGCGCGCGCAGGCGCTCGCCGGCCTCGCCGCGGACCTCGTCGTCATGGCTCGTCTCTGCGAGAGCGGCGGCTCTCTCGTAGGCGACCCGCGCGGCGATCAGCTCGCCGAGCCGCTCGTGGCACGTGCCGATGTTGAAGAGCAGCTCGGGGGAGACGGCGATCCGTTCGACGCGCGAGTAGATGGCGAGCGCCTCGCGGTAGCGCGCGGCGTCCTGCTCCTCGACCGCGGCGAAGAACAGCCGTCGCGCCTCGGCGAGCTCCTCTTCCGTCGGAGCCGCGGGCGGCGGCCCCGCGTGCACCGGCGCCGCGAAGAGCGCGAAGGAGGCGAGCGCGAGGCAGCTGACCCACTCGGCCCAGAGGCGCATGGCGGCATCCTACTTGCCCCGACTTCGCGCGGCGAGCTTCCCACCCGCTCGCGTCGCGCGCCCCCCCAGCGCGCGCCCCGCGCGGGCCCCGCCGGCGGCGGCCCGCGCCACCCCGTGAACCCCGGCGCGCAGTATGC
>CAYJPW010000040.1:58069-71750 GCA_964372055.1 uncultured Polyangiaceae bacterium
CCCCGCCGGGCGCCCCCCCCCCCCCCGCGCGGCCCCCCCCCCCCCGCCCCGCGGCGCGGCCCCGGGGCCGCGACGGCGCAGGCCCGCTCAACCCGTTGAACGCCGTCGCGCATTCTGCCACGATCGCGGCAGTGTTTTCCCCGGCCACCTCTCTTGCGCGCGGCGCCCGCGTGGCGCCGGAGGGGGCGTCGGAACCACTCGTCGCCGCGCTTGGAGCCCTGAACGCCGACCAGACGCTGGGCCGGTACGAGCTGCTCGCGCCCCTCGGAAGCGGCGGCATGGCTGTCGTCTGGTCGGCGCGCCTGCGCGGCACGAGGGGCTTCTCGAAGGTGGTCGCCGTCAAGACCATCCGACCCGCCCTGGCCTCCGATCCGCAGCTCGAGCAGGCGCTGCTCGGTGAGGCGGAGATCGCGTCGCGGATCGAGCACCCGAACGTGTGTCAGATCCTCGATCTCGGCGAGGAGCGCGGCGTCGTTTATCTCGTCATGGAATACATCGACGGCGATCCGCTGACGGCGCTGCTCGGCGCGGCGGGCGCCGGCGCCCACGTCGACTACGGCGTCGCGGCGTACCTCGCGGCGCAGGCGGCGCGCGGCCTCTGCGCCGCGCATGAGCTCCAGAGCGACGGCGGCGCGCTCGCCGGCGTGATCCATCGCGACGTCTCGCCGCAGAACATCCTCGTGACGTGCCGCGGGCTCGTGAAGGTCGTGGACTTCGGCCTCGCCAAGGCCGCCCTGCGCTCGGGTCCGGCGACCGAGACCGGGGTCATCAAGGGAAAGGTCGCGTACCTCGCCCCCGAGCACGTGCGCGGTGAGGCGGTCGACGGGCGCGCCGACATCTTCGGCCTCGGGGTCGTGCTGCAGGAGCTCACGACGGGCCGAAACCCGCTCCGGCGCGCGACCGATCTCGGCACGCTGCTCTCCATCTCCTCGGCGGATCCGGTGACGGCGCCTTCCGCGCCGGACTTCCCGGCCTCGCTGCGTCACATCCTCGAGACGGCGTTGGCGAAGGACCCGGGCGACCGGTATCCGTCGATGCGCGAGCTCGCGGCCGATCTCGAGGCGTCCAGCGCCGCCCTCGGCGCGACGCCGGAGTCGGTCTCGGAGTACGTCACGCGGGCGCTCGGGGCACGCCGCGACGAGCGCGCCCGCGATCTGCGCGCCGCCGTCGCCGCCGCCGACGCGCGGCTGCGGCGCAGAGCCGCCGGCGGCCGGGCGCCCGTGGTGCCATCGACCGCGGAGGACCGGCCGCCGGTGGAGCGCGAGGATCCGCCGGCGCTGCAGCCGAGCCAGGGTCCGCGCCGCGCCCGCCGGCGCGCGGTCGGCGCGATCGTCGTCGGGCTCGCCGGCGTCGGCCTCGGCGCGCTCGGGGTAGGGATCTCGCCGCGGATCGCGGGGGATCGCGACGCTGCAGCCGAGGCGCGCTCACCGGCGGCGCCGGCGGCCGAAGCGAGCACGGCAGCGGCCCCGCCGGCCGAGGTCGGCACGGGCAGCGATGCGCCGGCGTCGTCCTCGAGCCCGGAGCCGGCGATGGCCGCGATCGCCGCGCCTCCGGCCACGAGCTCTGCCTCGCCTCGGCGCTCCGGGCATCCGCCCGGTCGAGTGGCCGCCCGGGCCCCCGAGGGCTCGCCTTCCGCATCGGCCGCCGAGAGCTCGCCTTCCGCGTCGGTCCCCTCTCCCGGCCGCGCCGGTGGCGTCCCCGGCGAGGTGCCCACGGCCGCGGCCGCGGCGTCGAGCTCCGCCGGCGCCCGCTTCCGCCGCCCCGGATTCTGAGAGAGATTCCGCCGGTCGATCGATGATCTTCAGGTTCGGACCGTTCGAGCTCGACGATCGCCGCTTCGAGCTCTACCGCGACGGCGAGGTCGTGGCCATCCAGCCGCGTCCCTTCGACGTCCTCGTCGCGCTGATCAAGAACCGCGACGCCGTCCTGTCGAAGGACGATCTCCTGCGGCAGGTCTGGCCTGGCGTCGTGGTCACGAAGGACGCTCTCACCCAAGCGATGATGGGCGCACGCAAGGCGCTCGGCGATGCCATCGACGAGCCGGAGTACATCCAGACGGTGCGCGGCCGCGGCTATCGCTTCATCGCCGAGGTCCGCGAGGACGGCGGGCCATCGCGTCCCAGCGCGACCTCGCGCCGCGGCACCTCCCCACCCTTCGTAGGACGCGCCGAGGTCCTCGCGGGGATGCGCGACATGCTCGACGAGGCCCGCCGGGGCACGGGCCGTCTCGTCTTCGTTTGCGGAGAGACCGGCGCCGGCAAGACGCGACTCCTCGAGGAGATCGCCGTTCTTCCGGGCCCGCTCTCGATCGCCGTCTCCTGCGCGGTCGACGAGAGCGCGCCGGAGCTGTGGCCCATCGTGACGATCGCGCGTGAGCTCCGCCGCGAAGGAGCGTCGGTCGAGCCCGATCTCGCCGCGCTCGCCGACGGCGCGCTCGAGGTGGACGCCGCAGACGTCAAGCGACGCTTCCGCCTCCTCGATCGCGCCGCCCTCGCGCTCACCAACGTGGCGGGTGACGCCACCCTGCTGCTCTCCCTCGACGACCTCCACCTCGCGGATCGCTCGATCCTCACGTTCGTCGAGCTCTTGGCCAAGCGCGTCCGCCGGTCGCGGGTCCTGGTCGTATGCGCCTACCGGTCTCCGCCGTCGCGCGACCCGGCGTTCGAAGCCGCCCTCTTCGCGCTCGCGAACGAGCCTCGCGCCCTGAGGGTGACGGTGCCGCTGTTCACGCGGCAGGAGGTCGCGCTCTACGTCGAACGCGCAGTCGGGAGCCCGCCCTCGGAGGCGTTGCTCGAGAGGCTCCTCGACAAGACGCGGGGCAACCCGCTCTTCCTCTCCGAGCTCGTCCACGTGCTCCGCGCCGAGGAGCGGCTGCGCCCCGACATCGCCACGAGCGCGCTCGTCGGAGGCGACGGGCTCCGGGGCGCGATCGCCCAGCACCTCGCGTCGCTCCCGGAGACGGTGCGGCGCGTCCTGTCCGTCGCCGCCATCTTCGGCAAGACGTTCCCGGTCGCCCCTCTGGCGGCGGCGCTCGACACGTCCAACGAGCGCGTCGTGTGCAGCTTGGACGCCGCGGCCGTCGCCCGCATCGTCGCCCGCGCCGGCGCCGGCGAGTACCGCTTCACGTACCCCTTGGTCCGCGACGTCCTCTACAAGGCGCTGTCGGCGCAGGAGCGGGCCAGGCTGCACGGCACCGCGGCGAGCGTGCTCGGGCAGCGGCTCTGCGGATCTGGCGCGCACGAGCAGGTCGCCGAGATCGCCGCGCACCTCGTCGAGTCCGCCGCCGGCGGCGGGGACGTCGACGGCGCGGTGGACTGGTCGCTCCGCGCCGCCGCGCTCGCTCGGGACGCCGGCGACTGCGACGCGGCGGCCAGGTACGCGCGGCGGGGCCTCGACGCGCTCCGCTTCGCGCAGCGGCCCGACCCCGGGCGCCGCGACCGGCTGCGCGCGCTCGCCGGCGAGGCGTGAGCACCGGCGCTCGCCCGCGCTCACCGTCTGCTCACCCAACGCTCACCCACGCGCCCGATGGGACGCGGGAAGCTAGCGCGCGCCCCGGAAAGGGAGCGCCCGCGAGGAGCGACGGCATCGAGCACGCGCCGAGCGAGCGCCGCGACAGGAGAGAGAGATGAAGACAGCCATCATGTTGGTCACGGGCCTCCTGGTGGGGCTCGCCGCGACGGAGGCCCACGCGATGTGCCAGGAGGGGGCCACCGCCTCGTGCTGGCTGCCGAACGGCTGCCCGGGCATCAAGGAGTGCTACACGACCCAGTGGGGGCCGTGCGAGCCGAGGGCGGGCACCAAGAGCTGCACGGTGTGCAGCGGCAGCGGCACCCAGCAGTGCAACGTCAACGGCGACATCATCACCGCCTGCACCCGGCCGGAGCAGTGCAACAACTGCGACGACGACGCCGACGGCCAGATCGACGAGGGGCTCGTGGGGTGCAACGGCGTGACCTGCGGCGACACGTTCGAGCTCTGCGGCGACGGCCTGGACAACGACTGCGACGGCCTCCCCGACGAAGGCTGCTCGACGTGCACGAGCGGGACGGCGACCTCCTTCCCGTTCAACTTCAACAGCCCGGCCGAGATGCGCCTCGACACCGACGGCACGGGCTACGGCAGGTTCATGGACTCCGACTGGAGGCTCCTCCCGAGCCACCGGATGAGCTCGTTCTCTCTCCGCTTCGACCAGTTCGCGATGGAGTCGTGCTGCGACTCGTTCTTCGTCAGCTCGGCGTCGTACTCCGGGTTCCCCGCGCTCCCGTTCACCACGGCGACGTTCAACATCTCGCCGGGGACGCAGACGTTCCTCGGGTTCTCCTCGGACTACAGCATCCAGAAGACCGGAGTCCGAACGACGAACATCAACGTGAAGTGCAATAGCGGGGGCGGCAAGATGTTCAACACGCTCGACCTCAACACGGGGGGGGACGGCGTGCTCCTGTACTCACGCGACAACGCCTACGTGACGTTCTGGCTCCCGGCGGGTCGCGAGGCCTTCATCAGCCTGGATCACAACTTCGGCGGCGCGGCGGTCGACTTCGACATGTTCGTTACGTGGGACGCCGCTCTCTTCGGGACGTCGTGTGCCACCTCCGACATCTGCGGGTATGGCAGCGACCCGAGGGGCGAGGTGGTGCACATCCCGGCCGACTTCCTCACCGGCCGGTCCGTCAAGGTGAACATCAGCTCGTACTCCGGCGCGGGCCGCTACCGGCTGTTCGTCGCGAGTCCCGTCGTTTATTTCGGCAACGACGTGGACCTCGCCTTCGACGCACCCGTGACCGCCGGATCGGCCGCGGATCTGCGCGGCAAGTCCGACTGGGCGCGGGCCCAGCGCACCATGATGAGCGCCACCGACGGCCAGTACCGGATCAAGGAGCACGCCTACATCACCCGGGACGTGTCCTGTTTCTCCTGCTACGACCTCGTCTTCTCGGACAGCGACAGCGTCGACGGGGGCTGCGTCCCCGCGGAGACGGCGTACGGCGCCTGGGGCTGGTACATCGTCCTGGCGAAGTCCTTCTGGAACGGCGCGTCCACCTGGACCGACAACGGCCAGCCCTGCGCCGCGCCCAACTCCGTCGATACCGTCGCCAATACGATCGTCCACGAGTGGGGCCATTACGATTTCGACCTCGGCGACGAGCGGGACTCCTCGAGCCCTCCGAAGAACCGCTGCGGCTTCTCGCTCATGGCGGGCAGCCCGCTCGCGAACTTCTCGGGCGGCAACCAGTACTTCGAGTTCTGCGGCGCCGGCCTGCACGGCATGAACCCCGCGCCGGGCACGACCGGCTTCGGCGGCAACGACAACTGGACCGACATCATCAGCGATTACCCCCAGATGTCGCGGCCGGACGGCACCGGCGACTTCAGCCGGATGAGCTACCTGGGCGATCTGATGGAGGCGCGCAACTTCGTCACGTTCTCGGAGAACTGAGGGCGCGCTGGGTCGAGTCGAGTCGGGGCAAAGGTTATCCGCTGCGTTCTTGCAAACGCAGAGAAAGAGCTCTGTCATGCAAACGAAACTGCTTCTCGGGCCCATCGGGGCATTGCTGTTGGGCGCGTGTTCCCTGGTCGGCAAGGACGCCGCGGACCTCGCGGGGGAGCGGACGTCGCCCCCACCGGCGGCGCCGCAGCCGGCGGAGCGCGCCGCCGGTGCGGACGTCGCCCTCCAGTTCCCCATCCTCTTCGATTACCGCCAGGTGCTCGCCGCGCAGGACGTCTCCGGGCTGCGCGAGGGGACGCACACCTTCGAGCTCGACCTCTACGCCGCCAACGAGGTCGGCTGGACGCCCGAGGCCGAGCGGCTGGTCCGCAACGGCATCCGCGTGGTGCACGTGGACGATCAGAAGCCCGCCGCGGTGCGCGTCACCCTCGGCCCGGCGGACGCGACGGGCGCGCGCCGCGCCAGGGTGGACATGGACCTCACCGAGGCCGGGAGCTGGATCGTCATGCTCGGCGACGGCCTCGTGGCGGCCCACGCGGATCCGGAGCTGCTCGCCCACTACGCCGTGCGCGACGCCGCGACGCTGAGGCCCCGAGGAGACTACGAGTTCCTCCATCCGGGCCTGATGTTGCGAACGGTGGGGCACTGCAACCACGTGCACAAGGTGATCACCAAGGCGGACGAGACCGGCGTCCTGCGCACGGTGGAGCTGCATTTCTCCGAGCCGCTGGAGCGCGGGGCCATCGCGGGCGCTCTGAGCGTCGGGTTCACCGACTCCGAAGGTCGGCGGCGCGGCGGGGCCCGGGCGGAGCCCGTGAGCGTGCGCGACCGCGTCGTCGAGCTGCGCGTCCCGGTGTTGCGCGACGAGACCGGCACGCTGGAGATCCCGCTCGCCCGGATCCATCACTTCGCGGGGCGGTTCCGCGGCGAGCTGTCCTGCGGCGAGGCCGACGGCTCGATGGGCGTCGGCTACGTGTTCGGCGGTCAGGCAAGCGGCGAGCACATCGTCGCCCCGCTCCAGGAGGCCGCGTCCCGGGCGCTCGGGGAGGAGCCGAAGTCGCCATGAGCCAGCGCCCTCGCTCCTCCCGGCGCCTGCTCGCGATCGGCGCCGCGGTCGTGGCCCTCGGAGCCCTGTGCGCGATCCTGCTCCCCGGCAGGGACCCCGGCGCGCCGGCGCCCACCCGCCAGCATCCCGGCGAGGCCCCCACGGCCGCCGCGAATCACCCGAGCGGCGCGCGCGGCACGCCGCCGAGCCGCGCGACGGCGGCGAGCGACGACGCGGACGGCGCGGGCGGCGACGGCGACGGCGTGGCCCCCTCGCGGCGCGAGCAGTACACCGCGGCCTTCGATCGCAAGCTCGCTCGCAGCCGCGGGCGCATCGCGGAGGACTGCGCCGGCAACGAGCCCTTCGAGCACGCCCTCGACGACTTCGACGCGGTCCGCGATCGCATCGTGGAGTCGGCGGTCCTCACCGACAGGGGCCAGAAGACCAAGGCCGAGCAGCGCGAATACGAGCGCACGCAGCTCCGGGAGTTCGACGCCGAGCTGTGCCGCCGGCTCGCGGGCCAGCCGGCCTCGCCGGAGTGCAAGCGCCACTTTCGTTCCTGCGACGACGTCCTCTGACGCGGCCGTCAGCTGGTGCAGCAGAACGTCCCCGGGATCATCCCGGCCACGCAGTCGCCGGAGGGCTCATCCGCGGGATCGAAGCACTGGTAGGCCTTGCCGTGGGTCGGATCGCCCGCGCACGCGGGCACGTCCAGCGTCGTGTCGCGCATGCAGCTGTTCTGCGCGGCGCCGCCGCAGCACCAGACGGTGCTGAGCGGGCCCTGGCTGCACGTGCCGAGGTCCGCGCTCGGCTCCATGTCCGAGGGGCAGGTGTAACCCTTGCCGGGGGCGACGCAGTCCTGGTCCCAGAACGTATCGCGGGTGCAGCCGGTGCTCCCGCAGGCGTCCGCGGCGCTGCGGCTGCACGACTGGCACGTCCCCACCGCGTCGGTGCCGCAGCGAACGCACTGCTCGGCCTCGCCGCAGTTGGCGTCGCTCGTGCAGCCCGGCTTGCAGGTGTGGAAGTCCTCGGCGTCGCAGTACTGGCCGGCGGAGCAGACGCCGCACCCGTCGCTCGTCTCGCCCGATCGGCCCGGCTTGCCGCAGCTCGCGCCGGCAGTCCCGCTCGCGGCACTGTCGCTCCCGCCCGCGCTGGAGCAGCCGACTACGGCGAGCAATCCGAGACCAAGAAGGGCGAAAACGCGACGCATGACGACCTCCGCGCTCCCGGCGCGGAGCCGGGGCGACGACGATGGGCTAGGGAAACGAGCCGGCGGAGACGCCTCGCGCTCATCGCGGGACGGCCGGCTCGTAGGGAAGACGTGCGGCCGGGGGCCGTGTAACACGAGAATCGTCCACCCCTGGCAGAAGGCCGGCCAAACGGGCATCACAGTGCCGACGACAAGGGCTGCCTCGATCAAGCCATCGCGGTTGACGCCTGCTTCAACGATCACTTCGAGGAAGACTTGTACTGCGGTAGTAGCTGGAGCGCCTGCCCCGACGAACTCGATGCGTGTGCGGCCTGCTGCGGTTATCCGGAGTGCTGCTGGGGTGGATGAACCGCGGCGCGTGACGTGACCGTGTTCTTGTCGATGGTGGGTTGATCAACGACTTCCTGGTGTCACGTCCAACGTGGGTTCATTCAGAGGTCGCCGCGCTCGCCGCTGCACGAGTGAAGTTGTCATTCCCGAAGCGGGAACGACGCCTGCGCCGGTCTCGCTCGCCGGGTCGCGACGCCAGCCGCGCCCGAGAGCGTTGGCGAAGGCCGCGATCTCCTTCGCATCTTCACGGGCAAATCGATCAGCTGGCCCGGGCGCTCGCGGCGGCCGCACCCGGAAGGCAGAACGAGAAGCTCGCGCCGCCGCCTGGGCGGCTCTCGACCTCGATGCGCCCGTGGTGCGCATCGACGATTCCCTTGGCGATCGTCAGCCCGAGGCCGGTCCCTGCGTAGCCGGGGCGGTCGCCCCGGCGGTACGGCTCGAAGAGCCGGGCCACGTCCTTCTCGGCGATCCCGGGGCCCGTGTCGGTCACGCGGAAGCGGACCCACGCCCCCGCCGGCTCGGCGCTCAGCGTCACGCGCCCGCCGGAGGGCGTGACCTCGATGGCGTTGCGCAGCAAGTTCCCGAGCACCTGCTGGATGCGGCTCTCGTCGCAGTCCACGAGCGGCAGCTCGCCCAGCGCCGTCGCGTCGAGGTGGACGCCTTTCTCGTCGGCCGAACGCTGGAGCGCCTGCGTGGCATCGGCCAGGAGCGCGCGCGCGCCGCAAGGGCGCCGCTCCAGCGCGAGGCGCCCCGCGCGCATGCTCGCGACGTCGAGGAGATCGCGGATGAGCCTCTCCATCCTCATCGCGCTGCGATGGATGACCTCGGCCCGAGCCTCGGGCCGCTTGGAGTCGGCGGGCGACCGGGTGAGGAGATCCGCCATCGCCACGATCGTGGAGAGCGGGGTGCGGAGATCGTGCGAGACGACTGCCAGCATGTCGTGGGGGGGGGGGGGGGGGGGGGGGGGGGGCGGCCGGGCGCGGGGCGGGGGGGGGGGGGCGGCGGCCCCCCCCCCCCGACCCTCCCGGCGAAGTCCTCGACGAGCTCGACCGTCACCTCGTCGAACGCCCGGCCCGGCTCGGTGAGCAGGAGCTCGAGCGCCCCGAGGTGCCGGCCGCGCGCCACGAGCGGCGTGATCAGCAGCGCGCGCGGGGCGAGGCGGCGGAGTCGCGCCAGGTGCTCGCGATCGCGCGGGTGGGCGACTGCGAGCTCGTCCTCGAGGGAGCGGACCACGCGGGCACGACCGGAGCGCAGGATCTCTTCGACGAGCCCGGGCCGGACGATGTGCGGAGCTTCGGGCCGCGCGAAGAGCTCCCGGAGGACCACCTCGGACTCCGGGGCGCGATGCGACACCGCCACCGCCTTCATCCCGTCCGCGCCGAGCTCGAGCAGCACCACGCCATCGGCGATCTCGGGCACGATCATGCGTCCGATCGACGCGATCGTCACGTTCGGATCGATGCTCTGCGCCAGCTTGGCGCTCGTCGCCGCCAGGAACCGCTGCACCCCCTCGCGGCGCGCGGTCTCGGCGAGCAGGCGCTCGCGCTCGCCCTGCTCCTGCGCCAGGCGCTGCTCGCTCCGGCGCAGCGCCTCGGCGCGCGCCTCGGCGAGCTCGCGGGTGAGGTGCAGGTGGATCACGGCCGTCGCCCGCCGCGCCAGCGTTTCGAAAGTGGCGGTATCGTGCGCCGAGAATTCGTCCACCCGCAGCGAGCCCAGGTGAGCTACGCCGACGAGCTCGTCGCCGTTGAGCAGCGGCACCCCGAGGAGCGCGCGGATCTCGTGCGCGCGAAGCGCGCGGCTCCGGACGATCGGGTGGGCCGACGCGTCGCGCAGCGCGATCACCCGCCGCTCGGCCGCGACGCGGCCCGCGAACCCTTCCCCGACGCGCAGGGACACGCCGCCCCCCACCTCCTCCTCGAGCCCGACGGCGGCGCGCACCCGCAGCCGGTCGCCCTCGCGCATGAGGATGACCGCGGTGTCGGCGGTCGGGGTCAGCTCCAGGAAGATGTCGAGGAGCCGGTGAAGCGTCTCCTCGAGCGTCGCGCTGTCCAACGCGACCGTCGAGATCCGGTCGAGGGCTCGCTGGGTCCTCTCGCGAGCCTCCACGTACTGCGCGCAGGCCGCCGCGACCGACGCATCGACGGCGCGGTCCAGCAAGCGGACCTCGGCGAACGGGCCCTCGCGCCCCGTCTCGGATGCCCAGCGCCGGAGCACGCACTCGCGGAGCGCCGCGTATTCGCCGACGACCTCCTCCAAATCGAAGCCACGCCGCAGCCGGTCGAGCGCGTGCTCTCTGCTCTCCGGCGACGGCTCGGCCGGCTCGCCGTGCGCGAAGCGCTCGGCGAAGCTCGCGATCCGCTGCAGAACGTTCGGCAGATCGTCCTCGAGCACCGGCGCCGGCAGCTTGGCCGCCGAGGGAAGCACGCGCACCGCCTGCTCCCAGTCGGCGATGATCGCGGCGGCGCGGCGGCGGATGAGGCCGGCGAGGCCGGTCATGCTCCGCTCGTCGGGCGCTCGCATCGTGCGCGTACTCTCGGACCGGCGATTGCGCGCGCAAGCCCCGGCGGGGCAGCGCGAGGAGGTCATGAGATAGCAGTCGATCACGACGCGCGAGCCGTCGAGCCCGAGGGGCGCCAGCCTCCACGCCGCGGCGAGCGCATCGACCTCTCGCGAGAAGAAGAACGTGAGCTCGCCGGGCACGAGGCTGCGGCGGCTGCGTCCCACGGCGAGCGCGATTTCGGCACGCCGCTCGGGGCTGGCGCGGTCGGGGGCAATGGAGAGCCGGTGCATCGCGAGGGCTCGGGCCCGGCAGCCTACAGCAGGCACGGACGGTAACCGGCCGACGGGGGTGAGCGGGTGTCTTCGGCCTCGACAGGGCCCCGAAGATCAAGGCCGAGCCGAGCTTCCGCCTCGTCAGAGGTGACCCAGGTACCGCGACGCGCCGAGCACCGCGACCAGCACCACGAACACGATGGGGCTGCCGCGCAGGACCATGGGGGCGGGGGTGGACGCGCGAAGCCGCCGCGCTCCTTGGACGGCGAGGAAGACCAGGGCGACCGCCGCGGCGATCGCTGCGATGTGGAGAGGGCCGACGAGGCCGCCCAGCGCAAACCCGAGCTTCACCAGCCCCCCGCCGATCAGGTTGGCTCGATACACGACCGCGCCGATGACGACGGCCACGAAGAGCCCGAGCAGCGCGGGCGCCAACCGATCCTGGTAGAGGCCGAGCGCGAGGGCGGCCGGCGCCGCCGGCAAGGTCAGCCCGTTCGGGATGTGCCCGGTCCTGAGCTCGCAGACCGCAGCCGTCAGCGCGAGCAAGAGGGCTGCGGCGGTCGGGATCATCGGTTCCAGGTGCATGGCTCGGGAGTCGTGTCGGGGAGATCCTGAAAGCGAGGGAGGCTGTCAGGGGCGCCCGGAATTGGCGGGGGCGGGCGCGGCGTGCCTTGCGTTCGAGACGGCGCGCCCTTTCTCTGGCGGACGAAAGGGGGACTGCAATGCCCAGTGCATCTTACAAGAAGCTCCGCCGGCTCGCGCCGCGGGCGGAGCGCGTGCTCGCCCGTCGCGCCGAGGCCATTCCCGCGCTCGCGCCGTTCAAGAAGACGCTCGGCCCGAAGGCCGCGGCGTACCGCGCCAAGTACGATCAGGCCGCCAAGACCGAGACCTCGTGGCGAAAGGAGATGCGCGAGGGCAAGGGGGCCATCGCGACGCTCGTCGTCGCCGTCCGGGCGTGGGCGCAGAACTTCCTGCGCGACGTGCCCGGGTTCGACGCGATGACGATCGGCGATCGGCCCGACGTGCCCGACGACGTGCTCTCCGACGCCGAGCAGCTCAACGCCTTGCTCCAGCCGTCCGACGGGACGCCGCCGCTCCCGGTAGAGTGGAGGGACGCGGCGATCGCCGATCTCGGCGGCAAGTACCAGAGTGCCGCCAAGGAATGGCAGGAGGCCGAGGCCGCGGACTCGGCGTACCAGAAGCTCCTCGGCGAGGTGAGGGAGACCGGCGCGCTCTTCGACAGCGAGCTGCAGCTCTTCCGGCGCGCCTTCGGCGCCGTCGCCGGGACCAACGACAAGGACTTCCAGAAGCTGCGCTCGGAGAAGGCGTCGGTGAAGGACGAGGACGACGACGCCGACGCGCCGCCGGTGGGCAAGCCGCTCGAGCCGGCGCCTCCGGGGGCGAAGCCGCCGACGGGGTGAGCGGCGTGCAGCGGGGCTGGAACCGGCGGAAAACACCGCAGTAGGCGCAGTAGGACGGAGAGAGCCCGGCGCCGGGAAGGGGGGTCCCGGCGCCGGAGCGACCGTCGCCGCGATCGGAGCGAGGGGTGCCGGCGTCGGAGCGGGTGCTCCGGGCGGCGGAGCGGCGGGTGCGGCGGTCGGAGCGGCGGCCCCGGCTCGGCTCGAGGGCGAAGCGGGCGTCGGAGCGGGCGCTCTGGGGGCCGGAGCGGGCGGCGCAAGGCGCGGAGGGGGCGAGGCGTGCGACGGAGCGCGCGTGCCTCGAAGAGGAGCGGGCGGCGCGGCGCGAGGAGCGCGCGTGGCCGGGCGAGCAGCGAGGGCTTCGGGCGGCGGAGCGAGGCGTGCCTCGCGAGGAGCGAGCGGTGCGGGGCGACGAGCCCGGGGTGCGGGGCGAAAAACGCTGGAGTGACGCGGGGGGGAAGCGCCGTGGCCAACCTGATCTGCACGTTCAACGCGAAGAACCTCTACGCGCGCTATCGGTTGGAGCAGACCTTTCCCGGCGACCAAACGGAAAAAGGCTCTTCCGCAGGATCGGTTGGCGCGCGGCGAGGCCTTCGCGTGAGGCCTCCTCGCGCGCGGAGTGGGCATCTCGGCCGACACAGGCAGGCGCGCCCGAGTCGAAGCGAGAGCCCGGCCGAGCGGGGCCGGCGTCGGGCTTTGCGATGCACCACGGCCGGCTAGCCCCGCCGATCGCGCAGGGGCTCAAGCAGCTCCGGCGGCGGATCGGCCTCGCCCGCATCCCGTCGTCCAAGCTCAACGAGACGCTCAACATCGCCACCTGGAACATCCGCGAGCTGGGGCGCCGCCCGCGGCGTGAGGCCTCGCTCCACTTCATCGCCGAGATCCTCGGCATGTTCGACGTCATCGCCATCGTCGAGCTGCGCGACAACGTCGCCCAGCTCGAGCAGGTGCTCGGCTACCTCGGCCCCTACTGGCGCGTCGTCTTCTCGGACTACCTCACCGACGCGGGCGGCAACCGCGAGCGCGTCGGCTACGTGTACGACGAGCGCGCGGCGACGTTCACCGGGCTCGCGTCGTACGCGCTGCCGATGCGCAAGAAGAGCGGCAGCGAGTACGTGGCCGGCATCAGCTGGTGGCGCAACCCGTATATCGCCTCGTTCCGGAGCGGGAACTTCGACTTCATCCTGGTGACCGCGCACATCCGCTGGGGGGCGAGCGAGAAGGGGCGGATCCCGGAGCTGCAGCTCCTCGCCGACTGGATCGCGCGGCGGAGCGCGGAGGAGTTCCTCGGGGACAAGGACATCGTGGTGATGGGCGACTTCAACGTCGCGAGCGAGGAGAGCGCGCTGTTCAAGGCGATCACGAGTCGGGGGCTGCGCATCGCGCCGGCGCTGCTCGGGGAGTAAGGTAGGCGCCCGGCGCCTTACCGGCGTTTGCCGGCAGGTTTCCGGGCGCCC
>CAYJPW010000041.1:0-52362 GCA_964372055.1 uncultured Polyangiaceae bacterium
GAGAGGATCGCCGCCGAAACCGAGGGCGTGATCGCTATCGATGCCCCCAGGAGCGTCGGCGCCGGGGCGCCGCGACCGGGAAAAACGCATAGCGCCCCGCGCGCCGCTCGGGCTCGTTCAACACCGGGTTTCGCCACCGGTGCCTTGCCTCACGGGACGTCGACCCCGACGGTGCCCCCGTCCGCGCCTCCGCGCGGCGGCGAAACCCTCACTGTTGGGCTGCCCGCCGCAGGTCTTACGAAGGCTTCCGCGAACGCTTCGCAGAACTCCCTCGCGAGGGCGCCCCCCAGGACCCTGCAGTACTCCTCGAGCGGCTGAAGAAAGCCGGTCAAGTCCTGTTCCACCTGAACGATGGCAGATTGCAGGCGCGATCGAGACAGCGTGATCGGTGTGAGCGAGTCGCATGATTCGCCGAGTCCACCATCGGGCCAGACGAGGACGTCGTCGCCACGCAGCTCGATCCACGGGCTCGGGTCGTGCCCCAACCACGGAGCGTCGCCGGTGGTCAGTAATGCCTCCCAGTCACGCCAGCGTTCGAGCCCGCAGCAGCAGGATGGAAAGACCACCCGTTCGCCCTCCACCACGGCCAGACCACCAGGAGCCACGCCCGGAAAGTCCGCAAGCAGCGTAGCAAGGTCGTGCGGCTTGGCGTCTTCTTGCCCATGCCCGTAGATTGCGAGCTGCGCGACGACGAGCGAGACGTGCTCGGCAGTCGTCGCGATCGAAAGCCGTACATGAGAGGGCCAGGGCTTCGCCGGGAGACGCGAAAGAAACGTGGGCGCCGCGGTCGGCGACTCCACCACAGCTTGCAGGCACGGCTGTGTCATCGCGGTAGCTGCGCTATCGAGTCAGCCCAACGTAGCGGCGTTCAGCCGCGGGCGCCAGAGGGAGCCGAAGGCGACCGACGGCGGCCGTCGGCTGCAACGGCTGGTTGAACGAAACCGCGCGAAGCGCGCGGTAGCTCCGGATCGCATCCAGCCGGCGTGATCTCCAGGCGGGATCCCCGTCATCGCCGCCGCTCGCCGCGCTGGGCCACGCTTCTCCTCGCGCGGCGACGCGGTGTCGCCCCGCATTCCCGGAGGAGACGATGCTGACGTTGGCAACCTGGCAAGCGCAGATGAGCGAAGACATGCGGTTGCGCGACTTTCGGCCGCGCACGCAGGAGGGGTACTTGCTCGCGACGCGGCAGTTCATGGACTGGGTGAAGCGCGACCCGGACAAGATCACCGAGGAGCACGTCCGCGCCTACTTCCTCCACCTGCGCGAGGGCAGAAGGCTCGCGCCGTCGACGATCAACATCGCGGTGCACGCGCTGCGGTTCTTCTTCATCCACACCATGCACCGCGACTGGAGGGTCCTCGACCTGCTGCGGGTCAACAAGCCGCGCGTCTTGCCCGTCGTCCTGAGCCAGCCCGAAGTGCGCGCCGTGCTCGGCGCCGTGCGCCATCCCGTGCGCCGCGTGGCCCTGACCACCATCTACGCGCTCGGCCTGCGGCTCAACGAGGGCCGCGGGCTCGAGACCGGGCACATCGACGCCGGGCGGCTCGTCGTCTGGGTGCGCGACGGCAAGGGCGCCAAGGACCGCGGCGTCCCGCTGCCCCGCCCGCTCCTCGATCGGCTGCGCCGCTACTGGAAGACCGAGCGGCCCGTGTCGGCGACGAAGTACCTCTTCGTCCCCGAGGGCGGCGCCGCGCCGCTGCACGAGACCACGCTCCAGAAGACCTTCGTCGCCGCGCGTGCCGATGCCGGCATCCAGAAAGCCGCGACCATTCACACGCTCCGCCACAGCTACGCGACCCACCTGCTCGAGGCCGGTATCTCGCTGCGCACGGTCCAGCACGTGCTCGGGCACAAGTCGCTGCGAACCACCGAGCTCTACACGCACGTCACCCAGCCCGGCCTCGAGCGACTCCAGGAGACCCTCGACCGGCTCATGGTCGACCTGTAGCGCCGGCGCCGCGCCATGCTCGGGCTCGCCGACGTCGTCCGGCGTCACGGGCCGGCTTATATGGTGCGCTTCGGCGCCGCCATTCTGCCGAGCCACGTGCGCGCGATACGGGCCATCACGCACTGCCGCACTCCCGTCATGGGCGGCCATGTCGCGGACTGCGCGCGGTGCGGCTCCGAGCACCTGCTCTTTCATTCGTGCCACCACCGCGCCTGCCCGCGCTGCGGCCACGACGCGACGGCGAGGTGGATCGCCGAGCAGCGCCAGTTGCTCTTGCCCGTGCCCTACTTCCACGTCGTCTTCACGCTCCCCGACGAGCTGCGGCGGCTGGTCCGCTCTCACCAGAAGCCGCTGCTCTCCGCGCTCTTCCGCGCGGCGTTCGACTCGCTCGCCGCCCTCTGCGCCGATCCGCACTTCCTCGGCGGCCGCATCGGCGCCCTCGCCGTCCTGCACACCTGGACCCGCACCCTCGAATGGCACCCTCACGTCCACATGCTCGTTCCCGGCGGCGCCCTCGCGCCCGACGGCCGCACCTGGCGGCCCGCCCCACCCAGGCGCAAGCGCTTCCTCGTCCCCGTCAAGGCGCTCGCCAAGCGCTTCCGGGGTCGCTTCCTCCAGCTCGCGCGTCGCGCCCTGCCGCACGTCTCGTTCCCGGAGATCCCGTGGGACAAGCCGTGGATCGTCTTCGCCGAGCCCGCCGTGCGAGGCGCCGACAAGGTGCTCGACTATCTCGGTCGGTACGTGCACCGCACCGCGCTCTCCGACAAGGCGATCACCGCCTGCGACGACCGCGACGTGACCTTCACCTACAGGCCCAGCGGCGAGCGGCAGCGCAGGAGCATGACGCTCCCCGCCGACGAGTTCCTGCGACGCTTCCTCCAGCACGTGCCGCCCAACGGCTTTCATCGCGTCCGCGCCTTCGGCCTGCTCCACCCGGCGCAGCGAACGACGCTCCGCCAATTGCAGCTCCTCCTCGCGCCGCGCCCATCGCCGCATCCGCCAGCCGCCGCGGCCCCCACGCGCGCGCGCCGGCGATGCCCGCATTGTGGACACCGCTCCCTGGTGCTGGTCCGCAGAATCTCGGCAGAGGAATGCATGGCGCGCGCGGCCGCCCCCGTGTCGGACCC
This sequence comes from uncultured Polyangiaceae bacterium, assembly GCA_964372055.1. Taxonomy (GTDB): domain Bacteria; phylum Myxococcota_A; class Polyangia; order Polyangiales; family Polyangiaceae; genus CAYJPW01. The sequence continues at coordinate 3,076 of CAYJPW010000041.1, forward strand.
CCCGGCGCGGGCTCCTCCCTCGCCCCCGCAGGCCGAACTCGGGGCGGCCGGCTCATGAATGCCACGCTCCAACGCCCATTCCTAGCGCACCCGGGTAGCGCAGCGCACACGTCTGCCCGAGCGTCGGAAATCACGCCGTTTCGCCACGTGCCGCCCGCGTCCTGGCACGCCCATCACGCGCGCGGACGCCGCCGCTCGATTCCGAAGCCGCCGCTCCTCCCCTGTGGCGACGCGTCAGCTCGGGCAAAATCCGCATAGACTGCTCTGGCGTCCAGGGGTCGTTCAACAAGCGTTTTAGCGCCGGTCGTCGCGCCGCTCGCTCCGCGAGCGCCGCTCGCCGCCGCGAAAACGCTCTTCCGTTGGGCGGCGCCGAGCGAGCTCTGATCTGACTGCGCACGCTCACCGCCGTCATGCGGTGGTGCAGTACCTGACCTGTAGCCACGTCGCGACCGCTGCCGTGGAGCGCTCTGTCGGGCGGCGGCTCACAGTCGGAGCCACGGCACCGCCTGCCACGGTGCCAACAGGTCGTCGGTCGGCAGCAACTCGATGATGAAGTGCGGAGTCGTCTGTTCGAAGACCGACGGGCTCATGGCAGCATCAGGGTCGTACATCTGAAGAACGCGGCATCGGTGCAGGCCTGGCTCGACTGATACGTAGGATTCTGCTTCGTGGGGCGGAGGCAGCTTCTCGTCTGCAAACTGGGCGGCCATGGTAAGGCTGTCGTAGGACGTCACGAAGAGCTTTCCGCATCGGGTCTCGATGGTTCCGACAACCTCGCGGACGCCGGACGTTTGCACGGGTACTTGACTGATTGCCACGCGCCAATTGCCCTCGGCGCCCGTCGCCCAGATGAGGAGACTGCGTTCCGCCGCGGCCTCACGGAAGCGAGCAAGAATCTCCTCGAGCGTCCAGTTCTCATCGATGAACGGGCGGTACGATTCCGGATCGTAGAGCGCAAGAAGGCCGCAATCATCGGGGATGACGAACGTTGATGCGTCCTGCTGCTTCACGCCGCGATCACCTCCCCGGTCCGCCCAACTAGTAATATCCAGGTCTATCTATCCCTGTAAACACTGGTCAGCGTAACACGAGAAAAGCTGCACGGGTGGTCGAAAATCCCCGGGATCGGTCGAGCCACGCCGTATAACAGGATAAAGGCTGATCGGCAGAGCGGGCGAAATCCTGCGTGGCGAGGCCCGCCGCATAAAGGGAGAACAGCCGATCCGTCGAAGCGGATAATGCCTGCGAGCGGCGCAGAAGCTGCGCGGCGGCGCCGGGCCTCGCAGCTCACGCCCACGCCCCGTCGTTGGCCGATCGGGAGGGCGCCCCGAAGCGCCGGGCGCGCGACGCCATGTCGGGCGCCGGCGGCCGCCACCCCGCCGACACGCCGTCTCGCCACGTCTCGCCAAGGGCCTCACACCCCCGGCGCCCGCTCCTCCCGCCCCCGCCCATACTCGTGCCCATGCTTCACGAGGTAGCGGTGCATCTTCTCGAGCGCTTCGTGATGATGCCTCTTCGCCGTCCGGTAGCTCCAGCGCTCCCCGGACGCGATCTCCTTGAGCTCCTCGCCCCGCTCGTAGAACCCCTCCACCAACCGCCGCTCCCCGGCATCGAGCGCGCCGCGCGCGGCCTCGAGGGCCCGGCCGAGCTGGGCTCGGCGGAGCTGATCGTCGGGGCGGTCGCCGAACGCGGCGGGCGCGAAGCGGAGCACCTCGCTGGTCACGACCTGCTCCGCGATGGCCGAAAGCACGTCGTCGCAATCGCCGTCACCCGCCTCGAGAATGGGCCAGATCGATCCGACGTCACGCCGCTTGAGCCGGATCTCCTTCTTGCGGGCGTAGCGCATCGCGTCCCGGGCGACGCGGAAGCCGTGGCCGACGAACTCCTCGATCGAGCCCTCCCAGCGCGCGGCCTCCTCGGCGAGCACGAGCATGCCCTCGGCGGCGAGCTCCTCCGCGTCGCCGCCGATCGAGCGCGCGATGTACCTCGCGAGGCGGCGCACGGGGGCCTGGGCGGCGAGCACGAGCTTCTGCTCGCGTGTGCCGAGGCGGCGCGGCGGGCGCGGTGACGCGTCGTTGGCGGGCTCGTCGCCGAGCCGCGCCGCGATCGGCACGAGGTGCGTGGGCGGGAGCGAGCTCTCGGCGAGCGCGGCACGCGCGGCGCGATGGAAGAGGAGCGCGTCCGACGCGAGCAGGACGAGCTCGTCGGCCACCGCGAGGGAGAGGAAGCGCCGGAAAGGATCGACCGCCTTGGCGGCGATCCGGCGCGCTTCGTCGACGGCGTGGGAACGCGTCGAGAGATCCAGCGGGCCGCCCATGCCTCGCCGAGGATAGACCAGGCCCGGCGCCGCGAGGGCCCGACCCGCTCGCCCCGACCCTGACGCGTGCGCCCCCTCGTCCTGGCGCCGGCGCTCCCGCCTCCGGAGCCAGCGGCAGATGGGGGCACCTGCCACCACGACGGGGGCGCGGCTCGCGCAAGAGGGGGCGGCGGCTCGCGCAACAGGGGGCACCGGCTCCGACGAGAGGGGGCACCGGCTGCGACAGGAGGGGGCACGGCTCCGACAAGAAAAAGGCGGCTCCGACGAGAGGGGCGATGGGCTCCGGAAGGAGGGGGCAGCGGCTCCCGCAACGGGGGGCATCGCCTCTGGAAGACCGGCGCCGCTTCGGGAGAAGAAAAATGGAGACGCCCGACGATTTCGTGGCCCCTCCGGCCTCGCCGTGTCCCTGAAAGGATGAGACCCGAAACGGCGGCCGCGAGCAGCGCAAGCGCTCGAGGGCCGCCGTCCGGGGATCTCCGCCGCGCCCGCGCGCGGCGGGTCCGTTTGCCGTCCACTTTCAACGTCCGCCAACCAAGGAGAAAGTCATGACCAAGCTGCGCTTCCACCAGAAGGAACAGAGGGTGCTCCGCTTCCTCAAGGGCTCGCTGCACGCGAAGGTGCTCGAGCGACTGAAGACCCGCGGCTTCACGCCGGCCACGCACGAGCAGGGTCAGAGCCTGCTCGCCGAGGCCGTGCGAGCGCGGAGCGCGGTGGCCCCGCGCAACGCGCCGTCCGAGAGCCTGGTCCCGCGGCTCCAGGAGCTCGAGCGGACCTGGGTGCCCGTGGCCCAGGCCTCGCTCGAGGATCGCTTCCCGAAGGTCTACGAGGAGCTGTTCCGCGGCTACCAGCGGGTGACCGGCATCGACGTGCTGCTGATGCTCCGCGTTTTCGTCGATCGCCTCCGCGCTCTCGGCGACGAGACCGACGAGGAGAGCCGGGCCGCGGCCCAGCTCCTCGCCGAGCGTGGCCTCACGCCCGAGGTCGCGGCCGAAATCGACGCGCTCCTCGCGCAGGCGATGAAGCCCGCCGCTCCGGCCCCTGCGCCGGAGCCCGATCCGGACGAGGCTCTCGAGGCAGAGCGCGCGATGTGGCGCTTCTACCTCGAGTGGAGCCGCATCGCGCGGACGCTGGTGAGGGAGCGCCAGCTCCGGCGGACCCTCGGGTTCCGCGATGGCAAGCAGGCGTCGGATCCCGAGGTGCCCGATCCGGCTCCGGTGACCGGAGCCGTCCAGACCGCTGAGCCCAGCGGGCCCGAGCCCCCGGGCCCGTGAGCGCAGGCACGCCTGCGCGGTAGCTGGCAGGAAGACCATCACCCTCACGGGCGCGGTTCGTCAGTCGCCATGCGCGACGGCGGGCCGCGCCTTTCCGTTTTGCGAGTCCGTGCTTGCTCGATCGCGCGCGCCGCGCCATGCTCTGGGCCGGCCGGGCAGGAGCCTGCGCCCCCCTGAAAGGAGGACGTCGTATGAGCGCCAAAGAGACCGCCGTTCCGTCCTCCTTCGCCGCCTCCGCGCGCTGAGCGGGGCGCCGCGCCTCGAGCGCGGGCGCCCTCCATCGAACGACCGGAGCGCCGAGGGAGGACCGCGTCCACCGTCCTCGCCCGAGGAGCCATTTGCCGGCGCGGCGCTGCGTGCGCCCCGGCTCGCCGTTCGAACACGTTTCGTAGGACCCGCTCGCACGCGGCCGCTGGGACGAACTGTCCTCGCCCGCCGCCTCGATCGGGATCGGAGCTCTCGCATGTCCTCGCAAACCGAGTCGGCCCACGCTCGCGCGCTCGACGCGCTCGGGTGGTCGTCGTTCTTCCAATCGCAGCTCGCTGCTCTCCCCGAAGGTCTCACCCCCGCCCGCGTGGCGCTCGCGTCGCGCGGGCGCTGCCAGGTCTTCGCCGCCGCCGGCGTCCTCGACGCCGTGGTCGCCGGCCGCCTCGCGCACGCGACGGCCGACGACGCGGACCTGCCCGCCGTCGGCGATTGGGTCGCGCTCCGCCTTCGAGCGGGGGAGGGCCCTCACCCCATCCAGCACGTGCTGGCGCGTCGAACCTGCTTCGCGCGCAGGGCGCCCGGTCGTCGGACCGAGCGCCAGGTCGTCGCCGCCAACGTCGACCGCGTCCTCGTGGTCACCTCGGTCGGGCCCGACTTCTCTCCGAGGCGGCTCGAGAGATACCTCGCGGCGGCGGCCGAGAGCGGCGCCGTTCCCGCGATCGTCCTCGGGAAGGCGGATCTCACCGACGAGCCGGCGCGCTACGAGGAGAGCGTCTCCGAGGTCGCCTCCGGCGTGCCGCGCTTCGTGGTGAGCGCGCTCCGCGGTGACGGGGTCGAGGCGCTGCGCGCGACGCTCCGCCCCGGCGAGACGGTCGCGCTCCTCGGCTCCTCGGGCGTGGGCAAGTCGGCGCTCGCGAACGCGCTGCTCGGCGACGAGCGCCAGTCGGTCGGCGCGATCCGCGAGCGCGACGGACGCGGCCAGCACACGACCACCCGCCGCGAGCTCGTCGTGCTCCCCGGCGGCGCCCTCCTCGTGGACACGCCCGGGATGCGCGAGCTGGCGCTGTGGAGCGACGACGATCCGGCGGGCGCCGATCGAGCGGGCGCCGCGCCCTCGGGGGCCTTCGCCGACATCGAGGCGCTCGCGGCGGAGTGCCGCTTCCGCGACTGCGCTCACCGGACCGAGCCCGGCTGCCGCGTCGCCGAGGCGATCGCGCGCGGCGAGATCACGGCCGAGCGCAAGGCGAGCTACGAGAAGCTCGGCCGCGAGCTGGAGCGGCTCCGCCGCAGCCAGGACGGGCGCGCCCGCCAGGAGGAGCACCGGCGCCGGGCGCGCTTCACCAAGGCGGTGCGCGCCCGGCCCAAGAAATGAGCTTGGGCGATGCCGTGCGACGCCGCCGACCGAGGGCCGCCCTCCAGGGCGAGCACCGCGCCGCGCGTCGTCGCGGAGGATCGCGACGGGGCGGGCCATGAAGCAGCGGACGCCGGCACGGCGATCAGGACGGCTCCACCGCACCGGCGCGTGGTGCAGCTGGCGTCGATCCGCCGCTCCCGTCAGTGGCCGCCGATCAGCGGGCGCTTGCCCTCGCGCATCCGCTCGACCGCCGTCGCGTAGGCCTCCTCGCTCGCGGCCATGTGGACGTTCGCGAGCCCCATGGCGCGGAGGACGGCGCGCACGACGACGCGCGGGCCCGACCGCTCGCCCGTGAACACCACCACGTCTTCGGCGCGCTGCGCCTGCTCGCGCGCGAACGCCATCGAGCGGAAGCGCGAGGCCATCGAGTTCTGCGGATCGCTCCGGCTGAAGTCGACGGCGATGAAGCGCGGCTGCCCGCCGCGCTCGATCGCGAGGAGCACCCCGGCGCGCCAGCCCTCGCTCACCGCGTCGTCGAGCAGCCCGCGCAGCTCCACCGCGACGAGAGTGCCGGAGCGCCAGACGGTGAACGCCTCGGTCTCCTGGACGACCTCGCGCTTCGTGAACCCTTGCATGCGGAGCCGGCGGCCGCGCTCCTCGCGCGCCGACCGGCGCCATCCTAACGAACCTGCACCGGGCTGTCCGCGATCGCCACGCCCTGCGCCCGGAGGCCGCCGCCTGGGCCGCTCGAGCGCCGCCGCCCGCTCGCCGGCGGATCCACGCCGCTCGCGGCTGCGATCGAGGCGGCCGGAGCCTCTCTCGGCGCGATTGCCTCGGGCGCTCGGCTACGCTCCGGCCATGTGCGCTTCGTCATCGAACCTGCACCGCGGGCCCGCGGGGGCCATCCTCGAGCCGACGGACCGACGCGGATGGCGCGGGTGGAGCGCGCCGGTGACGCTCGCGCTGGCGCTCGCGGCGGCGCTCGGGGCGCCGGCGCCGGCCGAGGCGGCGCCCGGCGTGCCCTGCGCCTTCTATGGCCTCAACGCGGGGGCGCCGGTGTGGGGCGGGCAGGTCATCCTCGACGACGCCTATGCGCAGGCGCTGGCTTCGACGGGCGCGCGGACGGTGCGGCTCGATTTTCGGCTCGACGTCGCGTCGTCGTGGGACGCGGCGAAGCTCGCCGAGTACGACGCCATCGTCGACGCGGCGCTCGCAGCCGGGCTCGAGCCGCTCGGGCTCGTCGCCTACGAGGCGACGACCGGCGGGCAGGCCCAGTGGAACGACGACCCGGACCTCGACGGCTACAACCCCTACGTCGGGGACTTCGCCGCGACCGCGGCGGCGCTCATGGCCCACTTCCAGGGGCGCGTCCGGCGCTGGGAGATCTGGAACGAGCCGAGCTGCTGGTCGAACCCGAGCTACGCGTCCGATCCGCAGAACGCCGGCTGCTCGTACGTGCTGCCCCGCGTCTTCGCGAAGCTCATGGCCGAGGTGTACGTGCAGGCCGAGGCGCTGATCGCCGCCGGCGACGTCTCCCTCGTCTCGGGCGGGATCTTCGCGCACGACATCGGCGGCTCGACGACGACGGGCACCGACTACCTCGCCGAGGTCTACGCGCAGGGCGTGTGGGATTGGTTCGAGGCGAACAAGGGCCGTCGTTACCCGTGGGACGAGCTCGGCTATCACCTCTACGTCGATCAGGGCTCGATCGAGGACGGCGCCAAGCTCGCCGCCTACCTCGACGACGTGCGCGCGCTCGCTTCGGCGAACAGCGACGGCGCGCCCTTCGCGATCACCGAGATCGGCTGGACGACGGCCGCCGTCGCTGCAGACGTGCAGGCGCAGAACCTGACGGCTGCGTACGCGCTGCTCGCGTCGCGCCCCGACGTCACGAGCACCTACTGGTTCTCGTTCCGGGACGCGCCGGCGGCGGGCCTCTTCTTCGGCGTCGAGGAGGCGGACGGCACGCCGAAGCCGGCGCTCGCGGCGATGCAGGCGGCCGCGAACGAGTGCCTCGGTGCGGGAGGCGCAGGAGGGGGAGGCGGGGCCGGCGGGGGATCGACGAGCTCCTCGAGCTCGACGTCATCGACGTCGACGGCTTCGAGCTCGGGCTCGTCCTCGTCGAGCTCGGGCGCGGGCGACGGCGGCTCGATGACGGACGGGTCGGCCGAGGACGCGAGCGGTTGTGGGTGCAACACGCCGGGCGGCGAACGCGGCGGCGTCGGCCTGATGGCGGTGCTGTCGGTCGTGGCGGGGCTCGGGCTGCGGCGGCGCCGGGAAGCGTCGGACCGCCACAACGCCGAGCGGACCTAAGCGCCTGCGCTCGGTGCCAGCAGCGCGTGCTCGATCGCGCGTCGAGCCCAGGCAGCAGCCTCCTCCGATCCCAGGTCGCAGCGGATCTCGTCGTCGTGCGAAATGAGCACGAGCGTCGAGAGGTGGACCCTCATCGCCTCGAGCTGGGCGACCTCGAGAGCTTCGTCTCGGCCGGCGTGGAGCCAGCGGAGCTGGTGGGGCGCCACCTCCAGGCGAGCCGCGGGGAGACGACGGTTGCGGAGCGCATACACCAGCGTCGCGACGGCGATGCCCAGGGTCACGATCGCGAGCCACGACTCCACCAGGGCCAGCAGCGCGGACAGCAGCACCGCGCCGGCGACGAGGAACATCCAGAGCCTGATCGAGCGCGGCGGGTGGCTCACGGTGATCTCGAGCCCGTTCGCACCACGGGCCGACGAGATCCCCGGCGGAGGAGGGCCCGGGTCGTCCGGCGGCGGCGCGCCCGCGAGGCGTTCGCCGAGCGGCTGATCGAGCCGACCTGCGGCGTGCCACACGCAATACTCCCCGTAGACCTCGACCACCGGCAGGTGGGCCGCGCGCGCGACCGCTTTCGCCTGGCGGCGCGCGCTGACCGCGCTCCCGATCGTGAAGAAATGGACGGCGGCCTCGTCCACCGTCATCGAAGCGCCGCGGATCGAGGACCCTCGCGGCGCGGTGCCGCCGGCCTCGAGGGTGTCGAGCAGCTCGACGGCGTCTGCGCGGGCCCTTCGCGGCACGAGGACGACCGAGTGCGTCAGCACCGACTCGGTGACATGGCGGCTTCGCCCCCGCCGGACTCGCTGCATGCGCTCGGTGAACACGATCGCCACGGCGCGCAGGTCGGCGATGGGGATGTTCCGCTGGGGATCCGCGAAGCGGATCACGCCCGCCGTCGGATCGACCGCCCGTGGCCCGTCGGCCAGGCCGAACCGCTCGTCGAGCTGGAGCACCCCGTCGATCGAGGACAGTGGCACGACGGGAGCCTACGCCTCGGGGGAACGCCGCAGAAGGGCGCCAGGGAGCGAGCGCGGTGGCGACCGCTCAGGGCCCCGGGGCGTGCACCGTCACCACCGGCACGTCGCTCCGCCGCATCACGGTCTCGGCCACGCTCCCCAGGAGCGCCCGCGAGAGCCCCTTCTTCCCGCGCGTCCCCATCACCACCATGCGCGGGTGGAGCTCGGCGATGGCCGCCAGGATCTCCAGCGCGGGATCGCCGACGCGCTCGAGCACCCGGACGTCGTCGGCGATGGCGGCGATCGCCCGGTGCGCCGCGGCGAGCTCCTCCGCCGGGAGCACCGGCGCGGCGACGAGGCCGGTCAGGGCCGGCGGCGGGTAGGTCTCGACGTAGAGGGCGACGACCTCGCAGTCGAGGCGCGCCCCGAGGTCGCGGGCGACCGCAAGCGCGAGCAGCGACGCGGGCTCGAGATCGACCGGCACGAGGATGGCGTCGCGGTCTTCGCTCATGCACCGGACCGGAGCACTCGCCGTGCCGGCGATCGAGCGTCGGTACCGGCGCGCTCCCGGGGGATTATCTCGACCTCGATCTTCACGATTCGGCGCGTCGTCGGCGAGCGGCCCGCACGCGGTGCATCGCGGCGCAGCCCGTTCGCGCGCTCGACGGCGGCCGGCGAGGCGCCCGCGCGAGCACGAGCGCTACGCGGTCGCGTCCGCGGCGAGCGCGCAGCCGTTCTCGTCGACGTTCCCGAGCGTGGGCGGGGCGGGCCAGGCGTCGAGCGCGACGCGTCCGGCCGCGAGCTTCGTGCGCCTCGAACGGAGCTTGTCGACCACGTCCTCGGCGAGCCGGCCCAGGAGCGAGGCGCCCTTGCCGTGCAGGCGCATCGGCGACGTCGCCCGCGCGGTCGCCGCGGCCGCCGTTCGGTGCTCGACGCGAAGGAGCGAGGGCTGCTGCAGCATCCCGGTCCGCGCGGCGAGCTCGGCCGACGCGCCCAGCAACGCCGCCATCGGGGCCATGGCGCGCTCGGCCGCGGTCGGCCCGCCCGCGAGCCGGACGAGGTCGCGTCGCAGCTCGCGGGCGCGGCGCCGCCCCTCGGCGCTCGGCAGGAGCCAGCGCGCGGGGCCGAGCGTGGGCATCACGGCCCGCGCGCTGCGAGCGAGCCGCTCCGCGCGCGCCCGGAGCAGCGGGCTCGCGGCGCCGGCGAGGTGCTCGCTGCCGCGGAGCCAGGTGCGCGCGAGGCGGTGGATCGACGGGCCGAGGCGGCGGAAGTCCTCGGCGTAGAGCTCGTGCTGGAGCCGCTCCAGTCGCTCGGGGGTGAAGTGCGCGTGCTCGAGGTGGAGCGCGAAGCCGTCCCAGCGCCGCAGATCGGGGTTCTTCGCGTACTGGGGCAGGAACCGCCCCTCCTTGACGACGTCGTCGAAGAACGGCGTGCCGGGGAAGGCGAAGTAGATGAGCAGCTGGGACAGGCCTGGCTCGAGCGCCATGAGCTCGTCGAACTCGGCGCGGATGGTCGCCTCGTCCTGGTAGGGGAACCCGATGATCATCGAGCAGAGCGTGGCCACGCCGTGGCGGTGGAGATCGGCGTGGAGCTCGGGCAGGGGGCGGCCGTCGAGCTTGGCGTATCCCGAGCGCTTGCCCTCGAACGCCGTCCACACCAGGTCGAAGCCCATCTCGGCGATCTCGGCGGCGGTGAACTGCGAGAGGCCCTTGACGCTGCCGAAGCCGAAGAGCGAGAGCGGCTCGCCGCCGCTGCGGACGCGCTCGAGGAACTCCTCCGCGCGCTTCTTGTAGAGGAAGAAGTCCTCGTCGATGACGACGAAGCTGCCCATCGGCTGGCCGTCGCGTCGCGCGCGGCGCCGCGTCTCGATCAACGCCTCGTAGAGATCCGAGCCGCTCGAGCGCAGGCGCACGTACTTGCGCTTGAAGAAGTGCGACGTGCAGCAGAAGTCGCAGCCGTTGGCGCACCCCAGCCCGGCGGTGACGTGGCCGACGATGCCGGGCTGCTGCCAGCCGAGCACGCGCGAGGAAGGGATGGGGGAGTGCGCCGGGCGGATGGCGCGCGCCTCGTCCTCGCCGAGGAGGCGGCGCATGAAGCGGACGCCCTCCTCGCGGCAGACGTGGTCCGACCACGGCGCGAGCAGCTCGTCGGGCAGCACCGTGCCGTAGCCGCCGAGGACGACGCGCGTCGCCGGCGAGACCCGGCGGATCATCGCGACCATCGCGCGCACCTTGTGGAAGGTGGCGACCACGAAGTTGATGCCCACGTGGGTGTAGGGCCGGGAGCGGAGCTCGCGCTCGAGCTCGGCCATCGACGGGTAGTGCAGCACGACCGCGGGCGCCTCGATGTTCTCGGCGATGAGGTCGAGCCCCCACACGCGGATGACCTGCCGCAGGCTGAAGCCGCGCTGCGCGCGCGTGACCTGGGCGTGGAACAGCTCGGCGCCGACCGAGTCGCCCTCGCCGGGGCCCCCGAAGGGACGGACGACGCTCGTGAGCAGGACGTGGTGCATTCGATGCCTCCGCGACCGCCGTACTCCGCGGCGCATCACCGTGCGCTCACGCGCTCGTCACGGCTTCATCGTCGGTCTTGACGGCCATCACCTCTCGCCCGTTCGTCGCGGCGGGTGACCGCCTGCCGCGTCGCAAGGCTCGCCTCGCCCCGATCGATCGGACGCGCTCGCTCGACGGGGTCGCCCGGCGGCGTCGGAGACCGGCACGCCGGTTGCCGCCCTCCTCGCGAGGAGGTGCCTCGTGCGCAATCGAACGTGCGAACGACACGGACGGCGGATGAACGGCGCGGCGGGCGTGCTGGTCTTGGCCGCGCTCGGGTTGGGCGGCGCCGGCGGCTGCACCGCCAGCCTGACGCCGAAGGTATCGGTCGGCCCCGAGGCGGGTGAGCCCGGCGCCGAGATCGCCACGCGCGTGCCCGCCGACATCACCCGCTACCCGCAGGCGACCTACGGCGGCAGGACGTACTACCTCGTCGACGGGCGCTGGTACTACCGCTCGCCCGACGAGGGCTGGATGGTGCTGCGCGAGGAGCCGCGCGAGCTCGGGCGCCGCCGCGCCGAGATCGGCGGCGAGCGCGCCCCGACCGAGGTCGAGATCGACGGCTACGCCGCCGAGCGCGCGCCGGCCGTGCCCGAGAACCTCGAGCGGTACCCCCATTGGCGGTTCCGCGACTCGCAGGCGTACCTCATCGACGGCCGCTGGTACTTCGCGTCGGATCAGGGCTGGGTGATCTTCCGCGAGGAGCCGCCCGAGCTGCGCGAGTACCGGATGGAGCTCAAGCGCCAGCTCGGCGGCCCCGAGTACGGCTACCCGGGCGGGGGCGGATCGCAGCCCCGCTGACCGGCGAGAGCGCCGCCCGGCGACGGGGATCGTCGCCTCCGGCGGACGCTGCTAAGACGCGGGCGCATGAGAGAGCTCGTCGCGCCCGCGCTGCTGGTCGTCGGATGGCTGGGGTGCGCGGCGCCGCCGCCGCCGGTGCCCGCGCCCGCCGCTCCGATCCCGCCCGCCCCTGCGCCGACCGCGTCCTCGGCGGCGCCCGCGCCGGCCGGCGCCGCGGCGGCCGCCTCGCCGATCCGCGTGCTCGGCCAGGTCGGCGACGTGACCGTCGCGTCGTACCCACCCACCGGCTTCGACCGGCTCGAGCCGAAGCAGCGCGCCCTCGCCTACCACCTCGTCGAGGCGGCCAGGGCCGGCGATCCGCTCTTCACCATGCAGACGTCGCGGTGGGCCTGGCCGCTGCGGCGCCTCGTGCGCGCGCTCGTGGCCAGGAAGGACAAGCTCCCGGCGGCGTTCGTCCCCAAGCTCGCGCTCCTCCGGCGGATGGTCTTCGTCCATCACGGCCTGCACGACGCGCGCACCGGCCAGAAGCTCGCGATGCCGTTCGCGCGCGCCGAGCTCGAGGAGGCGGCCAAGGCCGCCGGCGTCGCCCTGCCGGCCGATCTCGCCGCCGCCCTGTTCGATCCGGCGATCGCGCCCACCCTCACCAACAAGACGCCCGGCAAGGGGAAGGACCCGATCGTCGAGAGCGCGGCCAACCACTACGAGGGCGTCACCAGCAAGGACCTCGAGCGCTTCAAGGAGAAGTACGAGCTCAACGGGCGCGTGGTGAAGGACAAGGGCAAGCTGGTGGAGCAGGTGTACCGCGCCGGCGGCGACGGCGCGCCTCCCGGGCTCGGGGCCGCCGATCTCGCGCGCGTCGTGGCGCACCTCGAGCGCGCCATCCCGCTCGCGCCCGCGACCGAGCAGGAGGCGCTGCGTCACCTCGTCCGCTACTTCGAGACGGGCGACGGCGAGGAGTTCCGGCAGCACGACATCGCCTGGCTGAAGCAGGTCTTCTCGGTCGACTACATCCTCGGCTTCGTCGAGACGTACACCGACGTGCGCGAGCGCAAGGGGAGCTTCGAGGGCTTCGTCGCCATCCCGGATCCCGATCGCGATCCGCCGCTCCAGGCGCTCGCGAAGAGCGCCGAGTACTTCGAGCAGCGGATGCCGTGGCCCGCCGAGCTGAAGCGGTCGTCGTTCCGCGTGCCCGCCGCGGCGGCGGTCACGGTGATCGGCGCCGCCGGCGACGCCGGTCCGATGACCTTCCTCGGGGTCAACCTCCCCAACGCCCAGGACCTGCGCGAGAAGTACGGCTCCAAGAACTTCGTGGTGCTCTCGGTCGACGACACCCGCCAGGAGCTCTCGGGCGCGAAGACGATCGACGAGTTCGCGCCGGCCGAGTCGCGCGCCGAGATCCACCGCTGCGCGCGCTGGCTCGAGTACGCGGCGACCGGGTTCCACGAGGTCACCGGGCACGGCTCGGGCAAGGTGAGCCCCAAGCTCGCCAAGGATCCCTCGCAGCTCCTGGCGCCCTACTACTCGACGATGGAGGAGGGGAGGGCCGAGCTCGTCGCCTGGCACATGATGGGCGATCCGAAGACGGTGGAGATCGGCCTCTTGCCGGACGCCGGGTGCGCGCGGGCGTTCCCGCAGTACGCGACGACGACGTCGTGGCTCCGGGTGAAGACGGTCGCGAAGGGAGACGTCGCCGAGGAGGACCACCTCCGCGCCGATCTCGTGTCGATCGGCTTCCTCCGCGACAAGGGCGCGATCGCCGTCGAGGAGCGGGGCGGCAAGACGTTCCTCGTCGTCCGCGACCCCGAGGCGTGGCGCAAGGCGGCCGGCGAGCTCCTCGGCGAGCTGATGCGCATCAAGGCGTACGGGGACAAGCCGGCGCTCGAGGCGCTCGTCCACAAGTACGGCACGCGCATCGACCCGAAGTGGCGCGACGAGATCGTGGCGCGCCTCGGCGCGCTCGGGCTGCCCTCGTCGATCGCGACGGTGCCGCCCACGCTCACGCCGGTGATGAACGCGTCGAACGAGGTGGTCGACGCGCGGGCGGAGCAGACGTCGTCGCTCGACGCGTACATCGATCGGCTGGAGGCCGCCTCGCCCGAGTGATGGGTGTGGCCGAGGCGGCGCTGCGCGGTGGTTGTTGCGCGGCTGCCGCGGATCCGGCTGCAATTCGCAGCCTGCAGGTCAGGCCGCCTCAGCGGCGCATCGCGGTCATCAGCCGCGTGCCCACGGCCGCGCCGCCGAGCATCGTCGCCGCGCCGAGCCCGAGCAGGCCGACGAGCGTGAGCACCAGCGGATTGATGCCGATGAGGGCGAGGATGCCGAGCGCGACCGCGCCGAGCCCGACGAGCACCTGGGTGCCGGCCGCCGCCCGCGCCGCCTCGCGCGAGAGGTGGGCCGCGCGCTCGTAGCCGGCGGCCCCGGCCGAGCCGAGCCCGGACGTCACGCTGCTGCTCACGAGGAGCGTGCCGCCGAACACGAGCACGGCGATGGCTCCGAGCACGATCGGCGAGATGCCGACGAGCGCGAGCACGCCGAGCACCACGCCGGCGGCGCCGCCCGCGAGCTCGGCCGACGTGCCACCGCCGATCTCGGCCTGCCGCCCGCCGGCGGTCAGGCGCTCGAACCGCGACGCGGCGGCCGCCCCCTGCGACAGGAACGCGACGCCCAGGAGGATCGTCGCGATCGCCACCATGTACCGCGGCAGGACGCCGCCCAGCCCGAGCACCGCCAGCACCACGGCGGCGAGGCCGGCGAGCGCTTCGACGGTGGACCCGCCCGCGGCGACCTTCCTCGCCTCGTGCTCGCCGCCGGCCGGTCGCCGGGGCTCGATCGACGGCGCCGGCTCCTCGATGATGGTCGTCCGCTCTTTCTCGGTCGGTTCGATGTTCGCCATGGCTCCCCCTCGCGGCCCGAGCACGCGAGCCGATTGGACTTTGCTGTCCGTAGGGCTTGCACGCGCCGCGCCGCGGGCGGAGTGCCCCGACGACCCGCGTCCGGTCGGGCTCTCGCGCCTCGGAAGGCGAGCGCGCGCACGGGCGATCACGTGCGCGCGCGCTTCGCCGTCGTTTCGGCGGCCGGGGCGAGCTTTCGGCTTCCTGCCCGATCGGCAGGCTCCTACCATCCGGCGCCATGCATTCGAGGCTCGCTCCCACGCTCGTCACGCTCTGCGAGGACGCGTTCTTCGCGATCGCGGGCGCCGCCCGGCTCGATCGAGAGCTGCTCCACGCCATGGCGAAGCGAAGGGGCGCGGCGCTGGCCTCGGCGTTCCAGGGCGCGCCGCCGCCCGGGATCGAGAGCTGGGAGGCGTGGGTGCTGCCGCTCTGCACGGCGCTCGCGCCGCTCGCGCCGCCGCGCTGGCTGCCGATGGCGGATGTGGTCGACGAGCTCTCGCTCGAGAAGGGCGCCCGCGGGATGCGCTCGCTGTTCACGACCAAGCCGAGCGACAAGGAGATCGCCCGCGTGCGCGCGCAGGGCGCGATGGCGGTGCGCGCGCTCGGCGCCGTGCTCGCCGCCACGGGGACGTTCCACGCCGAGGCGCGCCTCGCGCGCGCCACGCTGATCGCCTCGCTCGGGCTGCCCGAGGCCGATCAGCGGTCGCTGCACGAGGAGGCGCCGGTCCCGGCCGAGGCGCTCGACATCGTGGCGAACGTCGACTCGAAGGTGGCGCGCGCCGTCGTCCGCGGAGCGTTCCACACGGCCCTCGGCGACGGGATGGACCCGCGCGAGGAGCAGGCGATCCTGGCGATCGGCCGCAAGCTCGGGCTGACGACCGACGAGGTCAACGCCGCCCGCGCCGACGCGCGCAAGCTCGTCGACGCCTCCAAGGACTACGGCGAGGCGTGCGTCGACGCGATCCGCTACGTGCTCGTCGACATCGGCCCCGAGGCCGACAGGCTGGCGATCGCCGCCGCCAAGCTGACGCTCCCCGTCGTGCACCGGAAGGACGCCGTGACGGCCGTGAACCAGGCCGGGCCCGTGACGTTCGGCAGGAAGCACCAGGTGGACCGGCGCCAGCGGCTGGCGGCGCTCGGGCTCGCGTGGGTGACGGCGATGCGCACCGATCCGACGATGACCCGGCGCGCCGAGCTCGCCGCGCGGATGAACCGCGTCGCCACCGATCTCGGCGATCTCGCCGACGCGCCCGTGGCGCGGAACGAGATCGATCGCTGGCTCGAGGACGAGCTCGGGGCGGCGGTGACGCTGCCTGGGTGAGCCCGGAGCGATGGTGCACGCGGAGCGCGAAGGCGACGGGGCGGCGTGGGCGGCGGCGGCCCGCGAGGTGGCGGGCTACTACGACGGCGCCACCCGCCTCTTCCTGGCGGCGGACAGGAGCCGGAGCCGCACCATCCACCGCCGCGTCTACGCGCCCGGCGTGACCGGCGATCGCGCCGCGGCCGAGCACGTTCACGAGGTCCTCGCCGACGCCATCCGGCCGCTCGCGCCGCCGGGCGCGGCCGTCCTCGACCTCGGCTCGGGCGTGGGCGAGACCTGCTTCCACCTCGCCGGCGCGCTCGGCGTGCACGCGACCGGGATCACGATTAGCGCGGTCCAGCACGAGCTGGCCGAGCGCGCGGCGGCGCTTCGCGCCGAAGGAGCCCGCTGCCGCTTCGTGCGCGGCGACTTCATGCACCTCGGCGCCGCGCTCGGCGAGGGGACGTTCCGCGCCGCGGTCGCGATCGAGTCGTTCGTCCACGCGCCCGACGCGCCGCGCTTCTTCGCCGAGGTCGCCGCCGTGCTGGAGCCGGGCGCGCGGCTGTTCGTGTGCGACGATTTCCTCACGCCGGCGGCGCCCGCGGCCGATCCGCTCGTCGCCGCGCTGCGACGCGGCTGGCACGCGAGCTCGCTGGTCACGACGGCGCGCGCCCGCGAGCTCGCGGCCGTGCACGGGCTCGAGCTCGAGCGCGACCTCGACTTCACCCCGTACCTCGCGCTGCAGCCGCGGCCCGTGCTCGCCGCCCTCGCGCTCGCCGGCCGCGCGCTCTCGGCGCTGCCCCGCGTCGGCCGGAGC
This sequence comes from uncultured Polyangiaceae bacterium, assembly GCA_964372055.1. GTDB lineage: Bacteria > Myxococcota_A > Polyangia > Polyangiales > Polyangiaceae > CAYJPW01. Next base: position 19,852 of record CAYJPW010000041.1, read on the forward strand.
GCGTTCGCGGCGAACTGGATCGGCGGCACTGCGCTGCAGCAGTGCCAGTCCCGCGGTTGGGTGGAGTACCGCCTGCTCACGTTCGCGCGGGGCGCCGGCTCGGCGGCTCGACGGACGGCGCCTCGCTCGTGTACGACCCCACACGGGATCCCGGAGAGCGAGACGCGATGAGGTCGGCCAAGTCGGGGGCCGGGGGCTTGCTCCCCTGGAGCGCGCGCGAACGGCGGTGGCGCGACGCGCTCTTCGCCGCGACGATCCCCGGCGATCCGGCGTCGGGGCTGCCGCCTCTCGCCGCGATCGATCTCGGATCGTTCTGGGACGAGCTCGAGCGCGCCGCGCCGCCGCTGACGCGCTTCGGCCTGCGGGGCACCGTCTGGGCGCTGACGCTCCTGCCGCCGGTCGTCCTCGGCGTGCTCCGCTTCTTCCCCGCGCTCGACGCCGCCGATCGCGAGCGCTTCCTCCAGCGCGCCGCCGCGAGCTCCTTCTACCTCGTGCGCCAGATGGTGCTGACCATCAAGACGCTCGCCTGCATGGCGTACCTGCGCGACCCAGGCGTGCGCGCCCTCGTCGATCGCGGGAGCGGCTCATGAACGTGGTCGACGGCGCCACGCTCGAGGACGACGTCCGCGAGACGACCGACGTCGTCGTCGTCGGCAGTGGGCCGGCCGGCGCGGCGGTGGCGCGGGCGGTCGCGGCCGCGGGCGTGCGCGTGATCGTGCTCGAGGAGGGGCCGTGGGTCCTGCCGCGCGACTACCCCGAGGACGGCTTCTCGGCGATGGCGCGCCTCTACCGCGACATGGGGACCTCGATCACGCGGGGGCGCGCGCCCATGCCCTACCTCCAGGGCCGGGTCGTGGGCGGGACCAGCGTGATCAACGGGGCGATCTCCTGGCGCCTGCCGCGCGACGTGCACGAGGCGTGGCTCCGCGAAGACCCGCCGCTCGGCGAGGCGCTGCCGTGGGAGGTCGTCTCGGCCGCGCTCGACGAGGTCGAACGCGATCTCCACATCGCGCCGACCCCGCCGGAGATCGCGGGGCCGCACAACCTCCTGCTCGGCGTGGGCGCCGAGGCGCTGGGGATCGAGCACCGGCCGATCGCGCGCAACGTCCGCGGCTGCCGCGGGCTCGGCCGGTGCCTCCAGGGCTGCCCCGAGGGCAACAAGCTGAGCATGGACCGGTCGTACCTGCCCGACGCCTGCCGCGACGGCGCCGTGATCTGGAGCCAGGTCACCGCGCGAGGGGTCCTCCACGAGCGGGGGCGCGCGATCGGGGTGGAGGCCCGCGCCGCCGGCGGGGCGCGCGTGCGCATCCACGCGAGCCGCGCCGTCGTGCTCGCGGCGAGCGCGGTGCAGACGCCGCTCCTGCTGCTCGCGAGCGGCATCGAGCACGGCCCCGTCGGCGAGCACTTCCAGGGTCACCCCGGCGTCTCGATGGCCGGCCGCTTCCGCGAGCCGGTCACGATCTGGAGGGGCGCGACGCAGGGGCACGAGGCGATCGGCCTCCGTCACGAGGGGATCAAATTCGAGGTCCTCGGCTACGACATGGCGATCGCCGCGGGGCGCCTCAAGAGCGTGGGCGCGAAGCTCGGCCGCGAGATCGCCGACCTCCCCCACTGGGCCAACTGGGGCGCCGCCATCCGGGCCGAGAGCCACGGGCGCGTCGAGCGCGGATTCGGCGGACGGCCTCGGGTGAGCTTCTCGCCCTCGCCGGACGACATGCGCAAGGTGCGGCGCGGCGTGCGGGTGCTCGGCGAGGCCATGCTCGCCGCGGGCGCCGAGCACGTGACCCCGGGCGTGCACGGCTGGCACGCCGAGGTCCGCGACCGCGCGACGATGGCCCGCTTCGAGGACGAGGGCTCGCTCGACCCGCGCGACTACGCGATGGCGGTGACGCACATGTTCGGCACCTGCCGCATGGGATCGAACCCGCGCACCTCGGTGGTCGGTCCCGGTTTCCGGCACCACGCGCTCGACGGGCTCTACGTCGCCGACTCGAGCGTCTTCCCCACGAGCCTCGGGGTGAACCCGCAGACGAGCATCCTCGCGCTCGCGACGATCTGCGGCCGCGCCATCGCAGCGGCCTGCTGAGCGGATCCGCGCACGCCGGCCGGCCGGCCCGCCGGGGCGGCGCGCCCGGTCCGCTCGCCCGCTGGCGAACCGTGCTTGACGCGCGGGGAGCCCTCGGTCGAGCCTGCACGCGATGGTCGACGAGTCCTTCGTGGACGCCCAGCTCCGCGCTCTCGACGAGGTTGCCGTCGCCGAGGCGGCCACGGTCTCGGTGGTGGTCGTCCCCGAGCGAGGCGACGGGCCCCTCGACGCCCTCGCCGACGCGGCGGCGGCGCAGGGGTTCGCCGTGGCCTCGGCGTCGCTCGGCAAGCACGGGCTCAACGATCTCGCCGAGGTCGTGCGCGAGCTGGCGCGATCGCTCCGCCTCGGCGATCGCGCCTTCGGCGGGCGCGCGGGTCGCGGCGATCGGCGCGCGGGGCTCGTGCCCGCGCTCGACGCCTTCGTCGGGGCGCATGGCAAGCGCTCGCTCTCGCGCTTCGACGAGCGCGCCACCGACGCGGGCCTCTCCGGCGAGCTGCGGCGGCTGGCGCGGAGCTACGTGGAGTCGACGAGCGGCGAGGGATCGGGGCGGCGCCTCGAGCGCTGGCTCGCCGGCAAGCGCCTCGGCGACATCGACACCGGCCCCGAGCTGCGGCTGCTCGGGCCGGCGACGGCGCGCAGCGCGCTCGCCGCGCTCACGCGCCTCGCCCTGGTCCTCGGCGCCAAGGGGACGCTCCTCCTGCTCCGCGAGGGCGAGGCGCTCGTGGACCTCTCGCCCGCGCGCCGCGACATCGCCTACACGGTCCTGCGTGAGCTGGTCGACAACGCCGACGGGCACGGCGGGCTCGTCGCCACCAAGGTCGTGGTCGCGGGCACGCCGGCGCTCGTCGAGCGCCGTCACGCGCTCCTCGAGCACGCCGCCCTGGCGACGCGCATCGCCGCGCTCGACGCCGAGCCGGCGGCAGCTCCGCACGCCTGCCTGATCCGCCTCGACCAGGCGCCGCACCCGAAGCTCGGCGCGCTCGATCCCGTCGGCGCCAACGCGCAGCGCGAGCTCCGCGCGCTCCTCCGGCTCGGCCAGGGCCTGCCGCCCGTCCGGGCCACGAAGGACCTCACCCTCGGGCTCGAGGCCATCGACGCCCGCATCGACGCCCTCTTCGAGCACGCCTCGAACGACGGCTCGGTGTTCGCGGTCCTCTCCGGCGAGTACGGCTCGGGCAAGACCCACCACCTGCTCCACCTCGAGGCGCGCGCGCTCGAGGCGAAGCGGCCGGTGCTCCGGCTCTCGGTCGAGCGCCTCGACGAGGACCTCGGCAACCCGCAGCGGCACCTCCGGAGGCTGCTCGAGGGCGGGATCATGCCGCACCGCGCCCGCCCGAGCTTGTTCGAGCGGCTCGACGCGTGGCTCGATTCGAACGCGCTCCGGGCCAGGGTCGGCTCGGCGCTCTCGGCCATCTCGATCGAGGAGGGCGAGGCGGCCCGGCTCGCGGCGCGCTGGCCGCCGGGCGCCGAGCTCGACGTCGATTCGCTCCGCGAGGTCCTCTCCGCCACCGATCTCGTCGAGAAGCCGAGCGCGCCGAGCTACCGGCGCGACGCCTACGCGCGCCTCTTGCTCTGGCTCGAGCTCGCCCGGCGCATCGACGGCTGCGAGGGACCGGTGGTGATCCTCGACGAGGCCGAGAACCTCTACCACCCCGGCATCTCGCGCGCCGAGCGCCGCACCGCCCTGCGCTCGCTCGCGTTCTACTGCGGCGGCGCCATCCCGCGCGCCTGCGTGGTGCTCGCGGTCACGCCGGCGACGCTCGAGGCGCTCCGCGAGGAGGCCGGCGAGCTGCTCGACGCCATCGAGCAGCAGGTCACCCTGCTGCCGCAGGAGGACGTGGCCATGCTGCGGCGGCGCCTGTTGCGCTCGCGCCCGCTCGAGGTGAAGCGCCTCTCGCGCGCCGAGCTCGGCGAGCTCGCCGACCGGACCCGCGCGGTGCACGCCCGCGTGCGCGGCAAGGTCGCCGATCCGGAGTGGTCGCGCTGGGTCGCGGGCGTCGTCGCGTCGGCCGAGACGCCGCGCGAGGTGCTGCGGCGCGTCGTGGAGCGGCTCGAGCGCCTCGCGTTCGCCGCGTCTTAGCCGATCGCCCCAGTCATGCGCGACCTTCGACGTCGCGTGCGCCGGCGGCTCGCCTGGACCGCAGCCAATCAACGACCATCTTCGGGTGGCACGGCAAGGCGCCTGAACCTCGCTGCGAGGTCGTCTCGGTAGGCGCGGAGCTCGCCGGGCGTCAAAGGAGCGAGCATCCGGGGCAGCGGTTCGAGGGGGAACTGGCTCAAGAGCCAGGCGAGGATCGCGGGGTCGATTCCGCCGTCCTTCCGGAGCGCCAGCGCGATGTCATGCTCCGGCGGGTACCCGGCTCGCTCGAGGAAGAGCAGATCGACCAGATCGCGCGGCTCCGAGCGGCTCAGGATGCAGGTGAGCTTCGACGCCCTGAGATCCGCGAGCGACTCGACGACTACGCCGTCCAGCGGCGGTGGGGGCGGCTCCACGTCGCGCACGGGCTCGTGGACGATGTCCAAATCGAGCGTGCCGCGAGCGTCCTGCCGGCGCACGTGGGCGCGCACGAACGTGCCCGCGTCGCGCACGATGGCGATCTCCGACCCGCTCTCCTGCGCCACGCTGTCGAGCTCGCGGACCAGGGTGCGCACGGCGTCGGCATCATGGCAGAAGAGGTCGACGTCGCCCGAGAGGCGATGGCCGAGGTAGGCTCCGGCGAGCGCTGCGCCGCCGGCGAGATGACAGGGGACGCGCTGCTGGCATGCCAGCACGAGCGCGATGACGTCCTCCGGGACGACTCGCCTATCGAGCGTCGTCCGCACCGCTCGCCTGGGCCGGCTGCTTCGTTCGAGGCGCTCCCCCGGGTGGGATGGCCGGGGGCCAATCTCCGTTCATGCCGAGCACGTAAGCCCACATCGGCCGGGCGCGACCGAGATGACGCAGGAGGCGCGGCCAGAGCGCACGGATCTCCGATGGCGAGACGAACAGCCAAACGTCGCGGCTGTTCGCCTCCCGAAGGAGCGCGCCCATCCAGTACGCGCGCGTCTCCTGGTCATCGTCGCGCAGAAGCTCGCGGAAACGACCGATGGTCACGTCGGTCCACCACAGGAAATACGGCACCTCGCCGTCGCCGACGAGGGCTGCCGGCGTCGGAGGGAGCGCGCCTCTCGAGACTTCCACCCTCAGAAACTAGCACGTCGTTGCGAGCGCAGCGGCTCTTCGACAGCCAGGCCACCTCTTCGCGCGTGCCATCATTCGTGCCAGCGGAAGAGGGCGAGGCTGACGCCGAAGGTCACCACGGTCCAGAGCGCCACGACGAGGAGCCCGGGCAAGAGCGCCGCGGGCCGCGTCTCGCCGAGGAGCAGCACCGCGCGGGTGAGCCGCACCATCTGGGTCGAGGGGAGCGCGCCGGCGACGGCGGGCAGCGGCGACGGCAGCTCGTCGACCGGGAAGAAGATCTCGGAGAGGAGCACGACGGGCATGACCACGCTGTTGATGCCGTCGATGAGCACCGCCTCGTTCTTGATCGCGCAGGCGATGACGAAGCCCATGCCCATGAAGACGAGGACGCCGAGCGCGGTGAGCGCGAGGAGCCACGCCGCCGCGGCGAGCGAGACCGGCATCGCGAACGCGGCCCACGCGGTGCAGAGGACGACGGCCATCTGCATCAGCGCCAGCGTCCCGCGGCCGACGATGTTGCTGCCGATGAAGGTCCACCGCGGCAGCGGCGTCGTGGCGAGCTTCTTGAGGAAGAGGTTCTGGCGGTAGCGCACCATCGCGTAGCCCATCCCGAAGAGGCCCGCGATCATCGTCGTGAAGGTGAGCATCCCGGGGACGAGGTAGTGGACGTAGCCCCAGCGCGGCAGCTCGACCACGTCGACGGTCGCGCCGGGCGGGAGCACGGTGGCGAGGCCGCGGCCGAACAGCTCCTCGCGCGGTCCCACCCGGATGATCGGCGGCGCGCCGGGCGCGTCGACGACGACCGCGTTGAGCATCCGCGCGCGGAGCTTGGCCTCGGCCGCCGCCGCGCTCGGCTCGCGCGAGAGGCGCACCTCGGGGCGCGGGGCGAGGGCGTCCCACGCCGGCGGGGTCGGCGCGCCCTCGGCCACGACGATGGCGACCTGGCGCCGCTCGAACGGATGCCCGTGGGCGAAGACGACACCCACGATGACCAGCAGCAGCACCGGGACGCCGAGGAAGAGGAAGCTCGCCGCGCCGCTGCGCGTGACGTCGACGATGCGGAGCTTGGCGAGGAGGAGGAAGGCGCGCACGTCAGCCGCGATCACCGGCCGCGCCGGTCACTCGAGGGTACCGACCGCGGTGAGGCGGCGGGCGCAGAAATGGAAGAACGCGTCCTCGATCCCGTGGCCGCGGCGCGCGCCGGGCGGGACGGCGTCGATGAGCTCCTGGCGCGGGCCGGAGGCCTTCACCGCGCCGTCCACGAGGAAGAGCACGTGGTCGCAGATCGCGTCGGCCTCGCGCAGATCGTGGGTGGTGACGATCACGGTGCGCGTCTCGGCCATCTCGCGGAGCAGCTCGCCGATCCTGCCCTTGCTCTCCGGGTCGAGGTGCGCCGACGGCTCGTCGAGGAAGAGGAGCGCCGGCGCGTGGACGACCGACGCGGCGATGAAGAGGCGCTGCGCCTCGCCGCCCGAGAGGCGCTCGACGGCGACCTTGGCGCGGTCGTCGAGCGCGGCCATCTTCAGGATCTCGCGCTCGCCGCGGGGCACGCCGTGGATGGCGGCGAAGAGCGCCGCGTACTCGCCGACGGTGATGCGGTCGAGGGCGAACTCCTTCTGCATCACCACGCCGACCTTGCGGCGAGGGTAGTCGCGCGCGTCGAGCTCGCGGCCGAAGAGGTGCACCTGTCCCGCCGTCGGCCGGCTCAGGCCCTCGAGGATCTCGAGCAGCGTCGTCTTGCCGGCGCCGTTCGGGCCGAGGACGCCCACGACCTGCGGGCCGTCCACCGCGAAGCTGACGGAGCGGAGCGCCTCCACGGCGCCGAAGCGCTTCGTGACCCTGTCGGCGCGGACGATCTCCTCCATGGACGAGTCAGCAAGAGGCGGACGTCGTCGTGCTCGACGCCGCGCTCCCTCCCGCTTCTCTCGGAGGCCGGAGCCGATGCGCGTCGGACGAAGTGCTCGTGGCGCGGCTCATGGCACGGCGAAGGATACACGTCTCGACGGACAGCGACCCGAACCGAGCCATCCGCAGGAAGGGCCGGCCCCGACCCGCGATCGCCGCGCGAGGTGACGCGGAGCTCCCGAAGCGTCGAAGCGCAGCCCACGGTAGACCGCCCGGGCCGCCCTGGTCGCGGCCGGTTGCTGGACCCGCCGGCCCCAGCGGCTAGGCTAAGCCGTCCATGGCCCCCGAGGTCCCCGCCACCATCGCGCGCTTCCGCGCGGCCTGGGACCATGAGGTCGGGCCCGCGGCGCGCCGCGCGCTGGTGGCGCTCGGGCTCGCGGTGATCTTCATCGTGGCGCACGTCGCCCGACTGGGCACGCCGCTCGCGAGGGGCGGGGCCGCGGCGAGCGTGCTCTTGCTCGCCGTCGCGCTCGCCGTCCGGGCGTTCCTGGCGCGGCGCGGCGCCGGCGCTACCCCGGAGGTGGTGCGGCGCCCCGTCGTAACCCCGGATCCCCCGATAGGCGAGGCGACCCTGCGCGCCGTCGGGCTCGCCCGGCGCGCCGCCTCGGACGCGCGCGTGGGCTCGCCCGCGCTCGCCCAGCTCCACCTCGCGCGCCTGCTCCGCCGCGCCCCGGTCGATCGCATGACCGAGCGAGCGGGCCGCGTCGCCCGCACCTGGTCGAGCTTCGGCCTCCTCGCCGCCGTGCTCACGCTCGGCGCCGCCGTCGCCGAGCCGTTCCGGGTCATCGAAGGGCTCGACGTGCTCGCGGCCAGGGACGGCGAGGCGCCGCTCCAGATCGTGTGGCTCGACGAGGTCGAGCTCATCGCCAAGGCGCCCGAGTACCTCCACCTGGGCGAGCAGCCGGTCGCGCCGTTCCGGCCGGCGTCGCTCCCCCGCGGCACGACGATCACGATGCGCGGTCGGGCGGTGCACCCGGGCCGCGCGCTCGTGCTCACCGACGGCAGCGCCGAGGTGCCGTTCCTCGACGACGGCTCCGGGCTGCTCGTCGCGCACTGGACGCTCGGCGACTCGACGCAGCTCGCCGTGGCGGCGCGGTTCGGCGCGGTGCGCGTCCGCCAGCCCGACGAGCAGGCGGTCGTCTCCATCCCGGACCTCGCCCCCGTGGTGACCGTCGAGGGGGCGCCCCGCACGGTGCGCATCCTCGACGAGCCCCAGATCCCAATCCGCTTCGAGGTGACCGACGACCATGGCCTCCGCGAGGTCGACCTCGTGCTCCGCGCCGGCACGCGCGAGGAGCGCCGCGTGCTCTCTCGGCCCGATGCCGACGCCAAGAGCGATCGCGGCGGCTACCAGATCGTCGCGTCGGATCCGTTCTTCAAGAAGACGTACGCGCCGGTCGAGGTCACCGTCGAGGCGCGCGACAACGATCCGGTGTCGGGGCCCAAGTGGGGGAAGAGCGCCGCCATCGTCATCGTCCTGCCCCAGGTGGGCGAGCCCGAGGCGGTCCGGTACGAGGCGCTCCTCGGGGCGCGCGACGCGGTCACCGATCTGCTCGCCGGCCGCCTCGAGCCGTACAAGGCCAAGCCCGGCAAGGAGCGCGCGCTGCACCTCGAACGCGAGACGGCCGAGCAGGTCACCGCGGTCGCCGCGGTCGACGCGGCGCTCCGGGGCACCTACGGCGGGCTCACGGTGAAGGGGAGGGTGGTCTCGCTGGCGCGCGGACAGCTGCGGCGGCTCCAGCGCGCGCTCGCCGCCGAGGAGAAGCTCCCCGGCGCCGCCGCCCACGCGAAGCTCGTCACCGAGACGGAGGAGGTGCTCCTCGCCTTCGACGCCGGCGTGCGCGGGCTCGGGTTCCGCGACACGCGCGCCGTCGCCAAGCGCCTCGCCGACGTCGCCGACGAGGCCGCGGCCGGCGCGTCGCTCGCGCGCGTCTCGGACGAGCGCCCCCGCGGCGTCGCCCGCCTCGAGGCGGCGTTCGGCGTGCTCGACGGCGGGGGCAAGCAGATGCTCCGCCTCGGCGATCTCGGCCTCGATCTCGGCGAGATCGTCGCCAACGATCTGCGCCGCATCGCCCGCGCCCAGAAGGCCGAGGACTGGATCCACGCCGAGCTCGCCGCGCGCGATCTGGCCGCGCGCCTGCGCCGCCCCGATCCGTCGTTCGGCGGCGGCGGCAAGGGCGGCGTCGAGTCGGGCGGCCGGCCCGGGCCCGACGAGGGCGAGCCCTCGGAGGCGGATCGCCAGATGGCCGCCGGCGAGCAGGAGCTCGAGGACCTGGCGCGCGATCACGCCGGCAAGATCTCGGAGGTCGAGAGCGCTCTCGAGAAGGCCGCGTCGGCCGAGGAGATGCAGGCGCTCCGCGAGGAGGCCAAGGAGCACGCGCAGGCGATCCGCGAGGCGGTGAAGCAGCTGCCGCCGTCGGCGGGCGAGCCGGGGAGCGCCGAGTCGGCGGCGGCACGCGCGCGCGAGAGCGCCGAGTCGATGGCCGGCGCGCTCGAGCGCGGCCAGCCGCGCGACGCGGTCTCGAGCGGCAAGGACGCGGTGAAGGGCCTGGGCGAGGCGGAGCGCCTCGGCGACAAGAGCGGCTTCTTCCCCGACGAGCGCGCCGCCCGCGAGGCGGGCAAGGCGCGCCCGGCGCTCGAGCGCGAGCTCGCCTGGGCCGAGGAGGCGCTGGAGCGGATGCAGAAGTCGGCGTCCGACCGCGCGCGCGCCGATCTCGAGCGCAGCGGCAAGGACGAGGACCGCCTCGCCGAGCGCGCCAAGCGCCTCCAGGACAAGGGCCAGGACGGCGAGGGCGCGCTGCCCCAGGAGACGCTCGATCGCCTCGGCGACGCCGAGGAGGCGATGCGGCGCGCGCGCCAGGCCCTCGAGCAGGCGCAGGGCGAGGAGGGGCTCAAGCACCAGAACGACGCGCAGCGCCTGCTCGAGATGGCGCTGGGCGAGCGCGGCGAGGAAGGCCACGGCGAGCGCGAGTCGCTCGACGCCAAGGAGATGGCGAGGAAGGCCGACATCCCCGGCAAGGAGAAGCACAAGGGCCCGGAGGAGTTCCGCCGGCGCGTCATCAAGGGCCTCGGCGGCTCGGCCGATCCGCTCCTCAAGGAGGCGGTGAAGCGCTACGCGGAGGGGCTCTTGAAATGAAGCGTCTCGCCTCGGGATGGGCGCGGCTCGGGCTCGCGGCGGTCGCGCTCGCGGCCGCCCTCGCGCGCGGCGAGGGGGAGGCTCGCGCCCACCAGCTCACCGGCGACGCCGAGCGCGCGGCGCGGGCGCGCGATCGCACGATGGAGCTCGACACGCCGGCGGCGCGCGTGGTGCTCGAGGGCGCCTCGCCCGACGATCAGCTCCTCGCCGTCGAGCGCGCGCGCGCCCTGCTCTACGAGGGCGACTGCGACGGCGCCGCCGCGATCCTCGCGCGCGCCGATCTGGCGGCGTCGAACGAGGGCGCCGAGCTCGGCGACATCGCCCGCGGCTGCGCGCGCGCCACGGCCGCCACCGTGATCGAGCGCGACGAGCAGCACGGCGTCGTCGTGCGTCTCCAGGACGACGAGGACCGGGCGCTGGTCCCGTTCATGGCCGAGGTGGCCGGCAGGGCGCGCGAGCTGCTCGCCAAGGACCTCGGCGTCACCCTGCCGCGCCCGATCTGGATCGATCTGGTGCGCGATCAGTTCACCCTCGCCGCGATGACCGGCCTGCCCGAGGAGGCGGCGCGCACCACCGGCACCGTCGCCGTCGCCAAGTGGGGCCGCGTCACCATGATCTCGCCGCGCGCCACCCACGACGGCTACCCGTGGATGGACACGCTCGTGCACGAGCTCACCCACCTCGCCCTCACGCGCGGCACGCGCGACAAGGCGCCGCTCTGGCTCCAGGAGGGCGTGGCCAAGCGCGAGGAGACGCGCTGGCGCGATCCGCAGCCGCTCGACGATCTGCCGCACCCGGACGCGGTCGCGTCGCTCGGCTTCGATCGCGGCCTCGGGCGCCCCATCGACAAGCTCGGCCCCTCGATCGCCATGCTCCCGAGCCCCGAGCACGCCCAGGTCGCCTTCGCCGAGGTGGCGAGCTTCATCCGCTTCTGGGCCGGCGAGGCCGGCGTGGACGCCCTGCCGCGGCTCGTGGCGCGCATCAAGGAGACCGACCGCCCCGACGACGTCGACAAGGCGATCGCCGAGGTCTCGTCCGCCGACTTCGCGACGTGGGACCAGCGCTGGCGCGCCCACCTCGCCGCGGCGAAGCACGACGTGCCCGCCGAGCTCGCGCCCGGGGCGGCGATGCCGGGGCTCGCCGAGATCAGCAAGCGCGTCCGCCTCGGCTCGCTCCTCGCCGGGCGCAAGCACTACGCGGCCGCGGCGATCGAGCAGGCCCGCGCCCAGTCGCTCGCGCCGCACGAGCCCGTCCTCCGCTGCATGCTCGCCGCCTCGCTGCTCGGATCCGGCGACCGCGCCAACGCCGCGCCGCTGGTGGAGAAGGTCGAGGACGTCCACTCGCGTTACGGCCGCTGGTGGTCGCTCCACGGCCTGCTCCACGCGACGGCCTCGACGCCGGCGCTCGATCCCTTCCACCTCGGCATCGCCATCGATCCGCTCGACGCCGACGTCGCGTGCGAGGAGAAGGGGGCGCCCGAGCTGCCCGAGAACCTGCTCCGGAGGGCGCTCTGCGAGGCGGCGCGGCGCGTCCCGCGCTGAGGCGGATCGCCGCGCCGGCGGGGTGAGACGCCGGGCAGGCGCCTCGTGGCGGCGCCGGGGGAGCATCGCGCCAGGTCGACGTGACGGCCGGGGCGCCGCGACCGTTGCCCGCGGACGAGAGGCGGGGCGGGAGGCGTCGGGCGTGCGATGCTTGTTCGCGCGCGCACCATGCCCGAGATCGCCTACGTCACCGACGTCGAGGGCCGGTGGGACAAGCTCGAGAGCTTCGCCCGGCAGAACCCGCTCGTCGCCATCGACGCCGGCGGGCGCATCGACGTCCGTGGCGGCGCCGTCTTCGTGTTCGGCGGCGACGCGATCGATCGCGGCCCCGATGGCCGCCGCGTCGTCGCGGCCCTGCTCGAGGCCAAGCAGCGCCGGCCCGACCGGGTCGTCCTGCTCGCGGGCAACCGAGACATCAACAAGATGCGGCTCGTCCGCGAGCTCGCGGGGTACCCGCCGCAGCGGACGCCGGAAGAGCTGCGATCGGCCGGTCGCGGGCGGCTGCTCCGCTGGATCTTCGAGCACACGATGGGCGCGCGCGAGGCGTTCGAGCACCGCCGCGCCGAGCTCGAGCGCGCCGGGCTTCCGGCGGGCGACGACGACGTGCCCGCGAGCTTCCTCGCCGACCTCGCGCCGGATGGGCCGCTCACGCGCTACCTCGCCGCGTGCCAGCTCGCCTGGAAGAGCGGTTCGACGCTCTTCGTTCACGGCGGCGTGACCGCCGAGTCGCTCGGCGCCGTGCCCGGCATCGCCGCCCGCGTGACCGATCTCGACGAGTGGATCGGCCTCTTGAACGCGTTCTGCGCGCGCCAGGTCGCCGCGTTCCAGCAGCGCGTGTACGTGGCGGGAGCGCCGGCCTGGGCCGAGCTCGTCGACTACCAGGCGCCGCGCCCGGGCACGCGCCTCAACCAGGCGAGCGTCGTCTACGGGCGCCCCACGGACGACCTCGGAAATCCCCGCCTCCCCGAGCGGCGGGTCATCGAGGCGCTCGCGCGCGCCGACGTCACGCGCGTCGTCGTCGGCCACACGCCCAGCGGCGACTGCCCGGCGGTCGTCCGCGACGACGGCTTCGAGCTGATCCTCGCCGACAACTCCTACGGCCGCATCGAGACCGGCTCGAAGCTCCTGCTCGACGAGCACGGCGGGATCGCCTCCGGCCTCGCGGTCCTCGATGGCGGCGAGCGCGTCGAGGTCCGCTTCGAGCTCGACCGCGCCGATCCGCTCCTCGGCAAGCGCGACATCGCCACGGGCCGCCTCGTCAAGGCGCGCCTCGCCCGCGGCGACTACCTCCTCTTCCGCGGCCTGCCCGGGTATCGCGTCGAGCAGCTCGCCGTGCCCGCCGCGGCCATCGACGCCGCCGCGCTCGAGCCTGCGGCGGGGGAGTGAGAGGTGCGTGCGTCGCGTGCCCGACCTCCGGCCGCGCGGGCAGGGTCGTTCCACGATCGTCGACGTCCTTCTGCACGGACGTGGACGTGGACTGTCGGACGCCGCATCCCCCACCCCCGCGTCCACGCGGCGCCGGACCCATGTCCGCCGCGCCGGGCGCTCAGCGCAAAGTTATCAGCGCTAACATCGCCCCGACCAGCAACGCGACCCCAGGACGACACGAACAGCGCCCCCGACGCCGGGCGCACCGCTGGTCCGCGCGCCTGCGCCGCCTCGTCTTCGCCGGCGGGCAACGCCTCGATCGACGCGGTCGGCATGCTGGGCGGCTCGCGCTCGCCGGTGAGCAGCGGCCCGAGCCGATGGGGAGGTAGACGCGCGAGTCGCGCTGCACGAGGTCGCGGGCCGTCGCAGAGCCGGCTCGCGGCGACTTCATCTCGACCGTGTGGCAGCCCGCGCAGCCGAAGCCCTGCTTGGTCGCGGGGTCGTACGGCTTCTGTCCCATCGCGGCGGCCATCTCGGGCACGACCTTCTCCGCCATGAACTTGGAGACGGCCGGCTTGTCGGCGAACGAGGTGATCTTGCCGCCCTTCATCGTGAGCTTCGGGAGAAACTCCTTCGGCTCCTTGTACTGCGGGCCGTGGCAGGTGGTGCAGGCGAAGGTGCCGTAGCGCTTGGCGTCGTGGTCCTGGAAGACCTTGCCCATGCGCGGGGCGATGACTGCCTTCATGAACGCGGCCTGCTCGTCCTTGGTCATGCCCTCCTTCCACGCCGTCGGGACGACAGGCGCGGCCGGCGTCGCGCTCGCCGCGGGCGCGGCCGAAGCGGCGGGCGCGGCGGTCTCGGCGGGGGCGGCGGACGCGGCCGGCGCCGGGGTCTCGGCGGGCGTTGCGCTCTCGGGGACGCTCGGCGTCGGCGGGGTGGGAGCGACCGGCTGGGGCTCGCCGCCGCCGCAGGCGGTCGCGGCGATCGAGGCGAGGAGGGCGAAGGACCAAAGGGACGACCGAAGAGTGCGCATCCGGGACGGACTAGCGGGACGCGCTTCCAGGGGCTAGCCGGGGCGCGAGCAACGGATTGTTTCCCTGGCGCGAACGATTGGACGCGCCCTCCGAACGTCGTCGAGCGCCCGGCCGGCGGCGCGCACAGCCGTCCACACCGGCGGCGCGCCGCGGTCGCTCGCGGAGCGTTTCGCGCTGTTCGAGAGAACGCGTTGCGCGATGGGGCCCGAGGCGGGTATCCCCGGAGAGCATGGCGTCGCGGCTCGCGCACGACGGGGACCCCCTGCGCGTGGCGCAGGATGGGGATCGCCTGCGTGTCGCGCACGATGGCGACCGCCTGCGCGCGGCGCAGGACGGGGATCGCTTGCGTGTCGCGCACGAAGGCGATCGCCTGCGCGCGGCGCAGGACGGGGATCGCTTGCGTGTCGCGCACGAAGGCGATCGCCTGCGCGCGGCGCAGGACGGGGATCGCCTGCGTGTGGCGCACGTGATCCCGGACACCACCGCCGAGGGCCCCGGCCGCCGCTTCGCGGTCTGGGTGCAGGGTTGCCCGCTGCGCTGCCCCGGGTGCTGCAACCCCGAGATGCTGCCGTTCGAGGGCGGCGAGACGGTGCTCGTCGACGCGCTCGCCGAGCGGATGCGCGCGACCGCCGGCATCGAGGGGCTCTCGCTCCTCGGGGGCGAGCCGTTCGCCCACGCCGAGGCGTGCGCCCGCCTCGCCGGGCACGCGCGCGCCGCGGGCCTGAGCGTGATGGTCTTCTCCGGCTTCACGCTCGGGGAGATCGAGGCCCGCGCCGGCGAGCCGGGCGTCGCCGCGCTCCTCGACGCCTGCGATCTGCTCGTCGACGGCCGCTACGTCGCGAGCGATCCCGATCGCACGCGGCGCTGGATCGGATCGAAGAACCAGCGCCTCCATTTCCGCACCGCGCGGTACGCGCCCGGCGATCCGACGTTCGCGGCGCCGAACACCGCCGAGCTGCGCTGGACCGGCCGCGAGCTCACGGTCAACGGCTGGCCCGCGCTCGCGCGCGCTCTCGGCGGCAGGAGCGGGCGAACATGAACGCCGAGCCGGCGGTCGTGACGCGCGGAGAGCACGACCTCCTCGTCGTCGCCCGCGCGCTCGTGGAGCCGGGGAGCTTCGACGCCGTCGAGCCGCTCCTCCGCGGCGAGGTCCGCGTCAAGAAGATGGCCCCGACCGGGATGCGCCTCTTGCGGGACGTCCTGGCGAAGGGTGCGGTGAGGGCGCTCGCGCGCGGCGGCGGCTGGCGCTCGCGCGCCCGCACCGGTGGCGGCGGCCGGGTCGCGACCGGCCGGCTCTGGGAGATCCACCCCTCGCTCGAGCTCCGCTTCTCGCCGTTCACGTACGAGCTGGTGCGCTGGCTCGCCGCGGCGCCGCTCGCGGCGGCCAAGGTGCCGACGCTCGACGGCGTGTCGGCGACGACCGCCGGCGACGAGATCGTCGCCTACCTCGCGTGCGCGCTGGTCGAGGGCAGCGAGATCGCCGGCGTCGTCGCGGCGCAGCCGGCGGTTCGCTCCTCGGCGCTCGCCTGGCTCGCCTTCTCGAGGATGCTCGCGCTCTCGTCGCCCAGCTCGACCCCGCCCGCGGCCGCGGCGTTCGCGCGCATCGCCGCCGGGCCCGGGGCGGTCGTCGTCGAGGGCCTCGAGGACGAGCTCGCGCATCGTGCGATCGCCGGGGTGCACGCCGGCGGCGCCCTCGCCGATCCGCGCGCGGCGTCGGGCGCCGGCGCGGCCGAGCGCGCCGTGCTCGACGCCTTCCTCGACGCCGCCGACGCCGCCGGGCGGAGGGATCTCGCCACCTTCCTCGTCACCGCCGGCTCGCGCCTGCTCGGCACCGGCGCGAGCCCGGCCGCGCTCGCCGCCGCGTGGACCGCCGCGCTCGACCCCAACGCCCGCCTCGCCGATCGCGCCGAGGCCCGCCGCGCCTCCGCCGCCCCGCTGCGCGCCCTGCGGCGCGTCGGCCGCTGGGACGAGGAGGCGCGCCTCACGCGCTTCTTCGACGACGGCTACGACGCCGCGCAGGCGCTGCTTGCGCGCTGGGAGCACCTGGGGCGAGATGGATTCGCGCGCGCCGACGACGTCGCGCGCGCGCTCGACTCGCTCGACGCCGGCGCGACCGGCAGCCAGGAGGAACCAAGGTGAGCCGCGCCTACCGGATCTCGGTCTCCGAATCGATCGAGCGGATCGTCCACGTCGAGGACGGCGTCTGCTCCACGCTCGAGCTCCTGCCCGTCCTGCCCGCCGAGCGCATGTCCGAGATCCTCGCGGCCGAGCTCGAGCGCCGCGGCTTCCGCCGCGAGGTCCGCGCCGACGGCGCGGAAGGCGTGGTGCTCGTCCGCGAGGAGGACGGCGGCATCCTCGTCGAGGTCGACCCGGCCACGGGCAAGGTGACCGCGCGCGTCACCGCGCAGGCCGACGTCCACGTCTCGGACACGCGCAGCATGGCGGTGGCCCAGGCCCGGCAGGAGGCCGACCGCGCCCGGCTCGCCGAGCGGGTCCGGGGCGATCTCGAGAAGAGGGTCGCGAGCGCCGAGGAGGACCTGCGCCGCGAGGCCTCCGCCCGCCTCGAGCGCAAGCTCCGCGATCTCGCCCAGGAGCTCGACCAAGCCGTGAGCCGCGTCACCGCCTCCGCCCTCAAGGAGAAGGCCGCGCAGCTCGGCGAGATCGAGGAGCTCGCCGAGGATCCGAACACGGGCGCCGTCACCATCAAGGTGAAGCTGTGAGCGAGCCCAACGGCTCCCGCGCCGCGGCGCCCGCCCGCGTGGGGCGCGCGCCGATCCCCGAGCAGGACCTGCCCGTCGATCTCGGGCTCGCCGAGGCCGTGCTCGCGGCCTACCCCGACGAGCTCGCGCGCTGCCACAAGGCGCTCGTGCAGCGCCTCCCGGTCCTCGTCGAGTGCGACAAGGAGCTCGTCCCTTACTTCTACAAAGGCGTGCGCGACCGCCTCAAGGCCGACGGGATCCGCTGCGTCTACCTCGACGGCCGGCCTTCCCCCGACGCGGCGCAGCCCGCGATCCCGCTCGGCGTCATGGGGACGATGCTCGTCCAGCTCCGCGACGCGGTGCGCGGGCCGGTGGGCGAGCGCATCGTCGTCTTGCCCCACCTCGACCTGATGACCTCGTCGTCGGGCGGCCTCACCGCCGAGGCGCGCGAGGTCATCCCGCTGCTCTACGAGAACCCCGAGGTCCTCTGGCTCGGCTTCAAGGACCCGTCGTTCCCGCTGCCCAACGTGATCTCGAACCTCTTCCCGCACCACGAGAGCATCCTCGGCGTCTCGCGCGATCGGCTGCGGCACCTGGTGACCCGCCGCGAGGCGCGCAAGCTCGGGCGAGGCTTCGACCCGTACGCGCTCTACAAGTACGTCTCCGGGGTCAACGCCGTCCGCCTCCGCCGCCTCCTCGCCGCGGTCTCGGGCGAGGACTACCCCACCGATCCGCGCCCCGCGCTCGCGCAGCTCCGCGCCGCCACCCTCGGCAGCCACCTCGCCATGCCCGACGTCGACCTCGACCGCGACGTCGGCGGCTACCGCAAGGTGAAGGATCGGCTCAAGACCGAGATCCTCGAGGTCCTCGCCCGCAAGGAGGCCTTCGCCGACCCCGACGCGATCAAGCGCATCGAGGCGCTGGTGCCGCGCGGGATGATCTTCTGGGGCCCGCCGGGCACCGGCAAGACGCTCTTCGCCAAAGCGATGGCCACGGCGCTCGGCGCGGCGATCACCATCGTGAGCGGCCCCGAGCTCAAGAGCCGCTGGGTGGGCGAGAGCGAGGAGAACATCCGCCAGGTGTTCCTGCGCGCGCGCCAGAGCGCGCCCTCGATCATCGTCTTCGACGAGCTCGACTCCTTCGCCGCCGCGCGCGGCACCTTCACCGGATCGGGCGTCGAGCACTCGATGGTCAACCAGCTCCTCACCGAGATGGACGGCTTCCGCACCGAGGAGCTCGTCTTCGTCGTGGGCACGACCAACTTCGTCGAGTCGCTCGACCGCGCGCTCCTGCGGCCGGGCCGCTTCGAGTTCCACCTCCAGATCCCGTTCCCCGACGCCGCCGACCGGCGCGCCATCCTCTCGATCCACGACGACAAGCTCGGGCTCCGGATGAGCGCGCGCGCGCTCGACTACGCGGTGAAGCGCACCGGCGATCTGGTCGAGGGCACCGAGGGGCGCTACTCGGGCGACCACCTCCAGGCGCTCTGCCGCCAGCTCGCGCGGCGGCGCCTCCGCGACGGCGAGGCGGGGCCGACCGAGGCCGCGGACGTGGAGCGCGCGCTCGGCGAGTACCTCGAGCGCCCCGATCTCACGACCGCCGAGGAGCGCGTCGTCGCCACCCACGAGGCCGGCCACGCGGTCTGCGCCCTCTTCTGCGAGCACGCGCCGCCCATCGACCGCATCTCGATCCGCGGCGACCTCGCCGGCGCGCTCGGCTTCGTCAGCTACGCCGATCCGGCGCACCGCTACGTCGTCTCGCGCGCGCAGCTCCTCGACTCGATGTGCGTCCTCTACGGCGGCCGCGAGGCCGAGGCGCTCCTCCTCGACGATCTCTCGATCGGCTCGTCCCACGACCTCGAGCGCGCCACCGGCATCGCCCGCGCCCTGGTCGAGGAGCTCGGGATGGGCGGCGACGATCTCGGCGTGCGGCGCTTCGCGCGCCCCGATCCGAGCGCGCCCGAGGCGCTCCTCTCCGACGGCACGCGCGCGGCGATCGAGCGTGCGGTGCGCGAGACGCTCGAGGTCCAGCGCGAGCGCGCCCGCCGCATCGTCGAGGAGCAGCGCGCGCTCGTGGTCGCGCTCAGGGATCTCCTGCTCGAGAAGAAGGTGGTCGACCGCGAGAGCTTCGCGCACCTGCTCGCCGACAAGCCGGCGCGCGCCGAGAGCCCAGCCTGAAACGTCGTCGGGTCGGCGGCGCGGCCGGAGCGCGCCGGCCCAGCGCTCGCGCGGCGAGGCGCCGCACCTGGTCGAGCGCGATGAACACCAGCGCGCCCGCGGGCAGCACCGCCAGCCACGCCGGGTGGATCGGCGCCATGGCGAAGAGGCGATTGAGCCCCGGCACGTAGACGAGCACGAGGGCGAGCGCGATCTCGAACGCGAGCCCCGCGCCGATCCACGGGTTCACGCCGCGGAGCGAGAGCCGCGCCCGCAGCGGGCCGTCGCGCGACGCCGCCAGGCACCCGATCTGCCCGGCGACGATGCCGAGGAAGGTGAGCGTCGAGGCCGCGCGCACCGCGTCCGGCGAGTAGCCGGAGAGCGGCGCGAACGGCCGCCAGCCCAGGGTCGCGAAATAGCCGAGGTATCCCGCGAGGCCGAGCGTCGCCTCGAGCGGGCCCCAGAACAGGAACACCTCGAGGAAGAGCTTGCGCGTGAGCACCGGGCTCCGCGGCGGCTCGGCGGGCCCCTCCATGAGCCCCGGCGTGGGCGGCTCGACGCCGAGCGCGAGCGCCGGCAGGAGATCGGTGCCGAGATCGATCGCCAGCACCTGCACGATCGCGAGCGGCAGCGGGATCGGCAGGAGGACGAAGAGCAGGAAGGGCGCGAGCTCGGCGACGTTGCTGGTGAACACGTAGCCGACGAAGCGCCGGATGTTGGCGCGGATCGAGCGCCCCTCCTCGATGGCCGCGACGATGGTCGCGAAGTTGTCGTCGCCGAGGATGATGTCGGCGCTCTGCTTCGCGACCTCGGTGCCGCGCAGGCCCATGGCCACCCCGACGTCGGCGGCGCGGAGCGCCGGGGCGTCGTTGATCCCGTCACCGGTGACGACGACGACCTCGCCGTTCTTGCGCAAGAGCTCGACGATGCGGAGCTTGCCCGCCGGCTCGATGCGCGCGAACACGGCGTCGCCGCGGAGCCGCTTCGCGAGCGCCGCGTCGCTCATCGACGAGAGCGCTTCGCCGGCGATGACCGGGACCTCGCCGAGGCCGACGGCGCGGGCCACCGAGCCCGCCGTCGCCGGGTGATCCCCGGTGAGCATGACGACCCGCACGCCGGCGCGCCGGCACGCCGCGAGCGCGGCGGGGACCTCGGGGCGGGGCGGATCGTGGAGGCGGACGATCCCGAGGATCCGCGGCGGCTCGTCGTCCTCGCCCTCGGCGAGCATGAGCACCCGCTCGCCGCGCGCGGTCGCCTCCGCCAGCGCCTCCGCCAGCGCCGGCGGCGGCGCCGCGAGCCCCGCCAGGGCGATGACCGCCTCCGGTGCGCCCTTGACGAAGCGGCGCCGAGCCCCGTCCACGTCGCAGGTCACGCTCATCGAACGCCGGTGCGCGTCGAAGGGGACGTCCGAGAGCCGCGGGTGCCGGCGGCGGATCTCGTCGTACTCGACGCCGCCCTCGGTCGCCCAATCGGCGAGCGCGACCTCGAGCGGGTCGCCTTCGAAGGCGCCATCGGCGGCCCGCGCGTCGTTGCACAGCGCCGCCGCGAGGCGCGCCGCGTCCTCGTCGGCGCGCCCTTTCGCCGCGACGAACCCGAGCACCGACACCGCGTTTTCGGTCAACGTGCCGGTCTTGTCGGTGCAGATCACCGTGACCGATCCGACGATCTCCACCGCGGAGAGGCGCCGCACCGCCGCGCCGCGCTTCGCCATCCGGCGCGCGCCGACCGCCAGCGACACGCTCAGGGTCGGCAGGAGCCCCTCGGGCACGAGCGCCACGATCACGCCGGTGCCGAACACGAGCGCGGCGACGAACGTCGTCCGGGTGACGAGCGAGACGGCGACGAGCGTGAGCGCGCCGGCGATCACGGCGATCACCGCCGTCACCCGCGAGAGCGCCGAGATTTGCTGCTCGAGGATCGAGTCGCCGCGGTGTACGCCCTCGACCATCGCGGCGATCCGGCCCAGCGTGCTCTCGGGCCCGGTTGCGTGCACGACGCCACGGCCGGTGCCGGTGATCACCGCGGCGCCTGCAGGTAGCAGGCTCGCGATCTCGACCACCGGCGTCGTCTCGGTCGCGTCGGCGTCCGGCGCGGCGGTCCGCTCGACGGGCGCGGACTCGCCCGTGATCATCGAGATGTCGAGCGTGAGCTGGTCGGCGTCGAGGAGGACGACGTCGGCGGGGACGATGTCGCCGGCGGCGACGCGGATCACGTCGCCGGGCACGAGATCGCCGGCCGGCACGTGGAGCTCCGCGCCCTCGCGCACGACGCGCGCGTGCACCGACACGCGCCGGAGGAGCGCCGCGACCACCTTCTCGGCGCGGTAGCTCTGGAGGAAGGCGAAGATGCCATTGAGCGCCACGACGGCGACGATGGCGCCGCCGAGCTCGGGCATTCCGCCCGCGAACGCGAGCCCCGCCGCGAACCAGAGGAGCAGCGCGAGCGTGTGGGTGAAGTTCGACGCGAACGCCAGCCAGGGACGCCAGGTCTCGGCGCGCACCGGCTCGTTCGGGCCGTGCGCGCGCCGCCGGCGGGCGATCTCGTCGGCGCCCAGGCCCGCGGGCGAGCTGCGCAGGAGCGCGAGCCGCTCCGCCGGCGCCGCCGCCGCGAGGCGAGCCGGCGTGACCACCGATCGTGCGCTCGCCGCCATGCGGGCCGCGCGTGCAGCTCGCGTGCCTCGGCGTGCGACCCGCGCCCGGCCGAGCTGCACCCGCGGCGACCGGGCAGCACGCCGGGCCCGCTCTCGGCGATGCAATGTCTGCGTCGGTGTGCAGCTGCCGCGCTCGCGGTCGCGCTTGCCTGCGCGTACCATGCCGCAATGCGACGAACCGGAGCTCGAATCGCGGCGGGGCTGTTCACGTTGTCGATCGCGTCGCCCGCCCTCGCCGTGACGTATCAGGTCGGCCCCGGCAAGCCGTACGCGACCCTCGGCGACGTCGCGGGCCTGCTCGCTCCAGGCGATCTCGTCGAGGTCGACGGCGACGCGACGTATCCCGGAGGCGTCGTCTTCGACCAGCCGGGAACGAACGCGGCCAAGATCACGATCCGAGGCCTGCGCATCAACGGCAACCGCCCCGTGCTCACCGGCGGCAACAACACCATCGAGGCCGCGGCCGACCACTACGTCTTCGAGGGCTTCGACCTCACCCAGGGCGCGAGCCGCTGCTTCTATCACCACGGCGACGACATCACCCTGCGCGACTCGGTCATCCACGACTGCCCGACGCACGGCCTCCTCGGCGCCGACGCCGACTCCGGATCGCTCCTGCTCGAGTACACCGAGGTCCACCACTGCGGCGGCGGGACCCAGCACCACCAGATCTACATGGCGACGGACGAGACCGCGCACCCGGGATCCGTCTTCCGCATGCAGCACTGCTGGGTGCACGACGCCAACGGCGGGAACGCCGTCAAGTCGCGCGCCGAGCGCAACGAGATCCATTCGAACTGGATCGAGGGCGCGCTCTACCACGAGCTCGAGCTCATCGGCCCCGACGGGCAGGACCCGGCGCTCGCGCGCGAGGACTCGGACGTGTCGGGGAACGTGCTGCTCAAGCGGAACACCTTCTACGTCACCCGGTTCGGGGGCGACGGGACGGGCGAGACCAACGGGCGCTATCGGTTCGTGAACAACACGGTCGTGGTGCTCCCCGGCGGCAGCGCGGTGTTCCGCCTCTTCGACGGCATCGAGAGCGTCGAGATGCACAACAACGTCTTCTTCATGGACGGCGGCGGCGGCGTGAACCTGGTGCGGCAGCTCGAGGCCGCGTGGACCAACGGCATCGCGGTCTTCGCCGGCAGCAACAACTGGGTGGCCGCGGGCTCGACCAACGTCCCGCAGGAGTGGACCGGAACCGTGAGCGGCGCCGACCCCGGGTTCGCGGACATGGCGTCGCTCGACCTGCGGCCGCTCATGGGGAGCCCGCTCGTCGACGCCGGCACGCTCCCGACGATGAGCCCTCCGGGGTATGCCTTCCCGTCACCGCTGCCCGCGCCGCTCTTCCACCCGCCGCTGCACACGATCGAGCCGAACGGGGGCGCCCAGGCGCGGCCGACCGTGGGGGCGATCGACATTGGTGCTTACGAATTCGGCGTGGATCCCGGCGCCGGCGGCGCCGGCGGCGCGACGGGCTCCGGCGGCGGATCTACGGGGTCCGGGGGCGGAGCGACCGGCTCGGGCGGCGGCGGCGGGGCGCCCACCGGCGCGGGAGGCGGCGCGACGGGATCGGGCTCGACGAGCTCGGGTGGCCCGGGCTCCGGGGGCGGCGCCGCGGGCGGCACCGGCGGCGCGCCGGGCAACCTGAGCAACGACGTCATCGAAGATACCAGCTGCGGCTGCCGCGTCCCCGCGAGGTCCTCTGGCGCGGGGAGCGGCGCGATCCTGCTCGCGCTCGCGGGGCTCGCGCTGCGAAGGTCGCGAAGGCGCGCCCGCGCTCGCGGCTGACATCCGCGGCGCGGCCACGAGCTGAGGGGCGCGCGGCGCGGCGCGGACGGCCGCCGCGGCGAGCCACCCGGGCCGCGACCGTCACTGGCGCGTGACGACCAGCGACGGCGGGAACGCGCCCTCGATCTGATCGGCATGCGACTGGAGGTTCCGCACGCCGTACGCCCCTGCGTGCGGACCGGTCGCGACCGTCACGGATCCGGCCGCGCCCTCTTCGAGATCGATCGTCTGGCCGGCGACGCCGATGACGAGGTTCCAGCGGTACCAAGAGCCGGCGTTGTCGTCGCACCGGGCATCGCCCTGGGTGACGGTGACCGGATCGTGGACGGTTCCGCTGCTCACGGCGGCCCAGAGCCGCTCTCCCGGCTCGGTGGGGTTCGCGACGCCGCCGAGCTCCGGCGCGTTGCGGAGCGTCCACCCGAGCACGGTGAAGGACGGCTGGTAATAGCCGGCCGAGGTGATCTCGAGCTCCACCCGCACGAACGTCCCGACGGGGATCGCGAGATCGATCGCGCCGTCGCCCGAGGCCATCGTCCACCGATGGACCATCGGCGCGCAGTCGGCGTTCGGCGGACAGAAGTCGACCGCGAGCTCTCCGGGGGCGGACTCGACGACGGTCCCGGTCCCGTCGATCGGCTGGGGGAGCTCGGCCCCCTCGAAGGCGCCGTTCGCCCACGTGCCGCCGTCGGGCGTTTCGTACGACCAGAGCAGGCCCGGGAAGTCGCGCTTGCACGGGCCCTCGCCGCCGGAGCCGCCCGTGCCGCCGCTGCCGCCGGAGCCGCCCGCGCCTCCCGCGCTCGTGACGGCGGGGTCCGTGACCTCGCTGCCGCACGCGCTCACCAGGACGGCGCAGAGAGACACAAAAGCAAGCCGGCGGCGTGAGGGAATGGCCATGGCGGAGCGGTGAAGCAGAGACCGTGCCTGTCGCCGTTGCGGGAACGTGGGCCACCCGGGCCAGCGTCGGTGGACGAACCGACGCACCCACTCGGACCGATCGACGCGTGGTGATCGCGATCGCTCGCCGCTGCGATCGCGGCGATCGCGATCGCGTATCGGCCAGCATAACTACATGTTTTCACGACGACTTTCGGTGGGCACGCGCGCTGCTAAGGGGGCAAGGAGAGGACACCGCCCATGACGACCATGCCCCGCACCCCGACCGACACGTCCGTCAGCATCTCGCTCGCCGAGCTCGCCAGGATCGAAGAGCAGCGCGTCCGCGAGGAGGATCTCCGGCGCGCGCGAGCGCGCGAGAACGAGGCGCGCGAGCGTCGTGAGGTCGAGGCGAAGCGCCGCGCCGCGGAGGCGGAGAGCATGGCGGCCGAGGAGGCCGCGCGCGCCCGGCGTCTCCGCGAGGAGGCCGAGCACAAGGCGCGCGTCGAGGCGCGCGAGCGCGTCGCGGCCGACGTCGCGCGCATCGAGGCCGAGGCGAGCGCGCGCCGCGCGGCCGACAACGCGGTGCGTGCGCACGAGCTCGCGGTCCTGCGCGCCCGCGCCGAGGGCGGGAGCCGGCGCGTGCAGCACGTGCTCGCGATCGTGCTCGGGCTCACGCTGTGCGGCGGGGCCGCCGCCGGCTACGGCATGACGCGCCAGGTCGCGGGCCTCGAGCAGGAGACCGAGCGCCTCCGCGAGTCGCAGGTCGCGCTCTCGCGCGAGCGCGAGCAGGCCAAGTCGAACGAGCTCGCGGCGCTCGATCGGCGCCACGCCGCGCTCCAGGGCCGCCCGGCGCTCGCCGGCGCCGAGGAGGCACGCGCCGCCGTCGAGGCCGCGCGCAACGCCGTCGACTCGCGCGCGCTCGATCGCGACCGGCTGCGCGCCTACGGCGACGCGCTCGACGCGCTGGCGATGCGGCTCGACACGCTGGAGCGGATCGCGGCGCTCGATCGGCGTCAGGCCGATCTCGGCGCGTGGGCGGCGGATCGACGGCGGAGCGACGAGGCCACGGCGGCCCGCGTCGCCTCGCTCAAGGCGAAGGCGCCCGGCGCCGGGCCGGACGCGGTGCGTGCGTACGAGCGCGCGCTCGATCAGCTCCGCGACGCGCTCGCCGCTTCGGGGCCGGCGCGCGGCTCGCGCCCGCCGCCGGCGGTGCGCCCGTGGGACTGCAAGGACCCGGCCGATCCGATCTGCGGGCTCGACGGGCGCACGCTGTAACGCGAGCCTCTACCGTGCCCCGCGCGCGCGTGGCAACCTGCGCGGGGCGATGCCGAAAGACGTGCCGAGCACCAGCGAGCATCGAGGTCCGGCGCAGCCGGAGGCAGGCCGACGGCGGCCGGCGCTGGTGTGCGCGTTCCCGCGGCCGCTCGCGGTCGCGCCGCCCGACTCCGGGACCGTCGTCGGCCGCGCCTGGCTCGCCGAGCGCGGGCTCGCCGACACCGAGGTCTCGGGCGCGCACCTGCGCGTCGATCGCGCCGGCGGCGGCCTCCGCGTCGCCGACGCCGGCTCGCGCAACGGCACGTGGGTGAACGGCGCGCGCCTCGGCCCGCGCGATCTCGTGCCGCTCGAGGACGGCGCGGTGCTGCGGCTCGGGCGCACCATCTTCGTGTACCGCGAGGAGCTGCAGGGCTCGTTCGATCCGGCGCCGCCGGTCGGCGGGCTCGTCGGCCCGTTCGGGCTGCGCGCCGTCGCGGAGCGCCTCGCCGGCCTCGGGCGGAGCCGCCCCGGCAACGTCCTCGTGGAGGGCGAGACGGGCGCCGGCAAGGAGCTCGTGGCGCGCGCGGTCGCCGCGGCGCTCGGGCGCGCGACGCCCTTCGCGGCGGTGAACGTCGCCGGCCTCGCGCGCGGCGTCTTCGAGTCGCAGATGTTCGGTCACGTGGCGGGAGCGTTCTCCGACGCGCGCACCGCGTCGCCCGGGATCGTCGTCGCCCACGAGGGCGGCACGATCTTCCTCGACGAGATCGGGGAGCTCGATCTCGACCTGCAGGCGAAGCTCCTCCGCCTGCTCGAGAACCGCGAGGTGCTCGCGGTCGGTGCGCAGCGCCCCGTGCAGGTCGCCGTGCTCGTGGTCGCGGCGACGAACAGGGACCTCGCCGAGATGGTCGAGCGCGGCGCGTTCCGGCGCGATCTGCTGGCGCGCCTCGCGATGGCGCGCGTCCACGTCCCCGCGCTGCGCGACCGTTGCGAGGACCTCTTCGGCCTCGCCGCCGAGCTCGCGAGGCGCGCCGGCGTCGCGCTCCCGCCCGAGGACGTCGAGGTCGAGGCGCTCGAGCGCCTCATGCTCGAGCCGTGGCCCGCCAACGTCCGCGAGCTCGACGCCGC
This sequence comes from uncultured Polyangiaceae bacterium, assembly GCA_964372055.1. Classification (GTDB taxonomy): domain Bacteria; phylum Myxococcota_A; class Polyangia; order Polyangiales; family Polyangiaceae; genus CAYJPW01. Next base: position 46,657 of record CAYJPW010000041.1, read on the forward strand.
GCTCGCCGCGGCGCGGCGCCTCGACCTCGAGCCGGGCCTGCGCCTCTGGGCGCTGGAGGAGGTGCTCGGCGAGGCGCGCGGCCAGAAGACCGCGCTCACGCAGGAGGTGGTCGAGGCTGCGCTCGCCGCCGCCGGCGGCAACGTGTCGGCGGCCGCGGAGAAGCTCGGCGTCTCGCGCGGCAAGCTCCTCAGGTTCCGCAAGCGCGCCAAGGCGGAGTGAGGCCGAGCGCCGCGTCGCGTCCGGCGGGGCCGAGCGAAAGCCGCGCATGGGCGCGGCCTACCTCGGCTTGGTGACGAAGATGGCGGTGACCTCGCCCGTCTCCTGCTTCACGTAGAGCTTGAGCCCCGCCTGCGGGTACCGGCAGGCCTCCACCGGCTTGTCGTTGTCGCATTGGGCGGCGCCGAGCTCGCGCGACCATTCGCTCTTCAGAGAGTGGATGCCGAGGCCGCTCGCGGTCTTGAGGTTCGTCTGGTAGTTGTCGATGCTGATCTCCGAGAGGACGCCGCCGTCGAACTCGAACTTCGAGGGCCGATCCCGCTGCGCCGGACGGCTGGGGTTGTACTTGCCGGTGCCGTCGTAATCGTAGTCCACCTTGCTGCTCGTCACCGTGGCGTCGCGGCCGTAGATGGCGAGGATCTCCTGAAGCGTCGTCCTTCCTACGATCGCCTGCCCGACGCTGACGCCGGGCACGATGAGCTTGCTCGCGGCGGTGAGGCGCTTGGGGACCTCTTGGGGCACGTCGGCGCGCGCCGGGGCGGGGGCAGGCGCGACCGCGGGCTCCGGCGCCGCAGGCGTCACGGCGGAGCCTGCGATCGGGACGACCTCGACCCGGAGCAGGGCGCCGCAGCCCGACGGTGGCTTCTTGTCTTCCTCGGTCGCTTTGTCGCACGAAGCTTTGTCGCCGTCTCGATTGAGCAGCTCGCGACGCGTGGCGCTCTTCGCGCCGGCGCCGATCCCGGCGACCCCGGCGCCACCGCCGACCTCGGCGTCGGCCCCGGCGAAGAACTCGAAGGCGCCGGCGGTCAACGAAGCCACGACGTGCGTCGCTCCATCGCATTCGCCCGTGAGGTCGTCCCGGCTCACGGTGGCATGGTCGGCCACGTATTTCCCGACGATGGTCATCATCACGTCGAGCTCGCCCTTGGAGGCGAGCTTGGCCTCCAGCTTCGCCGCCCCGAGCGGGACGCTCGCGTACAGCTCATCGGCGTCGCGGATGCTGATCCGGTCGTCCTTCCGCGTGAACGGCGTGTAGCCGTACGAGCCCGGTGCCCGGCAGCGCGGCAGCACCTCCATCTCGCACCCCACGTAGCGGACCGCGACGAGGCCCGCCTTCGCTTGCGCCTCCAGGTCGCCCCGATCCGCCGATGGCCACTCCACGATCAGCGGTCGCGCCTGGCTCTTCGTCACGCCGCACCTCGTCTGGTCCTTGGGCGCGAACGCTGGAGGGGCGGCCAGCTTCGAGGTGTTGCCGCCGGAGCAGCCGAGGATCAGCCCGAGGGCCAGAGCCAGCGCCGGACGCCTGACGACGGAGCGGGGGAGCATCTCGGGAATACTATCCGAGAGAAGGTCATCGTCGCACGAGCACCGATACCGGTTGCTTGCCTGCGGGCGCCTGCGCGCCCTCAGGGCACCCTTTCGAAAGCACCGACATCGAAGCCTGCCCCCTGCGGCCTGGCGACCCCCGCCGCGTCGTGGTCGGGAGCGCTCTTGCCGTCGAAGCTCGCCAGGCCGGCGTCGATGGCCGGGGCGCCGGCGACGAGCGTGTAGTCGGCGTTCGCGGCGTCGGTGAAGAGCTCGGCCGGGGTCGCGACGATGGAGCCGGCGTCGTAGCCGAGCGCTTGCCACTCGGCGAAGGAGAGGATGGTCGCGTCGCCGTCGGTCGAGAACCGATCGCCGACGACGTTGCCGGCGCTGGCGAAGCTCGGGCTCGCGTCGATGGCGATGCTGCCCGTCGACGGGTCGTCGCTGAGCAGGATGTTGTCGAAGGCGGCGTGCCCGCCGAGGTCCTCGGAGAGCTTGAGGGCCCAGCCGCCGCTCGGGGGTGCGAGGAAGGTGTTGCCGACGACGGTGAGGTTCCGCGGCCCCTCGGCGGCGTCGATCGCGTACGCGCGGAGCGCGTTGTTCTGGTTGCCGAAGACGACGTTGTTCTGGAACGTCGAGTCCTGCACGCCGTCGCAGTTGAAGCCGTTCTGCGCGTTGTCGAAGACGACGTTCCCGTCGACGAGCAGGCCCGAGATGATCCCGTCGCCGCCGACGCTGAGGTCGCCGTTGAAGTGGATGCCGTTCGACTCCGGGCCCGTCGCCTTCGAGATCACGTTCCCGCAGAGGGTCGTGCCGTCGCTCCCGGCGTTGGCGAGGTAGACGCCGTGGTTGCGGGTGCCGCCGCCGGCGCCGCTCTCGGTGATCACGTTGCCTTCGACGTGTGAGGCCGAGACCTCGGAGAGGTAGAAGCCCTCGACCCCCGCGCGCTCGCAGCGGTTGCTCCGGATCCAGAGGTCGACCATCGGGGCGTCGGGGGTGGCGCCCCGCGCGGCGATGCAGCGCTCGGGCACGTCATGGATATGGAAGCCCTCGACGCGGACGTGGCTGACGTTCTGCAAGCGGATCCCGTCGCCGGTCGGGCCGGGTGCGTCGATGGTCACGTCGGTGCCCGCGCCGAAGAAGACGATGGGGGCCACGTCGGTGCCCGACGCGTCGATCTGGAAGCCGGCGTAGGTCCCGTCGAAGACGACCACGGTGTCGCCCGGCGCCGCCTGGTCGGCGCCCTCCTGGATCGTGGCGAGCTCCTGCCCGGCGCCGACGCAGTGGACCGTGCCCTTGGCGCAGTCCTGATCCGGCAGAGGCAGCGAGGTGCCCGCGCACGCCGCGGTCGGCCCGGTGCCTCCGCCACCCGCGCCGGTGCCGGTGCTGCTCGTCCCCGCCCCACCGGCCCCGCCGCTCCCGCCGCCCGAGCTCGTTCCGCTCGTGGACGATCCCGTCGTGGCGCCGGTCCCGCTCGTGCCCTCCGCGGCGTCGTCACCGCCGCAGGCCACGAGCGGCCCCAGCACCCCGAGCAACCAAGCCAAGCGGCCCATTCGTGCCATGGCGCCGATGGTAGCGGAGCCCGGACGCAGGGTGACAGGCGTCACGCCATCGAGGTCGCCGCGACGAGGGTCGGCCGAGGCGCGCGCTCGGCATCCGGGTGAAGGGCCCGGGCCTTCGCTCTCACTTCGCGAGCCGGACGATGCTCTGTGCGAAGTGGAGGGTGAAGTAGATCGCTTGCTGATCGACGACCAAGACGTCGACTCCACCCTCGACGTTGGCCAGCGCCACGCGGCCGGTCCCTTCGAGCTCGATGCGCCCGACCTCCCCCGTCAGGAACAGCGTGTAGTAGAGCCGCTGCCCGTCGGTCGCGATCTGCCCGCTCGACAGCTCGCCGTCGAGCAGCGCGGCCTGCCCCGTGGCGAGGTCGACGCGCCACAGACCCGCGCCGAGGACGTAGCCCTGACCATCGAGGATGGCCATGCTGCCCCCGGCATCGCCGTCCCAGATCGCGGTCGAGGCCAACGGCGTCGTCTTGGGGATGCGGTAGACGCCGGTGGGCCCCGTCACGTACGCGTCGGTGTCATCGAGGTCGACCCCCCACGCGTCCGTGCCGTTCAGCGCCAGGATCTCCTCGGCGCCGCCATCGCGAGGTACGCGGACGAGCTCGACCTGGGTCACGTCTGCCTGCATGTAGCGAACGGCATAGGCGTGCGTGGCGTCCACGCTCACGCCGCGCCCGCTCCAGCCCGCTTTCTGCGCGAGCGGCTCGTCGGCTCCTCCCGCGAGCGGGACCCGAGACAAGATCCCGTGCGTGAAGAACGCGTAAGGGCCGTCCACGCGGATGCGGGGGCCGGAGGTCTCCGTCGTGAGGAACTGGGGCGCGCCTCCGGCCTTGGGGACGCGCACGACCCCGAGCGTCGTGGTGGCGAAGAGGTTGTCCACGGTCTGATCGATGCCCGTGGCGCGACCGTCGAGCTGCCTGCCGGCCCAGAGGACGACCGGCTGACACATCCCGCCGACGCAGTCTCCGCCGAGGCAGTCGTGGCCGCACGTCCCGCAGTTCACCGAGTCGCTGGCGAGGTCCTCGCAGCTCGCGCCGTCGCCGTCGCAGTCCGTCGAGCCCGAGGGGCAGTCGAGGCCTCCGGCGCCCCCGCCCGCGCCGCCACCCCCGGTCGCGGCGCCGCCGGACGCGCCGCCTCCCGCGGACCCGACGCCGCCCTGGAGCTCGTCGAGCGAGACCGTGAACGAGCACCCCGCGGCTACCATCGACACGAGCGCCGCGAGCCCTCGCGGTCCGACGGTCCGCCGCAGTTGGGACATCGTGGACAGTCTATCCCGCTCGCGCGCGGGCCGCGACGTCGGCGATCGCGCGCTTCGCGGATGGCGCCGTCGGACCCGCCGTCAGCGGTAAGGCCCGAGGTCCTTCACCTGACCGAAGAACGTCTCCGTCGCCGTGCGCCCCATCTCGACGTAGCGCTCGAGCTCGCGCGCGTCGGCGGCGGCGCCATCGAGGCGGACGAAGAGCTGGAGCGGGTTGATGATCACCTCGGTCGAGCACTGCCCGAGATGCGTGAGCAGGGCGACGAGCGCAGGCCGGCCGAGCGCGTCGCGCACCGCGGCCTCGGGGTGGCCGGTCACGAGGTAGAGCGCGTCGAAGTCGGGATCGCCGATCTTGATATCTTGGCTGAAGATGCCCTGCAGGAACGCCGGCGTCCGGGTGCGGATGGCGGTGAAGGCGACACCCACCTCGTGCGGGAAGCGGACCGTGATCGCGGTCCGCACCTGCTGGAGCTCGGTCTCGAGCGCGATCTCGATGGCGGCGCCGGCACGCTCGCCGCGGAGCATCATGTGCGCCGGCCGCAGCTCGAAGCGCGCGCCGTCGGCGAAGCGCTGCCACTCCGCCTGCTGGGCGAGCTGCCCGCGGGAGTACGGAAACGTGGCGCGGCGGGCGGCGAGGGCGGTCGCGAGGCCGACGGCCGCGTCCATCATCCACCCGATCTGTCGGGGATCGGTGATGGTCCCGGTGCGCGACACCGCCACGAGCGAGTCCGAGACGCAGAGCTCGCCGTGCTCCATGATCCCGACCATCGACGCGAGCAGCTGGTGGCCGGCCGGATCGCCGGGCGAGAGGAAGGCCGCGACGCCCGCGCCGTCGGCGCCGTCGATCTTGAGCTTCTCGTCGGCGAAGGGGTGCCCCACGCGGAGGTCGGAGCGGCCGAAGACGCCGTCGAAGAAGCCGTGCGCCGTGATGCCGAGGCCGAAGAAGAGCGGCGGATCGACGCGGGCGAGCACGCCGGTGTACGTCGTCGTGCTGCTCCCCGATCCGACCTCGTAGACGAGGACGATGACCTCGACGCCTCGGCGGGTGCCGTAGAGCCAGTGCTGGAAGCTCGGCGCGAGGGGAGCCGGCCTGCCCAGCGAGCGCTTCAGCTGCCGGAAGCTGCACCCGTGCGAGTAGCCCGCGACCGGAGCGTACGGCGCCAGGGCGAACGAGACGGCGAGAGCTCGCCAGGCCTCGGGATCGGGGCCGAACCAGGACACCCGACCCGGATAGCACGGATGTCGGGCGTGTCTTGGGCTCCGATTGCGGCGGTCGGCCCGCTCCCGTCTCGAGGGGGGGGGGGGCCCCCCCCCCCCCCCCCCCCCCCCACCCGCCGCCCCCCCCCCCCCCAGCGCCAGGT
>CAYJPW010000041.1:52372-71236 GCA_964372055.1 uncultured Polyangiaceae bacterium
GCGGCGGGCGGCCCGCCCCCGGCGCGCGGGGGGACTCGGCCCCCGCCCCCCCGGCGCCGAAGCGGGGTCGCACCCCGGGCCTCGAGAGGCGTTGCGCGGACGAAGGCCCGACGCCTCTTCATCCCATCTTCGGAGCCGTGCTCTTCCAGGCGGGGACCTCGTCGAGGCGGGCCCACCACGCCTTGATGTGGGCGTAGTCGTTCCACGGCAGGCCCGAGGCTTCGGCGTAGCTGAAGCAGGCGCCCACGCTGAAGTCGGCCAGCGTCACGTGGGAGCCGACGATGAACTTGCGGCTCTCGAGCTGCGCGTTCAGCACGGGGGCGAAGGCGTGGAAGTCCTTCTCGCCTTGCGCGAGCGCGACGGGGTTGGGCTCCTTCTTCATGAAGAGGGGCTTGAAGAGCTTCTCGAACGCGAACGCGCCGGTGCCCCTCGAGAGGTGCGAGGCCTCCCAGAACTGCCAGCGGGCGATGTCGGCCTGGCCCTTCGGATCGCTCGGCCAGAGCTCGTTGCCGGGCTTCTTCGCCGCGAGGTACTGCATGATGGCGCGGCTCTCCCAGAGCGTGAAGTCGCCGTCGACGAGCGTCGGCACCTTGGCGTTCGGGTTGAGCGCGAGATAGTCCGCCTTCTTCAGGTCGCCGGCCTGCAAGCGCGGCTCGACGATCTCCACGTCGAGGCCGAGGTGCGCGATGGTGGCGTTCACACGCCGGCAGTTGTTCGAGGCCTGGATGCTGTAGAGCTTCATGGTTCCTCCTCCCGAGAGGAGGACCGGTATCGCCCAGTCGCGTGCCGGTTCCAAGGCACAAGCGCGTTCTCCGAGCCTTGGCGCACGCTTCCGCGTCGAGGGGCGCGTGGTCGCCGGGCCTCGCGCGCTCACGGCGCCGTGGTGTCAGGGGAGGATCTCGTCGGCGTCGGATCCGACCACGAGCATGACGCAGCCCTCGCGGCTCTGGACGGCCTCGTGCACCGCGCCGGGCACCGCGTAGGCATAGTACCCCGCGTGCACCTCGACCGAGCCGATGACGGCCGAGCCCTCGAGCACGAACATCTCGCCGCTCGCCCGGTGTCGATGCTTGGCGAGCTGCGCTCCGGGCTCGAGGCGCAAGAGCGAGGTGTACTCGCCCGAGCCGCGATCGCGACGGAGCGTCTTCACCCACACGCCGCTGTTGTGCTGCAGGGGCTCCCAGGGCATCTCGTCCGGCTCGACGAGCTCCATGCCGGGCCCGACGTTGCGCTGCGAGGACGGAGGCGGCTCGGTGCGGAACGGCGGGGAGACCCCGCTCGAGCCGGAGCGCGGGACCGGGGGCGGCGCGGTCGCGCGGCGCGCCTCCGACGTCGACGTGCCGGACATCGCCTCCGGAGACGCCGCGAGGGTCATGACACGCGAGAGCATCTGGCGGCGAGCCTCGGGCGTCGGCGGCACGGTGCGCCAGTGGGTCACGACGCCGAGGAGCCGCCGGGCGTCGAGCACGGCGGCCTTGATCTCGCGCGTCTGCGGCCGTCGCAGCAGGCGCTCGAGGGTCTGCTCGAGCGCCGTGACGATCACGTTCGTCGATGCCGTGTGCGACCTCATCACTCGCCGCGCGGGTTACCCGCTTCCCCCGTGGATAGTCGCCCGACGCGGAGCGCTCGGCAACCCGCAGCCCTACGGCTCGGCCCGCTCGACCGGGAGCGCGGGCTCCCTCGTGCGCTACGGCGCCTTCGCGCAGCGGAATCCGATGCTCCGCCCCCGCGCGGTGGGCGCGCTCGGGTACCGCCGGGCCGCGCGCACGTCCTGGCTCTCGGTGGTGTCCCAGCCGCCGCCGCGGAGCACGCGGCGCGAGTCGCCGCAGTCGGGCTTGCCGTAGGGGCAGTACGGGCTCTCGGTCCACTCCCAGACGTTGCCCGCGAGATCGAGCGCGCCGGCAGGCGACGCGCCCGCGGGGTAGCGCCCGACCGGCGACGTCGCCGGGGCGGCGTCGTCGTCGCCGAACATCGCCGGCCACGGTCCTTTGCCCACCTCGGCGCGTCGGGCCGTGAGCATCCGGCTGCACTCGTCGCCGCACGCATTGAGGCGCGCGCCGGTGGGCGCGAGGTGCCCCCACGGGTAGGTCCGCGCCTCGGCGCCGCGCGCGGCGAGCTCCCACTCGGCCTCGCTGGGCAGGCGCTTCTTCTGGGCCTCGCAGTAGCGCTTGGCCTGGTTCCAGTCGACGCAGTTGATCGGGTGCTCCTGCGCGTCGGGGCCGTTGCAGAACTGGCTCTCGAACGAGCGGCCGTTCGGCGTGAGGCCCTCGAACTCCACCGTCATCGAGGCGCGCTCGCAGTCTTCGCACGCCGCGTAGGCAGCGACGGTCACCTCGGTGACGTCGAGGCAGAAGGGCTCCACCGTCACGCCGAAGGGCGGCGTCTCGTCGCTCGGCGTCTCGTCGTCGGCGGCGGAGCCCATCCGGAAGGAGGCGCCGCCGATCCAGGTCATCCCGGGCGGGCACTCCGTCTTCGCCGTTCGCGCCGGCGCGGCGAGGCCGGCGCCGGCGAGGGCGGCGGCGCCGATGCCGGCGGCGAGCACCGCGTACCAGCGGCGGCGGAGCCCACGCGGGCTCGAGGCGGCGACCGCTGCGGCGGGCCGCGACGTCGCTTCCTCCGGGACCGACACGGGCAGGGGCTCCTCGGCCGCCGCAGGCCTGATCGCGAGCGGGGCGTGGCTCGCGGTGAGATCGTCACCGGCCGGCGTCGCGATCGCCGCCGGAGCGGCGGGCGCGAGGGCCGGGGCCTCCACGGTCGGCGCGTACGGCGAGGGGAGGCCCTCCGGCGCTGCCGTCTCGAGCTCGGCGTTCGCGCTCCGGTGCACCATGAACGCCTCGACGAGCTCGCGCGCCGACTGGAAGCGGCCGTCGGGATCGACGCAGAGCGCCTTGGCGAACCAGTCGTCGATCGACCGCGGCAGGCTCGGCCGGAGCTCGGTCGCGCGCCGGTACTCTCCCTTCAGCACCGCCGCGCCCACGGCGACGAACGAGCTGCCCTCGAACGGCCGCGCGCCGGTGAGGCTCTCGTAGACGATGACCGCGAGCGACCACAGGTCGGAGCGGAGATCGACGTCCCTGCGGCCCTCGAGCTGCTCCGGGCTCATGTAGGGCGGCGAGCCGATCACCATCCCGGTCTCGGTGAGCGCCGCGCTCGCCCCGGGCACCTGCGCGTCGCCGAGCATCTTGGCGACGCCGAAGTCGAGCACCTTGACGAAGAGCGGGTGCGCCTTGCCGCCCTCGGTGATGAAGACGTTGTGCGGCTTGATGTCGCGGTGCACGACGCCGGCCTCGTGGGCGCTCTCGAGCGCGCTCCCCACCTGCTCGACCAGCGCCCGCGCCGTGCCGAGGCTGAGCCGGCCGCCGCCCTCGAGCAGCTCGGCGAGCGAGAACCCGCGCAAGAGCTCCATGACGATGTACGGCACGGCGCCGTCGACCGCGCCGTAGTCCATCACCTGCACCACGTGCGGGTTGACGATGCGGGCCGTGGTCTTGGCCTCGCGTTCGAAGCGCGCGACGAGCGCGGGATCGGCCGCCGCACGCTCGGGGCGGATGAGCTTCACCGCGACCTCGGTGTCGAGGGCGAGGTGCCGCGCCGCCCAGACCACGCCCATCCCGCCCTGCCCGAGAGGCCTCAGCAGGCGCAGCTTGCCCGCCATGACGGCGTCCGAGCGGAGCTCCACGACGATCTCGGCATCGTATCACCCGCTGCGCCGCGGCAGCGCTCGCGGCGGTACCATCCCTCGAGGTGGCGCCCGGTGACGATCCCTCCGAGACCGGAACCAAACGCGGCGGCCACCGAGAGCGTCGCGACCGACGTCGCGGCCCGATCGGCCGCCTTCCGCCGCGTGCGCATCGGGATCCTGCTCCTCGTGCTCGCCGGCGTCCTCCTCTTCGCGTGGCACGACGTGCGCAGCCGCCGGGCGCGCACCGACTGGCGGCGCACCCTGGTGGTGGGCGTGACGATCGTGCGCGTCGGGCCCGTCGACGCGGCCGCGATCGAGGCCGTTCGCGGCCGGGTCCACGCCCTCGAGGACCGCCTCGAGGAGGAGGCGCGGGCTTGGGGCTCGACGACGCGCCCCTTCGAGCTCGTCATCAAGGGCCCCGTCGACATGCTCGAGGGCCCACCCGTCCTCGCGGGCGACGGTCCGGCCGATCTCGCGCGCTACACCTGGGATCGGTGGCGCTACGTCGCGGCGGTGGACGAGCGCGTCGGCGGCAGCACGCGCGGCCTCGACTCGCGCATCTTCCTGGTGGTGCGACCCGCGGAAGGCAAAGCACCGCGCAACATCGAGGGATTGAGCGAGCAGGGTGGCCGCATCGGCATCGTCGAGGTCGATCTCGGCGAGGACATGGCCGACTTCGCGCTCTTCGTCGTGGCGCACGAGCTCTTCCACACGCTCGGCGCGACCGACAAGTACGACGCGTCCGGCGACGTGCTCCTCCCCGACGGCCTCGCCGAGCCTGAGCTCGAGCCGCAGCTGCCGCAGCGCTACGTCGAGCTGATGGCCCGGCACCGGCCCGTGGCGCCCGGCGTGTCCAAACCGCCCGAGAGCCTCGACGAGCTCCGCGTCGGAGCGCGCACCGCCTCGGAGATCGGCTGGCGGCCCTCTCCGCCACCCTGAGACCGGGAATTGCGTTCCGTCATTTCGCGGCTACGCTGGCCCGCCAACGTGCTGGAAACTCCCATCGGGCGCCTCCGCGCCGTCGGCCTCATCGAGGGCGCATCGTTCCTGCTCCTGCTCGGGATCGCGATGCCGCTCAAGTACTACGCCGGCATGCCGATGGCCGTGAAGGTCTTCGGCTGGATCCACGGCGTGCTCTTCATCCTCTTCTGCACCGCGCTGGCGCAGGCGACGCGCGCCTCGGGCTGGAACGTGATCCGCGCCGGCACGCTGCTCGTCGCCTCGCTGCTCCCGTTCGGCACCTTCGTCGCCGACAAGCGGCTCCGGCGAGAGGACGAGGCGGCGCGCGCGCGTCGGGCGCAGCCCGAGCTGGCGGTCTAGATCGCGCAGCCGCGGAGACCGGGGGAGGTCGCGTGCGCCCGGGTGGCGGCGCTACGGATGGACGCGTAACGCGTGCGACCGCGTCGGCGCGTCGGAGCCAGGACCCGCCAGGCAAGCGCCGGCCTCGCGCCGCGCCGTAGCGAACGACCGGAGGATCGTCGAGCCGACGTGTCGGTATCGGTCCGAGCGAAGCAGGCGCAGGTCGATGCCGAGAGGTCAGGCCCAGACGTCGATCGCGACTCCGAGGAGGACGAGCAGGCTCGCGCCGACAACGCAGATCGCGCGGCCACGTCGGGTTGGCGCTGACCAGAACAGCGAGTACTCGCCAGTTCGCCGATCGCGGTACATGCCGGGTGAGTGACCGAGGACGGCGATCGAGACGAGGAAGCCCGCGCGAGCCCGAAGAGCGGCGCGGCGTTGGGGCGCGCGCCCGGCCGCTGCGTGGCGATCTGGGTCTCGAAGGCGCCTACGACGATCAGCGCGAGCGTTGCGCCGGCGAACCACCACGGCTTGCGCTCTGCGTGGGCGAGGTGAAGGGTCTCATGCAACAGGGCGATCAGCTCGCCCAGGATCTCTCGGAGCTCGCGCGCGTGGAGTGACGCCCTGGGTCCCGGTGCTCACGTGCCGCTCGGCTCGCACACGACCGCACCCTCTTTCGGGTAGGTGAACGTGAAGCTGTTGTCGATCGTCTGCGAAAAGCACCCCCCCGAGAAGCAGACCTCGCCATGGTCGCAGCTCACGGTCAACGGCTTGCCGTCGAAGGTCATCGAGCAGCCGGCACCGTCGGAGCTGTCGATCTCCAGGTCCTCTCGATGGCCACCCGCGTAGGCGCACGTCAGAAGGTCGGCGGAACAGACCGCACAGGAGCCCTGCTTTCGGTTGCAGTCGCCGTCACGTTCGCATGCGCCGCCCCCGGGGTCCGACGAACATCCGACCACCGTAGCACCGAGGATCGCCGTCAGCCCGAGCGCTCGAAGAAGGTTGAGCATGCGGCGCTTACTTCAAGAAGTGAGCCAGTGTCCGCGTATCGTCAGAATGCCCAGCGGAGGCGCGCGCTCCCGAGACCGACGGCGACGTCGGGCACCGACGTGGCCGGGGACGTGGCGCTCGCCGCCGCGCCGCCCTTCTTGCTCGCTCCGAAGATCGTGAAGAAGAGGCCGAGCCCGATGGCCGACCCGCCGCCGATCAGCATGCCGATGCCGGCGGTCTTCATGGTGCTGTTCCCGCCGCAGCCGCTGGAGTCCGTCTCGTAGTAGCCCGACTCGTAGTCGTAGTCGGAGTACTCCACGCAATCGTCGTAGTCGCCGCCCCCGCCCGCGGCGAAGAGGGCGCCGCCGGCGGCCATCGAGACAGCGCCGACGCCCATCAAGACGATGCCGGTCACCATGAGCCCCGTGCTCCGGCGCTGTCGCACCTCCGGGACGTCTCCCGCGCCGTGGCCGCCCCTCGGTGGGTAGACGGGCGCTGCCATCGGGCCGTAGCTGGGCACCGGCGCAAGCACCGGCGCGGCCGGTGCCGGTGGCGGTGCCGGTGCCGGTGCCGGTGCCGCAGCTGCAGCCGCGGGGCCGTATTGAACGCGCGCGACCTCCGCCATCGGGATCGTGCGCGTGGTGCCGTCGAGCAGCTTGACGGTGACACCCTTGACGGGATCCTCATCGAACACCGTGCCGCGCACCCGGCCGCCGTTGGCCAGGTGCACGATGTCGTCTCCGTCGCCGGCCCAGGCCGGCGTCAGCGCGAGCAGCGCGCTCACCAGGGCGAGGCCCACGATTCCACTTCGCTTGAACGGGGATTGTCGCATGGGCGCGCTCCTTACAGACATCCGAAGAACGGCGCTCCGCAGGTGTTCGACTGACACATGCACCCGCTGTAGCAGGGCGTCCCGAAGGAGACGTCGGTCCAACAGTGACCACCGGGCTCGCAGAACGCCGACGACTTGCATTGCGTCGAGCAGGTGTTTCCGCCATTGCAGCCCGTATTGCAGCTGCCCGACCCGTTGCAGGTGTAGAGTCCGCAGCCGTTCTCCGGATCGGTCCCGGCCGTTCGGCTCTTGCACGTGCCCACGCTGCCGCCGAGGTTGCAAGCGCGGCACGGCCCCGAGCACGTCGTGTCGCAACACACTCCGTCGACGCAGTGGCCCGAGGCGCACTGGCAGTCGTTGGTGCACGAAGCGCCCTTCGACTTGTCGGGGCCGCAGCTCCCGCTCGAGCAGAACATGTTGGCCTTGCAGTTCGTCGAGCACGTGCCGGAGCACGTGACGTTGCAGAAGCCCGTGCCGCTGCACGTGTAGTTGCCGCATCCCATTTCCACGTCGGTGCCCGCCGGACGATTCGTGCACGTACCCGTGGTGCCGGGCAGGTTGCATGCGCGGCAGGGGCCGTTGCAGCTGCTGTTGCAGCAGACGCCGTCGGCGCAGACGTCGGACTGACACTCGACGGCGTCGGTGCACGGCTGGCCGTTCGCCTTCTTGCTCACACAGGACACGCCGAGGCAATACTCGTTCGGGTTCGGGCAGCCGTTCACGTCGGGAGGACAGTCGGCCGCGTCGCCGAGGCAGTTCTCTCCCACCTCGTCGCAGTCACCCGACGGTGCGCGGCACTCGATCGTCGCCGGGAGGAACGCGTCGTCCGGGCAAGCGGCCGACGCCCCATCGCAGCTCTCCTCGACATCGCAATCGCCCACGGCGGCACGGCAGACCGTCACGTTCGACTCGAACGCATCGGCCGGACACGCGGCGGAGCCGCCGTCGCAGGCCTCGGCCACGTCGCACGGGCCGGCGACGGGTCGGCACTCGGTCGCGGCAGGCTCCAGCGCGTCGCTGGGGCACGCCGGGCTCTCCCCGTCGCACGTCTCGGCGATGTCGCACGCCCCGGCGGAGGAGCGGCACTCGTCGCCGGCATTCTTCACGACGTCGGTCGGGCAGCCGTGCGCAACGCCGTCGCAGGCCTCGGCCACGTCGCACTCCCCGGCGGCAGGGCGACACCCGGTGCCCGCCGCGACGACCGCGTCCGGCGGGCATACACCACCGCTGCAGGTCTCCTCGATGTCGCAGTCCCCGAACGACGGCCGGCACGCCACGGCCTCGCAGTCCGAGTCCGCGCAGTCGGCCTTCCCGTCACCGTCGTCGTCTGCGCCGTTGGTGCAGTCGCCTTCGACGACGGGCTCGCTGCCCCCGCTACCACCGTTGCCGCCGCCGGTCGCGGACGTGGTGCTCTCGCCTCCCTCGCCTCCGGACGACCCGCTCGACGTCGCGCTCGTCGCAGCCTCGGTCCCCCCTTGAGCGGCCGACCCGCCGGACTGACCGCAGCTCCAGAGGAAGAGAGCGGCGATGGGGCCGCTCCAGAGCATGTGACGTCCGTCGAACGAGGATCGCAGGAGAGATCGCATGCGCCGCGTAGTTCAAGACTCGGGCCACGACGCCGCCGTGCATCTGGGGGCGCAGCTGCGGCAAGGGTGTCACTCGCGTGCGAGTGAAGTGTCCGTGAACTGTCCGCGTGCAGAGCGCTCGACCCGCCCAGTCCATTGCGCCATGCGCGTCGTCGTTGTGATAGCGTCCGATCGCATGAGTCGCGGTGGGGCGCGATGGGGGGCGGTGGCGGCGTTGCTGGTCGCCGGGTGCGTCGACGTGCTCGGAATCGAGCACCTGCCGCCAGCGCGCACGGAGTCAGGCCCGGGCCCGGAGCCCGCGGACCCGGATGGCGGGAGCCAGACCTGCAGCGACGCCAACCAGGGCGCGGGCTGCGATCCGGGCACCGAACAGTGCGTGCAGGGCGAGTGCGCCTGCCAGGCGCCGCTGGTGCGCTGCGACGGAACCTGCATCGACCCCGGGTCGAACGCTCTGTTCTGCGGAGCGAGCCAGAGCTGCAGTGACGCCGAACGGGGCGCGAGCTGCGATCCAAGCACCGAGACGTGCGTGGGAGGCCAGTGCGCGTGCAAGGCGCCGCTCGTGCGCTGCGACGGAGCCTGCATCGACCCCGCATCGAACGCGCTCTTCTGCGGAGCGAGCCAGACCTGCAGCGGCGCCGAAAAGGGCGCGAGCTGCGATCCGGGCACCGAGACGTGCGTGCAAGGCCAGTGCGCGTGCAACCCGCCGCTCGTGCGGTGCGACGGCATCTGCATCGATCCGCTGGTGGACAATCTCCACTGCGGGGCTCAGGGCACGTGCGACGGCGCCCAAGCGGGGATGGCCTGCCCGCCCCTCGCTCCGTGCGGCGACGGGATCTGCGGCAAGCCGTTCCAAGTCGGGTGTTTCCCTCTCGACATCGGCAACACGAACCACGCAGCGACGGACATGGCGCGCGACCTCGAGGGGAACCTCTACTTCCACCAAGCCTGGAGCCCCGGCGACGTGAACCACGTCATCTTGAAGATGATGCGGACGACCTGCGAGGTCTGGACCGTGGCGCATCTGCCCGACGGCACGCACTCGCGCTTCCTGGGAATCGCCTATCACCCGTCGCAAGATCGTCTGTTCGTCGGCACGACCAGCAGCCCTTTGGCCGGCGGAGACGCGCTCGTCATCGCCGTCGATCCGCAGACGGGCGACTGGCAGAGCCATTGCCAGCTCGCGGGCATCCCCGGGTCCGTGAACACCCTCGACGTGGTGCCGACGGGCATCCACGCCGGCAAGCTGGCAATTGGCGTGAAGAACCAGATCTACCTCGTGGACCCCGTCGACGGCGACAACTACTCGCCCATCAGTCCGCTGCCGCTGCCGGTGGTCAGCGTGAGTGACCTGGTCTTCGGCTCGGACGGCTCGCTTTACGCCGTGAGCTGGTGGGACGGCATCCTCAAGATCAATGTCGACAATGGTCAGTGGACGTGGGTGACCGACCAAGTCAAAGGCGACGGGATCGAGATCGACGAGAGCCACCACCGCCTCCTCGTCAGCACGACGCCGCAAATGAACGACCTCAACGGGACGGACCCGCTGTATGCCGTCGATCTCGTCGATCCCATGCACCCGCACACCGAGATCGCACAGTTCGATTTCGACTGGGGCAGCTTTCCCAGTGGGCTCGTCTTCGACGATGTGTCGACATTGGCCCTCGTCACGAAGTCGAACACGGGCACCCTGCGCCTCGAAGCCTTGACGCTCGGGCCGCCCTAAAATGCACCGCCCATCGGCGCCGCGGCACGTGAACGCCCCTGGCTCGGAACGCCCCTCGTCGTGAGCCAGAGGATGGCCGCCGACACGAGGGCGGCCGCTCCCAACCCCAAGGTGAGAGTCGCCACGTTGCCGTCTCGGCGCGCGTCGAGCGCGAGCTGGCTCCCGCGGTCGTCGGGGCAGACCGTGAGCCCGGGGCACGCCGTCTGGGCTTCGTCCCAGCGCGACATCGCGCGCACTCCGAACACCGTGCCCGCGACGAGGTTCGCGACGCCGCCGACGCCGATGGCCACCGCGGCGTACTCCGGAGCCGACCATGCGGCAGGCGCGGGCGGAGCCTTCGTGCGTTCGGTCGCGGCGCGCGGCGCCTCGGCGCGTTCGGCATCGAAGCGAAGACGACGCCGCTCGCCTCGAGCGAACCGCTCGGTCGCGCGTGTCGGCTCGGCCCCCGCACGCTCGACCACGACGACGTGCGATCCCGGATCCAAGAGGACCACGAGCTCCGTCCGCGCAGCCGGCTCCGCAGGCCCGGGCTCGCGGGTTCCGGCGAGCACGGTCCCGTCGTCGAGCCGCTCGAGCGGTCGGCCGTCGACGGCGACGAGAACGCCGGCGGCGACGTGCAGGTCTGCGGTCGCCAGCTCCTTCCGGAGCTCCTCGAGGTAGGACTCGGCGGCGCGTCGCTGCTCGGCATCGAGCGCCTCACCCCCGGCGCTGCGATCCTGCGCGAGCGCGTGATCGAAGAGCTTGTAGGCGCGCGTCAGGCGGCCGAGAGCTCGCTCGCAGTACGCCATGTTGTGACTCGTTCGGGCGTGCGGGCGGAGCGCCGCCGATTTCTCGAACGCACGAAGCGCCTCGTCCCACCGGTTCTCCCGCGTGAGGGCTACGCCCTCGCGAAAGAGCTCGCGCCCGCGGGTCGTGTCGTCGTCGTCCGCCCGCACGGGGGCGGCGACGAGCAGCGACAGCGCGACCGCGACCAGGCCCGCGCGCCATCGGGTCACGGCGGTTCCTCGATGATCGTCGGAACCGACGTCGCGGGCCGCGCGGTGGGGACCGGAGGGGGCGCCGGGACCGGTGTCGACGATGCGACCGGACGCGCCGTCGTCGGCGGCGTGGCTCGCGGAGGCGATGCCGGACGTGCCGTGGGTGCTGCGGTTGCCACCGAAGCCGTCGTCGTCGGCGCGGCGGGAGCCGACGTTGCGGCAGAGGTCGGTGGCGGCGTCGTGTCGGGCGGAGGCGGCGGCACCTCCGTGGTCGCCGGCGCGCTCGACGTGTCCGGGCGATCGTCGGCCGCGCGCCACGTCGTCCCCGCGTAGAACGCCGCCGCGATCGCGAGGGCCCCGATGGCGACGAGACCCCGAGCGCGCGTCGGCCGTTCGCGAGGGGCATCGAGGCTCGGGTTCGCAACGGGAGCGAGCACGCGGTGCTCGTCGGCGGCGTCGGGAGCTGGCTCCGTCGAAGAAACGGCGGGGCCGAAGAGGCGGATCTGCCGCTCCGTGTACTTCTTCAACACGCCCGTGAATGCGCGCAGATCGTCGGGGCGCCGGACGCGATCGCGTTCGAGCATCGATCGTGCAACGACGGCGAGATCATGGGGAGCCTCGGGGGCGAGCACGCGCAGCGGAGGCACGCCTTCGGTGAGCAGCTGCTCCACGATCTCGCCGACGCTGTGCCCCTCGAGCGGTCGCTTGGCGGAGAGCATCTCGTAGACCAAGACGCCCATCGCCCAGATGTCCGCGCGGTGGTCGATGTCGCGCTCGCCTCGAAGCTGCTCGGGGGCCATGTACGCCGGCGTGCCCACGACGCGACCGGTGGTGGTCGCGGGATCGGCGTTGGAGAGGAGCTTGGCGATGCCGAAGTCGAGCACCTTCACCGCGGTGTCGCCCTCGCTGGCCACGAGGAAGATGTTGCTCGGCTTGATGTCGCGGTGAACCACTCCGGCGGCGTGGGCGGCCCCGATCGCGGAGGCGATCTGCATCAGGAGATCCGCCGCTTCGCCGACGGGTAGCGGAGCGTCGCGCTGGAGCTTCGCGGCCAGCGTTTCGCCGTCGAGCAGCTCCATGACCATGACGGGCGCGCCGTCATCGAGCGCGAACACGTCGTGCACGTCGATGACCCCCGGGTGATCGATCGTGCACGCGGCTCGCGCTTCGCGGGCGAAGCGCTGTAGTTGCGTCTCGCCCGGCGCCCCGGAGCCGTGCAGGAACTTGAGCGCGCAACGCTTGCCGGTCACCTCGTGCTTCGCGGCCCACACCTCGCCCATCCCGCCCCGCCCGAGGCAGCGCTCGAGGCGAAAGCGGCCGGCGACGAGCGCCCCCACGGCCAGCCGATCCGTCATTCGCGAAGGCCAGCCTACCAGAGGCGCCGGCTCGATCACGAGCCCGGTGGCGTGTCATCCGTCGACCGCGATCCAGGGCCCCGTGCTTCCGGGGCCGCCGCCGGCGCCGGCGCCTCCGTGACCGCCGAGCCCGGTGCTTCCGTGACCGCCGGCCCCGGTACCTCCCCGACCGGCGATGCTGCTCGGTTCGGCGGGGTCGTCACCGCACGACGCGACGCCCGCGATCGCGATGCAAACGAAAAGCAAAGGTCCGAGGACCGTGGCTCCACGTCGACGATGGCTCATGCACCGGCCCCGCGCACGCATCGGGCCACCGCGGTCTTGGCTATCTCACTCGTCGAGCCCGAGGTCGCTCATGCGGAGGCGGAGCGCGCGCACGGAGACGCCGAGCTCCGCGGCCGCGCCCGGCAGTCGACGGCCGTGCGCTTCCAGCGCTCTTCGGATCTCCACGGCGCCGAGATCCTTCCCCTTCTTCAAGCGCTGATGCCGCTCCAGGAGGACGTAGAGCGACGTGCGCGAGATGCCGAGCTCCTGGGCTGCGGGCCCCGGCTCGAACCGATGCTTGCGCATCGCCTCGGCCACCTCCTCCTCGCGGATGTCCTCCAGTGTTCGCTTCCCTCGCGCCTTGGGCTCGGGCGCCGGCGCCGCGGCCTGCGGCTCGCCTGGAGGGGCCGGCTCGATCTTGCGCGCACTGTGCCGGCCGAGCCACTCGAGCGCGGTGCGTTGGACCCTGGAGAGGTCGGCGTGGTCGATGACCAGCTGCCGCACGAAGTTCCGCAGCTCTCGCACGTTGCCAGGCCAGGTGTGCTCCAGCAGCCCTTCGACGAGCCACGCCGGAAGCCACGCCTCGCTGTGGTCGCCGACGGGCGCCAGGCGATCGACACGGCCGATCGCCGCGAGCTCCTCGCGCACGAAGTGTACGAAAATGCGTGGGATGTCGTCGGCGCGCTCGGCCAGGGGGGGTAGGGCGAGCTCGTATCCGCTGAGCCGCATGATCAGGGGAAGGCGGAACCGTCCGTCGTTGGCGCGGGCTTCCAGATCGGCGTCGGTGGCGGCGACGAGGCGCACGTCCACCTTGCGCGTCGCGGGTGAGCCGACCGGCTGCACCTCGCCCGACTCGAGCGCGCGGAGCAACGAGACCTGCACTTCCTCGGCGGCTTCGCCCACCTCGTCCAGGAAGAGCGTGCCCTTGTCTGCAGCGCCGAAGTAGCCGGACGAGGACTGCACGGCGCCGGTGAAGGCGCCGCGCACGTGTCCGAACAGAGCGGCCGCTGCGGTGGCCGCGGGGATCGCGGCGAGGTTGACACTGACGAAGGGACAACCGGCGCGGGCGCTCGCATCGTGGATCGCACGGGCGACGAGCTCCTTTCCCGTCCCGGATTTGCCGCGGATCAGGACGGGGACGTCGTGGCGCGCCACGCGCGCGACCTGTTTCCTGATCCTCTCGATCGCGGCGCTCGCGCCCAAGAGCGACGAAGGGGTGGACGGCGCGTCCTGCCCCGCGGACACGTGTGGGATCGAGTGGAGCAGGAGCAGCACGGCGCCGCGCAGATCGAGCACGATGCCGCGCTGCAGCGCCGCCGCGTCGAAGCGGCGAGGGCCCGTGAGCTCGGCGCCGCTCGCCCGAACCCGGTTCTTGCCGGGCCCCGGTGCGATCTCCACCCCGCCGTCATCCGCGAGGGCGATCCGGAACGGCTCCCGGCTCACATGTGAGTCGTCGAGGCTGCCCCCGCCCGGCGATCCGGGGTGAGCGAAACGAGGCTCGTTCCGGGACACGAGCACGTGGGAGTCGACGGCCACGCGCTCGCCGATTCGCGCCGGATCGCGATGGTACGCGATCGTCAGGAGGACCGACCGCGCCAGCTCTACGGCGCGCGAGCGAGGCTTCGTCGTGTCCCCCATCGTCGTGTCCTGGCTCGGATCGCGGCGAGGCATCCGCGCGATGATAGGGTCTCCAGCTCCGGCGCGCTCCGGGAAGCAGGATCGGCGCCGGGCGCCCGGGAGCACCTGCCGACGAAGACCGAGCTCGTTCCCGGGCCGGCGGACGGTTCGCGAACGGTCCGCGAACCGTCGCGCTCGGGTTCCGGCGAACGCCGTCACCCCATCGAACGTCGTCGGCATCCAGAGCGACATCGGCTTCTACGGAGCCACCGAGCGAGCCAGCTGCATCGCCAATCCTTGCACGGCCGGAGGGCCGAGCGCGGGATCGTCGAGGGTCCTCGTAGGGATCCACGCAGGGCTCGTCCTCGGTGTCGCGTTCTGAAGCCTGGCACGCATCGTGTCAGTGGCGTCACTCATGAACGTTCGCACGAAGCATGCATGGGCGCTCGCGGCGATCCTCGTGGGATGCGGCGAGCCCGCGTCGGAGGGCGGCTGCGAGAACGACGCCGACTGCAAGGGCAGTCGCGTCTGCGAGCAGGGTGAATGCGTGGACCCCGGAGGGGCCGGGGCGTCGTCGGGATCCATGCCGGGTGACTGCTCCGCGTGCCAGCTCGATGCGCTCTCGTGCGACGCCGGGGGCGAGCCGCTGGTGGTCACGATCGACGCGTCGACGGCGCAGAGCTGCACCGGGACGATCGGCGGCGCCGAACCGATCTGGATCCACTGCTCCACGTCCACGGTGTGCGTGGAGCACGAGGACGAGTGCTTCGCCGCGGAGCTCAGGCCGAACGGATTCTCCTACACGGTCCCGGGTAAGAATGTCGTCGTAGATTGTGGAGGATAGGGGCCTCGAGCAAGCGCGCTATTCGTCGCACGGGCGGCAGGAGGCCGTGCATGCCGCTCCGGGATCGTTGCACCCCGAGCACGAGTCGAGGCATTGCTGGCACCGCGCCTCGGCCTTCTTCTCCTCCTCCTCGGTGCATCCCTCTTCACCCCCGCGCTCGTCATCTCCGCAGCCCGCGGCGAGAGCCAATCCGGCGACGAACAGCCAATGAGACCAGCGCTTCATGACATTCCCTCCGGTTCCGAACCTGGGGGGCCTGTTGCAAGCGTCGCGCCACTCCGGAGCGGAGAGAGCCGCTCACTGTAGCGGCCCGCGTCGTCTCGTAGCGCGCCATCGGCCCGGGTGCGCGCTCGGCGCACGGGAAACGCGCGCGTCGCCTGCGCGAGCGTCATGCGCCGTGATACAAGCGGCTCCGGCGAGAGGACGAGGCGGCGCGCGCGCGTCGGGCGCAGCCCGAGCTGGCGGTCTAGCTCGCGTCGCGGCTCGAGGACAAAGGTCCTGGGTCCGCGCGCCGCCGGTGGCGCCGGCGCCGCGGAGTGCCATCGTGAGGGCGTGACGCGCTCGCGTGGATCCGGCACGCGCTGGCATGCCTGCCCGGCCGCCGGCCTCGCCGTCGCCGCGGCCGCGGCGTGCTCGCTCGGCTGCGTCACGCCGCTCTTGCACCCGCTGCGGGCCTCGAACGGACCGGTCTTCGAGCTCGCGACCACGGGCACGGTCACCGCAGGCCGGCGCGGGACCTGCGGCGACGCAGGTTGCGTCGAGGGCGGCGAGCGTAGCGTCGGGCTCACGTCGCTGCAGCTCTCGGGCGGCTACTCGCGCGTGCTGGCGCGTCACTTCGGCGTCATGGCCGGCGCCCACGTGCCGGCGGCCAAGACGTACGTGGTGCCGATCGCGCTCTGGTCGTTCTTCACGGTCCAGAACGAGCACGTGTCCGCCGGCGCGGGGCCCGATCTCGGCGTCGGTGGGGCGGGCGTGACGCTCGGCTCCGAGCTCTCGCCGTGGGGCGACGCGCTCCTGCACCCCCGCTTTGGCGGCTACGCCCGCTGGTTCTGGCCGTTCGCCCCGGAGCCCGACACGATCGGCGGTCGCGCTCGCTCGTGGGAGCTCGGCGGCCGCCTCAGGTTCGGTCCCATCTACCTCCAGTATTCGTTTCACACGCACCCGGAGGGGGCGTCGCTCGATTTCGACGAGGAGAGCTTCGCGCAGTCGAGGCACATGCTCTCGATCGGGCTGACGCTGGATCGCGAGACCGTCCGCGCGTTCACCTCGATCGGGTCGGGCCCGGCGTTCCGGCCCCCGGCGGGGCCGTAGCGCGCGGATCGGCGGCTCTTCACTCCTGGAGCGCGGGATCGTCGCAGGGTGCGACCCGGAGGGCGCGGCGCGCGACCCCGGTGTCCCTCGAGCTCAGCTGGATCTCGTCGGGCGTGTCCTCGAACCAGTGGTCGATCCCCTCCGCGATCTGCCAGTAGCTCTTCGAGCGATCGAGGATCTGGAACCGCTTCGTGGCGGGCGCGAACTGGGGCGACCTCCAGTAGCGGTCGGTCTGCACGGCGAGGCAGACGTCGGGCAGGTGCGCCGGCGCGTAGAGCCGGCCCGCTTTGCCGGCCTCGAAGGTCACGTCGACGCGGTCGATCACCTCGCCGGTCGCGTCACGGGTCTCGAGCCGGTGCGCGCCGCTGCGGATGAAGAACGTGCGGTCGTCGATGGTGCGCTCGGAGCTCGCGCTGGGGGCGTGGGCCAGGAGCTTCTCGCCGTCGAGGTAGACCGACAGGCCGTCCTTCCCCGAGACGTTGATGACGTGCAGCTTCGCGTGCGTGTAGAGGAACCAGCCGGCGGCTCCCGAGGCGAGCGCGATCGCGCCCCCGACGATGGCGCCGACGAGAGGGGCGCGGCTCTTGCGCGGCGGCACCACGGGCCCGACGTGCTGGGGAGGCGCGCCCATGGGCGCGGGCGGCGGCGGGGCTGCGGTCTCGGGGACGGCGTCCGGCGTCGGGTCGGGCGCGGGCTCGGTCGAGGTCCACGGAGAGGCGCGGTGCGCCGCCTCGGGCTCGAGGACCTCCGGGTGCTCGGCGCGGAGCTTGCGCCAGAGCGCCTCGCGCTCGCCGGCGATCGCGTCGCGCGCGGCGCCCTCGGGCGTGAGCGACTCCTCGATGCGCGCCAGCGTGAACGCGGCGGCGATGTAGTCGCGATCGGTCACCGTGGGATCGAGGGCGATGGCGCGGTGGTGCGTCTCGGCGGGGTGCGCGCAGCGATACCCGGTGGCCATCATCGCGCCCGTCCGGCCGACGAGCTCGGCGCGGAGCGCGCCGGCGAGGCTGAACCGAACGTTGCCGAGGTGCGCCGGATCGATGGGCAGCCCGGTCCACCAGCCGTGGACCACGCGCTCGGCCCGCTCCTCGGGCGAGAGCACGCCGAAGCGCGTCAGCGCGAGATACGCGAGGCCCACCACGAACGCGAGCGCCGCCAGCGTCGCGGGCACGACCCATGCCGACCCCGCCGTGAACGCAGCGACCACCGGGACGAGGCCGATCGACGCGAGGATCCCCCACGTGCGCAGGTACGCGGCGAGGATCGAGCGGCGGTGCCGTGGGATGGGGATGAAGCGCTCGCAGCCGTCGTCGTCGCGGAAGACGAAGTACGACCGCTCCGGCGCGATCGGCATGAACTGCGCGTAGGTGAAGACCGTGGCGATATGGGTCCCGGCTATGACCTCGACCCGCCCGTACTGGCGTTGACCGAACCAAATGATCATCCTGCGAGGCTACCGGCGAGCGAGGGCGATGGCGAGCGCCGGTGACGGGCGCCGACGTGGCGCGGGGCGATCGGACGGATCCCGGCGGAGGTCGCGGCGGGGCGGCGGCGCGGGAGCGCCATGCCGGCGGCGCGTTGCGGCTGCGCCGAACGCGGATTGCCGGTGCGGCCGGTCCGTTCTCGCGTCCAGGCGCTCGAGGGTCGCGCCGGGGGTGGCCGATCGGGTGTCCCCGGAGGCAGACGTCGCGTCCGACCTCGCCGATCTGGCGTCCATCGAGGCCGATCCGCCGTCTCTCGAGCCGGACGTCGCGTCCCGCGAGGCCGACGTCGCGTCTCCCCGGCCCGACGTCGCGTCCATCGAGCGCGACGTCGCGTCTCCCGGCCCCGACCTGGCGTCCATCGAGTGCGACGTCGCGTTTGTCGGGCCGGACGCGAAGTCCATCGAGTGCGACGTCGCGTCTCCCGGCCCCGACCTGGCGTCCATCGAGTGCGACGTCGCGTTTGTCGGGCCGGACGCCGCGTCCATCGAGCGTGACGTCGCGTCTCGCCGGCCCGACAACGCGTCCCTCGAGATGGACGTCGCGTCCCTGCCGGCAGACGTGTGATCGCTTCGACGAGACGTCAGCTCTCGCCCGCAGGACGTCACGTTTCCTTGTCCGGACGTCAGGTCTCCCTGTCCGGACGTCAGGTGTCCCCCTTCGGATCACGCGTCTTTGGAGGCGGACGTGAAGTCTGCCGCGATGGACCTCACGTCGGCTCGTCTCGACGCCGCGTCTCCCCACGAAAACGCGACGTCGCGGGGCGCGGACCTGACGCCGCGCGAGGCGGACCTCACGTCTCCCTCGCCGGACGACGCGTCGCCCGGCCCTGACGACAGATCCCTCGACGTGGACGCGACGTTTCTGGGGCGGGACGCCAGATCCCTCGAGGCGGACGCGACGTTT
>CAYJPW010000042.1:0-70364 GCA_964372055.1 uncultured Polyangiaceae bacterium
GGGTGGCTCCCGCCGGCCCGGATCGTCCCGCCGCCGACCCGAGCGTCCGCCGCGCCATCGCCGGGGCGCTCGGGAAGATCGGAGGCGATCGCGCGCTCGAGGCGCTGCGCGCGTCGGCGTCGCGCCTCGACGACGCCGGGGCGCGGGCGGTGCTCATGGCCGAGCGGCCGCGCGCGCGCGCCGCGGCGTCGGCGTTCCTGGCGTCGCGCGCCCCGCTCCGCCCCCCACGTGTCAGGCTGCACGCGCGCGCGGGCCTCGAGCGCATCCTCGCCGGCGAGCTCGAGCCGGCCCTCGGCCCGCGCGTCACCGGCGAGGGCCGCGTCGAGGCGACGCTCACCGGAGCGCCGGCGCGACTCTTCGCTGCGCGCACCATGCTCGACTTCGGCTTCCCGCTCGCAATCGCGCCGGAGGCGCCCCGACGCGGGCGCGCCGCCGCCGCGCCGCCGGACGACGATCTCGCCGCGCGCATCGCCGCGGCGATCACCTCGGAGGAGGCGCTCGAGCTGTTGCGCCATTTCACCGAGGGGCCGATCCGCTACCGCATCGCCTGGGCCGGCGGCGGCAAGCGCCGCGCGGTCGTCTTCCGCGTCGCCGAGGCGGTGCGGGCCGCGCGGCCCGAGCTCGTCAACGATCCCTCGGCGAGCCCCTGGGAGGCGGTGGTCCGCGAGGAGGGCGGCGCCGTCGAGGTCGAGCTCGTGCCGCGCGCCGACGATCCGCGCTTCTTCTACCGGCGCGGCGACGTGCCCGCCGCGTCGCACCCGACGATCGCCGCCGCGCTGGTGCGCGTCGGGGGCGTGCGCGCCGGCGACGTCGTGTGGGATCCGTTCGTCGGCTCGGGTACCGAGCTCTGCGAGCGCGCGCTCGCCGGCCCCTACCGGCGCCTCGTCGGGACCGATCGCAGCGCCGCGGCGCTCGCGGTCGCGCGCGAGAACCTCGAGGCGGCGGGCGCGCGCGAGGTCGAGCTCCACATCGCCGACGCGGTTGCGTACGAGCCCTCCCCCGATCGACCGACCCTCATCCTCACGAACCCCCCGATGGGGCGGCGCGTGCTCCGCGGCACCGATTTGGGGGCGCTGCTCGAGCGCTTCGTCGCCCACGCGGGGCGCGTGCTCGCGCCGGGCGGACGGCTCGCGTGGATCTCGCCGCTGCCCGCGCGCACGCTCGCCGCCGCCGAGCGCGCCGGCCTCGCCGTGACGACGCGGCAGGAGATCGACATGGGCGGTTTCCGCGCCGAGCTCCAGCTCCTGGGCGCCCGCGGTCAGAAGGGGCGGTAGCGCAGGAAGAGGAACGTGCCCGCCGCGGTGGCGATCAGCAGCGCCACGAGCAGCACGAGGAGGCCGCCGCGTCCGCCCGACGACGGGGACGCCGGAGCCGCGAGGTTCGTGGCGGCGCCCCCAGGGCCGGCAAACGGCCCGCCCGGCGCACCGCCCTGGAACGGCGCCGGCCCCTGCGCGGACGGCGCGCCGGGTCCGCCGCCGGGCATCGTTCCGGCATGGGGACCTGCGGGCGCGGGGAATCCACCCGGCGCCGGCCGCGGGAACGCGTCCGCTCCGGGACCGGCGAGCGGCCGTGAAGGCTCCGGCGGCAACGGCCCGAACGCTCCCGCGGGGAAGGCAACCGTGGGCATCGGATCGTCGCCCTGCGGAGGGAACGCGACGGTCGCGGCGCGGGGGTCCGGCGGGGCGCGCCCGGGCGCCGACGCCGCGGGCGCCGGCGCCGCGTGGGGGTGGCCGGCGGGTTGCTGCCTCCCCGGAGCAGGCATCCCGCCCGCGGGTCCGAACCCACGCGGCACCTCGGGCGCCTCGCGCATCACCGTCGCGCCGTCCGACGAGTCCTCGTCCGCGATGTCGAGCGGCGAAGCGCGCATCACGGTCCGGACGTCGTCGTCGTCCTCGTCGACGGGGGGGCGCGCGACGCCGGGATCGCGCGTCGCAGCGACGTGCTTGAGGAGGTCGACCGTCCTGACGACGTGGGGCGGCTTGCCCTCGGCGCGCTCGCGGGCGATATCGGCCACCCCGGGCGCCGGCGTCGGCGCGCGCCCGGCGGGGGGGCGGCGCGCCGGCGCCCCACGCTGCATCGGCGCGGGCTCGGGCGGCTCGCGGATCATCATCGTGCGCGCGTCGTCCTCGTCGTCGTCCGACGCGGTGTTCGCCGCGGCCGCGCGGTGCGCGGGATGCGCGGCAGGCGCCGGACGCGCCGCGCCCCCGAAGGGCGCCGGACGCGCGGCGGGCGCAACGGGCATGCCCCCGCCCGAATTCGCAGCGTGTCCCGCGAAGCGGGACCGCGAGTCAGAGGAATCGCGCACGATCGCGGGCGGAGGCAGCGGGTCGGACGCGTCGAGCGGGCTCGTGCGCATCACCGTGCGGATGTCGTCGTCGTCGTCGTCCCTGAGCGCCTGCTCCTCCTCGTCGAGCGGGGGCAGGTCTTTGACCGACGGATCGGGGTGCCATTTCTCGAGCTCGCGCCGGAGCGCGAACGCGGTGGCGATGCGCTGGCTCGGATCGCGCGCGAAGAGATCGTCGAGGATGCGCTGGAGATCGTCGTCGCCGACGTCGAACACGGCGAGCGGCGCGGGCGTTCCAGAGCTCACCTTGTGCGCGACCTCGGCGGCGCTCTGGCCCGGGAACGGAGGTCCGCCGGTCAGCGCCAGGTAGAGCGTGGCGCCCAAGGCCCACACGTCGTCACGCTGCGAGACGCTCGCGCCCGAGAGGCGCTCCGGCGACTGGAACGCCGGGTCGCCCGCCGTGTGGGCGACGTCCTTGAGCACGCCCTTCGAGGTGCGCGGGACGCCGCTCGTCATCACGCACGCCGGCGAGACGCTGCCGTGAGCGACCCCCATGGCGTGGAGCGCCTCGAGCCGCTTGCCGAGCCGGATGATCCAACCGACGGCATCGAGCTCGTTGAGCGGGCCATCCCGCGCGATGCGTTCCGCGAGCGTGTCCAAGGACCTCAGCAGCCTAGTAGGGTCGGCCGCTCCCCGTCCAGCCGCCGATTCTGTTAAGTTCCGCTCTCGATGCTCGCGCACCGTTTGCGGCCAGCGACGTTCCGCTCGATGTGGGGCCCTGCCCTGCTCGCGGCGGCGCTTCCGGCATGCGGCGGCCAGCTCGACATGGCCAAGGCGGCCGGCGACGGGCGCGCCGCGACGACGATCCCGTACGCGGGCGTGAGCGAAGGCAACCGGCAGTTCCCGGATTACACCGGGATCCGTGCCGCGATCCTGGCCTCCGAGGCCGCCTCGACCGACGCGAAGGCTCCTCCGAAGGGAAGCGGGCGGTGAGCTCTTCGGCCTCCGGCGACGCGGGCCCGCGCCTGGCCCTGGGCCGCCGCCTCGAGGAGGTCGGAAGCGTCGCCGGCCTCGCCAGCGCGCTGGTCTTCTTCGGCGGCTGCCTGCCGTTGTTCGGCGGCGGACAAGCCGAGCTCGGGGGCCGCCTCGCCGCCGCCGTGCGCCCGGACACGCTCCCCCTGGTGGTCGCGTGCTGGGAGAAGGAGTTCGAGGGCTCGCAGTTCCAGGGCGGCTACGTCGCGACCGTCGACTTCACCGTCGAGGCGAAGACCTCGCGCCTTCGCGACGCGAAGGTGACCGATCTCACCGCGGTCGAGGGTCAGGGCACCGGCGATCCTGCGCGCTTCAGGACCTGCCTCGAGGCCGCGCTCAACGGGTCGGCGCTTCCCACCGAGGACGGAAAGGCGGGCCCGGGGTTCGCGACCTCCTCCGACCTCGCGGTGACGCGCTACCGGATCGCGTTCGTGGACGCGTCGTCGAAGAGCCGCACGCAGGCGAACGCGCGTCAGGCGAACGTGTTGCTCGGGCCCCGCGCCGATCGCTGCCAGGGTCTCTACGCGCACGATCCGCCGCGCGACGCGTCGGCGCTCTCCGAGGCGATCGCCGAGGGGGAGGGCAAAGCCGCCTACTACCGCGCCGACAACCCGGACGCCTACGCGCGCGAGCTCCAGAAGACGTACGACTCCGAGCTCGAGCTCCGCGACCGCCTCCGCCTCGACCTCGCCGCGCCGAGCCTGCCCGACGCCAACCGGAAGAAGATCGAGCGGCTGGTCCTCGATCTCGAGGCGGCGGTGAAGAAGACGGGCGCGAAGATCGGCTGCGTCCCGCCGCCGTAGCAGGGTGCTGAAAAAGGGACGTCAGTGGTTGGGAAGCCGGCAGGCTGATGCCCTGACGTCGGAAGTAGGTCTCGGCCTCGACGGGCGGATCGAGCCCCGCCCGCGCCGTCGCTACTCCCGCTCCTGATCCTCGTCCTTCGGCCGCGGCTTCTCGCTGGGCACCACGCGCACGCGCCGCACCCGCCGCCCGGCCACGTCGACGGCGACGAGGGTGTAGTCGTCGCACTCGACGCGCTCGCCGGCCTCGGCCGGCCGCGCCAGGCGCGCCAGCATGTAGCCGCCGACGGTCTCGATGCTCTTCACCTCGGGGCTGAGCACGATGCCGGCGTCGCGCTCGAGATCCGAGAGGAGCACGCGGCCGTCCACGTCCACGATGCCGCCGCCGCGCCGGTGGATGGGCGGCACCTCCTCGTCGTTCTCGTCGCGGATCTCGCCGACGATCTCCTCGAGCAGGTCCTCCATGGTGACGATGCCGACGAACTCGCCCGAGGGCGCGGTGATGATCGCGACCGGCGTCTGGCTCGCCTGCATGTCGAGGCGCAGCCGCTCGACCGACGTCGTCTCGCGCGCGAAGATCGGCTTGCGCAGCAGCTCGGCCACGCGCGAGGCGCGCCGGCGGCCGCTGAGCACGTCGAAGAGATCGCGCAGGTGCAGGTAGCCGAGGACGTGCTTGCCGGCGTCGTCGAGCACCGGGTAGCGCGAGTAGCCGGCCTCGTTGACGATCTTGACCGCCTCGTCGATGGTCATCTTGGCGCGCAGCGTCGAGGCGTCGCTGCGGAGCGACATCACGTGCCGGGCGGTGCGGCGCCGGAGATCGAAGATCCGCACCAGCATGCTGCGCATCGCGGGATCGAGCCCGGCGGGGCTCGACGCGAGGAGCATCCGGAGCTCCTCCGAGGTGTGGGCCATCTCCTCCTCGCCCGCGGGCTTGAGGCCGAAGAGGCGGACGAACGCGTTGGCCGAGGTGTTGAGCAGCCAGATGAACGGCCACATCACCACGTAGAAGAGGTAGAGCGGCCGCGCCGCGAAGAGCGTCGTCTGCTCGGTCCGGCTGATGGCGAGCGACTTGGGCGCCTGCTCGCCGACGATGGTGTGCAGCGCGGTGATCACCAGGAGCGCGAGCGCGACCGAGATGCCGTGGGCGCTGATGCCGCTCCAGGCGCCGAGCGGCCGGAGCGCCGGCTCGATGAGGACGGCGATGGCGGGCTCGCCGATCCAGCCGAGCGCCAGCGACGCCAGGGTGATCCCGAGCTGGTTGGCGGAGAGGTACGCGTCGAGGCGCGAGATGATCTTGAGCGCGAGCTTCGCGCGCGAGTCGCCGCCGCGGACGAGCTGCTCGAGCCGGGTCGGCCGCATCTTCACGATCGCGAACTCGGCCGCGACGAAGAAGGCGTTGAGCAGCACGAGCAGCGCGGTCGCCGCGAGGTAGATCACCGACGTCATGCGCGTCTGCCGTCCCCCGTGGCGACCGTCATCCTAGCCGCGCGCGCGCCAGGATCTCGCGGCGGAGGTCGGGATCGGCGTCGGGCAGGCCGGCCGTGAGCGCGTCGGCGGGGCAAGAGCCCTTCGCCACGAGCGCGGCGAGCGGCGCCAGGTGGACGCGCTCGTCCTTGCCGTCGCGGTCGAGGCGCGCGCGCCGGGCGAGGCCTCCCTCGGCGATGGCGACGAGGCGCTCGGCGAGCGAGGCGAGGCGCACGCCCCGGAGCTCGGCGGCGAGGCCCAGGGCGGCGACTTGCGGGCGCACCGCCTCGAGGTCCTCGAACGACCAGCTCTCGGAGAGCGCGTCGGCCTGGTCGAGCGCCTCGGGGTCGTAGAGGACGCCGGTCCAGAGCGCCGGGAGCGCGCACACGAGCGCCGAGCCCTGCGAGTCGGCGCCGCGCACCTCGAGCGTCCGCTTCAGCCGCACCTCGGGGAAGATGGTGTTGAGGTGCGTCTCCCAGTCGGCCATGGTCGGGAACTGGCCGTGGAAGCCGTGCCGCCAGAAGCTGCGGAACGACTGCCCGGTGTTGGGGAGGACGTCGGCGCCGCGCTTGACCATGTACATGGGCGCGTCGAGCGCCCACTCGACGTAGTCGAGGAAGCGGGTGCCGCCGGCGAGCACGCTCGGCAAGAGCCCCTGGCGGTCAGGATCGACGCTGAGCCACACGCGGGCGCGGTAGCTCCGGCCGCCGAAGAGCTTGCCCTCGTAGAAGGGCGAGTTCGCGAACATGGCGGTGACGAGCGGCGACAAACGCAGCGAGACCCGCAGCGCGCGCATCGCGCCCTCCTCGCTCGAGTAGTCGAAGTTCGCCTGCACGGTGGCGGTGCGGCGCATCATGTCCAGGCCGTACTGCCCCCTCGTCGGGAGGTAGCGGCGCATGTACCCGTAGCGCGTCTTCGGCACCCACGACAGGTCCTCTTGGCGCGCGAACGGGTGGAAGCCGAGGCCGAGCCAGACGAGGTTGAGCTCGTTCGAGATGTCGCGGAGCTCGGCCATGTGGCCGGACATCTCGAGGCTCACCTGGTGAAGGGTCTCGAGCGGCGCGCCCGAGAGCTCGAGCTGCCCGCCCGGCTCGAGCGTCACCGAGGCGCCCGAGCGCGTGAGCGCGATGAGCGGGCCGCCCGGCTGCTCGTAGTCGGGCATCCAGCCGTGCCGATCGGCGAGGGCCTGGAGCACCGCGAGCACGCTGCGCTCGCCCTCGTAAGGCAGGGCGGCGCCGGTCGTCGCGTGGACGCCGAACTTTTCCGCCTCGGTGCCGACCCGATGCTTCGCGACCGGCTTGATCGCCTCGTAGAAAGGCGCGCAGAGGTCGTCGAGCGACTTGATCGGCAGGGACTTGGCGTCGGACGCCGCAGCGCTCGGGGCCATGGAGCGCCGTGATAGCAGGGTTTCCCGACGGCCGCTCGCATCGCGGTCCGGCCCGCTCGGCCGAACGCCAGCGGGCCGCGAGGGATGACGGCTCGCCGCGCTGCGCGCGCGCTACACCGCGCGGGGCCAGATCGAGGTGCGATCGGCGCGACCGAGCAGCCGGCCGAGCGCGGTGACGTGATGGGCGGTGGTGCCGAGCCCGCCGCCGATGACCCGCGCGCCCGCGTCGACGAGGCGCTTGGCGCCGGCGGCCCAGGCCTCGGGCCCAGCGGCGTCGGGCGAGGCCGCGTGGCCGTGCGAGGCCGCGAGGAGCACGCCGATGCGCGGCTCGCCGTGGTGGCCCGCGCGCTCCATGGCGACGAGCGCCACCTCGGGAGAAGGCGCTTCCAACAAGAGGAGGGTGGCGCCCGAGTCGACGGCCGCGCGCGCCCACTCGCCGACCGGCTCGCCGTCGGGCGTGGCGAGCCCGGCGCCGACCTCGATCACCGCCCACGTGGGCAGCTGGGTCGAGCTGCCGCTCACCACCGACGCGAGCCGCGCGAGGCGCGCATAGGGGCCGTCACCGCCGCACCCGCGCGCGATCAGGATCTCGCAGCCGGCGGCCGCGAGCCGGGCCGCATGCATCGCGTACTCCTCGGCGATCCGGTCCGGCTGGAGCGGCGCACCCGATCGCGCGCCGAGCAGCCCCGCGACGGCGACCACCCGCGCCGCCCTCT
Organism: uncultured Polyangiaceae bacterium; assembly: GCA_964372055.1. Taxonomy (GTDB): domain Bacteria; phylum Myxococcota_A; class Polyangia; order Polyangiales; family Polyangiaceae; genus CAYJPW01. Next base: position 7,684 of record CAYJPW010000042.1, read on the forward strand.
GCGCCGCGTCGTGCGCGAGATCGACGGCCGCGCCGGTGAGCGCCGCCGCCCGGAACGCCATCCCGATCTGCCCGAGGGCGCGCGGCGTGGTCTCGCTCGTCAAGGCGCAGAGCACGTCGACGCCCGACGCGATCTCGAGCTCGTAGTGATCGGCGACCGTCATCGGCTGCTCGCGGAGGAGCCGCCCGAGCGCCGCCGGCGCCGGCAGCACCACCCCGCGCGCGAGCAGCTCCGCCTCCGGGTCTCCGCCGAGGATCAGGGGTCGCCCGGCCTCGAGCCGGGGCAAGATGACGGAGATCGCGCTCACGGCCCATCGACCATCTTTTCACAGGAGCGCCGGCGCCGAGGAGCGTTTTCGACGCCGCCCGCGCCGCGCATGCAGGGATGGGGCTACCTCCACGGACCTCCTGCGACATCGTTTGCGCCGGAATCGCGCTTGCCCCCCGCGGCTCGAGGCCGAGCCGGACGGAGCACGTCGCGGAGGGCTCTTGACCGGTGTCGGGCCCGACCCCCTTTTTCGGCCCGCTCCGCTTGACCGGTCGCATGCTCGAGGTTATTGAGCACTCACTTATCAATGGCGCGCCCCACCGTCATTCGCGACGAGACCATCATCGAGGCGGCTCGAGAGGTCTTCTTGGCGCGCGGCATCCGAGCCACGACCGCCGAGGTGGCCGAGCGTGCAGGCGTCTCGGAAGGCTCGATTTTCAAGCGATTCAAGAGCAAGGTCGAGCTCTTCCAGGCCGCGATGGGCGCCCAGCTCGAGGAGCCCGACTTCTTCCGGACGGTGGCGGAGCGGGTCGGCAAGGGCGATCTGCGCGAGAACCTGGCCGTGGTGGGGCTCGAGGTCGTCGCCTTCTTCCGCGCCGTCACCCCTCTCATGATGATGGCCTGGTCGAACCCCGGGGCCGACGGGATCCCGTGCGCCCTGAGCCAGCCGAACCCGCCGGCGGTCCGGTTCCTCAAGAAGCTCAGCTCGTTCTTCGAGGCCGAGATGTCCCACGGCAGGCTGCGCCGCCAGGATCCCGAGATCCTGGCGCGCGCCTTCCTCGGCTCCATCCACAACTACGTCGTGCTCGAGATCCTGCTGAAGAGCCACGAGGACGCGCCCGTCCCCGCCGAGGCCTTCGTCCGCGGACTGGTGCAGCTCCTTTGGGTCGGCATCGCGCCCGCCTCCTAGCCCCGAGAGACTCCATGCCCTTCGCCCGGTTCAAGAGCCGCCGCTCCGCCTTCGTCCCTGCCTGGTCGCCGGCCGCTGCCGCGCTCGGGATCTCGCTGGCGATCTCGCCGCCGGCGTCGGCGCTGCAACCGCTCGGCGACTTCCTCACGACCGCCCGGACGCAGAGCCTCGACAACCGCGCTGCGGTCGAGCTCGCGACGCAGCGCTCCGCCGAGGTCGATCAGGCCTGGGGCCGGATCCTGCCGGCGTTCACCGCCCGCGGCGCGTACACGCGCAACCAGTACCCGGTGGAGATCAACCTCGGCCCTGGCGTCACGGCGACGATCACGCCCGCCAACCAGCTCGACGCCACGTTCACCATCGACGTGCCGCTCGTGGACGTCGCCGCGTGGAAGCGGATCGGCGCGGCGAGCGCGCTGTCCGACGCGACCGACGCGCGGGTCACCGCCACGGCGCTGGAGATCGAGCGTGTCGTCGCCGCGCGCTACTACCAGGTCGTCGCCGCCGAGTCGCTCGTCGACGCCGCGGGGCGCACGCTCAAGGCGGCCGAGGAGAGCCAGAGGGTGGTGCTCCTCCGCCGCGAGGCCGGCGCCGCGACCGAGATCGATCTCGAGCGCGCCCAGGCCGAGATCGAGCGCGCCCGTCAGGCGCTGGCGGACGCCGAGCTCCTGCGCGCGGTGAGCCGCCAGGCGCTCGGCAGCCTCTCCGGGCTCGCGCCCAGCCCGGGCGCCCAGCCGCTCGAGGTCGATCTCACCGACGAGGCGCCGCTCGCCTCGTGGCTCGGCACCGATCTCGGGACCCTGCCCTCGGTGCGCGCCGCGGAGCTCGAGGCCAAGGCGCAGGACCGCGCCGCCGACGCGGCCAAGGCCGCGCTCCTGCCGACCATCGCCGCGACCGCGACCGAGCGCATCACCAACGCGTCCGGCTTCTCGGGCAACAACGCGAGCTACACGGCGGGCTTGGTGGCGCTGTGGCGGCTCGACTACGCCACCATCTCGGGCGTGCGCGCCCAGAACGCCGCGGCGCGCGGCGCCGTCCTCCGCGAGGAGAGCGCGAAGACGGCCGCCCGCGATCGCATCCACGACGCCTGGCAGGCGGTGCGGGCGCAGATCGCGAAGAGCCGCGCCGCGCGGGCGCAGTCCAAAGCCGCGACGCACGCGGCCGCCCTCGCGCGCGACCGCTATGCGCAGGGCGCCGGCACGCAGCTCGAGCTCATCCAGGCCGAGCGCGACGCCTTCGGCGCCGAGGTGCTCCGCGTCCAGGCCGACGCCGACCTCGCGCTCGCGCGCGGCCTCTTGCGCCTCAGCGCCGGCCGCCCGCTGGGGCCGCCCACGGAGGCGCGATGAGCTCACCGCCGCTCGACCCGCCGATCTCCGCCGTCGCTCGCCACGCTTCGCCACCGCCCATCGCCTCCGAGGAGCCGACCATGAACAGGAACGTCATGCCCGACCCTTCGCTCGCCATCGGGCGGCGCGACCACGAGCCCAAGGGGCGTCGGCTCCGGGGGGCGCGCGCCGCGGCGCTCGTGCTCGCCGGGCTCACCGCCCTCGCCGCCGCCGGATGCAAGAAGCCGGAGCAGGCGCCCAAGCCCGATCCCTCGCGGCAGGCCTCCGCGGCGGGGACCGCGCAGGCGCCGATCGCGACGCGCTTCGCCAAGGTGGAGACGAGGCGGCTGCCGCGCGCGCTCGACATCAGCGGGACGCTCGACGCCGACGAGCGCAGCGAGGTCGCGGCCCAGGCCGCGGGCGTCGCGCTCAACGTGCTGGTCGACGCCGGCTCGCGGGTGAAGAAGGGCGACGTGCTCGTCGAGCTCGACGGCGCCGAGGCGTCGCTCCGCGTGGCGAGCGCCAACGCGAACGCGACGCAGCAGCTCGCGCGCCTCGGCCTCAAGCCCGGCGACAAGTTCGACCCGGACAAGGTCGCCGACGTGCGCGCGGCGAAGGAGGGGCGCGATCTCGCCGTGCTCGAGGCCGAGCGCGCCAAGAAGCTCTTCGACTCCGGCGGCATCACCCAGTCGGCGTACGATCAGGCGCGCTCCGCGGCCGACCGGGCCAACGCGCAGCTCGACGCCGCCAAGAACGGCGCCGAGCAGGCGTGGGCGGGCCTCATCGCGGCGCAGGCGCAGGCGCGCCTCTCGTCGAAGAACGCCGGCGACACGCGCGTCAAGGCGCCGTTCGACGGGGCGGTGGTCGAGAAGCGCATCGCCCCCGGCGAGTTCGCCAACGTGGGCCGCGTGGTCGCCGTGGTGGTGCGCGACAACCCGCTCCGCCTCCGCATCGACGTGCCCGAGAGCGACGTCGCCGGCGTCTCCGAGGGCCAGCCCGTCGAGCTCACCGTGGCCGCCTACCCCGGCAAGACGTTCAAGGGCGTCGTCAAGCGCGTGGGCGCGAGCGTGAAGGTGCAGTCGCGCACCCTCCCGATCGAGGCCGAGGTCCCGAACGGCGACGGCGTGCTCCGCCCCGGCTTCTTCGCCAAGGCGCGCGTGGCCCTCGCCGGCGAGCCGCAGGACTCTCTGCTGGTGCCGAAGGCCGCGCTCGGCGAGGCCGCCGGCTCGGCGCGCGTCTTCGTCAAGACCGGGACGCGCGTGTCCGAGCGCCTCGTGACCGTCGGTCGCGAGGTCGACGGCCTCGTCGAGGTGCGCGGGAACCTGGGCCCGAGCGACGAGGTCGCGGTGGATGACCTCGCCGCGCTCAGCGACGCGGCCGAAGTCGTGACCAAGTGACCCGCTAGGAGACGCACCATGCAATGGCTCGCCGCAATTTGCGTCAAGAGGCCGGTCTTCGCGACGGTCATCGCGCTGATGCTCACCGTCATCGGGATCTTCTCGTACGGCGGCCTCGGGCTCGACCGCTTCCCCAAGGTCGAGTTCCCGGTCGTGGTCGTGACCACGGTGCTGCCCGGCGCCGCGCCGGACCAGGTCGAGACCGAGGTGAGCGACAAGATCGAAGCCGCCGTCAACACCATCAGCGGCATCGACGAGCTGCGCAGCATCTCGGTCGAGGGCGTCAGCCAGGTCATCGTCACCTTCGTGCTCGAGAAGCCGACCAACGTCGCCGCCGACGAGGTGCGCGAGAAGGTGTCGGCGATCCAGGCGCTGCTCCCGGCAGGGGCCGAGCCGCCGACCATCCTCAAGCTCGACCCCGACGCGACCCCGATCCTCACGCTGGTGGTCGCCTCGACGGCCAACGTGCGCGACGTCACCGAGTTCGCCGACAAGACGCTGCGCCGCGAGCTCGAGTCGCTCGCCGGCGTCGGGCAGGTGACCATCATCGGCGGCCGCGCCCGCCAGGTGAACGTCTGGATCGACCCCGACAAGCTCCAGGCCCGCGGCATCAGCGCCGCCGAGGTCGAGCGCGCGCTCCGGCTCCAGAACGTCGAGCTCCCGAGCGGGCGCGTCGAGCAGGGCCAGACCCAGCTCACCCTCCGCACCCGCGGCCGCGTCGGCAGCGTGGAGCAGATGGGCGACATCGTCGTCGCCACGCGCGACGGCTACTCGGTCCGGCTCTCGGACGTGGGCCGCGTCGAGGACAGCATGGCCGAGGCGGAGAGCGCCGGCTTCCAGGGCAAGCGCTCGGCGGTGCTCCTCAACATCCGCAAGCAGAGCGGCACCAACACGGTCGAGGTCGTGAACAAGGTGAAGGAGCGCCTCGACGAGCTCCACCCGCGACTCCCCAAGGGCTACGACATCGAGGTCGCGCGCGATCAATCCGAGTTCATCGGCAACGCGATCGGCGCGGTGAAGGAGCACCTCGTCCTCGGCGCCCTCTGCGCGGCCGTCATCGTCTTCTTCTTCCTGGCCAACGCGCGCTCCACGATCATCGCCGCGATCGCCATCCCGGTGAGCATCGTCTCCACGTTCGGGCTGATGCGCGTCGCCGGGTTCACCCTGAACGCGATCACCATGCTCGCGCTCACGCTCGCGGTCGGCATCGTCATCGACGACGCCATCGTCGTGCTCGAGAACATCTACCGGCACGTCGAGGAGAAGGGCCAGAAGCCCTACGACGCGGCGCTCGCGGGAACGAGGGAGATCGGCCTCGCCGTCCTCGCGACCACGCTCTCGCTCGTCGTGGTCTTCCTCCCGGTCGCCTTCATGGGCGGCATCGTCGGCCGCTTCATGAATTCGTTCGGGCTGACGATGGCCTTCGCGATCATCGTCTCGCTCGTCGTGAGCTTCGTGCTGACGCCGATGCTCTCGGCGCGCTGGCTCAAGGCGCCCGACGAGAAGCACAAGGCGTCGAGCAAGGAGTCGCGCTTCTACGGCCCCATCGAGCGCTTCTACATGGCCGTCCTGCGCTGGTCGATGGCGCACCGCTGGGTGATCGTGGTCGCCTCGCTGGGTGCGCTCTTCTCGATTCCGGTCCTCGGAGGGATCGCCAACAAGAACTTCCTCCCCGACGAGGACGAGTCGCAGTTCCAGGCCAACATCCGCGCCCCCGAGGGGACGAGCCTCGACGGCACCCGCATCCTCGCCACCCGCATCGCCACCGAGATGGAGACGCTGCCCGGCGTCGCCTACGCGGTGACGACCATCGGCGACGACCCCCAGCAGACGCCGAACCTGGCCTCGATCTACGTCAAGCTCGTGCCGCCGAAGCAGCGCCAGGACACACAGGACCAGCTCATCAGCAAGGCGCGCGCGCAGGTCACGAGCAAGTTCGCCGCCGAGAAGCTGCGAATCAACGTCGGAAAGGTGAATCCCTTCTCCGGCGGCGGGGCGAACTTCCCCATCATGTTCCAGATCCAGGGCCCGGATCTGAAGAAGCTCGAGGGCTACGCCGGACAGCTCCTCGCCAGGCTCGCGGCGCAGCCGGGCGTCGTCGACCCCGATACGTCGCTCATCGTCGGCAAGCCGGAGCTCCAGGTCCACATCGACCGCAAGAAGGCGGCGGACCTCGGGGTGAACGTGGCCGACGTCGCCGGCGCGCTCCGGCTGCTCGTGGGCGGCTACCAGGTCTCGACCTACAACGACAAGGGCGAGCAGTACGAGGTGCACGCTCGCGCGGTGCCCGAAGCGCGGTCGGACATCGAGGGCCTGAAGCGGCTCAGCGTGCCCTCGGCGAAGCTCGGCACCGTCACCCTGGACAACGTGGTGAGCTTCCAGCCCGGGACCGGCCCGTCACGCATCGATCGGTACAACCGCAAGAAGACGGTCGTCGTCCAGGCGAACATCGCCCCGGGCGCCTCGCAGGGCGCGATCATCGACGCGCTCACGCAGGCGGCCAAGGACCTGCACATGGAGGACGGCTACAGCGGCGTGCCCGTCGGGCAGTCGAAGGAGCTCGGGAAGGCCGCGAAGAACTTCGGCCTCGCCTTCCTGCTCTCGTTCGTCTTCATGTACCTGGTGCTCGCGGCGCAGTTCGAGTCGTGGCTCCACCCGATCACGATTCTCCTCTCGCTCCCGCTCACGGTGCCGTTCGCGATCCTCAGCGTCATCATCTTCCGGCAGTCGCTCAACATCTTCTCGATGCTCGGCATCCTGGTGCTCTTCGGCGTGGTGAAGAAGAACTCGATCCTCCAGATCGATCACACCATCAAGCTCAGGCACGGGGGCCTGCCGCGCGCGGAAGCGATCCTCGAGGCGAACCGGGATCGTTTCCGCCCCATCCTCATGACCACCGTGGCGTTCGTCGCCGGCATGATCCCGCTCGTCCTCTCGAGCGGCGCCGGCGCCGGCACCAACCGCGCGACCGGCTTCGTGATCATCGGCGGGCAGACGCTGGCCCTGCTCCTCACACTCCTGGCGACGCCGGTCGCCTACTCGCTCTTCGACGACCTCTCGGTGTGGGCGCGGCGGGTGTTCGGCTTCGGTCCCAAGCCCGACGAGGCCGTGGACGAGACCGAGGAGCCTGCCCCGGCGGAGTAGCCCCGGCCCCGCCGCGCTGCTGCCGGGCACGCTCGGTCGCGTCGGCGCCCGCCACGCGGCGAGGCGACGAGCCCGGCGGGATCGGCCCCGCTCTCGCGACGAGCCGCCCCGCGCCGCCGGCATTGGCGAGGCGCGGACGCCGAGGCATGCTCGAGCGATGCCGGTCCGCGCCAAGCGCTGGAACGATCCGCGCGAGCCGGCGGACGGCTACCGGCTGCTCGTGTGCCGCTACCGCCCGCGCGGCGTGCGCCGCGAGGACGAGACCTGGGACGCCTGGTGCAAGGCGCTCGGGCCGAGCGAGGCGCTCCACGCCGCCGTGTACGGCAAGGGCGGGCCGCCGATCCCGTGGGGCGAGTACGAGCGGCGCTACCTCGCCGAGATGGCCGTCCAGCGGTTCTGGATCGAAGGCTTCTCCGCGCGGGTGCGCGCCGGCGAGACGATCACGCTGCTCTGCTCGTCGGCGTGCACCGATCCGGCGCGCTGCCATCGCTCGATCCTGAAGCGGCTGCTCGAGGAGGCCGCTTTCCCCGAGCCCGAGCGCGCGCGCGGAGCGGCCGTGCGGCGGCGCGCCCGCGCCGGGTAGATCGCCGTCGCAGCGGCCGCGCCGCTCAGGAGGGCTTCTCGGTGTCCGACTCCGCCCCGCATGCGCCGGACGCGGCGGCTTCGACCACGGCGACGTCGGCCGCGGGCGCATCGTCGGCGGCCGCAGGCAGCAGGCGTCGCGGCTCGTCGTCGGCGACGAGCTCCGCCTCGGCTTCGATCACCTCGCCGCGCCGCGCGTCGCCGAGGACCTCGTCGAGGCGCTCGCCCTCGGCGTAGCGCGAACGGGCCGCGGCCCCGAGATCGACGACCTGGAAGCTCCACGAGAATCCGCCGGCCGAGCTCGGGGGCGAGCGGACCTCGGACGCCGTCGAGAGGCGGCGCTCGAGCCGCGCGCGCACGCGATCGCCGACGAGGCGGCGCGTCGGCGGGAACAGCAGAGCGAGACCGAGCACGTCCGTGAGGACGCCGGGCAACACCAGCAGCACGCCGCCCGCCAAGACGAGCGCTCCCCCGAGCAGCCCCTCGTCGGGGACCCGCCCACTCGTCATGGCGTCGCGCCAGCGGCCGAGCACACGGCGACCTTCGCGCTTGGCGAGGTAGCCGCCGACCAGCGCCGTCGCCAGCGACACGCCGACGGTGGGCCAGAAGCCGATCTGTCCGCCGATCAGGACCAGGAGCCAGATCTCGACCACCGGAACGACGACGAACGCGAGGACGAGCAGGCCCACGCGCTTTAGCTAGCAGGTCCCTCCGCCGCCGCAAAAGCCCGCCGCTAGACCGCCGCGCGCCGGCGCCGCGCCACGAACTTGCGATCGAAGATGCGGACGCGCCGCATCAGCAGGTCGAGCAGGAAGACCACGATGGCGGCGTAGATGAAGCGCGGCCAGAGCTCCTCGTGGTAGGTCACCTTCTCGCCGGCGGGATCGAACACCGCGGCGACGTCCCTCGGGTCCATCGCCCCGCCCGTGGCGATCGCCGCGCGCTCGAGGGTGGTGAGGTCCGGCTCGAAGCTCGCGTACTCGCGCGGGTAGGGGTTGGTGACGTGCCCGTCGCTCGTCGCCACCGGCTTCATCGTCCCGTCGGGGAGCTCGCGCGTGTGCTCGGCCTTCAACAGGAACGAGCCGTACTTGTCGAGCGGGACGCTCGCCTCGTAGCGCCCGGGCGCCGTCTGGCGCAGGTCGACGACCTTCTTCTGGCCGCCGGGCTCGGGCCCCACGATGGTCAGCTTCGAGACGAGGTTGTTCTCGAAGCGCTCGTCGACGCCGAACGCGTCGACCGAGGCGTGCAGCGTGCCGCCCACGACCTCCGCCTTCATGTCGAGCTCGCGCCGGTGCTTCTGGCGCATGTGCTCGTGGACGAGCTGCCCCCAGAACTTCTCCCAGCCCGGCCAGCGCAGCCACTCGACGGCCCAGCGCGACTTGACATCGCTCGTCCACGCCAGCGCCCAGCCGAGGCCCACGCGCCAGCGCGCCAGGATCGGCTCCTCGGTGTCGCTCTGGAGCAGCTCCTGCGCCGGCGTCGGCTTCATCTTGGTCGAGACGTAGCCGTGCAGGTTCGGCGCGGTGCGGACGTCGATGCCCTTGAGGAAGGCGGCGTCGCCGACCTGCGTCACCGGGAACCACTCCTCGACCGCCGCGGCCCGGGCGATCATCTCGGTCTCCTTGGTGAAGATCCGGGGGAGGTTGTTGGGGTCCGAGACCTGGTGGTACCGGCCGCCGCCGACGTCGGCGATCATCTTGAGCAGCTGCTCGTCGAGGTCGTTGCCGAGCCCGACGGTGGTGACGGTGATCGACTCGGCGATCATCGCCGAGACGAGATCGCGGATGCCGGAGGTGGGCGCCTTGCCGTCGGTGAGCAGGATGACGTGCTTCTTGCGCGCCTGGGTGACCGTCATGTCCTGGTAGGCGGCGTCGAGCGACGAGAAGATCTCGGTCCCGCCGCCGGGCTGGATGCGCGCGATGTCGCCGGTGATCCGCGAGCGGTTGCGCGCGGGCTGGAGCTTCACGTAGCGCGTCGGCGCGGAGTCGAAGGCGATGACGCCGACCAGATCGTCGGACGAGAGCACGCCCACGGTGGCCTTGGCGGCGTTCTTCGCCATCTCGAGCGGAAGGCCGGTCATCGACCCGGAGCGGTCGATGACCAGCATCATCGCCACGCTGGGCATCTCCTTCTTGCGCTCGTTGTCCATGCGGACCGGCAGAACGCGCTCGATGGTGGTGTGGTACCAGCCGCCGAGCCCGTAGCCCGACTCGCCCCCGGCGAAGAGGAACCCGCCCCCGAGATCGCGCACATACTGCTCGATGAGCTCCTGCGATTGGAGCGAGACCGCCTCCTTGGGCGTGTCGCTGAGGATGAGGAAGTCGTACCGCTCGAGCTCCTTGAGCGATCCCGGGAAGCCGGCGGGCGGCCGGACGTCGACGTCGAGCTGCTGCGCCGTGAGCGCGTTCGAGAGCGGCGACGCGTGCTGCGGCGTGCCCTCGACGTAGAGGACGCTGGGCCGGCCGGGCACGTCGATGGTGGTCGCGTAGCGGTTGTTCTCCTTGAACTTGTCGTCGGCGATCTCGTCGAGCTCGAAGGCGTAGGTCACCTGGCCGGCGACGCGGACGACGCTCTTGAAGACGACGTCGTTGGTCCCGGGCTTGAGCTCGAGCTCGCGCAGGCCCTCGAGGCCGTTGAGCGCCTCGCCCTGGTAGAGCCGCGCCCGTGCCTTGGTGGCGCGGCTGGCGTAGACGTCGGCGTGGATCTCGAACGTCTCGCCCACCTTGATGTGGTCCGGCATCCGGAGCTCGCGCACGGCGACCTCGCCGGGCACGGGGCGCCGGTAGGGCACCGTGAAGACGCGGAGGCCGAAGTCCTTGGCGCGGTTGGCCTCGGCGAGCACGTCGCCGTCGGTCTGCACGCCGTCGGAGTAGACGACCGCGCGCTTCAGGTACCCCTGCGGGTAGAGCCCGTACGCGAGCTGGAGCGCCGCCTGGAGGTTCGACCCGGCGCCCGCGTCGCCGCGCTGCCCCTCGGGCCGCGGCGGCGCGCCCGGCTTGGGCGCGTCGATGTGGCGCGTGATCGGCGGGGGTTTCTTGGGATCGTCGCCCTCGGCCGGCTCGACGAGGTGCGGCCGGCGCGCGAAGGTGATCACCTTGATCACGCCGTCGGCGGGCTTCTCGGCGTAGGCCTTGGCCAGCGCCTCGCGCGCGTCGCCGAGCGCCTCGTCGGGCACCGACTCCGAGACGTCGACGAGGTAGACGGTGCACACCTTCTCGGTCGTCGCCGATCGCGCCAGGCGCGAGAGCCCGATGGCGATGAGCGCCACGAAGGTGATCCGGAGCAGGACCGAGAGCACCCGCTGCGGCCAGGGCAGGTCGGCGAGCGACTTGGCGAGCACGGCGACGAACCACGGCGCGAGCAGCACGCCCGCGAGCATCTTGGGGTTGAGCAGCTCGTACGAGACGCCGTTCCGGACCCAGGTGAGCGTCGGGTCGGGGTGGAGCAGGACGAAGCGCCGGTACGCCCAGGCGAGGATGCCGAAGAGCGCGAGCGTCGTGACCGCCCAGGCGATGGTGCGCCAGCGCCGGGTCACACCGTCACCCTGCGGTGGTAGGTGAGCCACTCGATCGCGGTGATGATCAGGACGGCCGCGAGCAGGTAGATCCAGATCTCGCGCCGGACGCCGAGGTTGAAGCCGCCCACCGCGCCCGCCGCCGTCTCGCCGACCTTGAGCTCGGCCATGGGCACGATGGTGCTCTCGGCCGGATCCGAGAGGTTGGCGGCGAACATCGTCGTCTCCTCGGCGTCGCTCGGCCCGGCGGTGAGCTCGTAGAACCCCGCCTGCTGGCCGAGGAACACCGCGCGGCCGTCCTTGATCGGCACGACGCGCTTGGTCCCGTCGGGCTCGACGAGCGTGGCCGTCTCGGACGCCGAGGGCGCCGGGATCTGCCACACGGTCCCTGTCCGGAACGAGGAGATGTACCCGGTGTCCTCCTCGACGAAGTCGTTGATGGTGTTGAGCAGGAAGAGCGGCCAGGCGATGCGCAGGGGGAAGTCGCTCTCGCGCACGTCGAAGCCGAGCGCCACGAACTTCACGCCGGCGCGCCGGCCCTGGATGAGGAGCGGGCCCTTGTAGCTCTTGCCGACGACGCGGTCCTCCTTGTCGCCCTTGAGGACGTGGGCGCGGGCGATGTTCACGTCCGCGAGCGCGGTGTAGCGCAGGATCGGCGCCTTGGCGTCGAGCTCGTCGAAGCCGAGGCGGTACTGCGGATCGGTGTCCTCGACGAGCTTGCCGACCTCGAAGGGCACGTTCTGGCCCGTCGGGTTGAGGTAGAGCAGGCTGCCGCTGCCCGGCGCGACGTTCGGCGTCGCGTCGTCGAAGATGGTGACGTCGAAGCTGCCCTTGGCCGGGTAGCTCGCCGGCTTCACCAGGGTGACGTCGAGGTACTCGTCGAGGAGGAGCGCCGCCTCGAGGTACATGTTGCCCTCGGTGACCACCTGGACGCGCGCGCGGCGGCGCTCGGGCAGGAGCGCATAAGCGTGGTCGTCGGCGGGCAGATCGTCGGAGGCGCCGTCGGGCAGCGCGAGCTTCGCCTCCAGCGTCTTCGAGGCGCCGGAGAGGTTCGGGTAGAAGCGCGGGAGCTTCTCCTGCGGCTTGAGGCGGAGCCGCGAGACGTCGGTGAGCTGGCCGTCGCCGAGCAGCGAGAGCTCGACGTCGATGGCCTCGTCGCTGGTGTTGGTGACCTCCAGCATCACCTCGTAGCGGCTCTTGTCGAGCGGGTAGCGGCGCACCGAGAAGCCGGTGATGGCGACGTTGCGCGAGCGGGTGCCGACGGGCAAAAACGAGAGCTTCACGTCGCCGAGGTCGACCGGCCCGGCGGCGTCGGCGGCCTCGCCGAGCGCGCCGTCCGAGACGACGATGACCTCGGCCGAGGGCAAACCGCGCAGGGTGTCGGCGGCGAAGCGCAGCGCGCGCGGGAAGTCGGCGGCCGCGTCGGTCGGCTTCACGGCGGCGACGGCCGCCTCGAGCTCGCTGACCTCGCCGGTGAGGGTGGACAGCGGGGTCACCGCCGCGTCCATCTGCGCCACGAGCATCCGGTCGCTGCCCGAGAGCCCGCGCACCAGCGTCTTGATCTGCTCCTTGGCGGAGCCGACGCGGCTCGGTCCGACGTCGGTCGCCTTCATGCTCGCGCTGGCGTCGACGAGCACGACGACGTTGCGCCCCTCGATGAGGTTCGCCGCGGTGCGCGGATCGCCGAGCGCGAAGAGCATCAGCGCCAGCACCGCGAGCTGGAGCAGGAGCGAGAGCAGGCGCTTGAGCTGCGAGAAGAGGCTCGTCGCCTCCTTGTCGCGCAGGATCCGCTCCCAGATCTTGGAGAAGGGCACCGCGATCGGGCGCCGGCGGAGCTTGAGGATGTAGAAGGCGACGATCACCGCCCCGGCGAGGGCGCCGATCTGGAGCAGCTGGGCGAGCGGGACCCCCGTGAAGTGCATCGCGCTACCGGAGGAAGCCGCCGCGGCGGAAGACGCGCAGGATGAGCTCGTCGAACGGGACGGTCACGTCGGCGCGGAAGTAGCTGACCTGGCGCGAGGTGCAGAAGCGGCGCACCTCCTCGAGGTACTCCTCATAGGCCTTGCCGTAGCGCTCGAGCACCTTCGCGGTCACGGTGACCTCGCGCTCCTCGCCGCTCTCGCAGTCGTAGACGCGGACGTCGCCCTTGAGGTCGGGCTTTCCCTCCCTCGGGTCGACGACGTGGAGGACGAACGGCTCGAATTTGTTGTAGCGAAGGACGTTGATGCCGCGCTCGAAGCCGGCCGGATCGTAGAGGTCCGAAATGAGCACGGCGAGCCCGCGCCGCTTGTGCTGGGCGACGAAGGTCTTCATCGCGTCACCGAGATCGGTCGGGCCGGCGGCCTTGACGTCGCGGAGGAAGCGGAAGATCCGGAAGATGCGCGCCTTGCCGCGCGTCGGCTGCATGCGCCCGCTGATCTCGTCGGTGGCGCTCACGATCGCGATCCGGTCGAGGTTGGCGAGCCCCACGTAGGCGAGCGCGGCGCAGAGCCGCTTGGCGTGGCGCAGCTTCTCGCCGTCGCCGAAGGCCATCGACGAGGAGTTGTCGACGATGAAGTAGATGGAGAGGTCCTCCTCCTCCTCGTAGAGGCGGATGAGGAGGCGGTCGAAGCGCTCGTAGGCGTGCCAGTCGAGGTAGCGGAAGTCGTCGCCGGCGGCGTAGTCGCGGTGATCGGCGAACTCGACGCCGGAGCCCGTCTTCTTGGTGCGGCGCTCGGCGCGCATCGCGCCCGAGAACACGCGCCGGCTCACCATCGCCAGGTAGTCGAGCTTGCGCTGGAACTCGTCGTCGAAGAGATCCTCGCCGTCGCCGCCGGGCCCGAGCCGGCGCGAGATCGGCGCCGCGGCGCGCTTGAAGAGGTCGAGGACTCCCATCGCGCCCGCGCCGCCGCCTACTTCGCGGTCTCCGGGAGGTGCTTCAGGATCTGGGCGAGCAAGTCGTCGGTCTTGACGCCCTCGGCCTCGCCCTCGAAGTTGAGGAGCACGCGGTGGCGGAGCGCGGGCATCGCGCAGGCGCGCACGTCGTCGAGCGACGCCGCGAAGCGCCCCTCGAAGAGCGCCCGGATCTTGGCCGCGAGCAGGAGCGCCTGGGCGCCGCGCGGCGAGGCGCCGAACTTCACGAAGCGCTTGACGGCGTCGAGCGCCCCGCTCTCTGTCGGATGCGTCGCCTGGAGCAGGCGGACCGCGTAGTCCTGCACGTGGCGCGCGATCGGCACCTCGCGCACGAGCTTCTGCATCGCGAGGATGCGCGCCTTGTCGAGCACCGGCTTCGCGACCGGATCGTCGGTGCCGGTGGTGCGCTCGAGGATCGAGTGCAGCTCGTCGCGCCCCGGGAAGGGCACGTGGAGCTTGAAGAAGAAGCGGTCGAGCTGTGCCTCGGGGAGCGGGTAGGTCCCCTCGCTCTCGAGCGGGTTCTGGGTCGCGAGCACGAAGAACGGCTCGTCGAGCGTGTAGCTCTGCTTGGCGACGGTGACGCGGTGCTCCTGCATCGCCTCGAGCAGCGCGCTCTGCGTCTTCGGCGTGGCGCGGTTGATCTCGTCGGCGAGGATGATGTTCGCGAAGAGGGGCCCGCGCCGGAAGCTGAACGACTTCTGCCCGCCGGCCGTCTCGTCGATCACGGTGGTCCCGATGATGTCGGCCGGCATCATGTCGGGCGTGAACTGGATGCGCGAGAACTGGAGCTCGAGCGCCTGGGCCATGGTGCGCACGAGCATCGTCTTGCCGAGGCCGGGGACGCCCTCGAGCAGGGCGTGCGAGCCGGCCAGCATGCAGGTCATCACGCCGTCGACCACCTCGCGGTTGCCGACGATCACCTTGCCGACCTCCTCGCGGAGCTCGCCGATGCTCTTCTGGAACCCGGCGACCTCGGCGCGGGCGTCGTCCTTCGTCTTGTCGGCCATGATGTCTGCTCGGGGGGAGCGCCCTACTCGCGCGGGCGGATCAGCTGGAAGTAGCGGTGGACGTAGAAGCGGTAGCCGTCGGGGATCTGGTCCTTGTTGATCTGCTGCTCGGCGACCGTGTGGTATTTGGTGAAGACCTTCTTGTAGGGCGTGCCCTTGAAGCCGCGCTCGGCGGCGCCGAGGATGACCTCGCTGTTGGTCGGGCCCGCCTGCGAGTCGAGGCCCTCGGCCTGCACGTCCTGCGTCCCCATCTTGGGATCGCTGCGCTTGCCGGCGACATCGCCGCTGTGGCCGGTGCCGATCCCGTGGCCGCCCGGATCGGTGCCCTCGCCGCCGTTGCCCTTGCCCTCGCTCTGCCCAGCGCCTTCGCCCTGGCCCTGGCCCTGCCCCGGCTGGTTGCCCTGGCCGGGCACGAGGATCTTCTTGCCGCCGGGGCCGAGGACCCACTGCTGGCCCTTGCCGCCCTGGCCCTGGTTGCCCTGGCCCTGGCCCTGCTGGCCCTCACCCTCCTGGCCCTCGCCTTCCTGGCCCTCGCCCTGCTCGCCCTGGCCCTGCTCGCCCTGGCCCTGCTCGCCCTGGCCTTTTTGTCCGCTGCCGCCGCGGGCGCGCTTGCCGAACTTCAGCATGCGGGCCATGCGCTGCTTGCCGCCCTGGCCCTGCTGGCGAAGGACCTCGCGCAGCTCCTCGAGGCGCTGGCGCAGCTCCTCCTTCTCCTTCTGGGACATCTCCTCCTGTTGCATCCGGTCGATGTCCTCGGCGGCCTGCTCGAGGTCGTCGGCGCTCATCCCGAGGTCGCGCATCAGGTCCTCGGCGGCCTTCGCGAGCTCGCGATCGAGCTTGTCGAGCTGGCGGCTGGTGCGCTCCTTCTGCTCGGCGTCGCGGTCGAGGCGCTCGAGCTCGCGCTCCTTCTTCTTGAGGAGCTTCTCCTCCTCGGCGGCCTGCTTGGGGTCCGAGCTCGCCGGCTGCTTCTTCTTCTTGAGGAGCTGCTCGCTGAGCTCGGCGCGCTTCTCGTTGACGGCGGCGAGCGCCTCCTTGCGCTTGGCCGCGGCCTTCTCGAGCGCGGCCTTGAGGCGCTCGAGCTCCTTCTTGTCGACCTTCTGCTTCTTGTCGCGGAGGCGCTCGGCCAAATCCTTGAGGTCCTTCTTGGCCTTGTCGAGATCCTTCTTCTCGAGCGACTCGCCCGTCTCCTTGGCCAGATCGCTCTTCTTCAGCTCCTGGCCCGTCTCCTTGAGCGCCTCCTCGAGCGCCTTGGCGTCGGCCTCGGCGCCCTTGAGCAGCTCGCGCTCGATGGCCTCCATCTGGCGGAACGCCTCGGTGCGATCGAGGCGCTTCTGGGCGATGTCCTCGATGAGCTGGTTGAACCGATCGACCGCCGCCTTCACCTCGGGGCTCTGGTCCTGGCGGGCGAGGTCCTTGGCGGCGTCTTTGAAGAGCTCGATGTCGTCCTCCGACATCGCGAGCGCGTCGATCTGCTTGACCGGCACCTCCTTGCGGATGGTGCGCACCTCGAGCATGGCGATGAGGGCGACGCCGAGCGCGACGGCGATCGACACGCCGAGATCCGGCGGCAGGTGCAGCGGCGCGGCCTTCGACGGCTGCAGGCGCGGGGCGTGCTCGCACGCGTCGTCGATCGCGACCTCCATCAGCGGGCTGCGCTGCGCGGCGGGCAGCGCGTCGAACGCGAGCGCGTTGGTGAGCCGGTCGTGGAGGTCGTGGTGGCGATCGAGCGCGATGGTGCCCGACCGCGGCGCGAGCCGGCGCAGCGCGGCGACGGCGAGCGCGACGACCACGGCCGCGGCGGCCCCGGCGAGGAGCCGGCGCGCCGAGAGCTCGGAGAGGTGCGCCGGAAAGACCTTGCGCACCGCGAGGGTGGCGGCGGCGACGCCGAGGGCCACAGTGACGGCCACGGGCAACACCCGGAGCGCACGACCGAGCCGGATCCTGAGCTCGACCCTCCGGGCGGCGCGGCGGATGCGGGCGAGGTGCTGGGTGCGAGGATCGCTCACGATGGCTTCGTAGCTCCGGGCTACCAGGATGTGACACGCCGAGGCCCAAGGCCCGTGCCCGGAGGCACATCATTGTACCTGCTGACGGCCGTGACGCTCGAAAGTTCCTCCCCCGAAACGCGCGGGCCCGGGCAAGCTTACGCGCGAAACCACCGCGCTATTCCGGATCCGGGGCACGGTCCGGACGCTCACTGCACCGTGATCGGCGGTCCGCCTCCGGCGGTGAAGGCGGCACGGGCGCGCGCGGCTCGGGCGGCCGCACGGGGGATCGACCCGCGCGCGCGGCCGAGCTTGGGCCCGGGATGACGCCGCCTCGAACGTACGCGGCCTTCGGGCCGCGCCGGCGTCAGCGCTTGCGCGCCTTCTTGGCCGCGGGCCGCGTGGCGCGGCTCGGCGCCTTCGCCGCCGCCTTCTTGACCGCCTTCTTCTTCGCCGCGGCGCGCGGCTTCGCGCTCGCCTTCGCCTTCGCCTTGGCGGCCGGCTTCTTCTTCGGCGCGGGCTTCTTCGCGGCCTTGGCCGGCTTGGCCTTCGGCGCGGCCTTCGCGGCCGCCTTTGCCTTGGCGGCGGGCTTCGCCTTCGCGGCCGGCTTCGCCTTCGCGGCCGGCTTCGCCTTCGCGGCGGGCTTCGCCTTCGGCGCGGGCTCGAGCGACCGCGAACGCGGATCGCGCCTGGGCTCGAGCGCCTTTGCCGGGACGTGCGGCCCCACGCCGTTCGCCGGAGCGCCGTCGGGCGCGCCGTAACGCCCGAGCGTCTCGCGGATCTTCGCGTCGAGCTCGGTGAACTCGAACGGCTTGTTGAGCCAGGCGTCGGCCGCGAAGAGCGACGACGTCATCTCGTTCAGGTTCTCGCCGATGCCCGTCAGCATGATCACGCCGGTGCCGGCGAACTGGCCGTTCGAGCCGGGGCTCTTGAGGCGCTTGCAGATCTCCCAGCCGCTCATGCCGGGCATCATCACGTCGAGGATGACGAGCGCGGGCTTGTGCTTCTGGGCAAGCTCCCACGCGGCGTCGCCCTCGCAGGCCTCGATGACGTTGTAACCGAGGCTGCGCACGTGGCGCGCCACCAGGGTCAGCATGGCCGGCTCGTCCTCGGCCACGAGCACCTTGAGCTTGCTGTCGGAATCCATCGTGCCCGGGATGAGAGTACGTGGGGCGAGCACGGTCAAGAGGAGACGCCGCCGCGCCGCCGAAAGCGTTCGCCGAGCGACCTCCCCCTTGACCTCTCGGGGCGCCCACACTTGTGTTCCTCGCCATGAGCGACGTCGTGGCGGTGAGCGGGGCCGGCGGGTTCATCGGGTCGGCGGTGGTTCGCAAGCTCCTCGATCAGGGGCGCCGCGTCCGGGCGCTGCTCGAGCCGGGCGCGACGACCAAGAACCTCGAGGATCTGCCCGCCGACCGGGTGGAGCGCTTCACCGTCGATGTCTGTGATCTCGCGGGGATGACGCGCGCGCTCGAGGGCTGCCAGGCGTATTACCACCTCGCCGCGATCTACAAGCTCTGGATGGAGGACCCGGAGCCCATCTTCCGCGTCAACCTCGAGGGCACGACGACCTCGATGCTCGCGGCCAAGGCCGCCGGCGTCGGCCGAATCGTCTACACCTCGTCGATCGCGGCGGTGGGCCTGATGGCGGAGGGCGCCCTCGCCGACGAGACGACCCCGTGGAACCTCCACGCCATCGCCAACCCGTACGTGCTCACCAAGCACCTCTCGGAGCGGATCGCGCTCCGCTTCGCCGAGGCCGGCGTGCCCATCGTCGTCGTCAACCCGGCGTTCCCGTTCGGCCCGCGCGACATCGGTCCCACGCCCACGGGCAAGCTCATCCTGGCGCTGATGAAGGGCGAGATCCCCGGCGTGGGCGAGGGCGGCTTCTGCGCCATCGACGTGGAGGACGTCGCCGCCGGCCACGTCGCCGCCGAGACCCGCGGTCGCGTCGGCGAGCGCTACATCCTCGGCAACCACAACGTCACCTTCAAGGAGTTCATGGAGCTCGCCGCCCGCGTGGCCGCGGTCAAGCCGCCCAAGCTGCCGATCCCGAGCTTGCTCGGCCAGGGCATCGCGCTCGGGATGGAGCTCTGGGCCGACCACGTCAGCCACGAAGAGCCGCGCGCCACCCTCAAGGGCGTCCGCTACCTCCAGCGCCACGCCTTCTTCGACGCCTCCAAGGCGCGCCGCGAGCTCGGCCTGCCCGAGACGCCGCTCGAGGACTCGATCCGGCGGGCGGTCGACTACTTCCGCGCCAACGGGATGGTCTGATCCACAGGGAGGCGGGGAGTCGGGGAGTATTTCCGGGGGTCGATCCGGGACCACGCCCCGCCGACGTGGACGCCGATCGACCCAAGCCCCCCGGCTAGGCCGCGCCCCGGCGCTCGTCGAGGCCGAAGAACTGCTGCAGGCTGGTGAGGATCTTCTTCTTCTCGGCGTCGAGGCGGCGCTGCTTGGCGGCGGCGTCGAGGTCCTCGCGGGCGGCCTGGAGCTCGACGCGGCGGGCGGCGAGGAGCGCCGAGATGTCGGCGGCGATCTCGGGCCTGGTGCGCAGGATCTGGTCGAACGCCTCCTTGTCGAGGCGGTAGCAGTCGACGTCGGTCGACGCGACCACGGTCGCGGTGCGCGGCTCGCCCGTCATCAACCCCATCTCCCCGAAGAAGCCGGGGGCCTGGATCTTGGCGATGACTTTGTCCTGCCCGTCGACGGCGACGCGCACCTCGGCCGTGCCCTCGGCGACGATGTAGAGCCAGTGCGCCACCGAGCCCTGCTTGGTGATCACCTCGCCGGCGGCGAACGGGGCGTAGCGCAGCTTCTTGGCGATCGTCGCGCGCTCGTCGGGCATGAGCGGCTTCAGGAACTCGAGCGTCCCGAGCGCCTCGAGCCGCCGCTCCTCCTCGCGCTTCTGCTTGCGCGCGCGGCGCTCGACGTCGTCCTGCTCGACGAAGATCTGCGCCGCCGGCACCGCCAGCGGGATGCCGGCGCGCTTGAGGGCGGAGTAGATGCGCGCCCGCACCAGCGAGCTGGTCGGATCGTCGCGCGCCAGATCGGTGAGCCAGTAGCGGACGGCGTAGTAGCCCATGCTGTCCTTGTGCTCGCGGGCGAAATCCATGCACACCACGTTGGGCGGCGGGTCGCCGGAGACGCCCTGGATGGGCGCCGCGCGGAGCGCGCCCTCGACCGCCTCGATCACGTCGGCGGGCGGAAAGCGGAAGTCGACGTTGAAGTAGACCCACATGCGGTGCGGGACGAGCTCGCCCTCGCGCTTGCCGAGGATGAGGATGTTCGCCGCGAGGAGGGACGCGTTGGGGACGATGAGCGTGTCCCAGTCGCGCGTCTCGATCACGGTGTGGCGCCAGCGGATCTCGCGCACCTTGCCCTGCTTGCCGTTCTCGAGCTGGACCCAGTCGCCGGCGTGGATCGAGTTGTCGAGCTGCAGGGCGATGCCGCCGAGGATGTTGCCGAGCGTGGCCTGGAGCGAGAGCGCGAGGATGCCGGTCACGACCGCCGACGTGGCGACGATGCCGGAGAGGTCGACGCCCGAGCGGCGCAGGACGGCGAGCGTGGCCAGGATGTAGGCCGCGCCGACCGCGAGGTCGACGAGGATGGTCGCGAGCTCGACGTTGATCGCCGGCAGCGCCAGGTCGAACACGGCGAGCCCGGCGACGTTGATCGCCACGATCACCGCGAGCAGCTCCGAGAGCGCGTGCAGGTTCACCGACCACTGCTGCACCCCCAGGAAGCGCAGCGCGAACGAGGCGCCGAGCGCGGCCAGGTAGAGCAGCAGCATGATCACGGTCCGCCGGATGTGCTTGCGCTTCTTCGGCGCGAACCGGTTCACCAGGAACGCGAGCACCACGACGGCGCCCGTGAGGAAGAGCACGCCCCAGTGCGACGTCAGCGGGTCCGACGACGCGGGCGCCGCCTCCTGCGCGACGGCCGAGAGCGGACACACGAGGACCGCGAGGAGCGCGCCGAGCGCGGCGAGGGCCCGCCGGATCGCCCCCAGCGAGGGTTCGCGACCGAGCATGGAACCGAAGCTATCACGCCGCGCGGCGGCCTACGCGGGTTCGAGCGGCGACAGCGGGAGGCGGAGCTCGAGGCGATCGCCGCCGGCGCGGAGCAGGCGCACCGGGATGCGCGCGTGGACCTTGCCGGGGAAGCAGGCCGCGTGGTTCCGGGCGTCGCAGGCGACGTACTCGACGGCGGCGACGAGCTCCGCCTCGACGCGCTCCTCGGGGAGCTCCTCGATCGACACGGCGATGTGGATCGGCTGCGACGCTCCGCCGTCGGCTTCGAGCGCGACGCGATCGCGCGCCAGCACCAGGAGGTCCGAGCGACGCGAGACCTCGAGCGTCGCCCGCACCGGCGCGCCGCGCGAGAGCTCGCTGCCTTCGGGTGCGTCGAGGATGAGCACGACCTCGCCTCCGCCGGGGCGCAGGCCGACGCCCTCGCCGAGCTCGAGGAGCGTCGTGAACCACCCGGCGGCCGCCGCGGCGGGCGCCTGCTCGCGGCGGCGGGGCGGGAGCGCGCCGGTCTTCGCCTCGAGCGCGCCGCGCACCTCGATGGGCACGAGCTCGCCGCGCGGGCCGACGCGCACCACGCGATGGGCGTTGGTGTCCGCCACCAGGATGGCGCCGCCGCGCTCGACCGCGACCGAGCCGGGCTCCTCCAGACCGGAGGCGATGGTGCTCACCCGGCCGTCGTCGCCGAGGCGCTTGATCTTGCCGTTGTAGGTGTCGGCGATGAGCACGCCGCCGGGGACCGCCGCGACGCCGAGCGCGTGCTGGAGCATCGCCTCCGACGCGTCGCCGTCCTCGTCGCCGAAATCGAAGAGCCCCTCGCCGATGAGGGTCCTCACCTCGCCGGTCGCGAGGTCGACGGCGCGCACCGCGCTGGTCTCGCTGTCGGCGACATAGAGCGTGCCGCCGCGCTCCGAGAGCCCCGAGGGCTGGGCCCAGGCGCTCTGGGCGACCTTGCCGTCGATGAGCGCCTCGACGCCGGTGCCGGCGTAGACCTCGATCTCGCCCGCGGCCGGCCAGTACCGGTAGAGCTGATGGCTGCCCGCCATCGCGACGTAGACGGCGTCGCCGACGCTCGCGAGATCCCAGGGCGAGCGCAGCGCCACCTCGCGCGCGGCGGTGCGGACCTTGGGCGCGGCGAGCCCGAGCTCGCCGGTTCCCGCCACCGTGGTCACGAGCTTGGTCTCGAGATCCGCGCGCCGGAGGACGTGGTTGCGGGTGTCGGCGATGTAGAGGGCGCCCTCGTGCCACGCGGTCCCTTGCGGATCGTCGAAGGCGCAGGCCTCGAACGCGCCATCGGCGAGGCCGCGCACGCCGCTGCCGATGGTCGCGACCACCTGGCCGGAGCCGTCGACGACGAGCACGCGGTGGTGCCCGCTGTCGCTGATCGCGATCCTGCCGTCCGGCAGCGGCGCCGCCTTCCCCGGGTAGCGGAGCGGGCTGTGGGCCTCGGGAGCCTTGGCGCCGAGATCCGGGGGCGCCGCGGCGAGCGTGCCGGCGGCGCGCGCGAGCTCGAGCTCGCGGCGGACGAAGGCGTCGAGCACCTCGAGCTCGGGCTCGCCCGGCGCCACGGCGGCGATGGTCCCGTCGGGCCGGACCACGACGAGCGTGGGCCAGGATCGGATCGCGTACCGGCTCCACAGCGTCATGTTGTCGTCGACCACGACCGGGTGCCGGACGTCGTAGCGGCCGACGGCCTCGCGGATCCGCTCGGGGTCGTGCTCGGCGCTGAACTTGCCGCTGTGGACGCCGATGACGACGACGGGATCGCTCGCGTGGCGCTCCTCGATCGCGCGCAGCGTCGGGAGCACGTGCATGCAGTTGACGCAGCAGTACGTCCAGAAGTCGAGGATCACGACCGAGCCGCGCAGGTCGCGCAAGGAGAGCGGATGGTCGACGTTGAGCCAGGCCAACCCGCCGTCGAGCTCGGGCGCTCGGATCCGCTCGGTCATCGGGCGATGCTTCTAGGCCGCGCGCAGGAGGTCAAGGGGCGTGACCGCCTCTCATCGCCGGCCGGCGGCGCGCACCACGAAGCTCTTCGGCGCCGCGAGCGCGTCGGCCGTGACGGTGTACGCCGCGGCCGCGCCAGGGCGGAGCTCGGCGGCGATCGCCGCCACGCCGGCGCCGACGAGCTTGCCGTCGTTGCCGTACAAGGCCACGACCACCTTGACCTCGCGCGCCGCCCGCGTCCCCTCGTTGCGGACGGTCCCGTCGATCTGGTTCGGGCCGCTCGCCGCCCGCCGCGTCCAGGTGGGCGAAGGCGCGACCAACGGCGCGTGCTCGATCCCCGCGCCGGGAGGGCGGGCGTCGACGGCCGTCTCGTAGCTCTGCCAGCGATCGCGCGGCGCCGCGATCGCGAGCAGGCAGGGCACCTTCTCGCCGGGCGCGAGCACCGCCAGCGGCGAGGCGCAGCTCGCGTCGCCCACCTGCACGCGCGTCGCGCTGAAGAGCGAGAGCTTGACCGTCGCTTGCCCCGCCGGGCTCGTGCCGCCGTTGGCGAGCTCGCCCACGAGGAAGGTGCGGCCGCGGTCGGTGAGCTCGTGGAGATCGACGAGCTCGACCTTCGTCGCCGGCGGCGGCGGCGCGGCCGAGGGAGCCGGCGCGCTCGCCCCGGGCAGGCCGGCGGCGCCGGTCGCGTGCCCGACGAGGAACGCGACGGCCACCGCGATGGCGCCGAGCACGACGACGACGAGGCAGCCCCCCGCGGCGATGAACACCAGGCTCGGACGCGCCCGCCGCACCGCGCTGCGCCTCCCCTCGAACGAGAGCCGGCCGCCCTGGGGAGGCCCCGGCGACGGATGACCCCCGGCGGGCGGCGGGGTGGGGAGCATCTCCTCTTGATAGGCGGACGGGAGGGGCGGACGAAAGCGCGAATTTCGCAGCGTGTCGCGCGAAGCGGGACCGCGAGTCGGAGGATTCAAGCCGCCTGGGCGATGGCGAGCTTCTCGGTCTGGCCGGCGCAGTAGAAGCGCCGGAGCGCGGCGCGCATCTCGTCGAAGCGGCCGCGCTGGGCGAACGCCGACTCGAGGCGGCGGGCGAAGCGGGCCGCGAGATCGTTGGCCATGCGGTAGCGGTCGCCGCGCTCGGTCCCCGGCGGGTGGGCGAAGGTGACGGCCTCGAAGAGGCGGGCGCGCACGGCGTGCGAGCGCGCCGGCGACCAGCCCGCGTCGGCGACGAGCATCACGTACTTGTCGATCTCGGCCTGCAGCTCGAGCTCGAGCTGCGTCGCCGGGAGCTGGCGCCGGGCGCGCTCGGCGACGTAGACGAAGTGGCTCACGCCCTCGACCACCTGGCAGAGGAGATCGAGCGTCGGCGCGGCTCCGCCCGCGATCGCGGCGTCGGGCAGGCAGAGCGCCAGCTCGAGCGCGTCGTCGCCCTCGCGGATGAGCAGCGCCTCGCGCCCGGCGCCGGCGGGGCGGACGAAGTCGGCCACCGAGGGCCCGGCGTCGAGCCCGTAGTAACGAGCGAGGCGCTCCTGGACGCGCACCGGGAGCGAGCCGCCTCGCTCGCGCCGTTGCCGGCGCCGCACCTAGTTGACGCCTCCGGCGCCCCGCGTCGGAACGATGCCGCGCGCCCCGAGCTCGTCCGCGAGGCGGGCGGAGCCGGTGCGCAGCCAGCGCTCGTAGAGCTTCACGACGCTGCGCTCGTCGCGCGCGCCGCGGGCGATCGTCCCATCGGCGACGTCGGCGAGCACCTCCACGAAGCGCTCGAACTTGGTCGCCAGCTCGGAGAGCACGTCGGGCCCGAGCGCCGCCTTCGCCTCGCCGTCCTGCCGGCGGCGGTCGCCGATCCAGCGCAGCATCGCCGCGGCGTTGTCGTACGCGGTCGAGCCGACGGTCAGCACGTAGCCGCGATCGGCGCCGCTGAGGTCGACGTGCTCGCCGAAGAAGCCGACGGCGTAGAGGACGCCGTCGCCGAGCGAGCGCAGGCGGCGGAAGCGCTCCGGCCCCGGCGCATCGAGCGCCTCGCGGAGCAGGAAGGTGAGCGGGCGGGACATCGCCCAGCCGCGCGCCTCGTCAGGGTGCGCAAAATCGCAAAGCAATCCGACCAGGTAGGCGGTCGCGGCCTCGGTCGCCTCGAGGTGGCGGGACCGGATGGCGTCCGCCACGATGCCCTGGAAGTACTCGGTAATGCTCGGAGAAATGGCGATCGTCGCGTGCTGAGACACCTTGGCACCTCGTCATTGCAGCCGGCGCCGGGGGGTCTAGATGTCCGGCGCCAAGCGCCCGTCAGCTCGTCATCGTCGGTTCTCGTCCAGGGGCGAAACTCCCCCGACCTCGCGATTTTACTGCACCCGCTCGCCATCGCCCAGTTCTCGGCGGGAGCCTTTGCGAGGAGTTTCGACGCGTTATGGCCACCTTCTCCACAGGCTGCCAGCGGCGCTAAATTCGCGTCTTCGCTCGCCTTGACAGGCTTTGGTGGGTGGCTATCTTCCGCGCCGCTCGCTAGCACTCGGTACAGGCGAGTGCTAGCAAACGTTCGCTACGGAAAGACCACCGGGCTCGCGGCGGGATCGCCCCGGCCGCTCGAAGCCCCCCAGAGGGAGTTTTCACGATGAAGATCCGACCGCTCCAGGACCGCGTGATCGTGCGGCGCGTGAAGGAAGAAGAGAAGACGAAGGGTGGGCTCTACATCCCGGACACGGCCAAGGAGAAGCCGATCGAGGGCACGGTCCTCGCCGTCGGCAACGGCAAGATCCTCGAGGACGGCTCGGTGCGGAAGCTCGACATCAAGGAGGGCGACCGCGTCCTCTTCGGCAAGTACTCGGGGACCGAGGTGAAGATCGAGGGCGAGGACGCCCTCATCCTCCGCGAGGACGACATCCTCGGCGTCCTCGAGAAGTGATCCGCGGGCAGACAGCGCGCTTGTAAGGAGATACGACGATGGCAGCCAAAGAAATCATCTACCACGAGTCCGCCCGCAACGAGATCCTCGCGGGCGTCAACGCCCTCGCCGACGCGGTGAAGGTCACCCTCGGCCCGAAGGGTCGCAACGTGGTCATCGAGAAGAGCTTCGGCTCGCCCACGGTCACCAAGGACGGCGTCACCGTCGCCAAGGAGATCGAGCTCGAGGACCGCTTCCAGAACATGGGCGCCCAGATGGTGCGCGAGGTCGCGTCGAAGACGAGCGACATCGCCGGTGACGGGACCACGACGGCGACCGTGCTCGCGCAGGCGATCTACCGCGAGGGCTCGAAGCTCGTCGCGGCGGGCCACAACCCGATGGAGATCAAGCGCGGCATCGACAAGGCCGTCGAGGCCATCATCGAGCACCTCAAGAAGGCCGCCAAGCAGACCAAGGACGCGAAGGAGATCGCGCAGGTCGGCACCATCAGCGCCAACGGCGACCAGGAGATCGGCAAGCTCCTCGCCGACGCGATGGAGAAGGTCGGCAAGGAGGGCGTCATCACCGTCGAGGAGGCGAAGAGCGCCGAGACGACGCTCGACGTGGTCGAGGGCATGCAGTTCGACCGCGGCTACCTCTCGCCCTACTTCGTGACCGATCCCGAGGCCATGAAGTGCACGATGGAGGATTGCTACATCCTCATCAGCGAGAAGAAGATCTCGAACATGAAGGACCTGCTCCCGGTGCTCGAGGCGATCGCCAAGAGCCAGAAGCAGCTCCTCATCATCGCCGAGGACGTCGAGGGCGAGGCGCTCGCGACGCTCGTCGTCAACAAGCTCCGTGGCACGCTCCACTGCGCCGCCGTCAAGGCCCCCGGCTTCGGCGACCGCCGCAAGGAGATGCTCAAGGACATCGCCGTCCTGACCGACGGCCAGGTGATCGCCGAGGAGCTCGGCCTCAAGCTCGAGAACGTGACCGTGTCGGATCTCGGCCGAGCCAAGACCGTGATCATCGACAAGGACAACACCACGATCGTCGGCGGCCAGGGCAAGAAGGACAAGATCAAGGCGCGCCAGCAGGAGATCCGCGCCCAGATCGAGAACACCACCTCCGACTACGATCGCGAGAAGCTCCAGGAGCGCCTCGCGAAGCTCGTGGGCGGCGTCGCCGTCGTCAAGGTCGGCGCGGCCACCGAGACCGAGATGAAGGAGAAGAAGGCCCGCGTCGAGGACGCGCTCCACGCGACCCGCGCGGCCGTCGAGGAGGGCATCGTGGCCGGCGGCGGCGTGCCGCTGATCCGCGCCCAGAAGGCGCTCGAGAAGCTCGAGGTGAACGAGGACCAGGAGTTCGGCGTCCGCATCATCCGCCGCGCCATCGAGGAGCCGCTCCGCCAGATCGCCGCGAACGCCGGCGACGAGGGCTCGATCGTGGTCCAGAAGGTCCGCGACGGGAAGGGCTCGTTCGGGTACAACGCCGCCACCGGCGAGTACGGCGACCTCATCGAGATGGGCGTCATCGACCCGGTGAAGGTCGTGCGCTCGGCGCTCCAGAACGCCGCCAGCGTCGCGAGCCTCATGCTCACGACCGAGGCGCTCATCGCGGAGCGTCCCAAGGAGGAGAAGGCGGCGGCGGGCGGCGGCCACGCGGGCCACGGCCACGGCGACTTCTGATATCGGGTAGCCGAGGCGGCGCGAGCCGCTGACGCGACGCGAGGGCCGGTTCCCGGAGACGGGGGCCGGCCTTCGTGCTTTCTTCGAAGGGACATGCCCACACCTTGCGCGCGCTGCGGGGCGCCGCTCCCGAAGAGCGGGCCGTGCGCTTCCTGCCGCTGGATGCCCCCGAAGTCCGGCGGGTCGTCGAACGCAGTCGCCTGCCTGGTCGTCGCGCTCGGCGCGCTGCTGCTCGCCGGCGTCGTCGCGGTCGCGATCTTCGTCGTGCGCGCGCGATCGGCGCCCGCGTCGGCTCCCGACGCGGCCTCGGCATCGGGCAGGCGCGAGGTGCCGGGCCAGGCGCCGAGCCCGCGGCGAAAGCCGATCGAGCTCGACGTCTACCTCGACGACCTCTGCTTCTTGAACGCCACGCCGGACGGCGTCCCGGACGCGCTCGTGTGGATCGGGACCGAGGCGCGCGTCGCGGTGGTCGACGGCCGTACCGGTATCGGCGTGTGGGCGTCGCCGGCGCCGCCGTCGAAGGAGAGCAACCTGCCGCTCGCGTGCGCCCCCGACCTGGCGCTCGTCGGGAGCGCCGACTTCACCGTTCACGCCTACGAGGCGGGGAGCGGCCGCGAGCGCTGGTCGGCGAAGCTCTCGGACGCTCCGCGCGAGATCGTCGTCGGGAACGGCTGTGTGACCGTCGTGACCGGCGACCGGAAGGAGGCCGGGCTCGACCTCGGCACCGGCGGCTCGAAGCCGTGCCCGTCGGCGCCGGCGCCCGCCCCGTTCACGGGGCACTTCTGGGACCGGGAGAAGAGCCCGAAGGTCGCGCGCGCGGGGGACGTGAAGGTGACGCTCTCGTCGAAGCAGTCCGGCACGCCGATGCTCTCGCTCGCGGCCGACCGCGGCGGCGCGAAGCTCTGGGCGAAGGACCTCGGGTTGCGCGCGCCGGGCGGGCGCGGCGACGTTCTTCTCGCCGTCGCGGCGGGCGTGGCGGTCGTGCCCGCCGCCGAGATCGGGAGGGACTCCCCCACCCAGCTCGTGGGCGTCGACGCGACCACCGGCGACGTCCTCTACAAGAAGCCGATCCAGGGAGGACGCGTCGCCTGGATGGAGGCGTCGGGCCCGTTCGTGTACGTCACCGGAACGACCCTGACGGCCCACGATCCGCGCACCGGCGAGCGGGTGTGGACCGCCCTCGCACCCTGAGGGTTCACGTCTCGGCGGCGGCGGCCTGCGAGGGCGCGGGGGCGACCACCACGGCCGCGCGCGCGGGGCGCGTCCGGCCGAGCGACGAGGCCGCAGCCTTCCCGGCCTGGAAGCCGGACATCGCCGCCGGGACGATCCCCGCGCCCAGCGTCGACGAGCCGCAGAGGAGAAGGCCGTCGACGGCGCCCTTCGTGGCGAAGCGGAACGGCCCCATGAGATCGGGCGTCGCCTCGGGGCCGTAGATGGCGCCGCGAGGCGCCGCGGCGTAGGTCACGTTGGTCACCGGCGTCGAGACCTCGAGCACCTTGACGCGATCGCGGATCGACGGGACGTGCCGCTCGACGCAGCCGAGGTACCGATCGGCGAGCTCGGCCTTCAATGCCTCGTACTCCTCGCCGCGGCGCATCGACTTCATCCCGTCCCAGCGGGCGAACGGCTCCCAGGGCGCGAGCGTGACGAGCTCGAGCGTGTGGTGCCCCGGCGGCGCTCCGTCGTGGGCCCCCGGATCCTTGAGCGACGGCGAGGAGAGGAAGTAGAGGTCCTCCTTCGGCATCTTGCCCTCGAGAAACGGCTCGTAGACGCGATCGAGATCGACGCTCGGGTACGACCAGACGTTGGCGTCGGTCATCCCGGCGCCGGGGACGTCGGCGTCGGTCCCGATGAAGAGACAGATCGAGGCGACCGAGTGGCGCACCTTGGACGTCTTGCGGCGGGTGAGGAACGGCAGGTGCTCGAGGCCCACGAGATCGCGGTAGGTGCGGACCGCGTCGGCGTTGGAGATGACGACGCGGGCCTCGATGTCCTCGCCTTCGCGCGTGCGCACGCCGCGGACGCGGCCGCCCTTGACCACGATCTTCTCGACCGGGCTGTTGCGGCGGAGCACGCCGCCGTGGCGCTCGATGCCGCGGGCGAACGCGTCGCGGAGCGCGCGCGAGCCGCCCACCGGGAAATAGGCGCCGCCGAGGTAGTGGTCGAGCACGCCGAGGCCGATGAGCGCCGAGGCGCGGCCGGGCGGCAGGCCGTAGTCGCCGCCCTGCGCCGCGAGCACGGCGCGGAGGAGCGGATCGCGGATCAGCGGGTCGATGACGTCGGAGAACGTGGCGCGCAGGTGCCGGAGCAGGAAGGGCACGTGGGGCGCGAGGCGCAGCGCCGTGGGGACGCTCCGCACCTTTCCGAGCTTGGCGATCGCCTCGTGGAACTCGGCGAGGACGGCGAAGAAGCGGTCGAGCCCGCGGCGCTCGTGGGGGAAGTCGCGGGCGAGGCGATCGCGATACAGGTCGGCGCCGCGCGGCATCGCCACCTCGTAGCCGGGGAAGACGAGGCGGTCGAAGCCGTCGGGCGAGAGCTCACGGAAGCGCACCGCGTCGGCGAGGCCGAGCGCCTCGAGGATGCGGGTCATCGCCTGGCCGGGGCCGCACTCGCCGATGTAGTGCAGGCCCGGATCGAAGCGGTACTTGCCGCGGCGGAAGGGGTTCAAGTAGCCGCCGAGCTGCTTGCCGGCCTCGAGCACGAGGACCGAGAGGCCCGACCGCGCGGCCGTCATCGCGGCCGTGAGGCCGCCGATCCCCGCACCCACGACCACGACATCGAAGCGGCGCTCTCTCCCGGCTCCCATCCGGCCAATAGGCACCCGCGCGGACGCCGCGTCAACGCGGGGCCTGCGCGCCGCCGGCGCCTCGCGTGGTAGCCTCGCGGCCATGCGGGCACCGCTCGTGATCACCTTCGCCGCGGGCGCGCTCGCGGCGGGCTGCGGCAAGACCGAGACCTCGGGGAGCCAACCGCCGCCACCCAGGACGTCCGAGATCAGCCACAACCCGCCGGCGCTGCCGATGTGGGACGCGATCGAGTCGGATCACCGCGGGACCAACCCTCCCTCGGCGGTCCTCATCGTCGACACCCACGGCGGCTGTTACAAGAAATGGGAGGGCGGGATGGCGGCCCCCGGCCCGAACCGGATCGAGGACGACTGCTCGAACGGTCGCTGCGGGATGCCCGTCTCCTGCCCCGAAGGTGCGAAGGGCTTGCGGAGCGGTGAGCCCGCCGAGATCCCGAAGGAGCGCGCGATCGCGATCGCGAGCGCGGCCGCGCGCGAGGGCGGCAAGGTCGCCGAAGGCATGCCGGGCACGGCGCAGCTCGGGCGAGGCGTCTACATGGTCGTCTTCAAGGCGAGCGACGCGGGCGGGGCCCCCGACGTGCTGGTCAGGGTGGACGCGATCTCGGGCAAGGTGCTCGGCGTCCACTCGCGCGGCTGAGACCTCAACCCCCGGCCCCCTCTCCCTCGCCGGAGAGGGGGTGCCCATCGTTGCTCCGACGCATCAAAGCCCGATGCCGGCCTTGATCTGGACCACGGCGTCTGCGCTCGCGCCGAGGCTCTGGATGGAGCCGTTCAGCGTGGCGCCGACGTCGGGGAGCTCGAGGAGCGCGCAGCCGGCGCCGATGCTGAGCTTGAGGTCCTCGCTCGCGCTCGCCTGATCGACCGCGCCCTTGACCGCGCCGCTCGCGGCGGCGACGAGGTTCTGGCTCGCGTCGAGGACGACGTCGACCTTGGCGGCGGCCGCGAGCAGCCCGGCCAGGCGGACCTTGAACGTACCCACCCAGGCGCGGAACTCGGCCTGCGCCTGGGCGTCGAGCCCGGCCTTGAACTGCCAGGTGATCTCGACCGACGGCGGGCGGCACTCGACGTTGGCGCTGGCCTTGGCCTCGACCGTGGCCTGGCACTCGGCCGAGACGCTCGGCGGGGTGGCCTTGCCATCGCAGCCGCCCTTGCACTTCACGTTCGCCTCCGCGGTCGCCGAGCAGCGCGCCTCGGCGCCGGCGTCGCAGACGCCGCTCGGCGGCGTGTACTCGCAGGTCCCCTCGCAGCGCCCGGCGCAGGTGCCGCCGCCCGAGAGCTCGCAGGTGCCCTGGCACGTGCCGGAGCACGCGCCGTTGCAGTTGCCGTTCACGTCGACCACCGAGCAGGTGCCGCCGGAGCAGACGCCGCGGCAGGTGCCGCTGCAGGTCGCGGCGACGTCGAGCGCGCAGCTGCCGGTGCAGCTGCCGTCGCAGGCGAGGTTCGGGGCCTGGCCGCGGCAGGTGAGCCCGCCGCTCGCGGCGCACTGCGCCTGCGCGGAGGCGTCGATGGTGCACGTGCCCTCGCAGGTGACCTCGATGCTGCCTGGGTCGACGTTCGCCTGGCACGAGGCGGCGGCGTTGGCGGTGACCTCGACCGACGCCTCGCAGCGCCGCGGCTCGTACGCGACGGTGAGCCCGCCGGTGACGCTGGCGGCGATCTTGGCCTCGAGCGCGGCGCGGATGTCGGCGGGGCTCGCGCCCGCGGCGAGGCCGACGCCTTGCGCGATGGCGTCGAGCTCGGTGCGCACGCTCGCGCTGACGCCGTCGGCGGCGCCCTTGGCGTCGACGACCGCGGAGAAGAACGCGTCGACGCTGGCGATGCCCGAGATGGACGCGTTGCCCTCGAGCACGCCCTCGTCGGGGCAGACCAGGCCGCATTGCTCGGCCAGATCGGCGACCTCGTCACAGCCGCCGCCCCCGAGCGGGGCGACCATCGCGCAGAGCACCAGCGGCACCAGCGCGGAGCGCAGGGTGAATCTCATGGGACCTCCTGGGAAGTTGGGAAAAGCAAAGAGTGCCAGCCCACGAGCCTACGCGCCGCACGGGCGCGACCTTTCTCGTCCGGACGCCTCGAGCACGATGATGACAACGTCGGACGGTCGCGTGAGACTGTGGAGATGCGGATCGTCATTGCCGCGACGTTCGGGGCGGCCGTCGCGCTGGGTTGCTCGGGGGCCGAGGACGCCTCCGGCTCGACGCGCGTCCCGGTGGAGGGCGCGGAGGCGGAGCGCGTGCTCGAGATCGCGCGCGGGTGCGCGCAGGCGCCCCCCTACTCCGGCGCCGACACCGGCTACGGGCTCGCGCTGGAGCAGGCGCGCGCCTTCCGCGATCCGTCCGGCGGCTGGCTGGTCGAGATCCCGCCCGGGCCGTACCTCGCCAGGCTGCCGCCGCCGGGGCCGCCCTCGTCGCTGTGGCTCGCGGTCGACGTCGCGCAGCGCCTCTGCGCCCGGGCGCAGGCGTCCGGCGCTACGAGATGAACTTCGTCACGATGTCGACCTTCCACGCGCCGCCCTCTTTGTGGAAGAGGAGCGACATCCCGCCGCCGCTGAGGAAGATCTTGCCGGCCTTCTTCGAGGCGGCGCCGATCGCCCAGCGGTTGAAGATGGAGAGGCGGATGCCCTTGGGGTGGGCTTCGGGCGCGCCGAGCACGATGTAGACGAAGTCGCCCTCGCGGTCGGCCTTCGACTGGACGGCGTCGGCGGACATGGGCAGGAGCTCGACGCCATCGAGGCGCGGCGGGGGCGCGGGGAGGTTCTCGGTCGAGACCACGACGTGCTTCGGATCCTTGAGGAGCCCGTGGTCGGGGATCTGCCTGGCGACGAGCGCGAGATCGAGGGCCAGGCGCGCCATCTCGTCGCGATCCGCCTGCGCGAGCGAGGCCGGCTCGGGCGGGGGCAGCTCCTGGGGCGGCGGATCGGCGGCCCCGGTCGGCGACGAGGCCGTCGGCGCTCCGCTCGGCGAGGTCGCTGCGCTCCCCGGCGAGGGCGGCGGCTCCAAAGCGGTCGCGGGCGACGTCGGCTCAGGCGGCACGGGGGGGAGCGTGCCCTCGGCGCTGCAGCCGCCGAGGACGAACGCGACGGCGATCGCGAGGCCTCTCATCCAGCCGAACCTAGCACCGCTGCCGAGGTCCATTCAGCTTACCGGCGGCGCGAGAGATAGAAGAAGTCGCGGGCCGCCGGTTTCTCCACGAACCGGCGCGGCGTGAACTTCGTCTTCGGCACCAGGGCGGAGGTCACCTGGAGCGGATCGCCGGGCGCCGGATGACCGAAGAGGAGGAAGAACGTGTACGACCAGTTGATGTCGAGCTCGGCCGCGCTCACCGCCCCGGCGGCTTTCATGGCCGTGGCGAGCGCCTTCGCCGTCGTCCACTCGCCGAGGCCATAGAGGAGGGTGCGCCCGCCCTCGGCGAGGCCGAGGGCCGAGCGGCGGACCTCGAGATCGCCGCCCTCCGCCGAGCCCCAGCGGCGCGTGCGCGCCTCGGCCTCGAGATCCGGGTGGAGCTCGCCGCGATCGAGGAGACACGGGGGCGTCTGCCGCCACGCGAAGAGCGCGGCCTCCCGCTCGGCGATCGCGGACCACGGCGCCACGAGGACGCCGCCGCCGGGTTCGATCCCGACGGCGCACGCGTCGGCGCGCGGGGCGACGAAGAGATCGGGACCGAGGCGCATGCCGTAGCCGCCGTGGCGCGCCTTGAAACCGCCGTTGAAGACGGCGATGAGGCCCGCTTGCTGGTCCGTAGGCACGAGCGCACCGCGTCGCTCCGCGGGCACCTGCTCGGCGAGCGGCTCGTCGGTCCCGGCGACGAGCGTCAACGCGACGCGCGCGAGATCGATCGCGACCACCGCGACGTAGACGAACGGCTTGATCGGCTCCGGGTGCACGGTGCTGCGGTAGAGCGCCGCAGACGATCCCGCAGGGGCGCCGGGATCCATCGGCTCCCACGCGCCGTCACCCGGCTTGGCCGTGCGCGCGAACGGCGCCGCGAAGGGCGGCGGCGGGAACGGCGCGGAGAGCAGCGGCGAGGGCGAAGCGGCGGGCGGCAGCTGCTCGCTGCGGCGGTGGGAGCGGCGGCGGAGCGCGGGGCGGGAGCCTGGGGCGACGCGGTGGGCGCGACCACTGGGTCGGCCGGGATCGGGGCCGGCGCTTCGGGTGCGGCGGCGGCGCAGCCCGCCGCCGACGCCGCGAGCGCGAGGAGCACCCGAGCGGCCGTGCGTCGCATGGCGCGAGCGTGCAGGCGGCGGCGTCGATCGTCAACTCGCGCGTGCCAGTCGTGATCGAGGGTGGGACGAGGACAGAGACAGGAGACAAGGACAAGGACAAGGACAAGGGCAAGGACAAGGACAAGGGCAAGGACAACGACAGGGACAGGGAAGAACAGCGCTCGATTCGTCAGGGGCAGGCGCTCGAGACCTTGAGGGCGGGGTAGGCCATCCAGCCGAAGCGTTGGTGGCCGGGCTTCGAGACGATGTAGCCGTAGATGAACTTCATCGTGCCGTCCTGCTTGCGGTAGCGGCCGCTGCCGTCCTTCACCCACAGCGGGATGTCGATCGACGGCCGCCCGGTGTCGGTGGGAACGTCGACGCGCTGGAACTTCGTGCCCGAGGGGTAGATGTCGATCGCCGGCCCGCCGAGCGCGAAGCCGGGGACGTTGAAGGCGAGGTTCGCGTAGCGCTGGCCGTTGGTGCGGACGAGCGGGAGGTAATCGCCCGCGCGCTGGTGCGAGGCCGTCGTGTCGTAGACGACCTTCTTCTCGATCAGGGACTCGTCGACCGAGCTCCGGATGGCGTAGCAGCCCATGCGCTTGCCGCCGGTGTCCTTCGCGTTCACCTCGCCGACGCGGTCGCGGAAGACGTCCTCGCTCTTGATGGCGCTCATCGGGAACCAGCCGGCGCTGCCGTTCGAGGTGCTGAGGGCGAAGGCGTAGGTGACGCCGAAGATGTGGCGGGTCTGCCCGTAGTTGAAGGTCATGTGGTCCTTCGAGCTGACGATCATGAGGTCACCGTTGCCGTCGACGATCGGCGCGCCCTGGTCGACGCCCCAGCTGTCGTCGTTCGCGTTGGGCACGCGCTGCCCGCCGGACGCGCGGAGCTTGCAGTTGTACGGGCTGTGCAGGCACGCGCTCCCGTTCACGCCCGGCGTGAGCGCGTCCTCGGAGGCGTCGACCTCCTCGGAGGAGCTCTCGGATTCGGACGCCGCGACGAGGCAGCCGGTGGCCGGCAGGGCAAGGAGGGAGGCGGCGGCGAGGACGAGCGCGGAGCTTCTCATGGCGGCTCGCCTCAGCACGCCGCGTGCCGGCGTGCCCGAGAAGCGAGGCGAGCGGCTTTCGGCGTGGGATCCGCGCGCTGCGAGCGGCGGCGCGCGCACGCGCCAAGCGTTGGTTGGCGGTGTGGGTTGGCATCGCGCGCCTCTTGACGTTCGCCGCGGATCGGCTGCGGGCGCCAGGGGCGTGGCCCTCGTGAGAGGTCGAGGCAACGCACGGCCGCCCGCCTGCTCGGCGCCCGGCCGGGTCGCGTCGAGCGCTCGGGTTGACCGGCGCGACTCGGACGGTAGCATATGGAACTCCATATGAAGCAGATCCTCGTTGAGCTCGACGATCGCTGCGCGCGCGACCTCGAGCGCGTCGCCCCTTCGAAGAAGCGCATGCGCGCGGAGTTCGTTCGGCTCGCCATCCGGCGCGCGATCGATCTCGCCTGGGATCGACGCACCGAGGAGGCTTACCGCCAGCACCCACTCGGAAGCGGGCTCTTGCCGGCGGACGTGACCGGGTGGGACGAGCACAACGCGCTGGCGCGGCCGGCCGGGCGGAGGAGGCGGGCTCGGGCGCACCGCCCGAAGCGCGCCGCGTGAGGCAGTCCTCCCAAGCGCGCGCGGCGAGACAGTTCGAAGTCTGGTGGGTAGCCCTCCCCGATCCGGTCGGCCGCCGCCCCGTCATGCTCCTCAGCCGCACGAGCGCGTTCCGATACTTGACGCGCGTGCTCGTCGTCGAGGTGACGACGACGATCCGAGGGATCCCTCAAGAGGTCGCCCTCGGTCGGCGCGAAGGCCTGCCGCGGAAGTGCGTGGCGAACCTGGACGCGCTCCGCACCATCCCGCGTGAATGCCTCGACGCGCCCATCGGGCGGCTGTCCGTGGCCAGGCAGCTCGAGGTGAAGCGAGCGCTCGGCCACGCGCTGCACTGGCCGGAGCTCACCGGACTCTGAGGCGCGCCCCGGGACGGCTGCGATCTTGCCGATCGCCGGGAGCGACGGGTGTCGCTCGCAAGACGCTGCGCTCCAGCCCAGGATGCGCTACGCCGGATGAATGACCGCCACGGCAGCGCGCCGCTTCCTCGCGACCTTCGCCTCATGGGCGGTCGCGTCGGCGATCCTCGGCTGCACCGAGCCCGTCGAGCCGAAGACGAGCGCCGCTCCCGTCAAGTCGCCGGATCAGATCCACGTCTACGAGGGAGCGCCTGCCCGGCGCATCGCGGTGCTCGGCACCGTCGAGATCCGTTGCCCCGTGTCCGACAGCGGGTTCGTCGCCTGGGGCGTCGTCTCGATGAGCAGCTCCGGAGGATGCAGCTACCGGCAGGCGCTCTGGAGGGCCGCGTCGCGCGCGGCGGCCGGCGGCGCCGACGGCCTGTACGCGGTCCGCGTGACCGCGGCGCAGAACGGCAGGATCGTCCTCCTGGTGGCGACCGCCTTCCGCTATCTCGAGCCCGGCGCCGTGCCCTCGAGCGCGGCGCCCGCGCCCCAGGCTCCTCCGCCGAGCGCCACGCCGGCCCAGCCCTCGGCCCCGAGCGTCGACCAGCGGCTGCAGCACCTGCTCGAGCTGCGGGACAAGGGGCTGATCACCCCGGAGGACTTCGAGCGCCGGAAGGCCGAGCTCCTCAAGGAGATCTGAGCCGCGGCGAAGCTTCAGGCCGCGGCCGCGCGCCGCCGATCGACGACCATCGCCACGACCAGGCTGACGACGGCGACGAGGAACGAGACCAGGCCCGCGCCGATCGGGAGCACGACGAACGCGATCGCGGCCTGGGCGTCGGAGGCGAGGCCGCGCCAGGACTCGACCTGCGCGCCGAGACCGAGCAGCGCGACGGTGCCCGCGGTGATCGAGAGCGCCTTGCGCAGCGCGGGGCGCTCCTCGGCCTTTCGCGCGAGGAGCCAGCAGAGCGCGGCCGTGGCGAGGAACGGCGGCGCGGCCACCGCCGTGAAGAACAGGTACGAGCCCGGCTCGAAGAGCTGACCGAGATCGACGCGAGCGAGCACCTTGGCGACGACGCCGCCAAGGGCGTGAACGACCAGGCCCGAGAAGACGACCCCGAGCGCGAGCTTGCGGGCGTGGAGCATCACCCTCCCAACTACCACAGTCGAGTGCGGCGCCGCGCGGTCGGGTCGCCGGCGCCGCCGCGGCGATCGGGGTGGGCGGCTCACTCGGTCGCGAGGCGATGGACGCGGCGCGCCCGGGCGGCGATGGCGACGCCGGCGGCGAGGCAGAGCGCCGCGAAGAGGACGGCGCCGACCACGCCGCGGCGGGCGGCGAACGCGCCGAAGAGACCGGTGAGCACGCGGCTCCCCGCGGTGATGGCGAACCACGCCCCGAGGATCAGGGTGCGGAAGCGCCCGCTCGAGGCCACCGCCGCGTACGTCGACCCGACCGGCCCCACCGCGGCGGAGCCCATCGCGACGAGCGCCGAGCCCGCGCCGAACGCGGCGACGGACGGCGGCTCGGCGCCGCCGACCACGAAGAGCAGCGACGCCGCCCCGGCGAGCGCGAGGCCGGCGCCGAAGACCACGGCCGGTGCGTGCGCGCGAGCGTGCAGCTCGGCGCTCGGGGCGGAGCCGCCGTGGATCGCGGCCGCGATGGCGGCGCCGAACAGCCCGACCGACGCGACGACGCCCGCGAGGGGACCGATCGCGAGCACCCACCTGGAAGAGCCGTAGCTCGGAGCCGAAGGCGTAGCGAGCCCCTGCCCCGCGTAGAGGACGAGCGCGGCACCTGCGAAGATCGCGAGGCCGGCCATGCCCCGTACGCTCGAGAGATCGCCGGCGGCGGGAGCGGCCTCGGCGTGTCGATACGGGTGCCCCGCGCGCGCTTCTCTCTGCCGCGTGCCCATGCGTTCGAGCAGCGCCGCCCCGCCGGCGAGCGCCGCGGCGGCGAGCGCCAGCGCCCCGGAGCCCGCGAACACCGCGCCGAGGCCGAGCCGGTCGCCGAACGCGCCGGCGGCGACCGGCGCCAGCGCGGCGGCCACCTGCCCGACCGCGTAGAAGAGCGCGGCGAGCGCGGCGACGCTCGCCAGCACGCCAGCGCCCGGCGCGCCGCGCGCTGCATCCTCGCGCGCGGTGAGCACGGCGGCGCCGGCGGCGAGCGGGCACGGCAAGAACATGCCGGCGCCGATGGCCGCGATCGCTGCGCCGACGTTGGGCTCTGCACCCACGGCGACGAGGAGCCATCCGGCGGCCGTGATCGCAGCCGCGATCGCGCCGGTCGCGCGCGGGCCGAGGGCGAGCGCGACCAGGCCTCCGGCGATCGGTGCGCCGGCACCCAGCAAGCCGATCAGGCCGAACGCCACGCCGATGCGCGCCATCGGGACGCCGCTCTGGCTGAGGTGGAGGGGCAGCATCACCCGCGCCGCGATCGTGGCGGCGCGCTCGATCGCCACCGCGAGGACGAGCAAGACGAGCGCGACGAGGTCGCGCTGGGCGATCGGTCGCGCTCCGGATGCAGGCATCACTCCGACGCCTAGCGGGAATCGTCCGAAGCCGTCAACCGAGGCGCCGCGCCGCGCCTCGGGCGCCGAGCGCCGCCTCGGCTTCACCCTCGGCCTCCGCCTCCGCCGCGGCCGCCGCGTCGCGTTCGCTTTCGCGATCGGACGCCGGCTCGGGATCGGTCGCGACCTCGGGCGCGCCCTCGAGCGCCGCGAGCGCCGCCGGCGCGACGGTCTCGAGCCAGCGCCGTCCCTCGGGGTAGCCGCGGAGCTCCTCCTTGACGCGCAGCACCTCGGCGGCGCCGATCGTCTCCGGCATGGCGCCGGCGAGCAGCACGTCGACGAGGAGCTCGTCGCGCCGCGAGAGGGCCCAGTCGCGCTCGTGGCGCGCCGCGAGGAGGGCCGCGTCGCTCAGCCGCCCCCCGCGCGCGAGCTGGACGAGGCGCACCCGCAGCCTGGCGCGCTCGATGAACGGGTAAGGCTCGACGAGCCCGGCGAGCTCGGCGTCCGCTTCGTCGGGGCGGCCCTGCGCGGCGAGCACGACGGCGCGCTCCTCGATGAGCCCGGGCAGGAGCTGGTCGGCGGAGGCCGCGCGCATCGCCGGCGCGTGGAGGCGGGCGATGCCGAGGTCTGTCTGCTGCAGGGCCGCCGCGAGGTCCGACCGGCGCTGCGCGATCTGGGCGAGCATCAGGTGCGCCGTCGCGGCGCCCATGGCGCGTTTGCCCTTCGTGAGCGGGTCCAGCACCGCGGTCGCGTCGTCCAGCCAACCGCGCGCGACGAGCGCCTGGGCGCGCACCAGCTGGCGCGCGTCGCGGCGCCCCGCGAGGATCTGCCACGCGAAGACCGCGACGAAGAGCCCGGCGAACAGCAGCGGGAAGAGCGCTCCGACGCTCAGCAGCGGCTGCACGTCGACGGGCGAAGGAGCCTCGTGCACGCGCTGCCGGTCCGGCGTGAGGAGCTGCCAGACGGCCATGAGCAGCAGGATGAGCAACACCCAGAGCGCGACGACGCGCCCGGCCTTCGCCGCCGTGCCCGGCGCACGCGCCTTCGCCGCTTCGCGCGCCGCCGCCACCGCGCGCAGCGCCGACGGGCTCGGCGGCCGCGACGCCTCGGCCGGAGCGTCGGCACGGTGGCTCCGCGGCGATGGCGGAGCCGCAACGAAGGCCGCGGCCTCGGGCAGCACCTTGCTCATCCAGTCGGCGAGCGCCGGCTCCTCGCCCTCGGGAGGCTCGGGCTCGCGCACCGCGGCGACGCGGTAGACGCTCGCGTGACCCTCCCGGAGCATGCGCTGGTAAGCGCGCACGATGGCGCGCTCGCGCGCCCCGGTCGCCTCGAAGAGCAGCGGCGCTGCGTCGCGCAGGTGCGCGCGGGCCGCCTCGCGGTCGTGCGAGCCGCCCGCGCGCTCGAGGCGCACGAGGTCGGCCACCGCGGCGAACCCGAGCGCCTCGCCGGACGCCGACGGGCTCGCGACCACGGCGCGGGCATCGGCCGCCGCGCCCTCCTCGTCGCCGCGCGACGCGCGCAGGAACGCGCGCATGCCCAGCGCGTAGACGACCTGGACGTCCTCGTTCGCCTTGGTGAGCAGCCCGGGTCGCACGGCCAGGGAGGCGTCGAGCGAGGCGATCGCCGCGTCGACGTCGGCGCGGCGCATGGCGATGATGCCCCGTTGCAGCGCGGCGACGCGGCGGACGGCGCTCGCGCGCGACGCGGCCTCGGCCTCCGCGATCAGCCCCTCGGCCTCCGCGTAGCGCCGCCGGCCGATGGCGATGTACGAAGCGTTCAGCCGCTGCGTCGCGTGCCCGGCCGATCGCCCCCACGCGCCGAGCCCCGCGAAGAGCCCTCCGAGCGCGACCAGCGACAGGCCCAAGCCGGGCGAGCCGATCGCCGCCAGGCCGGCGCCGCTGACGAGCGCGGCGGCGCCGGCGGCGAGGTAGCGCGTGAAGAGCTTCCGCGTCGCGTGCGCGGGGAGCGTCGAGCTGGCGGCGGGTCCGCGGCGAGCCACCGAGGATTCATAGAGGAGTCCGGCCGAGGGATCGACCCGCGGCGGAGAGCGCCGCGCACGAGCGGCCCATCCGGAGCCGGGGCCGCGCTCAGGGCCCCGAGGCGATGGCCTCGTGCACGCCGGGACCGACCTTGACGTAGAGCGTCCCGCCGGCGGCCGCGTCGAACGTCCAGCCCTGGGACGCCGCGTCGAGCTCGGCCACGCTCGCCAGCTCGGCGAGCGGCGCGCCGTCGAGCGTCACGCTCGACGGGGCCGCGCCGCGCCCGATGACCTCGAAGACGACGCCCTCGGCGAGCTCGGTGCCGGGCTTGGCGCGGAGCGTGAGCGTCGCGCCGGCGAGCTCCTGCGCGATCTCGGCGCCGTCGAACACGGTGAACGACGACGCCGGCCCGGCGGCGATGCGCGCCCAGAGCAAGCCCGGCGCGGTCGCGTACGAGTCGGCTCGGTCCGGCTCGGTCGTGGGGCCGATGGTGTCGATGGTCGGCCGGAGCATCGGCACGATGCCGCCCTCGGCCAGGAGCAGCGGCAGCGTGCCGAGCGGCGCGTCGACGGTGATCGCGCCGCCCCCGTCGTGCGCCTCGCCCGTCCACCAGTCGAGCCAGCGCCCCGGCGGCAGCGTCACCTGGCGCTCGCGCACGCCGCGCTCGAGGACCGGCGCGACCAGGATCGAGTCGCCGAACAGGTACGTGTCGCTCGGGTGCTCGCCGAGCTCGGGGAACGCGAGCCCGAGCGGCCGCTGGATGGGACGGCCGTCCTCGGCGATGCGCTGGGCGTAGGTCCACTCGTAGGGGAAGAGGCGCAGGTGCAGCCGCGTGTACTCGCGGTACCAGGCGAGCATCTCGTCGTCGAAGCCGTTCGCCCCGCCGAGCTCCCAGGCGACGTCGTTCGACGAGGTCCCGATCTGCATCACCGACGAGAGCGCGGTCTGCTCGAACCAGCGGGTGAACAGCTCCTTGTCCGGCGGCGAGTGGCGGTAGCCGCCGGTGTCGGCGCCGTAGAACGGGAACCCCGACGGGCCGAGCGACAGCCCGGCGATGACCGACGCGGGCAGCCCGCCGACGGCGACGTAGTCGTCGCCGCCGCTCGTCGTCGTGGTCTCGCCGTGGCGGGCGAAGCTCGCGTCGAGATCGCCCGGCCAGATGACGCTGACGTGCGCCTGATCGCCGTAGGTTCCGCCGCGGCAGAGGAGGAAGCCTCCGTCGGCGGGGAGCGTCTCGTCGTAGAGCCGGTGATAGAAGAGCTGGTAGCGCGCGTGCATCGTGCGCTCGTCGCTCCCGTCGGCGAACATCCACGGCTCGCGCTGGTTGGCGATGCCGAGCACCACGTCCTCGGCGTAGTCGAGCTTGAAGCCCTCGACGCCCATGTCGGTGTACGTGCGGACGAGATCCTGCCACCACGCGTACGCCTCGGGGTTGGTGAGGTCGAGCGGGCGGCCCCACTTGTTGAGGAGGAGGCCGGTGTCGGCCGGGTAGAAGCCGTGCGCCTCGGCGTAGGCGCGGAGCTCGGCGGTCGCGTCGGCCTGGTCCTTCTCGTCGAGGTACGGCGTGTGCCAGAGCGCCGTTCGGAAGCCGAGCGCGCGCATCTTGGCGATCATCGCGGCGGCGTCGGTGAACTTCTGCGGATCGAAGTCGAAGGTGTGCACCGCGGTCGCGTAGGGGCGATCGATCCAGTACGCGGTCGTCGCGAGATCGAGATCGCGGATCTTGTCGAGATCGCTCTCGACCTGCGCCTGATCGTCGTTCTCGTCGCGCCACACCCAGGGGCCGAGCGCCCAGCGCGCCGGCAGCCGCGGGGTTGCGGTCGCGTCGTAGTAGCGCTTGGTGACGTCGAGCGGGCGATCGGCGCCGAACAGGTGGAAGGTCAGCCCCTCGCCCGACGCCATGCCCGTGCCGAACGCCGCCTCGACGAGATCGTCGGCGTCCGTCGCGACGGAGAACACGCCCGGGTACGGCGACTCGACGAACAGCCCCCAGCCGCGCGTGCCGATGAGGAACGGCACTGGGACGTGCGCCTCGTTGTATTGGCTCTCGAGCTTGGGATCGAGCTCGAGCTGCATGCCGCGGACCTTGCCCCGGTGGTTCACGTCGTCGAAGTACTCGCCGAGCCCGTAGAAAGCCTCGGTGGGATCGACCCGCGGGCGGAGGCGGAAGAACGCGACCGCCGGGCCCGACGGATCCGGCGTGAGGCGCGCGCGGAGGCTGTCGTCGCGCTCGGGCTCGATCGCGAGCGTCGCCCGCTTGCCTCCCGCGTAGCCGAGCGTGAGCTCGAGCGTCGCGGCGCTCGACGACGCGATGTCGATCGTCTCGACGTCGAGCCAGCCGATCTCGAGCGCCTGGTAGATCGGGTGCGGGACGTAGATCCGGTACGGATCGTAGTTGGTGGTGTCGTCGACGGCGGCGACGGTGCCGAGCTGGAAGGCGTCGGCCGGGAAGCGGAGCAGCGCGGCGCCGCCGCGCCCGAGCACGAGCTCGCGCGCGCCGGTGTCGACCTCGAGCGTGAGCGGCCCGGCCGAGATGGAGGCGCGACGCCCGGCGGGTGTGGCGCCGGGGACGGGAGCGTCGCCGCACCCCGCGGCGAGGGCGGCGAGCGCGATCGCGATCCCGAGCCCGATCCTCCGCTTCATCCCCCCG
Organism: uncultured Polyangiaceae bacterium; assembly: GCA_964372055.1. Lineage (GTDB taxonomy): Bacteria > Myxococcota_A > Polyangia > Polyangiales > Polyangiaceae > CAYJPW01. The sequence continues at coordinate 51,370 of CAYJPW010000042.1, forward strand.
CCCCGCTAGCGCACTGCGTGGTCGCGGAGCACCTGGGCGACGCAGCAGGTCAGCTTCTTCGCCGTGGGCAGGTCGAGGAACTCGTTGGGCCCGTGGGCGTTCGAGTGCGGGCCGAGGACGCCGGTGATCATGAACTGCGCCTCGGGGAAGCGCTTGCCCAGCATCGCCATGAACGGGATCGACCCGCCCTCGCCCATGTACATCGCGTCCTTGCCGAAGAAGGTGCGCGACGCCGACGCCAGCGAGCTCTCGAGCCAGGACGAGAGCGCCGGCGCGTTCCAGCCGGCGGCCGCGTCGGCGCCGCTGAAGCTCACCTTCGCTCCGTACGGGGGATCGGCCTCGAGGATGGCCTTGATCTTCGGGAGGGCGACCTCGGGGATCGCCGTCGGCGGGAGGCGGATGCTGAGCCGCAGCGTGGTGAACGGCCGGAGCACGTTGCCCGCGTCGGCGAGCGCCGGCATGCCCGCGGCGCCGGTGACGGCGAGCGTCGGGCGCCAGGTGCGGTTCAGCACCAGCTCGGTCACGTCGGAGGTGATCGGCGTCTCCCCCTCGAAGAGGGGGAACTTCGCGTAGACGTCGGCGCCGAGCACCTCGGCGACGCGCCGCGCCTGCTCGCGCCGCTCCACGGGGATGTCGACGTGGAGCTCCCTGGGCACGATCTCGCCGGTCGCCGGGTCCTCGAGGCGGCTGAGGACGTGGCGGATGATCCGGAAGCTCGAGGGGATGATGCCGGTGGCGTCGCCCGAGTGGACGCCCTCGCGGAGCGCGTCGACCCGGAGCGTGCCGGTCGCGAGCCCGCGAAGCGAGGTCGTGCACCAGAGCTGATCGTAGTTGCCGCAGCCGGAGTCGAGGCACACGACGAGGCTGGGCTGGCCGATCCGCTTCGCGAGCGCCTCGATGTAGAAGGGCAGATCGAAGCTGCCGCTCTCCTCGCAAGCCTCGATGAGGACGACGCAGCGCGCGCGCTTGACGCCTTGATCCGCGAGCACGTTGAGCGCCGTGACCGAGGCGAACGCGGCGTAGCCGTCGTCCGCGCCGCCGCGCCCGTAGAGGCGATCGCCGCGGAGCACCGGCGTCCAGGGGCCGAGGCCCTCCGACCAGCCGGTCATCTCGGGCTGCTTGTCGAGGTGCCCGTAGAGGAGGACGGTGTCCGAGGTGTCGCCCGGCGACTCCATGAAGATCACCGGCGTCCGGTTCTCGAGTCGGACGACCTCGACCGTCGTGCCCTTGGGCGCGTGCTCGCGGCACCACGCCTCGACCAGGGCGACGGCGCGGTCCATGTGCCCGTGCGCCTTCCACTCCGGGTCGAACGCCGGCGACTTGTTGGGGATCGTGATGTACTCGGTCAGGGTGCGGACGATCGAGTCGGCGAAGGCGCGCTCGGTGAGCGCCAGGGCGCGCTTCGCGTCGAACGGGCTCGGGGAGGTCGGGTTGGCCACGGCCGGAGTCTAGGCACGCCGCCCCGCCCGGATCCACACCGAGGCGCGGAGCCGCCGGAAAACGCGGCGCTTGCAGGGCCGGGCGCGCGAGGCCACGATCCCGCCGATGCTTCCTTTCCAGCTCCGGCGCGCGCTCGCGGCGTGCGCCGCGTCGGCCGCCCTCGGGTGCGGCGCCCGGACGAGCCTGCCCGACGGGACGCCCCCCGAGCCCGAGCCGCCCCGCCGACCCGGCGCGCCGAGCTTCGTCTGGAGCCAGCGCTTCGGCTCGAGCGGCGCCGATCGCGGGCTCGCGGTCGCGGTCGACGCCGCCGGCAACATCTTCGTCACCGGCGAGATCACCGGCCCCGTCGACTTCGGCGGCGGTCCGATCGCGTCGCCGGGCGTGGCCGGCACGAGCGTGTTCGTGGCCAAGCTCGATCCCGACGGCCACATCCTCTGGAGCAAGGCGTTCGGGGGCGAGGGCTCGGGACGCGGGATCGCGGCCGATCACCAGGGCAACGTCGTCGTCGTCGGCGACTTCTCCGGCCAGCTCGACTTCGGCGGCGGCCCGCTCGCCGCCTCGACGAGCGGCGGCATCTTCATCGCCAAGCTGGACGGCGCCGGGGGCCACCTCTGGAGCAAGCGCTTCGGCGACCTCACCTCCGACCCGAACGACACCGAGCGCTACGGCGGGCACGCGGTCGCGATCGATCCGGCGGACAACATCGTCTTCTCCGGCTTCTTCGACGGCATCGCCGACTTCGGCGGCGGCCCGATCGCGAGCGCCAACAAGCCGCGCATCGCGGTCGTCGAGCTCGACCCCGGCGGCGGTCACCGCTGGAGCCACGGGTTCGGCTACGGCGACCCGACCGAGGAGTACACGGTCGCGACCGACGCGGCGGGCAACGTGCTCCTCGCCGGCACCTTCCGGACCAAGGTGAGCTTCGGCGGGCCGGTGCTCGACGGCACCGGGCTCTCCGACGCGTTCGTGGCCAAGCTCGACCCGTCGGGGCAGCACGTCTACAGCCGGCGCTTCGGCGGCGACTCGTGGACGCGCGCGCTCGGCGTCGCGGCGGGCGCCGACGGCGAGGCGTGGGTGACCGGCAGCCTCGAGGGATCGATGGCGATCGGCTCGACCCCGCTCACCACCGCCGGCTACGAGGACGTGTTCCTGGCGCGGCTCGACGCGGGCGGCGAGCCTCTCTCGGCGCGCCGCTTCGGCAGCGATCACGACGACGCCGGCATGGCCATCACCGCCGGCCCCGCCGGCGAGGTGCTCACGACGGGCTACTTCGAGCAGGGCATCGACTTCGGCACCGGCGCGCACGAGACCGGCGGCGCGTACGACGTCTTCATCGCGCGCTTCGCGGCAAACGGCGACGCGGTCGCGGCCGACACCTTCGGGGGCGTCTTCGATCAGATCGGCGCCAGCCTCGCCGCCGACGCGACCGGCGCCGCCGTGGTGACGGGGTGGTTCGACGGCTCGGTCGATTTCGGCAACGGCGAGCTCGAGACGCAGGGCGACGAGGACATCTTCCTGGTGAAGCTCCCGGCGCCGTAGCGCGATCTCCGGGCAATTTCACAGGGAGACGGGGAGTCGGGGAGGATTTCTTTCGGTCGATCCGCGTCCACGCCGAGTGAGGCGTGGGCCAGGATCGACCGCATGAAATACTCCCCGTCTCCCCGTCTCCCCGTCTCCCTGTGAAATTCTGGGAAATCCTCGGGGTCAATGGCCCGCGGCCCCATCGGCGCGCTCGCCGTCGACGCGCACCCGGAGCGCGTTCTCGGAGGGCGCGATGGCGCGGCCGCGCCGCCGCGCCCAGGCCGCGGTGAACGCCGCCCCGAAGAAGAAGATCTGCGCGGAGTAGTGGACCCAGAGCAGGACCATCACCAGCGCGCCCGCCGCGCCGAACGCCGCCGCCACGTCCTTGTGCCCGAGGTAGAGCCCGAGCAGCGCGCGGCCCGGCACGAAGAGGGCGGCCGTCACCGAAGCGCCGGCGAGCGCGTCGCGCCCGTGGATGCGCACGTCGGGCAACAGCTTGAACACGACCGCGAAGAGGAGCGTCGCGACGACGAACGTGCCGGCGTGATCGAGGAGCGCGAGCTCCGGCCGATCTCCGGCGCCCACCGCGTCGGCCGCGCGGACCAGCGCCGCGCGCACGACCACCGAGGCCGCGAGCAGGACGGCGCAGAACATCACCACCACGAACGAGAGCAGCCGCTTCTTGATCTGCCCGGCGAGCCGTCCCTTGAGATCCCGCGCGGGCCGCGCCTGGACGTCCCAGAGGTGGTTCAATGCCCGCTGCACCTGGGTGAACAGGCGCGTCGACGCATAGACGAGGATCAAGATGCCGGCGGCGCCCGCGAGGGGGCCGGCGGTGTGGCCGCCCACGTCGTCGAGCCAGCGGCCCACCGCCGCCGCGCCGGAGGGCCCGAACCACGCCCCGAGGCCACGGAGGAGCTCGGCCCGCGCGGGCCCCTCGCCCGTGACGGCGCCGGCCACGGCAATCGCGATGAAAAGCATGGGGGCCGCCGACATCAGCGCAAAGAATGCGCACGCACCGGCGAGCAGCGTCCCGCCGTGCCGCGCGAACGAGCGCACCGTTTCGGTCAAGAGAGGCACGCCGACGACCGATTCCTGCGGCTCGCTCACGCCGCGGCCATCCATACCAAAGCCGCGCCCTTGCGTCGCCGCGGGTTGACGCGCGCCGCAGGCGGAAGCGAAGCTTTGCCGTGGATCGATACGCCGACGGCCGCGGCGAGGTGAAGATGAACCCTTTTCGCGGGAACGTCTTCTCGTACGAGGCGCGGGGGCATTTCACGCTCCCGATGGTCCGGTGGATCTTCGACCGCTACGAAGTGTTCGCGAGCGACCGCCGGCCGCCGTACCTCGTCTTCGCCAACCTCCACGGGCTCAAGTCGTACGAGTCGGCGGTGCGGGTCGAGGCGACGGAGTGGTTCAAGCCGCGGCTCGTCGACATCGAGTGCTTCCACGTCGCGGTGTCGTCGAAGCTGGTGTCGATGGGCATCGCGACGATGGCGCTGCTCTCGGGCCTCGAGGTGCAGAGCTACAGCAACGTCGCGGCCTTCGAGGCGAGCCGCGAGCGCGCCCTGCGCGGCCGCACGGGAGCCGGAGCTGCGCCCTCCGTCGCCCCGCGGCAGCGCTGAAGAGGCGTCGGACCATCGTCCGACCGACGTCGCTCGCGCCGCCTCCCTCCCGCTACGCCGTCCAGGCGAGGCCGGCGGGCCAGAGCAGCCACGCCGTCTCGCGCAGCCAGGGCGCGAGCGAGCGCTCGATCGTCGTCGGGTCTTCGGCGCTCGGCAGGATCAAGTGCCCCGGGGCCTTCACCGTCCAGACGGCGGCGGTGCGGTGGATGCCGGCGATCTCGCGGGCGCGCTCGATCCCGAGCTCGATGTCGCCGATCTCGTCGACGAGGCCGAGCGCCTTGGCGTCGGTGCCGGAGTAGACGTGGCCGCGCCCGAGCTCGTTCACCTTCTCGGCGGTCATCTTCCTGCCCTCGGCGACCCGCCGCACGAAGCGATCGTAGGTCTCGCGCGCGCCGCGCTCGACGAGCGCGAGCTCGTCCTCGCTGAACCCCGCCGACGGGTGGTGCAGGAGCGCGAAGCGACCGCGCTGGAGGCGCTCGGCGTTGAGGCCGTACTTCTCGTTGAACCCGGCGAGGACGAGCTTGCCGGTGAGCACGCCGATCGATCCCGTCACCGTCGACGGCGCGGCGAGGATGTGGTTGCACGGCGCCGCGACGTAGTAGCCGCCGCTCGCCGCCACGGACCCCATCACCGCGACGATCGGCTTCTTGTCCCGGATGCGCCGGACCTCGCGCCAGATCAGATCGCTCGCCAGCGCGGATCCGCCGGGCGAGTCGACGTGGAGCACGATCGCCGAGGTGTGTCGGTCGGCCTCGGCGAGGCGGAGCGCGCGCACCAGCGTCTCGGCGCCCGCGGCCGCGCCGCCCACCACCGGCACCGGCAGGGGCGAGCGCCGCGACTTGCCCGGCACGATGGCGCCGAGGACCTGGACGACGGCGACGCGGCGGGCGTCGACCGGCGCCGCGCGCACCCGGAGGAAGCGCTCCGCCTCGGCGAGCGGGCGGACCTTCGCGTGGAGGATCTCGTCCTCGTAGGCCACGCGGCTGAGCATCCCGAGCTCCTTCGCGCGCGTCGCGCTGGAGACGCCCTCCTCGATCCAGGCCTTCACGTCCTCGGTCCGGACGCCGCGATCCTTGGCGATCGTCTCGAGGTAGTGCTTCTCGAAGCTCTCGAGGAGCGCCTCGTACTGCTCGCGCTGCGCGGGGCTCATGTCCTGGCGCACCAGGCCGTCGAACGCGTTCTTGTACTCGTCGATCGCGAGGCGCTCGAAGCGCACGCCGAAGCGCGCCAGGGCGTCGCGCATGAACGTCACCGTCAGGCCGAGGCCGTGGACGTGGAGCTCGGCGCTCTCGGGGGCGACGACCTCGCGCGCGGCGGAGGCGGCGTAGTAGCTGGCCCAGCTCAGGCTAGAGAGGTAGGCGGCCGTGTCCTTGCCGGCGGCGCGCACGGTCGCGATGGCGCGGCGAATCGCGAACGCCGTCGCCGCGGAGACGTGGAGCGAGTCGAGGTGGAAGACGACGCCCTTGAGCCACTTCGCCGCGGCCAGCGAGTCGGCGAGCTCGAACAGGTCCTCGAGCGAGGGCTCGCGCGGCGAGAGATCGGGCGGGATCTCGAAGAGCGAGCGGCGCTTCCTCCGCGCCGGGTACGAGCCCTCGAGCTCGACGACGACCCACTCGGGCCGCTCGCCCGGCAAGAGGGTGAGCGCGTTCTTCAGCCCTGCGCGGAGCCGGTGCAGGCTGGTCTCGAGCGTCGCGCGGTTGAGGTTGCGTCTCGGCATGGGCCTCGCTCTACCCCCTTTCTTGGCGGTCCGCATCGCCCTTCGATACGCTTTGTCGGTATCGCGCGCCGCTCCTTCGCGGCTCGCACGGAGGGCTGTCTCATGGGACATCTGCGCTGGATGGGCCTCTTCGTCGTCGCTTGTCTCCTGCCGGCGTGCGCGGCGCGGCAGCCGCCCGCCGAGAGCCCGCGCGCGGCCGCCGAGCCCGAGCGCCCCACCGACGCGATCGGCCGGGGCGGCCGCGTCTCGCTCTCCTCGTTCGCGCTCGCGGGCCGCGTGAGCTGGCAAGCGGCGCGGACCGCGGGCAACGCGGTGCGCGGCCTCGTCACCGGCGGGCTCGGGAGCGCGCGGCGCAACTGGGACGCGGGCGCCAACCGCACCCGCGAGATCGCCGCGCGCGAGGCGCAGGCGGTGAGGGAGGCCAACGAGCCCTGAGCGGGGCTCGGATCGCCGCTTTCTTGCTCCGCTGGTCATTTCCACCCGGGACGACGTAACCTCCATCCACCAAGGGCGGGGCGCGGGCCTCGCCACGAGCTTCCCTCGAGGTCCTCTATGAAAATGATTCCGCTGGGGTGGTGCCTCGCCGCGCTCGCGCTGGCCGGGTGCGGCGGCCCCGATCTTCAGGCGATGTGCGAGGAGGCCGAGAACTGCGTCGGCGGCAACGACGCCGACATCGACGCCTGCGTGGCCGAGTCCGAGCTCTACGTCGACCTCCTCGACGACATCGGCTGCAGCGACGAGTACTCCGAGTACTTCGACTGCATCGAGGCCGCGAGCACGTGCCACGACCAGCAGCTCGGCGGCAACTGCATGTCCACCTCCGACTGCGGCGGCGTCGACGGCGTCCGCTGCCAGAACGGGAGCTGCGTGCTCAAGTCGTACGGCCCGAGCGATTCGGACGCCTGCGACGTCGAGCAGAGGACCCTCAACCGTTGCTCGGATCTGGACTAGAGGTGGTTATGCGCGAGCTTCTCTCCAAGCTGGGTCTGTCGCTCACGTTCACGCTGGCCGCCACCTCGTGCGGAGGCACGGCGTCGACGGTGTGCGATCTCGTCTGCGAGTGCGAGCACTGCAACGACATCAAGGAGGACTTCGTCTGCGCCGAAGCCCAGGCCCAGGCCGACGTGGCCGACGCCTATGGCTGCGCGCAAGAGTGGGAGGACTGGGCGGCGTGCTTCGAGGAGAAGGGCACGTGCGACGCCGAGGATGTCCGGTACACGACGCGCGTCCCCGGGAGCTGCAGCGGCGAGATGGACACGGGGTTCCCCTGCGCCACCTCGAACGACTGCAACACGTTCGGCGCCGACACCTGCACCAACGGGACCTGCAAGACCCGGGTGTGCAGCGGCAGCAACCAGCCGTGCCAGTCGAGCTCCGACTGCTCGAGCGGCGAGGATCGGTGCGAGGTCGAGTCCGAGCGCCTCTTCGAGTGCCAGAGGGCGGCGTCCGACGATCCGCGCTTCTTCAGCGGCGGTCAGGCGCAACCGGCTCCCGGCGGCAACTGACGGCGAGCTTCGGCCCGGCATCGGCTCGCCCGGCGGCGCCTACAACGCAGGCTGGACCTGGTGCCATCCGCGGCTCTGCTGCGGGCTCTGAGGCGGGACGCGCTCGCGGGGGACGGCGCTACCACGAGGAGCTCGCGCCGCCTCCTCCGAAGGAGCCGCCGTCCCCGCTCCAGCTCGAGCTGTCGGAGCTCGACGACCACGACGACGAGTCGGAGGAGCTCCAGGTCGAGGAGGACGAGCTCGACGACCACGACTCGCCGGACGACGAGCTCGACCAGAAGGACGAGCCCGACGATCTCGTCTTCGGGCGGTCCCGCGCGGCGGTCATGATCGCGAGCATCACGCCGAGCACCAGCGCGACGACGAACGCGCAGAGGGAGTGGAAGCCGAGGGCCCACGCCACGCCCGCCACGCCGCGGCCTTCGTGCGCGGACGCGACGAGGGGCAGGACGCCGACGGCGGTGAACGCGCCCACGAACACCCAGAAGCCGGCGGAGCGGTGGGCGCTTCGAGAGGCACGGCGCACCAGCGAGACGCAGAGCTCGGTCGCGGCGATGGCCGCGACGACGACGACGAAGTAGCCGATCCAGAACGGCGTCAGGCCGCCGATCGCGCCCGCCGCGATCGCCGCGACGGCGGCGTAGGCCGCCAGGCGCACGCGCCGGAGCGCCGGCGACGGCTCGGCGAGCTCGACCTCGGCCTTCCTCCGCCGCTTCTTCTTGCGGCGCTTCTTCGACGTGGTCGCCTCGGGCGCCGGCGTTCGCCCCGGGCCCGGCTCGCTCGCGGCCTCGGCCCGGCGCGCCCGCCGCAGCAGCGCCGGGATCGCCAGCGCGGAGAGCGCGCCCGCGAGCCAGGCGACGGCGTAGTTGGGGAAACCCTGGAGCAGCGGCCGCTTCCCCTTCGCGAGCGCCGCCTCGGGCGCGACATCGCGGGTCCGCGCGATCACCGCCTCGATGACCTTGGTGACCGCCTGATCGTAGTCGCCCGCGCGGAGCTCGGGCCTCGTCGCGTCGATGATCTCCCTGGCGGCGGCGTCGGGGATGCGGTCCTCGAGGCCGTAGCCGACCTCGAGGCGCATGCGCCGGTCGTCGATCGCGAGGGTGTAGAGCACGCCGTCGTCGCGCCCTCGGCTCCCGCCGGCCCACGCCTCGGCGACGCGCATCGAGTAGTCCTCGATGGGCTCGCCCGAGGTGGTGCGAACGACGAGCACGGCGATCTGCACGCCGGTCGCCTGGCGATGGCGGACCAACAGCTCCGCGATCTGCTGCTCGGCGGCCGGCGAGATCACGCCGGCGCGGTCCGTCACCGCGCGGGTGATCGCCGGCTGCGCCGATCCGCTCCGCGCGAGCAGGAGCAGCGCGAAGAGCGCCGCGAGCGCCGCCGCCCTCTTCGCGAACGCCGTCGCGGCGCCATCGAGGCGGCGCCATGTCCCAGGCATGAGTGAATGCTACTGCCTTCCGGGCGCAGCAGGCACGGGCCTGACACCGCTGTCGCACCCCGCCGGCGTCGAGCACGAGAACGGCGCGAGAATCGGCGCCGCCGTCGCCGTGGCACGACGCATGCCTCGCGGGCTTCGCTTCTTCTCTTCCTTACCGCTTACCTCGTGCGCGGGCCGTGCGCCCGCGAAGGAGAGAGGTCCACGCGAATGCTTCGCCTCTTGGGATCGGCGTGCGCGCTCTGCGCGGCGTCGTGCAGCTCGATGGGGTTCGGCGACGTGCAGGGCGCGCCGGACGATCAGGGGATACCGTCCCCTCCGGGCGAGGCGCCGCCCACCGGGAGCAAATGGCAAGGCGTCGAGGTCGAGGGCGAGTGCGGGGGCACGACGCTCGCGTGGGTGCTCGTCGACGAGGTCTGCGGCGGGACCACCGATCCCGGGTACCTCGACGCCTTTCACGCGCCGATCTTCCGCGACGGGGCGGTCGTCGGCTCGACGCTCTACACGGTCGACGCGAGCTACCTCTGGGCGCTCGACGCGACCGATCCGACCGACCTCGCGCGCCAGGGGCTGGTCGCCGGCGTCGGGCAGCCGCTCGCGCTCGCCGCGCGCGGCGGCGACCTGCTCGTCGCGGCGGGCGGCGAGGGGCTCTTGATCCTGGACGGCGCCGATCCCGCCTCGCCCGCGCGCAAAGCGCAGGTCGAGCTCCCGGGCCCGGCGCTCGACGTCTACGTGGAGGGCGATCTCGCCTATGTCGCCGTCGGAGCCGCCGGTCTCTCGATCGTGGATCTCGCCGCCACGCCTCCCGCGCTCTTGCAGACGATCGCGGTGCCGGGGTTCGCCGCGGCGGTGAAGGCGCAGGGCGGGCTCGCCTACGTGGCGGCGTGCGACACCTTCGCCGTCGTCGATCCGTCGATCGGCGCGGTCCTCTCGACCACATGGCTGAGCAAGCCCTACGACGACGGCGGCGTCCTGGTCGCGCCCGCGAAGGACGTGGAGCTCGTCGGAGGCGTCGCCTTCGTCGCCGCCGGTCGGTTCGGCGCCGTCGCGTTCGACGTCTCGGTCCCCGAGGCGCCCGCGCTCCTCGGCAACTGCACGGTCAGCGACGATCTCGGCTTCTACGCGAGCGGCGTCGCGGCCGCCGACGGCCAGCTCTTCGTCGCGGGCGGCGAGTGGGGCATCCTCCGGGTCGACGCCTCCGAGCCGGCCGCGGCGTGCAGCTACGGTCTCCTGCCGATGCTGCCGCCGCCGCCCGCCGGCGCCGGCGAGTGCTCGAGCGAGCCGCCGTGGCAGGTGGTCCCCTGGCAGGACCAGTGGGCGCCGCCGCCGCCGATGCCGGGCAAGGATCCGATCCACGTCCTGCCCGCGGCGGGGCTCCTCTACGCCTTCGGCGACGCCACGCGCATCGGGCTGCGCGCGGTCGACGTGCGCCTCTCGGATCCGAGCCTCGACAAGGTCGGGCGCTACGAGGAGCCGAGGCTCTACACCGGCATCGCCGCCGCGAACGGCCGCGTGCTCGTCGCCGGTCCGGCCGGCGGCCTCTACCTGCGCGACGACGCCTCCCTGCTCACGCTCGCCCCCGAGCCCGTGCCCATCGCCGCCGACGCGGTCGCGTGCGCGCTGCTCGACGACGGCCGCTGGGTGGCGGCGACCGGCGCGCAGCAGCTCCACATCGAGGGCGTCGCGGCGCCGCTGCCCTTGCCCGGGCCGGTGTGGCCCAACGGCCTCGCGACCTTCGGGACCGACGTGCTGGTGCCGACCTCGACCGGCGCGGCGGTCTTCCACGACGGCGGCGGGACCGCGGAGCTCGTCTCCAGCGGCCGCACCGCGGCGCTGCCCCAGGCGGTGGTCGCGAACGCGGAGGGCGTCTTCCTCGCGTCGCCCGAGTGGATCGACTCGGTGCAGATCGCCGGCGCGCCCACCGCGCTCACGCCGCACGCGGTCTTCGACGCCGACGACATCATGGACGCCAACCTCTGGCGGACCGGCCTCCCTCGGCGCCTGCTCGCCGTGTCGCCGGCCGGCGTGGTCGAGATCGCGAGCCTCGCCGATCGCGCCGGGCTCATGGTCCACGGCGCCGAGCCCAAGGGCATCCCGCTGCCGTCGGGGACCTATGTGGGCGCCGCGGCCGAGGGCAGCCGCGTCTACCTCGTGAGCGCCGACCGCGGCACCTACCGCAGCCAGCTCGTCACCGTCGAGCTCGGGGGCGCGTGGCCCGCGCTCGCCGGGATCGAGTCGTTCACCGGGATGGCGAGCGGCGTCGCCGCCGACGGCGACAGGCTCTACGTCGCCGACGCCGATCGGGGCATCCGCGTCTACCTGCGCACCGCCGCCGCGACCGAGTTGCTCGGCGTCGTCACCCCGGAGGTGTCGCCGTGATCGCGCGCGTCTTCTCCGCTCTCCTGCTCGTCCCGCTGGCGCTCACCAGCGGCTGCATCCCGTGGTCGCTCTTCGATGACGACCACGACAGGCCGCCGAGCGTGAGCAACGAGCCGACCCCGCCGCCCGACCCCGTCAAGGCGCCCAGCGTGGAGTCGATCGACATCCCCGACTGGCCGCCGCTCGGCCCCGACGGCGAAATCTCCATCGACGTCAGCGACGACGTGGGCCTCTCGTCCGCCGACGTGCTCTTCCGCAACCCAATCCACAAGGACCTCAGCGGCACCGGCGCCACGTTCAAGGTCACCGGGCCCGAGCTCGGCGAGGGCCTCGGGACCCTCCAGGTGAGGGTCGACGACATCGAGGGCGCCCACGCGAGCCGCAACGTCACCGACCTGCTCGTCGATCTCTCTCCACCCACGATGGACATCGGCAAGCGCGTCCTGCGCGCCAACGGTGAGGGCGAGGGCGCCGAGCTCGAGGTGTGGGTCGCCGACGCGTGGGTCCTCGGCGAGGTCGAGCTCACGTTCCAGGGCACCACGCTGACCTACGACTTCCAAGAGGGATACCCCTCGACGCTCGGGCAGGCGTGGCACTACTCCCTCGTCCAGTTCCCGACCAAGGACCTGCCCGAGGGCGCCGCGTCGGCGCAGCTGCGCGTCGCCGACGCGGCCGGGAACACCGCCTCGCAGACGTTCGATCTGGTCCTCGACGGCAAGGCTCCCTCGCTGTCGGTCCTCTCGCCCGCGGACGGCGCGACCGTGAGCGGCGCCTTCGACGTGGAGCTATCGGCGTGGGACGAGGGCGGCGGCGCGGCGTGGATCGACCTGCGCATCGCCGGCACCTCGATGGCGACCGCGGTCGGCCCGACGGCGACGGTCACGCTCGACGCCGCCGAGCTCGCCGCCGGCGAGGTCGAGCTCGAGGCCGTGGCGTTCGACGAAGCGGGCAACGCGAGCGATCCGGTGACGCTGACGCTGCTGGTGGAGTGAAGCTCAGCAGGCCCGACGGGTCGGCGAGCGCAGCTCGGTCGCGAGCGGGGGGTCTGCCCGCCGCGCCCCCGGACTGAAGAGGCGTCGGACCGCTGGCCTCGAGAGGCGTTGCTCGAACCAGTGTCCGACACCTCCTCAGTTGCAGCTGAACTGAAGCGGGCAGCTCTCGAGGGTCGCGCAGGCGTCCCCGCACTCCTCGTAGCAGGCGATGCATTCGTCCACGTTGGTCTCGTCGAGGCAGACGCCGTCCATCCGACCCCGACACTCTGCCTCGGCTTCCTCGTGGCTGTAGCCGCAACCCAGCGCTGACCACGCCATGCCGACGAGCAGAATGCCTCGATGCATGCCGCTCGAGTTACCACGTTCGAGCGCCTCGAGGCGAAGTCTCGGCCCCGCGGCCTCGGCGGCGGCTCGGACGACGGTGCCAGGGCGCCATCGGCGGCCCTCGCCGATCGAGCTGGAGTATCTTTCAGGCGGCGACGGCCGACCGCTTCGCGCGCCGACGAGCTCCTCAGCGATGGACCAAGACGAACGCCTGCACCGCCAGCGCATCGGGATGGCGCAACCCGAGGGGCTGATCGTCACCGCCGCCGTGCTCGAGGAGGCCGAGGCGACCCGCGAGCACCAGGACGCCGTGAGCGCGCGGCTGCGCGAGCAGGGGCTCCTGGCGCTCCGCGAGTTCACGGCCGGCTTCCAAGAGGCCGATCGGATCGCCGGCGGCCGAATCCTCGATGGCTACCGCGGCGACCACCTCCAGGCGATCTACGAGGGCCTGGTCACCGTGCTCATGCGGATGGTCTTCGTGCTCCATGCCGAGGAGCGCGGCCTCCTGCCCCTCGACTCGGAGGATTACGCCGAGACGTGGTCGCTGACGCGCCTCTTCGCGCAGCTCGAAGCCGACCGTGCCCGCCGCGAGCACGCCGGCGACGATCGGTACGGCGCCTGGGCGCGGGTCGTCGGCCTCTTCCGGCTCCTCCACGACGGAGGCTGCGCCGGCGACGTGGTCCTCCCGCGGCGTGGCGGCGCGCTCTTCGATCCCGACGCGCACCCGTTCCTCGAGGGGCGCCCGCGGAGCGCGGCTCGGCCCATGAGCGAGGCGGTCGACCTCCCGCGCGTGAGCGACGCGGTCGTGCACCGCGTGCTCGATCGGCTCCTCGTGCTCGGCGGGGAGCGGCTGCGGTACGGGAGCCTCGACGTCGAGCAGATCGGCGGGCTCTACGAGGGCCTCATCGGCTTCGAGCTCGAGATCGCCGAGGGCGACTCGCTCGCCGTCCTGCCCGAGCACGTCGTCGTCGATCTCGAGGCCGTGCTCCGCCTCTCCGGGGCGGCGCGCGTGAAGCGGTTCGAGGAGGAGGCGCACGTCGAGCTCAACCACCGGACGGCCCGCGACGTGGAGGAGGCGGAGGACGTCCCCGAGCTCTTCGCCGCGCTCCGGCGCCGCGCCTCGCCGGCGAGCCCCGGCCTCATCCCCAAGGGCGCCCTCTACCTGCAGCCCGGCGAGGCGCGGCGCAAGAGCGGCTCGCACTACACGCCGCGCGCGCTCACGAAGCCCGTCGTCGAGACCACGCTCCGGCCGATCCTCGAGCGGCTCGGTCCGCGGGCGACGCCGGAGCAGATCCTCGAGCTCAAGATCTGCGATCCGGCGATGGGCTCGGGGGCGTTCCTGGTGGAGGCGTGCCGCCAGATCGCCGATCGCCTCGTCGAGGCGTGGAGGCGCACGGCCACCTCGCCCGACCTGCCCGAGGACGAGGACCCGGTGCTGCACGCCCGCCGCCTCGTCGCGCAGCGCTGCCTGTACGGCGTCGACAAGAACCCGCTCGCCGTCGATCTCGCGCGGATCTCGCTGTGGCTCGTGAGCTCCGCGCGGCCGCACCCGTTCACGTTCGTCGACCACGCGCTCCGCTGCGGCGACTCGCTCGTCGGGCTCTCGCGCGAGCAGATCGCGAGCCATAGGCTCGACGTCACCGACGACGCGCAGAGGACGATCGGCCGGTCGCTGATCGAGCGGGCCCTCGCCCGCGCGGTGGACGCGCGGCTGCAAGCCCACGCCGCCGAGGGCGCGCCGAGGGACGATCGACGGGAGGCGGCGTGGCGCGAGGCCGACGCGGCGCTCGAGCGCGCGCGGATGCTCGGCGATCTGGTGGTCGCGTCGGTGTTCTCCGAGCCGTCGAGGCCCGCGCGGCGGAAGAGGCTCGCCGAGCTCGCTTACAAGGCGGAGGCCTGGCTCGCCACAGGCGCCTACGACGTCGAGCTCCGCGGCGTCGTCGCCGAGTTGCGCAATGGCGCGCGCCACATCGCGCCGTTCCACTGGGAGCTCGAGCTCGCCGAGGTGTTCCACGACGGCACCTCGGCGGCCCGAGGGCGGCGGTCCGTGACCGGCGGCTTCCACGCCTTCGTCGGCAACCCGCCCTGGGTCTCGTACGCCGGCCGCGCCGCCCAGCCGCTGGATGACGGAACGCGGCGCCACCACGCGGTGCTCTACGAAGCGTTCGCCGGGTACAGGAACCTCCAGGGCCTCTTCATCGAGCGCTGCGCGCGCCTGCTCCGCCCCGGCGGGCGCCTCGGCCTCGTGGTCCCGAGCTCGATGTCGGAGCAGGCCGGCTACGAGCCGACGCGGCGCGCGCACGACCGCTGGTGCGCCTGCGATCCCGATCTGCCCGACTACGGCAACTCGTTCGCCGGCGTGTTCCAGCCCTGCATGCTGCTCCGCTCCACGCGCGCGCCGGAGGAGCGCGCGACCGTCGACGCGGGCCCCTGGCCGGTCGAGCGCCCCGATCTCGACGCGGCCTCGAGCGCGCTGGTGGCGCAGATGATCCGCGAGCCGCTGCCGGCGGCGCTGTTCGGAGAGCGCGGCCTGCAATCGATGGGGCCCGACACCGAGCACCTGCGCCCCGAGGCCGACGCGGAGCACACGGTCGCGATGCGGGTCGGAGGCGACATCGAGGCGTTCCGGCGCGAGGCGCCGTCGCTGTTCGCCGCGCGCGCGTGGTTCGGGGCGCGGCTGCGTCCGGCGGAGGAGTGGGCCGAGGTGCGGGTGCTCATCCGCCAGACGGCGAGGGTGCCGATCGCCGCGCTCTCGGACGGCGAGGGGTTCCGCAACTCGATCCTCGCCGGGTTCGAGGACGACGCGTACCCGGCCGCGTTCCTGGTGGCCTATCTCAATTCGACGCCCATCCGGTGGCTCCATTTCATGCGGCACCGCGACGCGCGGCAGGGGATGCCGCAGATGAAGATCGGTCACCTGCGGGCGATCCCGGCGCCGCCGGCGCGGAGCCTGGTGGGCGATCTGGCGGCGCTCGGGGCGGCGCTGTCGAAGCGGAACCGAGGGGTCACGGCCGAGGAGCAGGAGCGGATCGACCGGATGGTGGCGGACGCGTTCGGGCTCTCGGAGGAGCAGCGGGCGGTGGTGTGGCGGTGGAGGGAGGCGGGGCGATGAGCGATGCGGTGTCGGCCCCGAGGGGCCGCGCCGGGCTGGGCCGATGGATCCCGACGTCCGCAGCGCTCAGGCGGGGACGGGCTCGGGCTTCGCCGCGGGCGCGATCTCGGTCGCGCCGCCGACGGCCTCCTCGCGCGCTGCCGGTTGGTCGCCGCGTATCGGCGCGGATCGGGGGGAGCGGCGCGGGCGCCACGAGTGGAGCCCCCCGTCGCCGCGGTGGTTGATCAGCGCGAGGCGACGATTGATCCCCGGGGGGCCGCGCTCAGGCACTCGGGCGCCCGCGGCGCATCCGATGCGCCCCTCGCAGGGATTATCCACTTCGACGGATCGCGTCTTCGCCGGTTACCCTGCGGGGAGCACCACGCGGGTTTTCTCCTGTTCTGCGGATCCGCCGTTCGCCGGATACACGGCGCGAGCGATGAGATACCGCGCAGATCGGATCGCCAGCGCAGGGTTTCGCGTGTTACACTGACCCCGTTCTGGTTGATAGATGGACCTGGATATCGGTAGTTGGCCCGACCAGACCGCCTTCGCCGCATCAGAATGGTTGTCGTCGCGGCTCACCTCTCGGAGAATCGTCGTTCGCATGATGAAGATCTCCCCCGCGCCGCGGCGCCCGCACGATGCAGCGACTTCGCTGCGCCCCGCGCGCGTATTCGGCGGCGTGTTCGGGGTGCCCTGCGACGTATCTGAGCGATGCGCCTCACACCGCTCGACGCGCCTCGCGCTCGCTCGATGCGCATCTGAACGCCGCGCGGTCGCGAACTCGACACGCCGCGCGTCCATGCTGCCCTGCCGCCGACCCCGCGCCGTGGCGCCCTTGCTCGGCCGCGATTTCGATCGCGACGAGGTTGCTGAGTCGGCGGCGTGTTCATCCCTTCGTGCGACGTCTCTGAGCGATGCGCCCCGCACCGCTCGACGCGCCTCGCGCTCGCTCGACGCGCATCTGAATGCCGCGCGGTCGCGAGATCGAGACGCCGCGCGCCCGCATAGGTCGCTGTGTCACGAGGCGGGCCAACAGGCCGTTGCTGCTGACGAGCCCTGCGGTCGGCCCGCTTCGCGGGCCTCCCTTCGGGCTCGCAGCAGAACGTCGGGTCGTTAGCCAGACTGGTGTCTCCGCCGTCGGCCCCGCTTACCGCATGTCGCTCGATCACGACTTCCTCTTGGTCGCCACCGCGGAGCACTCGCCCGCGGAGTATTCGCTATTCGTCAACGATCCCAAAGCGACCCACCTTCACGACGACATTCTCCGCTACATGGACGACTCGCTGCGGTGGATTCCGACGCTGAATCCCGCGAAGCGCGAACGCCGGCACGGTCTGAACTTCTGGGGTCCGACCGCCATCCTCGCCGATGGGGCGCCCACCGCGGCTCGAGTGTTCCGAGGATGGGCGGAGCTCCTCCGCATCGGTCCTCCCGAACTCCTTCTCACAGGACCATGGACCCAGATCGAGGGCGAGCCGAAGTCCGGGCACTTTTCCCAGCTCCGGTTTGCCAGAGACCAAGTAGTCACCGCGTTGGATCGCGTCGCGCACGACTGCGAGCGGGTGGCAGATTCCGGTGGCGCCCACTTCGTGCTGCACCTCGGCATCTGACCGCGCTGGCTAACAGAGCGCTGAAGCTGACGGTCGCCGTCGGTCGCTTCGCTCCCCCTGGCGCCCGCAGCTTAGCGCTGGTACGTTGGCCGGACGTGACCGATGGGCGTTTGGGACTCATTCATTCCGGTACCCACGCTCTTGTGCCCAGTCTGCGCCGCGGACCTGGGTAAATGGGAGGGTAGGGGGAACCGAGCGTTTTTCCTGGAGTGGGAGCAGGGTTTGCCGAACCCAGCCAGGCACCTGGTTGATCCTGACTTGCGGCTCTCCGCCGGGCAACTCGCCGACATTCGCCCCACCGAGAACGTCGAGCTCTCCGGCGCGTGCCCGGCTGGTCACGTGGTCGATGCAGAAGCATTAATTCGCGACGGCATCTGGTCGGAATCCCGCCTGACGAGCGTTCTGGATGGCCGCGCCTGGGCTCTCCACCGGGATGTCTTCCTTTGGCGCTCACGTCACGGCGACCTCGCCGGCGTCACTTCCTGCACGCCGACCAGGTCGTCGGCGCTCATCCCCCCAGACGTGACCGCGCTAGCGGTGGGCGCGGGGTGCATCCTTGCGACCCGATGTGAGAACGGGGCTCCATCACTGTGGCTGTTCGATCTCGGCACCGGCGAGGCGTTTCAGGCGCCAGAGAGTGGCTCCGAACTCACCGCGCTGCTCCGAGCGCGAGGCCTCGAAGAGCCATCCCAGCTCCTGACAGTCGAGGACTACGTGAACGCGCGCTGACGCCTCGCCGGCCAACAGTGAGGGTTTCGCCGCCGCGCAGGACCGCGGACGGGGGCGCCGTCAGGCGCGGGGATCCCTGAGGCAAGGCGCCGGCGGCGAAACCCGGTGTTGAACGAGCCCGAGCGGCGCGCGGGGCGCTATGGGAATTTCCGGGTCGTGGCGCCCCGGCACCGGCGCTTCTGGGGGCATCGATAGCGATCACGCCATCGGTTGTGGTGGCGATCGTGTAGCCGACGTCCACGAAAAGGCGGCGGGGCGGGCTTCGCGGGGATGGCGTGGTCGGGTTGCAGGCGGAGCTCTCCATCGCCGCGCCGTGAGTGGTTGCGGAGTGCGACGGCTTGGTCGGTCACGCGCACTCCTTCGCGGGCGGCGCCCGGGCGACGGTACGGCGCTCGAGCAGCCCGCCGCAGTTCGGGCAGCGTCGGACGTCGCGGCCGGTGAGCTCGTGGAGCAGGTCTTGCCAGTCGGGCTCCGGCGTCAGCTCGCGCCGGGCGCGGGGCGGGGCCTCGACGGGGTTGGCGTCGAGCAGCTTGCGCGCGACGGCGAGCTTGGAGCCGACGGCGGCGCCGGCGTAGAGGCCGTAGTGGCGGATCTTCTGGAACCCATCCGGCAGGATGTGGA
>CAYJPW010000043.1:0-69507 GCA_964372055.1 uncultured Polyangiaceae bacterium
CGCCGAGCCCGCGCCGATCGCCGAGCCCGCGCCCGCTCCTCGCGCGACGGTGCGCCCCGACGCCGATGGTCCGGCCACGCGCCGCGATCCGCCGCTCCCGCACTTCGACGTGCCCAGCGGCTTCATCTGGCCCGCGGCGACCGGCCGCGACATCCTGCGCCGTCTCGTCGCCTCGGCGGACGTCACCCGCCGCGAGGACCTGGTCGCCGCGCGTGGCACGTCGGACGGCAGCGCGAGCTCGGACGTCATCATCTACGAGGCCGGGCTCTGGTGCCTCAAGACCTCGGCGCGGCGGCGCTTCACCGACATCGACGAGGCCCGCGCGGCGCTCCTGCACCTGGCGCGGCGCAAGATCCTGCTCGGATCGCTCCTGCCCGATCGCACCGTCCTCTGCCTGCGCCAGGCGCCGGACGGCGCCGTGTGGCTGTGGACCGTGACGCCGTGGCTCGCGACGCTGCGCGCGATGATGCGCTACGCCTCCGAGCACGAGGACGAGCTGGGGCTCGCCGCCGCGCTCGGCTGGTTCGCCAAGGCCGCCGTGCGCGCCATGCGCCTCGCCAGCCGGAGCGGGGTCGCGCTCGACGTGCACCCGTCGAACTTCGCGCTCCTCCGCGACGAGGTCTTCTACCTGGACGACGACGTGCGCGAGGGCTCCCGGCTTCCGGCCATCGGCCACGCCCTCCTGCGCCGGGTCGTGGAGTACGAGCGGCACGAGGGGGCTGTGGCGGCGTACCTCGACGCCGTCGAGCGCGAGCTCGGCGAGCAGCTCGAGGCGAGCGACCTCGTCCGGCTCGATCTCGACGGCGAGCTCCGCGGCGACTCGGTGCGGTCCCCGGGGGTGCAGCGCGCCGCCGCGCGGCTCGGCGCGTTCGTGGGGAGCCGGATGTGAGCGGCCGGCGACTTCGGGTCGGGTCATGCGCGTCGCGGTGATCGCCGATGTGCACGCGAACCTGCTCGCGCTCGAGGCCGTGCTCGCGGCCGCCGCCCGGCTCGAGGTCCGGCGCCTCGTCTGCCTCGGGGACCTGGTCGGGTACAACGCCGAGCCCTCCGAGTGCGTCGAGCGGATCCGGCGCGCCGCGGACCTCGTCGTCGCCGGCAACCACGATCGCGACGTCGTCTCCTCGGAGGCCCACCCGGGCACGAGCTCGCAAGCGCGGCTGGTGCACGAGTGGACGCGCCGGCGCATGGCCGTCGAGGATCTCGGGTTCCTGCGCGCGCTTCCCGGCCTCGCCTGCGACGAGGAGGCCGGCGTCGTCGCCGTGCACGGCTGCTACATGAACCCGGTCCACACCTACGGCTACGTGACCGGGTCCATGCTCGAGGCGAACCTCTGCGCGGTCGAGGCGCTCGGCCTGGCGAAGCTCGCGCTCTGCGGCCACACCCACCTGCCCATGATCGGGTGGTTGCTCGCGGATCGCTGCGACGAGCGCGCGGCGACGGGGACGGTGCGCTGGCCCGCCGCCGCGCGCGCCGTCCTCGTCAACCCCGGGTCGGTCGGCCAGCCGCGCGACGGCGATCCGCGCGCCTCGTTCGCCGTCGTCGACGCCGAGGCGAGGGCCGCCGAGTTTCACCGCGCCGAGTACGACGTCGCGCGCGCGGCGCGAGCGGTCGCCGAAGCGGGTCTGCCGCGGGCGCTGTCCGAGCGGCTCCTGGAGGGACGATGACGACCGGAGAGACGACCACGCCGCTCTACGAGCTCGAGGACGCCGCCATCGAGGGCCCGGACGGCCCGATGCTGAAAGTGGGCGACTGGTCGATCCGCGATCGCGCGATCACCGTCTGGGGGGCCCCGGCCGGGCCGGCCAAGCGCGCGGCGCCGCGCGCGCGCGCCGGCGCGCGCGCGTCCATCGCCGCCCGCGCGATCGGGCGCTGGCACTACAAGCAGGCCGACGTCTCGCGCGCCGCCGGCCAGGAGCTCGCCTGGGTTCGACAGAGCAAGAACGCTCCGGTCGTCTGCACCGTCACCAACCCCGAGATCCGCGGGCGCATCGTGGCCGCGCTCTCCTCGGGCGCGCCCACCGTCCTCCTCGACGAGCCGACGCGGGGGCTCTCGCCCGACGACGTGCGGTGGCTGGCGGCGCGCCTGCGCGAGCACAGGGAGCGCGGCGCCGCCATCCTGATCACCCACGATCTCGCCTTCGCGCGCGAGATCGCCGACGACGTCTGCCTCGTCGCCGCAGGCGCGGTGCAGGCGCGGTGCGACGCCGAGACCTTCTTCGAGCGCCCGCCGTCGGATCTCGTCACCAGGTTCCTGCGCCAGGGCAACTGCTGGCCCGAGCCCGAGACGCCGCCGCTCCCGCCGCACTTCCACTGGATCCTGCCCGACCAGCTCGCCGGCATGGGCCGCCCCGGGATGCTCGGCGACGCCGATCGCGATCTCGCGGCCATCGCCGCGGCCGGCGTCGGCCTGCTCGTGTCGCTGACCGAGGAGCCGTTCGCGACCGCGCGGCTCCGGCCCTTCGGCATCGCCGGAAGGCACCACCCCATCCCCGACATGGGCGTTCCGGCGGTGGGAGCGTGCGCGAGCCTCTGCCGCGACGTCGCGCGCCAGCTCGCCGCCGGAGACCGCGTCGCGATCCACTGCCACGCCGGCCTCGGGCGCACGGGCACGATCCTCGCAGCGATCCTGGTGTGGATGGGCGAGGAGCCGGTCACCGCCATCGAGCGCGTCCGCGCCGTCGCGCGCGGCTACATCCAGAACAGGGCGCAGTACGACTTCGTGCTCCGCTTCGCCGAGAGCGTCGCCCCCGCGCGATGATCGACTCCGCGACATGTCGGGCGACATGACGGGTCCGCGGACGGGGGTCGACGAGGATCGTCCCGTGAATTGGCCATCCGCGCGTGGCACGCTCGCTGCTCCGTGGGCGCCCGGAGGTGGCCGATGGCGCTGAATGTCGAGCTGTTGCGGGCGAGCTTCGAGCTGGTGGTGGCGCGTGAGCCGGCGCTCACGCACCGCTTCTACGACGTGCTCTTCGAGCGGTACCCCCAGGCGCGCCCGCTCTTCTCGCGCAACAGCCGCGCGCAGCAGGAGAAGATGCTCACCGAGGCGCTCGTCGCCGTGCTCGATCACCTCGAGGACGCGCCCTGGCTCGAGCACCAGCTCGGCGCGATGGGGCGGAAGCACGTCGAGTACGGCGTCACCGACGAGATGTACCCGTGGGTCGGCGACGCGCTCCTGAGGACCCTGGCGCTGGTCGCCGGCGACGCCTGGACGCCCGCGCTCGAGGCGGCGTGGAGCGAGGCGTACGGCGCGATCGCGGGCCTGATGAAGAAGGGCGCCGCCGCCCACCGCGCCGCCTAGAGCGCCGATCATGTTGAATTCCCGGCATATGCGCGCGACTTCGGCACGATCCACGCGGCCTCGTCGCTGCGCTCCTCAGATTACCGGCAGTAGTCTTGCGGTGCTCGCTCCTCGGGCGCGCGCCTCGCGCTCGAACTCCCGCGAATCTGCTCGGCTTCCAACCTGTTCGGTGCTCTAGCGCCGTCAGAAGTCGATCTGCATCCCGAGCTCGACGACCCGGTTCGGCGGCAGGCCGAAGTACGCCGTGGCCGGGCGCGCGTTGCGCGAGACGAAGGCGAACAGGCTCTTGCGCCACTTCCACATCTTCGAGCGGCCGGTGGGGAGGAGCGTCTCGCGGCCGAGATAGAAGCTCGTCGCGCCGGGCTCGGTGAGGAGGCCCTTCTCGCGACAGAGCTCGAGGATGCGCGGCACGTGCGGGATCTGCATGAACCCGTAGCGGGCGGTGACGCGGAAGAAGCCGTGGGGCAAGGCCTCGACGTCGACGCGGCGCTCGACCGGGACCTCGGGGACGCGCTCGGTCCGGATCGAGAGGAGCACGACCTGCTTGTGGAGCACCTGGTTGTGCTTGAAGTGGTGGAGGAGCACCGGCGGGGTGCCGGCGGGGTTCGACGCCATGAAGATGGCGGTGCCCTTCACGCGCGCCGGCGAGACGTTCTCGACGTCGGCGAGGAAGATGTCGAAGGGGAGGATGTCCTTCCGGATCGCCTCGGCGAGATCGCGCCGCCCCGTCTTCCACGTGGTCATCACGGTGAAGATGCCGATCGCCATGACGATCGGGAACCAGCCGCCGTCGAGGAACTTGGCCGCGTTGGCGCCGAAGAAGGCGAGATCGATCACCAGGAAGAGCGCGACCAGCGGCGCCGCCTTCCAGCGCGACCAGCCCCAGCGCTCGGTCACCACCACGTAGTAGACGACGCTGGTGATCCCCATCGTGCCGGTCACGGCGATGCCGTAAGCGGCGGCGAGCGCGGTCGAGCTCTTGAACGAGAGCACGAGCGAGACGCACGCGACGAGGAGCATGTAGTTGATCTCGGGGATGTAGATCTGCCCCTCGGTCTCCTTCGACGTGTGGACGACGGTGACGCGAGGGAAGAAGCCGAGCTGCATCGCCTGCTGCGTCAGCGAGTAGGCGCCCGAGATGAGCGCCTGCGAGGCGACGACCGTCGCCGACGCCGCGATCGCCACCACCGGGTAGAGCGCCCACGTCGGCACGGTCGCGTAGAACGGGTTCGTCGCCGCGGCGGGGTTGCGCAGGAGGAGCGCGCCCTGGCCGAAGTAGTTGAGCAGCAGCGCCGGGAAGACGATGGCGTACCAGGTCACGCGGATGGGCCCGCGGCCGAAGTGCCCCATGTCCGCGTAGAGCGCCTCGCCGCCGGTGATGCAGAGCACCACCGAGCCGAGCACCAGGAAGCCGTGCCCCTTGTTCTCGAGGAAGAAGCGGACGGCGTGGCGCGGATCGACGGCCCAGAGCACCTCGAGGTTCTGGGCGAGCTGCGCGGCGCCGAGGACGGCGATGACCGCGAACCAGAGCAGCGTCACCGGGCCGAAGATCTGCCCCATGCCGGCGGTGCCGCGCTTCT
Organism: uncultured Polyangiaceae bacterium; assembly: GCA_964372055.1. Taxonomy (GTDB): domain Bacteria; phylum Myxococcota_A; class Polyangia; order Polyangiales; family Polyangiaceae; genus CAYJPW01. The sequence goes on from CAYJPW010000043.1 coordinate 4,882, forward strand.
GGACGAGGAAGAGCGCGATGAGCACGACGCAGGTGATCGGGATCACCGCCGGCTTCAGCGACGTGGTCGCGACCTCGAGGCCTTCGACGGCCGAGAGCACCGAGATCGCCGGGGTGATGATCCCGTCGCCGTAGAGCAGCGCCGCGCCGAAGAGGACGAGCAGCACGACCGCTCCCGGGCCCGACGTCCCCTCGCGCGCTTCGTCCTTCGGCTGCGGGACGAGCGCGAGGAGCGCGAGGATGCCGCCGGCGCCCTCGTTGTCGGCGCGCATGATGAAGGTGATGTACTTGACGCAGATGACGAGGAGCAGCGACCAGAAGACCAGCGAGAGCACGCCGAGCACGTTCGCCGGCGTCGCCGCGACGTGGTGGACGCTCTCGGGGCTGAAGCACTCCTTGATCGCGTAGAGCGGGCTCGTCCCGATGTCGCCGTAGACGACCCCGAGCGCCGCGAGCATGAGTGCCCACCGGCCGCCTGCGGGCGCGTGGGGCACCGACGCGGCGCTGGCGCGCACGGAGGCGGGGGCGTTCGACATGGCCGGCGGGCTCTAGCTCTTGGGCTCGGCGGGCGGAAGTGTTGTCTCGAGGCGCGGAAGAAGCAAGCGGCTCGGCTCGGCCGCCGTGACGAGCGCCAGGATCCTCGGGCGCCGAGCGGGCCGCATCAGAGATCGACCTGCATCCCGAGCTCGACCACGCGGTCGGGCGGGAGGTGGAAGTACGCGGTCGCCGGCCGTGCGTTGCGCGACAGGAAGGCGAACAGGATCTTGCGCCATCGCGACATCCGCGAGCGCCCGGTCGGCAGGAGCGTCTCGCGCCCGAGATAATAGCTCGTCCGCTCGAGGTCGACCGCGAGCCCGTGATCGAAGCTCTGCTCGAGCACGCGCGGCACGTCGGGCTGCTGCATGAAGCCGTACTGGGCGAGGACGCGGTGGAACCCCTGCCCGAGGTGCTCGACGCGGAGGCGCCGCTCGCGCGGGATCTCGGGCACCTGGCGCGCGGCGACCGAGAGGATGATGACCTGGTCGTGGAGCACGCGGTTGTGGAGGAAGTGGTGCACGAGCGCCTGCGGCGTGCCCTCCGCGTTGGAGGCGAGGAAGACGGCGGTGCCGCGCACGCGCACCGGCTGGATGTGCGCGATGTCGTCGAGGAACTCCGGCAGCGGCAGGAGCGTCTCGCGGATCACGGCCCCGAGCTCGCGCCGCCCGTCGTGCCACGTCTTCATCACCGTGAAGAGCGCGGTGCCGAGCACGATCGACACCCAGCCGCCGTGCACGATCTTGGCCGCGCTGCCGGCGAGGAGCGCCAGGTCGACGGCGAGGAACGCCGCGAGCAGCGGCGCCGCCTTCCACCGCGACCACCGCCAGGCGCGCGTCACGACGACGTAGAAGACGACCGAGGTGATCGTCATGCTGCCGGTGACGGCCAGCCCGTAGGCGGCGGCGAGCGCCGTCGCCGAGCGGAACCCGACGACGAGCGCGACGCTCGCGACCGCGAGCATCGCGTTGATCGCGGGCAGGTAGAGGAGGCCCTCGGCCTGGAGCGGCGTGCGGGCCACGGTGACGCGAGGGAAGTAGCCGAGCTGCACGGCCTGCTGGACGAGCGAGAAGACGCGCCAGATCAGCGCCTGCGAGGCGGCGATCGTCGCCGCGAGGGCGAGGACGATCACCGGCGCCATCGCCCAGCGCGGCACCTGCGCGTAGAACGGATTGGAGGCGGCGCTCGGATCCGCGAGGAGCAGCGCGCCCTGGCCGAAGTACCCGAGCAGGAGGGCCGGCCCGACGAACAGGGCCCAGGTGGCGCGCAGCGGCCCGCGCCCGAACAGGCCCATGTCGGCGTAGAGCGCCTCGACGCCGGTGATCACCAGGGCGACGTCCCCGAGCAGCACCACGCCGCGCAGGCCGTGGCGCCCGAAGAAGGCGACGGCGTGGCGCGGGTCGAGGGCGTCGAGCACGGCGGGCCTCGCCGCGACGTGGACGCCGCCGAGCACCGCGACCGTGAGCAGCCAGGCCAGCACGACCGGGCCGAGCACCTTGGTCGCGCTCCGCGTGTCGCGGCGCTGCGCCCAGAACAGGATCGCGAGCGCCACGCAGGTGAGCGGCACGACCAGCGGCCGCGCGACCGGCGCCGCCACCGCGATCCCCTCGAGCGCCGAGAGCACCGAGATCGCGGGCGTGATCACGCCCTCGCCGACGAGGAGGGCCGCCCCGAAGAGCGCGATCAAGACGAGCCACGCCGACTCGGAGGCGAGCAGCCGGCGCGGCGCGAGCGACACGAGGGCGAGGATGCCGCCGGCCCCCTGGTTGTCGGCGCGCAGGACGAACCCGAGGTACTTGACCCCGACGACCAGCGCGAGCGCCCAGAACACGAGCGAGAGGATCCCGAGGACGTTCTCGGGCGTCGGCGGCAGGTGGTGCGCGCTCGCCGGGCTGAAGCACTCCTCGAGGGCGTAGAGCGGGCTCGTCCCGATGTCGCCGAAGACGATCCCGAGCGCCCCGACGATCAGGGCCACGGGCCCTCGACGCCGCGGCACCCGGGGCACGACGCGGCGCGCTCCTCCCATCGCGAGGGAATCTAGCGCCGGCGTGAGCCGGGGCACCCGGCGGCGGACGGCATCATGGGCCTTCCACCCCGACGGAAGATGTGGTCATTCCGGCCGCATGATGCGCGTCGCGGTCGGCATCGTGCCGGAGGTCCGCCAGCTCCTGGCGGAGAACCCGTCCGAGCTGTCCGCGCTCCTCGAGGAGATCCACGAGGAGGACCTCGCCGATCTGCTCGGGCTGCTCGAGGAGCACGAGGCCGCGCAGGTGCTCAAGCACCTGACCGCCGAGGACGCCGCGCCCATCCTCGAGCGCCTCGATGACGACACCCAGGAGGCGATGGTCTCCGAGCTCGGCCCGGAGAGCATCGCGCCCATCCTCTCCGAGATGTCGGCCGACGATCGGACCGACCTCATCGAGGCCCTGCCCGACGACGTCGGCGAGAGGGTGCTCGAGACGCTCGAGCGCGTCGATCCGGAGGCGGCGGCCGAGGTCGAGGAGCTCGCCAAGTACGACGAGGACACCGCCGGCGGCCTGATGACGACCGACTACGTGTCGGTCAACCTCGGCCTCACCGTCTCCGACGTCATCGAGCGCATCCGCAAGGAGGGCGACGAGGCCGAGACCATCTACTACGTCTACGTCGTCGACGCGCAGAACCGGCTCCTCGGCGTCGTCTCGCTCCGCGATCTGCTGCTCAACCCGCCCGGCGCTCGCCTGCCCGAGGTGATGACCGAGAACGTCTTCGCGGTGAGCCCCGACACCGATCAGGAGGAGGTCGCGCGCCTGATGGCGAAGTACGACTTCAACGCCCTGCCGGTCATCGGCACCGATCGCAAGCTCCTCGGCGTCATCACCGTCGACGACGTGATGGACGTGCTCACCCAGGAGCAGAGCGAGGACGTCCAGCGCCTCGGCGCGATCGAGCCGCTCGAGGACACCTACTTCGCGACCAGCTTCTGGACCTTCATCCGCAAGCGCGTCGCCTGGCTCGCGATCCTCTTCGTGGGCGAGTTCTTCACCGGCTCGGCCCTGCGCCACTACGACGCGGTCATCGAGGCGGTGGCCAAGCTCAGCTACTACGTCCCGCTCCTCATCTCGACCGGCGGCAACTCGGGCTCGCAGTCGTCGACGCTGATCATCCGCGGGCTGGCGACCGGCGACATCAAGCCGCGGGACTGGTGGCGCATCTTCGGGCGCGAGCTCGGCCAGGGCTTGGTCCTCGGCCTCATGCTCGCGGTCATCGGGATGGCCCGCGTCTGGATGTGGGGCGACGGCGCGGGGTTCATCCTCACGGTGGGCGCGACGCTGGTGGCGACGGTCATCCTCGGCTGCACGGTGGGCTCGATGCTCCCGCTCGGCCTCAAGCGCATCGGGCTCGACCCGGCGACGAGCTCGGCGCCCTTCATCGCCAGCCTCATCGACGTGCTCGGGATCATCGCCTACTTCAACATCGCCAAGCTCCTCCTCGCCGACGTCATCGCCTCCCACGTCGCCGCGCCGTGAGCCACGGCCCATCGCCCGCGCCCGTGAGGCCCGGCTGGGCGCGCTCGCGCGACCGCGAAGCCGATCGCGCAGGGGTCGGCGCCGCCAAACGGACGAAAAACGACCGACCGCGGCTTGACGCGCCTGAGCCGGCCGCGTACCCCGAAGCGCGGAGGCAGCGATGGCGGACGGCTTGAATCGGGTGATGCTCCTCGGGAATCTCGGCGCCGATCCGGAGCTCAGGTTCACGCAGGGCGGGCAGGCGGTGCTCAACATGCGCCTCGCCACGACCGAGAGCTACCTCGACAAGGACCGCGTCCGCAAAGAGCGCACCGACTGGCACAGCGTCGTCGTCTGGGGGAAGCGCGGCGAGGCGCTGGCCAAGATCCTCTCCAAGGGCTCGTCGATCTTCGTCGAGGGCTCGCTCCGCACCTCGAGCTACGACGATCGCGAGGGCAACAAGCGCTACAAGACCGAGGTCATCGCCAACAACATCATCCTCGCCGGCCGCGGCGGCGGCGGCGGCGGCCGCGGCGGCGGCGGCGCGCCCGACGACTTCGGCGGCGGCGGTGGTGGCGGTGGCGGCGGCGGCTACAGCCGCGGCGGCGGCGGCGGCGCGGGCGGCGGCGGTCGCGGCGGGCCTCCGCCGGCGGATCCGGCGCCCGACGACTTCGGCGGCGGCGGGTACGGCGGCGGGAACGACGACGACATTCCGTTCTGATTCCCCGGGCTGAAGCCCGGCGCATCTCGGGCGGTGTCTTCTTCGAGCGGGTCGGCGCCGCGAGCTGTGGGAGGGACGGCATGCGAAAGCCCGGCTCCGCCGGGCTGAGCTTGGGGACATCGGGCGGCGGCTCGACGCCTTCGATGCGAAGGAGGGCTCTCACGCCAGATCGCGAGGTCCCGGATCAGTTTCGAGGCCGCGGCCGCTTCCAGAGCACGAGCGCCGTCGCGCCGATCGCGAGCGCCCCGGCGAGGGCGGCGGCTTCGTAGGGGTGCTCGGCGGCCGCGAAGATCGCGCGCACCATCAGGCTCGGCGGGGGCGCCTCGACGAAGGCGCCCTCGGCCGCGGCGGCATCGAGCAGCGGCGCGCAGCGGTCGCCCGCGAGCGACTCCCGGCACGCCAGCGTGCACAGCGCGGCGTCGCGGTCGGGGCCGACGAAGCCGAGGATGTGGCGGAGCTCGACGCGGGCGCCGGGCGCCTCGCCGTGGATGCGCTCCTCGAACCGCCGGCCCGCGGCTTCGATCGCGCCCGGCTCCCAGCGGCTCACGTCCGGCGCCACGAGCGCCTGGGCGACGCCGGTCGCGCGGCCGAGCACGAGCTCCTCCACGCCGGGCGCCCACCGGTCCGACGGCGCGCGAACGCAGGCGCCGCGGAGCACCGGTCCGTCCGGCAACACGAAGCCGACCCGCGCCGTCACGCGCGCGCCGGGGACCGCCGAGACGTCGAGGTCCGGCAGCGCGACCTCCTCGCGCGCCGCCTCGGGCAGGGGCCAGCGCAGCTCGGCGCCGTCGCCCAGGGCGAGGCGCACCTCAGGGACGGTCGAGCTCCTCGAGGATCGCCGCCACCTCGGTCCGGATCTCGAGCAAGGTCTCGCGCATCTTCAGGGCCGCCTCGCCGCTCGGCCCGTCGTGCTCGGGCGGCTCGAGCCCGCCCTCGCGCAGCTTGCGGCGCGCGCCGGCGATCGTGAACCGGTGGGCGTAGAGCAGCTCCTTCACCTTGAGGAGCGTCTCGACGTCGCGGCGCGAGTAGACGCGCTGCCCCTTGGCCGACTTCTGCGGCCGGATGGAGCGGAACTCCGTCTCCCAGTAGCGGAGCACGTGCGGCTCGACGCCCACGAGGCCCGCGACCTCGCCGATGCGGTAGTAGAGCTTGGCCGGGATCGGCTGCCGGGCGGCCACGAGGGTTTACTCGCCGGCGGCCGTCGCGGGCTCGGTCGCGCGCGGGTTGAGCGCGTGCTTGAGGATCTGGCTCGCCTTGAAGTTGAGGACGCGGCGCTCGGTGATGACGATGGGATCGCCCGTCTGCGGGTTGCGCCCCTGGCGCTGCCGCTTGTCGCGCAGAACGAAGTTGCCGAAGCCGGAGATCTTGATCTTCTCCCCGCGGCCCAGCGTCTCCTTCATCGTCTCGAAGACGAGGTCGACGAGGTCCGCCGATTCCTTCTTCGAGAAGCCGCCCAGCCGCGTGTACACCGCCTGAACGATTTCCGCTTTGGTCATGCCGCTCCCCACAGGCCTTGGGCCGAGGATGCCAGTCTAGCCCGCGAAGATCCAGGGCTTTTCGTGGGCCCGGCGCGCAGGGTTCGCGCGGCGGCGCGGCGCCGTCCGTGCGCGCGCCCACGTCGTGGCTACGCCGAGAGCTTGGCCTCCGGCGCCGGGGCGAGCGGCAACGTGAACCGGAAGTGCGTCTTTTCCCCGGGGACGCTCTCCACCCAAAGCTTGCCGCCCAGCGCTTCCACGATCCCGCGGCAGATGTAGAGCCCGAGGCCGAGCCCCGGGGCGGTGCCGGCGCGCGCAGAGCGCGTCCGGGCGAACCTCGAGAAGAGCATCGCGGTCTCGTCGGGCGCGATGCCCGGTCCCTCGTTGGTGACGCTGATCGTGACCATCTCTCCGGACGCCTCGACGCGCACGTCGATGGGTGTGCCGGGATCGCTGTACTTGTCGGCGTTCGAGAGCAGGTTCGACAGCACCTGGACGACCCGTGCGGCATCGGCCCGCACACGGCCGGCGCCCGGGTCGATCTCCGTCCGGCAACGGCTCGCGATCTCGGGCGCGAGATCGAGAACCTCGGCGAAAAGGGCAGGCAGGTTGACCTCCTCCGACCTGACCTCGAGCCGACGGGCCTCGATGCACGAGACGTCGAGGAGGTCCTCGATCATGCGCTCGAGCCGAGCGCTGGCCCTGCGCACGTGCTCCACGGCCTTCAGCTTCGCCGGCCCCTCCACCCTCGCGATCACCTCGGCCGCGAGGCGGATGGTGGAGGCCGGCTGCCGCAGGTCGTGCGCCACCACCGACGACCACTCCTCCCGCTCCCGCTCGAGCTGCTTGATCGCGCGGATGTCGCGGAAGATCGCCACGGCGCCGCGCCGCACGCCGTCCACGTCGACGGGCGCCGCGCTCACGAGGACCGGCACGAGCTCTCCGCTCGGCGCGGCGACGGCGAGCTCGCGGGCGCCGATGGTCTCGCCCCGGAGAAAAGCGCCGAAGCCGGGGATCTCCTCGATCGCGAGCCGCTCGCCCGACGGGCTGCGGACGTCGTACGGCCAGGGCTCGCCGCTCGGATCGAGGGGCCCGGCCCCGCTCGCGAGCGACGCCGCGGCGGCGTTCTGCAGGACGACACGGCCGTGCTCGTCGAGGATGACGATGCCCTCCGGCGTGTGCTCGATGACCGCCTCGAGCCAGGTGCGCTGCGCCATCTCGCGCTCGCGCGTGCTCCTGAGCTCGGCCTCGATCTGCTTCTCGAGGCTGATGTCGCGCGCGATCGAGGAGATCCCGACGACGCGCTCCACGGGGTCGTAGATGGGTGAGAGCGTGAGCGAGATGGGGACGGGCGTGCCGTCCTTCCTCAGCCGGACCGTCTCGAAGCCGACGACGATCTCGCCGCCGAGCACCTTGGCCCCGAGCGCGTCCTGCTCGGCGCGGCGGTCCTCCGGCACGGTCGGGCTGATGGAGCGCCCCACGATCTCGTCGGCGGCGAACCCGTAGACGCGCTCGGCCCCGCGGTTCCAGTCGAGGACGGTGCCGTCGAGCGCCTGGACGAAGATCGCGTCGTCCGCCGATTGAACGAGGCTCGCCAGGCGCGCGCGCACCGTCTCGGCCTTCTTCTCCTCGGTGATGTCCTGGATGTAGGCCGCGCGATAGAGGAGCTCGCCCCGGCCGTCACGGACCGCGGTCATGTCGATCACGACGGGGAAGGTGCTCCCGTCCTTGCGCAGGTGCTCGGACTCCCAGCGGCAATGACCGAGCTCGTGGGTGACCCGGGTCTTCTCGGCGAGCTCCGCCCGCCGGTCCGGGGGGAACACGTCGACGATGGGCGCGCCCTCGAGCTCGGCGATCGTCGACCCGTGCATCCTCGCGAAGGCCTCGTTGATCCGCCCGAGCCTCCCGTCGATCGTGCCGAAGACGGCCCCGAAGGTGGCCCGGTCGAAGAACCGCTTCCATTCGCGGATCTCGGCCTCGGTGCGACGGCGCAGAGCGTCGGCGCGGTTCAGCGAGTGGCCCACCGCCAGCGCGATGAGCCCCGCGACGAGCATGCTCGCCACCGAGGTGACCACCGCCGCGCCCGGCGGAGCGTACAGCCCCGCGCGCTGAGCGCGAACCGCCAGGTATCCCAGGACGAAGATGCACAGGACGAGCGGGAGCATCTTCCGGACGACTTGGCCGCCGACGAGCGGGCTCGTCACGACGGACATCGCCCCCGTCGTGGGGCGCGCGGCGAGGATGCCGAGCGCGAGCACGAGGAGGGTCACCGACGTGTGGAGGGCCATCCCCGTGCCATGCGGGGACCGCGTCGAGACGTAGAACTGGGTCGCGCCGAAGAGGAACCCGCCCAAGGTGAGCGAGGCGATGACCGCCGCCGCGAGCGCGAGGACCTCGGCGAGCTTCGGCCCTCGACGCCGGCGAACGTCGAGCACGAGGAGCGCGGCGTTCAGGAGCGTGAGCGCGACCACCGTCGGCAGCGCGGGCCTCGCCGGGTCGGCGCGGACCAGGAGCGTATCGATCCCCAGGTCGCGCCCGAGCACGTCCTGCATCCACGTCGCCACCGCGATCGCGCCGGACGCGAGCGCGAGCGCTCGCGCGACCCAACGGCGCCGTAGCAACGCCCACCGGGAGCGGATCGCCCGGGGGGCCTGGCCTGCCGGATCCGCGAGGAGCCAGAGCGAGAGCGCGCTGCCGACGACCATGAGCGCCGTGTTCGGCTTCATCGGCAGGGGGCCGCCGATGGGGTTCTCCATCCAAGGGATGCCGGTCGCCCGACCGGCGAGGACGAGGGCGCCGGTCGCGGCCGCGAGCGCCGCCGCCGTGCGCGCGAGGATCCCGAGCCAGCGCACGAGGATGGGGGACGCCGCGGGCTCGCCGACCGCGATCGGCGTCCACGCTCCGGTCGGGCGAACCTCCTGCCGATCGTCGGGCATCGCTCCGGTTCGAGTGCCCGAAAATGGGCGTCAGTCAAGCGGGCCACCGGCGTCGGCGCGGGCGACCGCGAAGCGGAGCGCGCTTGGGCTCGAGCAGAAGCTCCCCGCGGAGCTCACGGCCGGGCGTTCAGTCTGGCGGCCCGAGGAGCGCGGTGCCCGCGTAGCGCTCGGACGCGTCGGGGAAGATCACCACGAAGCGCTTGCCCGCGTGCTCCGGTCGGGTCGCGAGGCGGAGCGCCGCGGCGAGGGCGGCCCCGGAGGAGATCCCGGCCGGCACGCCGTCCTCGCGAATCACCGACCTCGCCGCGTGGAGCGCCTCGTCCTCGTCGACCGCGACGACCTCGTCCAGGACGCCGCGATCGAGGTTCGCCGGGACGAACCCGGCGCCGATGCCGGCGATGCCGTGGTTGCCGATCGGACCCCCGCTCAGCACCGCCGCCGCGCTCGGCTCGACGCCGATGACGCGCACCCTCGGCGAGCGGCGCTTCAGGCACCGGCCCACGCCGGTGATCGTTCCGCCGGTCCCGATGCCCGCGACGAAGAGGTCGAGGCGGCCCTCGGTGGCCGCCCCGATCTCCTCGCCCGTCGTGCGCTCGTGCACGGCCGGGTTTGCCGGGTTCTCGAACTGCCGGAGCATCGTCGCGCCGGGCACGGCCTCGCACCAGACCTCGGCCTGCTCCACCGCCGCCTTCATGAGCGCGCCGGGGCTGAGCAGCACCTCGGCGCCGTAGGCGCGCAGCAGCGCGAGGCGGGAGCGCGGCATCGCCTCGGGCATGCTGAGCACCAGCCTGTAGCCGCGCCGCGCCGCCAGCATCGCCAGCGCGATGCCGGTGTTGCCCGAGGTCGGCTCGACGATGATCCCGCCGGGCCGGAGCGCCCCCCGGCGCTCGGCGTCCTCGATGAGCGCCAGGGCGACGCGGTCTTTGACGCTCCCCGCGGGGTTGAAATACTCGAGCTTCGCGAGGATCTCGGCGCCGGCCGCGCGCGAGGTGCGCGCGAGGCGGACGAGCGGGGTCGCGCCGATCGCGTCGGCGATCGAGGCGCAGAGCTTCACTGGACGCTGCCGGCGAGATCCCAGAGGACCGCCGCCATCGCCCCGAGGATGACGACCGCGTGGATCCGCCCGAGCGCCGCGCCCGAGAGGCGGCGGGTCGCCAGCGCGCCGAGCTGGGCGCTCACCGTACCCCCGACGAGGAGGACCAGCGCCAGGCCGAGGTGGACGTGCCCGCGGAGCGCGTGCGCCCCCGTGCCGATCACGGCGGTGGCGAAGAGGACGACGATGCCGGTGCCGACCGCCTGCCGCATGGGGAAGCCGTAGCCATAGATCATCACCGGGTTCAGCGCGACGCCGCCACCGATGCCGAGCAGGCCGCTCAGGAACCCGAGGGCGAGCCCCACGTAGGCGATCAGCACCGCCGAGACGCGCCGCAGGCGCGCGGCGGGCAGGTCGACCGCGGGACCCAGCCGGACGCGCGAGAGCGGACCCGGACGGACGTAGCGCAGCACGTCGACCTTGCGTCCGCCGTGACGCCAGTAGCTGAAGGCCACCCAGCCGAGCAGGATCAGGTAAGAGCCCTCGACCACGAGCTTCACCCAAGGCACCGAGTGGCCGGCGAGGCCCAGCGAGCCGATCCCGCTCAGGTAGGTGAGCACGCGGGCGCCGAGCTCCACGCCGAGCAGGCAGCCCGGCAAGAGCAGCAGGTCGAAGCGGATCTCGCCCTGGCCGGCCTTGCGGTGGCGCAGCGCCGAGACGAGCGACGTGCCGACCATCTGGCAGAGGCCGGTGCCGATCGCGATCGGCAGCGGAACCCCGAAGAGCGCGACGAGCAAGGGCGTCATGAGGAAGCCGCCGCCCAGCCCGAACATGCCGGCGACGTACCCAACCACGATCCCGAGCGCGGCGATCCCGAGGATGGGTACGGCCTGTCCGTTCACCCACAGGACGGGATTCATCGGGGCCGACCCGCGAGCGGGCTCACAGGTAGTAGTCGATGGGCGGCAGCCCGTAGTCCGGCGCGGTCCGCCGGCGGCGGCGATCCCACGCCTCGAACAGCAGGTACATCACCGCTCCGACGGCGCACGGCACCGCGATGCATTCGATCGCGTAGACCCAGCTGTTCATCGCGGCGCCAGACCGGCGACCCGCGGGGGACGCCGGCCGGCATGTTACCCCGCCGGAGGCGCGAGCCAAGTCCAAGGCGCCGCCCGCGCGCCGCCTGGTGGGAGCGGCGCGCGGACGGCGCTTGGGGTGCTACCTGAGGAGGTCCGCCTGCAATGCAGGGTTCATGCCCGCGCGCCGAGGCGCGAGCTCCATCGCGTGCCGGGCGTGCGTGGCTCGGGAGTTGCTGCATGCGCCACGCGTGAAGAAGCTCGACCCGAGATCGGCCCTCGTCCTCGCGCTCTTGCTGCCGCTCGGATGCACGCCGTCGCCGCGCAACGTTCCGTGCTCCAACGATCTGCAGTGTGAGCAGGCGAACGAGGAGTTCACCTACTGCCTGCAGGGACGCTGCGTCGAGTGCGTGGGGAGCGCGAGCTGCGGGGACGCTCGCACCTGCGCCGACGGGGACTGCCGGGCCAACTGCAAGGACAACCGGAGCTGCGCCGCAGGCGAGACCTGCAGCGGTGGTCTTTGCACGCCGAACTAGAGTGCGACATCGCGTCGCACGTGCGACATCTTTCCGCATGGCCGATCGTCGAGCACCGAGGCTGAGGATGGGGGTCGCACGCCAGCTCTGGCTGCTGCTCCTCATCCCCATCGCCCTGGCGCTCCTCGCCTACGGCCTCATCGCCCACGGCAGCCGCCGCCGCGTGCTCATGGCCGAGGCGTCGGCCGAGCTCCAGAACCACGCCACGCTGGTGGAGGGGGCGCTCGGAGGCGCGGTCGAGCGCGGGCAGGTCCAGATCCTGAAGGAGCGCATCGAGCGCCTGGCGCGCGCCGATCGCATCCTCGGCATCGCCGCGTTCGACGCGCAGGGCCAGCCCATCCTGATCACCGATCACATCGAGGAGGCGGCGCCGGAGCTCGCCGATCTGGCGCGGAGGGCGCTCGTCGCCGATCGCGATCTGGAGGAGGAGCGCACCCTGGTGGGGAGCCGCACCCTGGTGCGCACCGTCACCTTCTCGCCCAAGTCGGGGGGCCCGCCGGTGGTCGCCACGGTGGCTCGCGATCTCCGCTACCTGGACGAGCTGGGGAGCGCGCTCAACCGCGGGCTCGCCTTCACCGGCTTGATCCTCTTGATGATCACCGCGCTCGTCGCGGCGCTCGTGGGGCGCGAGACCGTGGGCCGGCCCGCCCGCGCGATCGTCGAGGGCGTCGAGCGCGTGGCCGCGGGGGACCTCGACGCCAAGGTCCCGGAGGCGGGCGCCGAGGAGCTCGCCCGCCTCGCGCGCGCCTTCAACTCGATGACGCTGGCCCTCCGCGAAGCCGGCGCCCGCGCGGAGCGGGAGGAGGCGGCGCGCGCCGGCGTCGAGCGCAGGCTCCAGCACGCGCAGGCCCTCGCGGCCGTCGGCCAGGTCGCCGCGTCCATGGCGCACGAGATCGGCTCCCCGCTCAACGTGATCCTGGGCAGGGCGCGGCGCGCCTCCGACCAGCCGGGTTGCCCCGACGCGCTCAAGGCCGAGCTCGACACCATCGCGCAGCAATCGGAGCGGATCTCGCGCGTGGTCGCCCGCCTGCTCGCGGCGGCGCGGCCGCCGCGGGGCGCCGGTCGCGGATCGGACCTCGCCTCGGTCGTGAAGGAGGCGCTGGCGTTCATCGCGCCGGAGTGCCGGCAGCGAGGCGTCCAGACCCGGCTCGAGGAGTGCGACTCGGGCTGCCGGGTCGCCCTGGACGGCGATCGGCTCTTCCAGGTCGCGTTCAACCTCTGCCTCAACGCCCTGCAGGCGCAGCCGGAGGGCGGCGAGATCCGGGTCCGCCTGCTGCGCAACGGCGCCCCCGCCCACGGCGCCGGCCAGGCCGCCTTCGAGATCGAGGATCGCGGCCCCGGCGTCCCCCACGACGACGCCGATCACATCTTCGATCCGTTCTTCACCTCGAAGGGCGATCGCGGGGGCAGCGGCCTCGGCCTGGCCATCGTGAGCGGCATCGTCCGCGAGGCCGGCGGCGCGGTCGAGCTCTTGCCCACGCCGCACGGCGGCGCGCGGTTCCGGGTGACGCTGCCCGAGGACGGGGCGGTTCGCGCGAGGGAGGCACGACCATGACCGTGAGGGTGCTGATCGTCGACGACGAGGCGGAGATGGGCAAGCTCTGCGAGGACATCGCCCGCGATCTGGGCCACGCGCCCACCAGCGTCACCGCGGCGGCGCTGGCGCTGCCGCTGCTCGAGGAGCAGCCGTTCGATCTCGTGATCACCGACGTGCGCATGCCCGGCGTCGACGGCATCGCGCTCATCGAGCGCATCAAGGCGTTCGACCCGCGCATCCCGGTCATCGCCATGACCGCGTTCGGCTCGATCGAGACCGCGGTGCGCGCGGTGCGCGCCGGCGCCGTCGACTACCTCCCCAAGCCCTTCCAGCCGAAGGAGATGGCGATGCGGATCGAGCGCGCGCTCGAGCGCCGGGTGATGTCGCTCGAGCTCACGCGCCTGCGGACGGAGGTCGCGGCGCGCTTCTCGCTCGCGGGCCTCGTCGGCCGGAGCCGCGCCCTCGACGACGTCGTCGCCGTGGTGAAGCGGGTCGCCGACGGCCCCGCGACCGTCCTCATCACCGGCCCGAGCGGGAGCGGCAAAGAGGTCGTCGCCCGCGCCCTGCACGGCGAGAGCCGCCGGCGCACGCGCCGCTTCGTCGCCGTCAACTGCGCGTCGATCCCGGAGACCCTGCTCGAGGCCGAGCTCTTCGGCGCGAAGAAGGGGGCGTACACCGACGCGCGCGCCGATCGGCTGGGGATCTTCCGCGAGGCGGACGGGGGCACCTTGTTCCTCGACGAGGTCGGCGAGCTCGCCCTCCCGCTCCAAGCCAAGCTGCTGCGCGTGCTGCAGGAGCGCGAGGTGCGGCCGCTGGGCGGCACCGGCTCCGAGCCCATCGACGTGCGGGTGATCGCCGCGACCAACCGCGATCTCCGCGCCGCCGTCGCCGAGCGCACCTTCCGCGAGGATCTCTTCTATCGACTCGCGGTGATCGAGCTCGCCGTGCCTCCGCTCCGCGACCGCACCGAGGACGTGCTCCCCCTCGCCGAGCACTTCCTCTCGATCGCCGCCGCGCGCGCCGGCAAGCCCATCGCCGGCTTCTCGGGAGCGGCGGTGAAGCGCCTGCTCGCGCACGATTGGCCCGGCAACGTGCGCGAGCTCGAGAACGCCGTCGAGCGCGCCGTCGCGCTCTGCGACGGCGACCGCATCTCGCCCGACGATCTGCCGGAGAGCACCAACACCGCGCGCAGCCCCGACTTCCTCGAGACGGCGGCGGAGCGCCTCATGACCATCGAGCAACTCGACCGCGCCTACGCCCAGCTCGTGCTGCAGCGGGTGGGGGGGAACAAGCAGCGAGCGGCGTCGCTCTTGGGCGTCGACCGTCGCACCTTGCAACGCTGGTTCGGCGAGACGGCGGCGGCGTCCGCCGAGGCGCGGACCGAGCGCGAGCGTTGAGCGCACGGTCCGCCCTCGCAAGGGGCTCCGGCGGGCGCGGCTCGCCGATTGCATACGCGCCCGGGACCTCTGCATGACGGACGCGAGCGACCCGCAAGACGGACGGACCCGGAGCGACATTGCGCCGCACGCTCGGCTGCAGAGGGTGGTGCGCGAGCGGTTCGCGGGCCGTCGCATCGTCATCGTCTCCAACCGCGAGCCGGTCATCCACGTCCGCGCCGACGACGGCAGCGTGACGACGCTTCAGCCGGCGAGCGGGCTCACCACCGCGCTCATGCCGGTCGTGCAGGCCTGCGGCGGGACCTGGGTCGCCCACGGGAGCGGCTCCGCCGACTTCGACGTCTTGGACGGGCGCGACGGCCTGGCCTGGCCTCCCGCGTCGCCCGCGTTCCGCCTCCGCCGGGTGCGGCTCTCCCCCGAGATCGAGCTCGGCTACTACTACGGCCTCTCGAACGAGGGCCTCTGGCCGCTCTGCCACCTCGCGTACACCGAGCCCGTCTTCCGCCACACCGACTGGGCCGCCTACGAGCACGCGAACGAGATCTTCGCTGCCGCCGTGCTCGACGAGGTCCGCTCGGCGCCCGCGATCGTGCTGATCCAGGACTACCACTTCGCGCTCTTGCCCGGCCTGCTCCGGCGGAAGAGGCCGGATCTGCTCATCGGCCACTTCTGGCACATCCCCTGGCCGAACCGACAAACGATGCGCGTCTTGCCCTGGCAGGATCTCGTGCTCGAGGGCCTGCTCGGCAACGATCTCCTCGGCTTCCAGGTGCAGAGCCACTGCAACAACTTCCTCGACACCGTCGATCGCGCGATCGAGGCGAGGGTCGACTACGAGCACCACCGCGCCATGCGAGGCGGGCGCGCGACGTACGTGCGGCCGTTCCCGATCAGCATCGACGCGAAGGGTTACGCCGACGCCGCCGAGCGGGCCTCGTTCGAGAGCGCTTTCCCGGCCCTCGCCGCGGCCGTCCGCGATCAGGTGTTGCTCCTCGGCGTCGACCGGCTCGACTACACGAAGGGCATCCCCCACCGCCTGCGCATCTTCGAGGTGCTGCTTGAGCGCCGGCCGGACCTGCGGGGCAAGATCTCGCTCGTGCAGGTGAGCGCGCCGACGCGCACGTCGATCGGCCGCTACGAGGCGACCGCGCGCGAGGTGGCGGAGCTCGTCGCCCACGTGAACGAGCGCTTCGCCACGAGCGAGTGGACGCCCGTGCACCACCTCGACCTCCATCACGATCGCGATCTGCTGGCGGCGCTGTACCGGCGCGCCGACGCCTGCCTGGTCACCTCGCTGCACGACGGGATGAACCTCGTCGCCAAGGAGTACGTCGCCGCCCACGCCGGCCGCCCCGGCACGCTGGTCCTCTCCAAGTTCACCGGCGCCGCGCGCGAGCTGCTCGAGGCCTGCCTCATCAATCCCTTCGACATCGAGGGGAGCGCCGAGGTGCTCGCCGAGGCGCTGGAGCTGCCCGAGCGCCTCCGCGGCGAGGCGATGGCGCGGCTCCACCGGCGCGTGTGCTCCCACGACGTCTACGACTGGGCGACCGACATGCTCGAGGCGCTCGACGAGGTCTGGCGGCGCGGCGAGGCGCAGCGGTTCCCGGGGAACTGAAGAGGCGTCGGGCATTCGTGCCTCTCGGGGCTAGGGCCCGACGCCTCCTTCATTCCGGGGCGCGGCGGCAAGGGCTCGCGAGCCGCTCGCGCCGAAGGCGAGGGCGTGGACGCTGCGATCGGGCGTGAGCTCGGGGTGGAACGTCGCCGCGACGACGCGGCCCTGGCGCACGAGCACGGGCTCGCCCTCGAGCGTGGCCAGGACCTCGACGGAGGGCGCGACGGCGGTGATCCGCGGCGCGCGGATGAAGACGAGCGGGAGCGCGCCGGCGTCGTCGGTGGCCTCGAAGCTATCGACCTGGCGGCCCCAGGCGTTGCGCGCGACGGTGAGGTCGAGCCAACCGAAGCCCGGCGCCCCGGGCGAGGTGACGCGCGCGGCGGCGAGGATCAGGCCGGCGCAGGTGGCGAGCACCGCGGCGCCGCGCTCGACCGCGCGGGCGAGCGGCTCGGCCAACCTCGCGGAGGCGATGAGCCGGCGCTGCGCGGTGCTCTCGCCGCCGGGCAGCACCAGGCCGTCGAGCGCGTCGAGATCGCGCGGCGCGCGGACCAGCCGAGGATCATGGCCGAGCGCGGCGAGGACCTCGACGTGCGGCGCGAAGCCTCCCTGGAGCGCGAGGACGCCGACGCGCATCAGGCGCCCCGCGCGGCGAGGCGCTCGGCGGGCGCGAGCGCGGCGGCCTCGCGGCCCCGCATCGGCTGGCCGAGGTCCGCGCTCACCTCGGCGAGGCGCGCCGCGTCCTCCCAATGCGCGACCGCCTCGACCACGGCGCGGGCGCGGCGCTCGGGGTGCTCGCTCAGGAAGATGCCGCTCCCGACGAAGACGGCCTCGGCGCCGAGCGCCATGCACAGGGCCGCGTCGGCGGGGGTGGCGATGCCGCCCGCGGCGAACGAGGGGACCGGGAGCTTGCCGGAGCGCGCGACGGCGCCGACGAGCTCGACGGGCGCGGCGAGCCGCCTCGCCTCGGCGCCGAGCTCCTCGGGGCCGAGCGTCGCGAGCCTGCGGATCTGCGCGCGCATCGCGCGAAGGTGGCGCACGGCCTCGGCGACGTCGCCGGTGCCCGCCTCGCCCTTGGTCCGGATCAGCGCGGCGCCCTCGGCCACGCGCCGGAGCGCCTCGCCGAGATCGCGGCAGCCGCAGACGAAGGGCGCGCGGAAGCCGTGCTTGTCGATGTGGAGCTCGGCGTCGGCCGGGGTGAGGACCTCGCTCTCGTCGATGAAGTCGACCTCGAGCGCCTCGAGGATGCGCGCCTCGACGAAGTGGCCGATCCGGCACTTGGCCATGACCGGGATCGACACGGCCTCCTGGATCGCCGCGATCATCGCCGGATCGCTGGCGCGGGCGACGCCGCCGTCGCGCCGGATCTCGGCCGGCACGCGCTCGAGGGCCATGACCGCGGCGGCGCCGGCCTGCTCGGCGATCTTGGCCTGCTCGGCGTTGACCACGTCCATGATCACGCCGCCGCGGAGCATCTCCGCCATGCCGATCTTGGTTCGGACTGTCGACTTCTCCATGCTCAGACTCCCGTCTTGCCGAGCTCGTCGGCGAGGATCTCGAGGCCCTTCCTGAGGGTGGCCGTGGGGACGAACGCGTAGCCGAGGCGGAAGCCGTGCAGATGGGGCTCGCCGTGGAACGGCTCGGTGGAGGGATCGATGGTGACGCCGCGGGCGGCGAGGCGGCGCGCCAGCGCCTCTACGTCGACCGCGCGCGGGAGATCGATCCAGAGGATCGGTCCGCCGCCCGGCGTGGTCCAGCGCACGCCGGGCGGCATCGTCTCGGCGAGCGCCGCGAGGCAGGCGCCGTAGCGCGCGTCGAGCTCCCGCTGGAGCTCGGCGAGGTGCGCGTCGTAGTAGCCGCGGTCGAGGAACTCCGCGACGATCGCCTCGGTGAGCCACGGGTTGCCCAGCGTGGAGACGCGCTTGAGGCTCACCAGCGTCGGCACCAGCGAGGCGTCGGCGACGAGGAACCCGACCCGGAGCGACGGCAGGAGCTTCTTGGTGAAGGTGTTGACGTAGAGGACGCTGGGGCCGCCGAGGAGGCGGAGCATCGGCCGGTACTCGCTCCCGGAGAGCATGTCCGAGCCCCAGTCGTCCTCGACGAGGGCGACCTCGTACTTGCGCGCGAGCTCGAGCACGCTCTTGAGCTCGTGCGAGGAGTACGAGTAGCCCGTCGGGTTCTGGAAGCTGGTGACGCCGTAGAGGAAGCTCGGCCGGTTGCGCGCGAGCTTCTCCTCCCAGCGATCGAGGCGCACGCCCTCGAACGGGTCGACCTCGAGCGCGGTGATCTCGAAGCCGAGGCTCCGGAAGAGGAGCTTGGCCTGGGTGTAGGTCGGCGTCTCGATCGCGACCCGCTTCACCTCGACCGCGCGGGCGACCAGATCGAGCGCCTGCTGCGAGCCGGTGGTGACGATCACGTTCTCGGCGGCGCACTCGATGCCGCGGGCCCGGAGCCGCACCGCGATGAGCTCGCGCAGCGAGGCGAGGCCCTGCGGATCGTAGAAGGCGGCGAGCCCCGGCTGCTTCAGGACCGAGCGCGCACAGTCGGCGAGGCGCTCGCGCGGGAGGAGTTCCGGATCGATGAAGACGGCGCTGAGCGGGATGGAGCCGCGCGGCGCGTGGCGGTTGCCGACGGGGAGCTCGGGCCGGAAGCGGGGCAGCGGAGGCGCGGCGAGCGGCGACCTCGTGGGGACGGCGTCGGGTGAGGCGGCGACGAAGACGCCTTCGCGCTCGCGCGCCTCGAGGACGCCGCGCGCGACGAGCTCGTCGTAGGCCGACTGCGCCGTGTTCTTCGAGAGGCCGAGCTGGTGCTCGAGCACGCGCACCGGCGGCAGGCGGCTCCCGGCGGGCAGGTGCCCCGCCTTCACCTCGGCGAGCAGGCTGGCGACGATCTCGGCGGACGAGGGGCGTCGCCCCGGCTCGCGGGTGCGGACGGCGAAGCTCACGTACGGCGGGCGGCTCATGAGAGGACAGCGTAGTCACGGCGGGCGCCGGGAGAAGGGACAGAGGCCAGGGATCCGGTGGGACAGACAGACCGATCGCGCGTCGTGCGGTGTGCCAACGCCGAGCGTCCGGGGAGCGGATAGGATGGGCGAGCATGCGCGAGCTGCGCCTCGAGTACGCCTCCGCCGCCGATCTCGAGCGGGACCACGCGTCCAACCTGAGGAAGGGGCGCGCGTTCGTCGCGGGCGCCGCCGGCGGGCCGGAGCGCGAGATCGTGAAGCTCGTCCTCGTGCACCCCGTCACCCACGCCCTCTGGGCGGCCGAGGCCGAGTGCGTCTACGCCAAGCTCGACGATCCCGGGCGCGGCGTCGGCGTCCAGCTCCGCGAGCTCGGCGACGCTGCGCGCGCCACGCTCGAGGCGTTCGTCGTGAGCGGCGCCGGGGCTCCGGAAGAGCCGGAGCAGCAGGTGGATGAGGACGAGGACCCGGCCGGCCGCGCGGTGCCGCGCAACGTGCACGAGCGGGTGCGGCAGCTCTCCCTCCGCGAGCGCGAGCAGATGGCCAGGTCCGGCTCGATGCCCGAGCGCGTCGCCCTCGAGCGCGCCTTCGGCAGCTCGGTCTGGGAGGGGCTGCTCCAGAACCCGCAGCTGACGCCGCCCGAGGTCGCGCGCATCGCGAAGAACGGGGTGCTCCCGCGGCCGCTCGTGCAGGTCATCGTCAGCCACGCCGCGTGGGTCGCGGTCCCGGAGGTGCAGCGCGCGCTGCTCGGCAACCCGCGCGTCAGCGGGCCCGCGATGGAGCGCGTGCTGCGAGCGATGGCGCGCGCCGATCTGCTCCGCGTGGCCTCGCTGTCGATCTACCGGCAGGAGGTGCGGAGCGCGGCGAAGCGGCTGCTCGGCGGGTGAGCACGCGACCGGGGCTCGGACGGCAACCGACCCATCCGGGCGGCCTTCGCCTCGGTCAGCTCGGGACCTTCCCGCAGGCGACCCCCTGGTAGAGGGCGGTGTTGTTCCCCTCCCAGCACTCGTCGCTGAGCCCCTGCGGATCGACCTTGATGAAGACGTCGATCGTCGCGCCGCCGAGGTCGGCCTGGCAGCTCACGACCATGCACTCCTCGACCTGCAGCGCGACGGGGATCGGAACGGTGCAGAGCACCGGGCCCATCGCGTCGCCTTCGAGGAAGGCGACCTCGGTGCCGCTCACCATCGGCAGCGTGCCGCGGTTGCACACGCGCGCCTCGATGGTCGCGACCGTGCCATTGCATTCGACCTCGCCGACGTCGCCTCCGGCCGTCAGATCGGGCACGCCGAGGGCGTCGAGGCCCCCCTGCACGTTCTGGCGGAAGTTGTTGAGGGTCGGATCCTTCCAGTTGATGCTCACCTGGCTCGTCGGCGGGATCTCGCCGTGATCGCCGACGTGGGTGACGGCGTAAGCGTGCTGGTTCCAGACCGGCCGCGACGCGGCCCAGCGGTCCTGCTCGTCGCGCAAGATCACGATCCCGTGGCTCTGTGCGTAGGGGCTCGTCGGCATGAGCGGATCGGTGGCCGGACAGCCGAGCGATCCGGCGTAGTCGTTGACCGCCGAGACGATCTCGGTGCGGTAGTCGCCGTCGACGTCGACGATCACCGGGTTCTCGAAGGTGGTCCCGCTCGAGCGCGCCGCGCTGTAGAGGACCGCGCCGGTCGCGCCCTCGTAGATGCGGAGGAAGCACTCGTCGGCGTACACGGCCTCGGCGGCGCCGTCGGCGTCGAAGTCGAACACGCTCGAGCCCGTGACGTTCGAGCTCTGGTCCTTCGACGGCTGCGACCAGAGCACGCCGTTCGACGAGCCCGAGGCGCACTTGAGCGGATCGCCACCTGCAACGCAGTCGAGGTCGAACACCACGTACTCGCTGCCACCGGCGCTCGCGAACTCGCGCCGCCCGTCGCCGTCGAAGTCGGCGATGGTGGGCGGCCCACCGGTCCCGCCGCCCGGGATCGCGACCGGCCCGAACACGACGGTGCCCTCGAGCGTCTGCACGCGCACCTGGCCGGACGAGACGACGACGACCTCGACGCGGTCGAGGCCTCCGAAGCTCGCGAGCGGGTAGTCGCCCATGTCGGCGACGGCCACCT
Source organism: uncultured Polyangiaceae bacterium (assembly GCA_964372055.1). Lineage (GTDB taxonomy): Bacteria > Myxococcota_A > Polyangia > Polyangiales > Polyangiaceae > CAYJPW01. The sequence continues at coordinate 26,278 of CAYJPW010000043.1, forward strand.
GCCCCATGGGCGTGGCGCCGGACGCCGTGAAGTAGGGCTCGACGACCCAGCTCGAGCTCGCGCTGGACCACTCGTGGATCGCGTCCCCCTGGACGAGCTCCATCTTGCCGTCCTCGTCGACGTCGGCGACGACGGGAACGTAGCCCTTGCTGTATCCGGGGAAGCCGAGGGCGCTCGATGCGATGCAGCCGTTCGCGGAGTACACCGTGGCCCCGTAGACGATCTCGGGCGAGCCGTCGTCGTCGAGATCGTGGATGCTCGGGCCGCTCCACTTGTCGCTCCCGCCGGTCGTGTCCGGCGTCTGCGGCGGCATCCCTCCGACGCAGGTGCCCGAGCGCCAGAGCCGCGCGAAGGTGTTGCTCCCCGGGTCGTACTTGAAGGCGAGCAGGCCGCCGCCGTGCGCGGCGGCGACGATCTCGGCCCGGCCGTCGCCGTCGAGATCACCGACGGCGACCGACGCCGGCGACATCGTCGCGTCGGCGGGATCGGCGAAGGTGAATTGCTGCGCGCAGTCGGAGCCGCGGATCACCCGGAGGACGCCGGGGTTCGAGTACGAGCCGGCGGTCGGGAACGTGGTGACGACCACGGAGGGGGCCAGCGTGGCGGGGTCGTCGTCGAAGTCGAAGTCGACGACCACCGGCGTGCTCATCACGTGGACGTGGTCCGGGTGCGTGTCGCCCGGCGGCGGGCCGGTCCACGCGCACTGCACCGCGGGCAGGATGGCTTCGATGTCGATCTCGAGCTTGCAGCTGGGATCGTGGCCGAGCCCGCCGGGCAGCCCGTAGGGGACGCACTCTCCCGCGAGGCAGTAGCTGTCGAACCCGCAGTCGTCGTTCGTGACGCAGGGGCCCTGATCGATCGCGCACGTCGTTCCGAGCGCGCAGAGCTCGCCGCTCGCGCAGCAGACCCCGGCGCACTCCACCGCGGCGGGGCAGCCCGGGTCGAACCCACCGGCGCCGCCGCCGCTGCTCGAGCTGCCCCCGCCGGCGCCGCCCGTGCTCCCGGCGCCGCCCGGACCGCCCGAGCCCCCTGGGCCGGCGCTCGTCTCCTCGCTGCCGCCGCACGCCTCCAGCGCGACCAACCCGGAGAGCGCTAGGACCGAGAGCGCCGCAGGCCATCTTCGCTTCATGGTCGAAGGCTACCATTGGACGGTCCGCGGGTGCTGTCGCCAGCTCCGGGCCCACCCGAGCGCCTTCGAGCCGGCGAAGGCGCAGCTTCCTCCGAGGGTGGCGCGCCTCGCCCCAGCCGTAGCCCTCAGCTACAGCTGTTGCACTGGTCGAGGATGCAGCTCTGGTAGTTGCTCGAGCACGTCCCCGAGGCGTCCGAGCAGCTGCTGGCTTCGAGACAGCCGAAGAGCGAGTCGATGCAGGCATCGCAGCAGCTGTTGCCGGTCTTCGGGTACCCGTTCTCCAGCCCAGGGCAGCCGCCGCTCCCGGTGCTCGACGATCCATTCGGTATACACACCTGGTCGTCGTCGATGCTGATGCTGCACCCGTCACAGCAGGCGCCGGGACAGCTGACGGTGTAGTCGCCGACCTCGAACCAGTGGAAGCAGTCCTCGAAGCAGCTGTACTCGGGCTTGCCCAGGTTCGGGAACGTCGTCGCCCAGCCGATGTACTGCGGCAGCTTGGTGCAGCTGTTCACCGGGTTCTGATCCGCGCAGGCAAGCCCCACCCAGGGGGGCTCCTCGGTGCAGAAGACGCGATAACCCTCGGCGTCGAGCTGTCCCTCGGGATAGCAGCCGGTTCCGAATTCCCCATCCTCGATGCACGTCTGCTTGGCGTACTTGTGGAGCTCGTCGAACACCAATCCACAATGCGCCCACGCCAGCGTGCAGGTGGTGTTGATCCCGTCGTAGCAGTGCATGAGCTGGTTCTGTTCCTCGACACAGAAGTCCCGCTTCGGGCACGTGCACCCGGTGAAGCCGGCGATCCCGTTCGTGCAAATCCCGTCGGCGTCGACTTGCTCGCAGGACTTCTCACCGGTGTCGTCGCTCTTGGCCGGGTCATCGGTGCCGAAGGAGTAGTCGCGCGATCCGCCGGCGCCGCCCGGCGCACCTGGGTCGACGAACAGGCAAGCGCTGAATGGGACCGTCGCGACCAATGCCAGTAGCGCGAGGCGCGCCGACCTCGGCGTTCGCTTCGCGCGCGCATGCCGTTCTGCAGATGACTTCTCCACGCGATTCGCCTCCGTGCGACCTCTCGAGACAGGCGAGGCAGCCTCCACAGAGAAGCTGCCCGGAACGCCGCCGTCAACCTGCGGTTTCCACGTATGGACGCTCGATCGGGCTGCGCGGTACGTTGTTCACGAATCGCGCTCACGAATGCCATGGCTCTCACTCCTCGGCTCGTCGTCCTGGTCTCGTTGGCAAGCGGCGTCTGGCTCGGGGGCGCGTCGACGGCGCGCGCCGATTGCAAGGACGACTCCGAGTGCAAGTCGCCGCGCATCTGTGACGCGGGCGTCTGCCGGGAGCCGCAATGCACGGCGGACGCCGATTGCCTGAGCGGCCAGGCTTGCGAGCGTGGGCGGTGCGCCGCGCGCACGGGCGCCTGCAAGTCGGACGCCGAATGCCCCGGGGACCAGCTCTGCGTGGAGTCGGCTTGCAGGGCGGAGCCGGCGTGCAAGTCGGACGTCGAGTGCCCGGGCGACAGCGTCTGCACCATGGGCCGGTGCGGCGCCGGCACCACGAAGCCCTCGACGCCGTCCGGCCCCGTGCCGACGGGCGCGCCGCCCGGACCGCCCCCGGCGACGGCTCCGCCCGTCTGGCCTGGAGCCCCGGGGCCGGGCCCTTCGGCCGGCGCCGCCGAGCCGGACAAGCGCGGTGGATCGAAGGGAGCGCTGATCTTCGGGGGCGCCCTGTTCGGGGCGGCGTACCTGATCTCGCTCCCCGTCACCGCCGCGGCCAGCCACGGTCGAGCGACGGGGGACGCGGCGATCCCGCTCGTGGGCCCGATCGTGATCATGGCGAACGGGAGCACGACCGACGAAGGCAAGGTCTATTACACGATGGACTGCCTGGTGCAGGGCATTGGGCTCTTCTTCGTCGGCCTCGGCATCGCCAATCTCGGTCATGGCGGCGACCCGAAGAGCTCCGCGCGGCAAGTCCGCTATCCATGGAGCGCGCTCCTCGGAGGCGATGCGGAGGTCCGCGTCTCCACGCTCGCGCCCGACGGCCGGGGTCCCGGGATCGGCCTCGGCGTGGCCATTCCGTGAGCCGCAGCTCGAAACCGCCCGCGAAGCACCGCCCGCCAGGAGATGCCATGAAGAAGCTCACGCCCGTCGCCTTCGCCGTGGTCGCCGCGCTCTCGACGATCGCCGACCAGGCCCTCGCCTGCGAGAACGACGCGCAGTGCAAGGGGGACCGCGTCTGCACGAACGGGGAGTGCGTCGATCCGCCGTCTCGAGCGGGGCAGAGCGTGCCGGCCGTCGTGACGCCGCCGGCCGGGACGCCGCCGGGGACGCTGCCCGCGCAGGCCCCGCCTCCCGGAGCGACCCCTCCGCCGACGGGGGTGGCGCCGCCGCCAGGAGCGCAGGCCGGCTGGCCACCCGGCGCTTACGCCCCGCCGCCGGGCTATGCTCCGCCCGCCGAGCCCCCGATGCGCCGCCGCGTCGGGCTCCTCGTCACGGGGAGCGTCCTCGGGGGGCTGGGCGTGTTCGGTCTCGTCATCGGTGGCCTGACCTTCGCGGCGGGCTCCGATGCGGCGTCCCTCTGCAACAGTGGCTGGGGTTACGACCCATCCGCCGGCGACACGTGCGACGACGACGAGGCCACCCGTGACATCGGCGGAGCGATCATGATCGGCTCCGGGATTGCCCTCGCCGGGAGCATCCCCCTGATCATCATCGGTGCGCGCAAGGTGCCGGTCGAGCGCGACCAGGCGCTCCGGCACGGCGTCACGCTCGCGATCGCGGCCCGGCGCGGCGGGCTCGGGATCGCAGGGACCTTCTGACCAGGCGTTCCAGGCCTAGGCATCGCTCCAGAAGCGCGCCATGAGCGCCGCGCGGGACGCGTGCCCCGATCGCCGCAGCAGGTTGCTCACGTGGAGCTCCACGGTGCGCAGGGAGCATCCGAGCTGCTCGGCGATCTCCTTGTTGGAGGCGCCCTTGGCGACGCACGCGAGCACGTCCGCTTGCCGCTGGGTGAGGCGCCAGCGCTCGCGGTGGAGCTCGAGCCTGGCATCGAGGCGGGTGTCGCCACCTCCGGGGCCTACCGGCGGGGCGCGCTGCTTCACCGCCTTGGCCACCTCGAGGAGGAGCTCGCGCGCGGCCACCGGCTTGACCAGGTACGCCACCACCGGCAGGCGGACGGCGTCGATGGCGGTGCGCAGCGACGGGTGCCCCGTCACCACCAGGACCGGGAGCCCGGGCGCGCTCAGGGCCAGCTCCTGGAGCCACTGCAGCCGGTCGTTGCCCACCATCTGGATGTCGGCGACGACGGCGTCGAAGCGGTCGCGGCGGACCGTGGTCGAGCCGCAGCGCGCGTTGGTCGCCGTCGTGACCCGATAGCCGGCGTCCTTCAAGGTCATGGCGACCGCGTCGCGGAAGAGCGGATCGTCGTCCACCACCAAGATGCTCGGGGCGTCGTCGCGCGCGCTCATGGCCTCGGGCGAGGTTCGCAGACCTGCGCGCCCCGCGTCGAGCCCCGGGCTCAGCGCCCTTCTCCGGCCTCGGCGGCCACCGGGAGCTCGAGGACGATGGTGGTCGTCGGCGCGTGGCGGTCGATCGCGATCGACCCGCCCAGCGACTCGACCAGGCGCTTGCAGATCCGCAAGCCGAGGCCGGTGCCCTCCCCCTCGCCCCGGGTGGTGAAGCGAATCGAGAACATCGCGTCGGCGACGGCGGCGACCGGAGTCGCGCCCGCGTCGCACACGCGCACGGTGACGCGCTCGCCGTTCGCCGTCGCGTTGATCCGGATCCAGCGGGCGTCCACGCGCTCGACGGCGTCGCAAGCGTTGGTCAGCAGGTTGACGAAGATCTGGATGAGCTCGGTCGCCGTGCCGTGGACACGGATCGGCTCGGGCACGGCGACCTCGAGATCGGCCGCGGCGCGTCGAAGCCGGTGCGTGCAGAGCACCAGGGCGCCGTCGACGGCGGCGCGCAGGGCGACGTCCCCGCGCGCGCGCCCCGCTTCGGCGCGGTTGTAGCGGCTGATCCCGGTGACGAGCGTGCCGAGCTGCTGGAGCGCCGCGGACGCCTTCTCGAGCGGCTCGTGCACCGCCCCGCCCTCGGCCGCGCGCCGCCGTGCGGCGTCGACGAAGAGCACGGCGCTGGCGACCGGGGTCCGCATCTCATGACCGAGCTCCAGCGCGAGCTCGCCCAGGGTCGAGAGCTTGGCGGCCGCGTCGAGCGCGTCGACCTGGGAGGCGATCAGGATCTGCTGCTGCTCGAGCTCACGCTCGAGCAGCGCGCGCTCCTCGCCGGCGCGCAAGGTCGACACGTACGTGATCCGCAGGACCTCCACCAGGTTGGCCGCGAAGATGACGGGCATCGCGAAGCGGGAGCCCGACCAGAACACGGTGATCTCGAACCCCACCGCGAGACACGTGAGCAGGATCCCGCCGAGCACCCAGCGGTCGCGACGCTGCGCACGCCAGGCACCGACCGAGAGCACCGCCAGATCGGCGATGGCCAGGGCGATGGCCGCGGCGAGGTACGCGGGGTGCACCTCGTTGCGCGGGCAAGTGTCCTGGACCATCGCCAGCACCGGGCTCGCCGAGGCGGTCGCGGGCTCGCGCAGGAAGAAGGGGTCCCCGCCGAGCGCGAAGCTGACGACCGACGCGAGCGGCGGCAGCGCCATCACCGGCTGCCAGCGGACGAGCCCTCGAAGGAGTCGACTCTCCAGGCCGAGGTAGGCGGCGATCGACGCGATGTAGCTCTGCATCATCATCGGTACGACGATGCTCATGCCGTGCAGGGCGAGGAGCTTCGTGTCGGGCGAGACGCGCAGCGCGAAGACCATCTGGGTCAGCGGCAGCGCGGCCGACCACAGGCACCAGATCGCGTATTGCCGGAGCTCCGGCCGGCGCGAGGCGCGGTAAAGGAGGGCGTGAATCACGCCCTGGTGCGTGAACACGACGAACGCGACGAGCTCGGCGACGGTGAGAAAGAGGACGAGCGGGTGTTGGAGGTCCTGCATGGTGATCGTCGGCGACGGCGCTGGCCGTGAGCTTCACGCGGCGCTCCTCTCGCGCTCGGCGGTCACCTCACCATCCGGGCGATCGCCGCGGCCCAGGTGATCCCCGCGCCCAGCTCGCACATCAGCCCCGTCTCGCCCGCCGGATGCGGCCGTCGCGCACCGGCTCGGAGCGTAGGTGAACCAGGGGCTCCTGGTCCACCGGGGTCGATGCCCCACGACGGCCCAGGTGCTCTCCGGTCGCGCCGGCGGCCAGCTGGCGCGAGACGCCAATCCATTGTCGCGGCGGGCCAATGCGCATCCCGTCCGCCGGCGCCAAGTTCGCCGGCATGAACAAGAACTTCCGGGCCGCCTGCGGCCTCTCCATCCTCGTTCCTTGGTTCGGTCTCGGCTCGCTCCCCCCGGGCTGCAGCGACGATCCCTCCCACCACGACCCTCCCTCGGGCCTCAGCGCGGAGCTCCAAGCGGACCTCCAGGCGACGCTCGATGAGGTCGTCGCGGAGGGGAGCGCTCCCGGGGTGGCGCTCTACGTCTCCGGGGCCGAGGGTAGCTGGTCCGGCGCGGCTGGGCTCGCCGAGATCGACGGCGCCGTCCCCATGGCGCCGGATGACCGGTTCAGGGGCGGGAGCATCCTCAAGACCCTGGTCGCCACGGCGGTGCTCCAGGAGGTCGAGAAGGGGGCGCTCGACCTGCACGACGTGCTGACGGAACGCCTTCCGCCCGACGTGACCGCACGGATCGAGCACGCCGACGGCATCGACGTCGCCATGCTGCTCGGCCATCGCTCCGGGATCCCGGACTGGGTCGGCGACGTGGTCTACCAGACCGTGGCGACCGATCCCGGGCACGTCTGGTCGCTCGACGAGATCCTCGGCCTCGTCGAAGGACAACCGCCCGCATTCGACCCCGGCGCGAGCTTCGCCTACTCGAACACGAACTACATCCTGCTCGCCGAGATCCTCTCCGGCGTCGAGGGACGGAGCTGGCGCGAGGTGCTCCGCGAGCGGGTGATCGCGCGGGCCGGGATGGAGGACACGACCTTGCCCAATCCGGGCAACATGGACTGTCCCGCGTGTGCGCACGGCTACGTCCCCATGGATGGGGAGATGCTCGATCTCACCCGCGTGGATCCCTCGATGGCCGGAGCGTGCGGCGGCCATGCCCTCGTCACGACGGCCGCCGATCTCGCCCGGTTGCTCGAGCAGCTCCGGGCCGGCGCGCTCTTCGATGACGCCGGGACGCTCGACACGATGCTCGCGTTCCAGCCGGCGCCCGATCCCATGGTGCACATGACCGACTACGGGCTCGGGGTCATGCAGCTCGACATCGACGGCGACATCGCCATCGGGCACCTCGGCGGCACGGCCGGCTACCAGTCCTTCATGCTGTACGTCCCCGCGACCGATCGGTACGTGTCCGGGTTCATCAACGTCATGGGAGATCCCAGCCCGGTGCTTCTTCCGACGGTGGCGCGCCTCGCCCAGCCGTAGCGTGGCTTGAAGCGGCTACTCAGCGGGGGCGCGGCCGGATCAACCGCGCATCGGGTGGGCGGTGGCGCCCACGGACGAGCGGGTGCCACTCCGCGAGGAGGGCGGCGCCAGTCGATCAACCCGGGCGGCCTTCGCCTCGAGGAGGCACGCCCGGCACCGGCTGGAGAGGCCAGAGGACGACATCCTGCGCACGTGGAAGTGGTCGGCGTCGAGCCACTTGGCGCAGGCGGCGCACTGCCACTTTCCATCGCGGCTGGGGCGGCGTGGGAACGGCATGGCTCGCCTTACGATGGTCTGGGCGGAGCCTCAATCCTCCTGCGCGCCGCGGGCGGGCTGGTGCAACTACTCCGCGTCGCGGGCGCAGCGGACGCCCACGGCCACCGAGATCTGCGTGGCGTAGAACGGCGGGCCCGGCTGCTCGGACGGCGTGCCACCCGGGGACAGGCAGGACTCGTCCCGCGAGATGCGAGAGCTCTCTTGGGAGGGGTCGAGATCCGCGCAATCGTCGCAGGGGAGCGGATGCTCGTACAGGCCTTTCGCGCTGATGACATCGAGCGTGATCTCGGTGCGGCTACCGTTCAAATCGAGGTGCCCCCAGAGGGCTGCTCCCGCTGGCCGGCTGCCTACGTCGACGAATGCCTCCGGCTCGCCGAAGTTGAACAACACCAGCTCCGGCGTGGGTGGCGCGTCCCCCCATGGATACGGCCGCTGCTCCGCCCCACCGACCGCCGCGTAGTTCCACTCGGCGTCCGTCGGCAGGCGGCCACCATCCCACGCGCAGAAGGCGAAGGCCTCGTACCAGCTCATGCACGTCGCCGGCATGCTCTCGTGATCGCCGGGTGTGTCGGTCCAGGTGATGTACGGCGCAAAGGATGGCTCCCCGCCGCACCAGGCGAGCTGCGCCACGAGATCCTCGCGCGTCTGCGGCATGAGGGCGACCCAAGGATCCTTCCAGCCCGACCCGTCGACTCTCGGATGGGCGCCGTCGCCGGCGCGGGGCATGTTGTTGGGATAGTCCGCAACGAACTCCCGCAGGCGCCCGACCGTGACTTCGTACTTGTCGAGCTGGAACGAGGAGACCGTTGCCGGCCAGGTCGGGTCGTTGAGGCGATCGTACGTACCCCCGGGAACGGCGGCGCTCGCACAGCACGTCTCCCCATCGCCGCAGCCGGCCGCAAGGCGCTCGCACGACGGGGGTAGGCTCGGCGGCGGGTCCTCGACGGCGACGTTGGAGCCGCAGCCTGGTAGGGCCAGCAGGTGAACCAGGCACGCGACGAGCGTGGTCGTCGCGCTCCCCGTCGTGCGCGAGATGCAGACGTCTTCCTCCGCACGGCTCACGGCGCCAGCTTGGCCAGGAACGCGTCGGTGGATCCCTGCGCCGTGAAGGGCCCCTGCCCAAGGTCGATCCCCGTCTGAAAGAAGCCTCCGAGCACCGGCGCGCCCACAGGGTCCACGCCGAGCGCCTTGCCGCCCTGCTCTTGGGTGGTCCCGAAGCGCTTGCTCCAGAGCGCGTTGCCCGACGGCCCGAGCTTGACCAGGAACGCGTCCTGTCCGCCCGCGCTCACGAGGAATCCGGCTCCGAAGTCGACCGGCCCGTTGAAGCCGCCGGTCACGAAGATGTTGCCGTTCGGGTCGGTCGCGATGCCATCGGCGATCTGCGGCAGCCCATTGGCGAAGGTCTTGCTCCAGAGGTGGTTCAGCGACGCATCGAGCTTGCCGACGAACGCGTCGCCACCGGCGGAGAGGCCCATGAGCGGGCCGCCCCCGAGATCGATGGAGGTCGTGAACCGCCCCGAAAGGGCGATCGTGTCGCCGGGCCCGATGGCGCACTCCATGTTCTCGTGGTCCCCGTTGAACCCCTTGAGCGCCACGGGCCCGCCGTTCGTGTCGAGCTTGACCACGTAGAGGCCGTAGCTCGGCGACGTCACCTGCGGCGCCCCGAAGCTCGCGCTGAGCGTGAAGCGCCCGGTGGCGATCACGTTTCCGGCGCCGTCGGCGGTGATTGTCCGCACGCGAGCGGCGGTGCTGCCCGCTTGCCGCGACCAGAGCACGGTTCCACCGGGCGAGAGCTTGACGAGGAACGCGTCCCCATTGGTGCTCGGCGGGATCATCGTGCCCGCGCCGAAGTCGATCGCGAACCCGAATGCACCGCCCCAGAGCACGTTACCGGAGGCGTCGGCGGCTACCGCCGTGCCCTCGAAGTTCGATCCAGCGCTCCCGAAGCACTTGCTCCAGAGATGATTGCCGAGGGCGTCGAGCTTGGCGATGAACGCCCAGGCGTGGCCCTGATCCGGAGCGCAGATCGTACCGCCCCCGAGGTCGACCGGGTACGGCGCGATCCCGGTGATGAGGATGTTCCCCGCGCCGTCCACCGCGGTGGCGACGCCGTTGGCGTTCGCGAAGCCCTTGCTCCAGAGGTGAGCGCCGCCGCCGTCGAGCTTCGCCAGGCCGAAGCCGAGCACGGGACCCCCGCCGAGGTCGACGTTCGACGCGTACTCGACGGCCAGCAGGATGTTACCGGCCGCATCGATCGGCACGCCGTAGCGAGCGATCCACGTGGACTGGCCCTGGACCCCGTAGGCGTGGCTCCACTCGACCGCGCCGACGCACGGCATCGCCGCCCCGTTGCAGTCCTCGTCGAGCGGCGACGCGCAGAGATCCGGCGACGGCGTGACCTCGCCGTTGCACGGCCCCCAGGCGGTGCCCTGCGCGTTGCAGGTGTGCGTCCCGGCCTTGCACGTGCCGACGTTCTCGGTTCCGGCAGGCCCGGTGTAGCAAGCGCCGCTCGAGCTCGGCGGGCAGACGCAGCCGGCGCCCTCTTCGTTCGTCGCGCCGTCGCAGTCGTCGTCGGCGGCGGTGTTGCAGGTCTCGGCCTGCGGGACGACCTCGCCGACGCACAGCCCGTAGCCATCGCCCGCGGCGTTGCAGAGCTGGGTGCCGCCGTGGCAAGGCCCGACGTTCTCGGTCGCCGGTGGGCCCGAGTAGCACGCCGCCTGCGTGCCGGGGACGCAGGCGCAGCCGGCTCCCTCCTCGTTGGCGGCGCCGTCGCAGTCGTCGTCGCCTGGGGTGGCGCAGGTCTCGGCCGCCGGGAGGACCGCGCCGACGCAGGGACCGAAGGCGCCGCCGTCGGGCTCGCAGGTCCGCAGGCCTGCGACGCAGAGGCCGACGTTCTCGGTGCCCGCCGGGCCGTCGTAGCAGGGCTCGGTCGAGCCCGGCGCGCAGAGCGTTCCGCCGCCCGTGCCCCCCGCGCCGGTGGTCGTCGCGCCGCCGGCGCCGGCCCCGGTGGTCCCCTCGCAGGCGCAAGGCTCGTAGCCGCTGCCGTCGCTGTTGCACGCCTGGATCCCGCTGGCGCCGCCCGGGCACGCGCAGGCGATCTGCTGACCGGGAACGCAGGCTCCGGCCCCGCCGCCGCTCGAGCTCGCGCCGGTCGCGGTGCTCGAGCCGGAGCCGGAGGAGGAGAAGAGGGTGTCGTCGGAGGAGCAGCCGCCGACGGATCCGAACGCGATCAAGGCACCGACGCTGGCTGACGCTAGGCAGCGGTTTCGCATGCGACCCCCTGGAAAGGTGAGCCGACATCGTACGCCCGGGGCTCGCGCGCGTCTTCGGGATCCAGCTACCCGGCGACCACGCCGCCCGCCGCTCTGCTGCCCGGGCGGCCTTCGCCTGAAGGAGGCAAGGCTACTCGCACTCGGCTTTGATGCAGGCGCGGTAGGCCCCGGTCTTCAGCTCCTCGCAGGTGGCGTCGGCCACGCACTCGGCGATGCACTCGTCGCAGGGCGACGTGTCCTCCGGCGCGAAAGCGCCGCAGTTGATCTGGACTCGCGCGGAGTCGTCGCAGTAGTCGTTGCAGCCGAGGACGAGGATGGCGACCAAGGCCATGACGAGGAGCCTCATGCGGACCCACGATAGCGCGGGGAGGGCGCTCAGAAACCGTCTCTGATCCGAGACGCCATGCGCGCGCGATCAGCCCTTCGCGTCGGCGTACGCGATCAGAGCCTCTCCGAGACGGCGGGCCTCGTCGGCGTTGAACGCAACGGCGAGCGCCGAGCCGTAGCTCACGGGCGGCAACGCGCGATTCTCGATCCGGAGAACGCCCTTGGCCTCGTCGAAGGAAGCCGACAACACCATCTCCATCGTCTTGGGCTTCTTGTCGATCTGCATGGGGCATCCTACGCCCTCTTCTTGCACGAGGAGAGGCGATCCTACGCCTCGGGCATCGGTGCCGGAGGCACCCGCCCGACGTGTTCCGGGCCCTTCCGTGGATTTGTTGGTTAGGCGGTGCGCGGCTTCAGCTCGAGTCGCATGGGTTGCGAGAGCAACACCGACCCGGACCGGAGCGGTTCCGCGTCTCCCGCCGGCTTGAAGTTCGCGCGTGAATACAGCCGCAGCGCAGGCGTATCGCCGCACGTAACACCGAGAGCGATCCAGCGGGCGTTTCCCAGTGGTCGCCCAGCCGATAATCGCGTCGAGCCGCAGGCGGCCCGCTCCGAGCCCGCGATGGCCGGGTGCGAGTCCACATCTGGAAGAGATGCGCGATATCTGGCGATCCGGGGTCGATTCGGCCCCAGGCCAACCCAACCGGTTCGGCATCCACCTCGGCGAAGAGAGGATGGTCCGAGCCTGAAAGAGATGCCAGCCGAGCTGCCCACTCCGCGACGGGGCGGTCCCGTTCCTCGGACAGAGTTCGACCGAAAGCATCGGGTGACTCCGCGAGGGCTCGGAGGCGCAAGGTGCGGTACGTGAGCCAATCAGCTGGCGTGATCGGGCGAATGGTCGCGTGCCGTATTGCATGGCCACGCCGCCATTGCGCCAAACGGCAGCCTGAGCGCGCCCCAGTCACTGGGGTACCAACCCGCGGCGAGGGCGTCGAGCTTCGAAAGATCAGGCTGCTACGGCGCCGCCGCTGTCGGTCGACCGCGTGTTGGCCCAGCACGTCCTCGTCACGATGAAGTCGCTCGCCGAGGTGTACATGGGCGCGCCGGGGCCGACGTCGCCCGATGACGTCCGAGGGCCGGTGACCGCTCGCGTCACTTCTTCGGCGGCACCGGCGCGCCAGGCTTCTTCTCGCCCCCGCCCTTCGCCTCGCCGCCCTTCTCCCCCGCCTTCCCCTTCTCCGGCCCCTTCACCAGCGCCGACAGCCGCGGCTTGATCGGCTCGGTCGTCGCCGGATCCCCCGCCGCCTCGATCACGAGCTCGTGCCCGCCGATCTTCACCAGCGTCTGCGCCGCCGACACCACCGCCGCCGCGATCGCCTCGTCCTCCGCCATGCAGCGGTAATGCGCGAAGAACGTGGCGATCTCCGCGAGCTGCCCCTTGTCGGCGAGCCCCACCAGCGCCGCCGCCGCGCGCTTCACGTCGTCCGGCGTGTCCGCCGGATCGTTCAAGTGCTTCGCGAGCAGCGGCGCCGCCTTCTTCTCGTCCATCGCCCCGAGCGCGTCGGCGATCGGCCCCACGGGCGGCGGCCGGAGCACGTCGGCGAGGAAGTCGTACGGCTTGCCGAGCGACGCCAGCATCGCCGGCGCGTTGTTCCGCCGCGCCGCCAGCGCCTTGCGCGCGTCCTCGAGCAGCGGCGGCGGGGTGAGCGGGTTCGACGCCAGATCGATGAGCGCCTTGGTGACGCTCTCGTCCTGGAGCGCCGCCATCTCGCGCAGGAGCAGCTTCTGGATCATCACGTGCTCGGCCTCGGGCATCATGATCGCCTTGGCGAGCTGCTCGGCCAGCGGGGGCGCGCCGGCCGCGCCCTTCTTGGTGAACCCCTCGCCCTGCACCATGCACACCTCGACCGCCTTGCCGAGCGACACGCTCCCCGCGACCGCCCCGGTCTGGGCGTCGACGAAGGTCACCTTGCCCTTCACGTCGCAGAGCGCGAACCCGCCGGCGTAGGGCGCGCCCCCGACGATCTCGGCGTCGTTGCCGTGGGCCCACGCCAGCGCCCCCGACTTGGCGTCGAGGCCGACCGCGATCCGGTAGTACGTCGCCGCGAACCGGTCGCCCTCGATGGCGGCGGCGCCGCTCGCGGCGGGCTGCGCGTAGAGGGCGATGTTGTCGAGCGCGCTCGCCTTCAGCGCGAGCGACTCGGTCCCCGGCCGCATCCATTTGGGCGAGCCGGGCAGCTCGCGCGCCGGCAGGAGCACCGTCGAGGCCTGGTTCGCCGGCGCGAGCCGGATCTTGTCGTCGAACCGCGTCGCGCCGGCCTCGCCGAAGAAGAGCGCCCCGCCCGCGGTCCAGGCGCGGCTCGTCTGGCTGCGCAGCAGCACCCGCGCCACCTCCTCGCCGGCCGCGAGATCGTAGACGGTGACGTACTGCCCCTGCCAGGGCAGGAAGGCGTACCCGTCGACCACCGCGGGCACGCCGATCGCCGCCTCGTCCTCGACCTGGCGGAGCACGTCGCCCTCGTGGCTCACCGCCAGCACCACGCTGCCCTTGCCCGTCGTCTCGGCGAGCGAGACGACCGTGGTCTTGCCGTCGTCGCCGGCGCCGCGGAGCGAGCCGCCGGCGTTGCGCCGCCAGAGCGGCTTGCCCGTCTTGGCGTCGAGCGCGAAGAGCTCGCCGCCGCCCAGGCCGACGACCACCGTGCCGGTCAGCACCGGCCGGCTGTCGAGCGCGTGATCGGCGCTCCAGGCGGCGCCGCCGTCGAGCGGCACGCCGACGATCGTCTTGCCGCCGACGACGCCGACCGCGACCGCCGCGCCGATCGGCACCGGCGTCTGCGCGAAGCGCTGCTGGAACGCGCCGATCCCGGCGCCGTTGTCGTTGCTCCAGGACGCGTCGAAGGCCGCGCCCTGCGTCTGCCCGCCGCCGCACGCCGCGGACGCAGTCGCCGCGACCGCGGCGAGGACCGAGTGGCGCCACGCGCTCATTTCGCCCCCTCCTTCGCGCCCGGGATCGATCCCACCGCGCTGTCGATCGCCTGCTTCACCTTGGCCGACATCGACGCCTGCCAGCGGCCCTGCACGTCGGCGAGGTAGCGGCCGGCCTCGGGCGTGCCGAGCTCGCGGATGGCGCCGACGACCTTGAGGAGCGTCGCCTCGGGCAGCGCCTTCTGGCGGAAGAGGATCGGGTCGAGCCCGCTCGTCATCACGTCGAAGCCGAGCTTGCCGAGCTTGCCCACGTAGCGCTCGCACTCGTCGGGCCCGCAGAGCTGCCCGACCGCGGCCGCCGCCTCGGTGACGCCGTGGTCGAGCGCCAGGAAGAGATCCGGCAGCGCGTCGGTCTGGCCGAGGTTGCCGAGCCCCGTAGCCGAGAAGCCGCGCACCATGCCGTCGCCGCTGCGGAGGCCCGCCTTGAAGCCGGCCGCCGCCTCGGCGCCCTTGGTCGAGGCGAGCGCGCGGACGGCGGCGCGCCGCACGTCGGCGACGCGGTGCCCGAGGTAAGGCCGAATGACGGCGCTCGACGAGGGCGCCCCGATCGCGCCGAGCGCCTCGAGCCCGGCCTTCGCCGCGGCGGCGGTCGTCCCCTTGCGGAGCAGCTCCTCGATCGCCGGCGCGACCGACGCGGCGCCCGCCCCCGCCGCCTGCGCCTCGGCGAGCCCTTCGGCGACCTTCGCGGGATCGCCCGACTTGAGCTTCTGCTGGACTGCCTTCGCGTCGATCGCGGGGGCCGCCGCGGCGGGCTTTCCGCCCGGCTTGCCCTGCGCCATCGCCGGCGCGGCGAGTCCGAGCGTCACCGCGGCCACGCAGACCGAGGCGAGGAGCCCGGCGCGGGGGCGCGAGCGTGGCGCGAAGGAAGCGAGCCTCGCGGGGCGGGCCCCACCCAGGGGGCGGTCGATCATCGGGGGCTTCATGGCAGGCGCATAACGCGGGGGCCGCCCGGCGAGCAACACTCTCGCACCCGGCCGCCCGACGGCGGTCCCTGGCTGCTCCGGGCCTGGGCGCCGGAGCGCGCGCTTTGGTTTTCGGCGCCACTTTATCGAGGGCGGCCCTGCTTGGGGCTATGCTGCCCGCGGCCGATGCGCCTCCCCCCGCTGCCCCCGCACCGCTCGAAGCTCGTCGCGGAGCGCCTCGAGGGCGACGCGAGCGCGTTCCTCCGCGTTCGCCGGCTCACCCTCGTGGTCGAGTACGAGGATGGGACCACGAGCGCGCCGTTCGCCTACGACGTCGTCGATCGGTCGCGCCTCGACGCCGTCGTCATCGCCGCGCACTTCCGCGGCGCGGACGGGCGGAGGCGGGTGTTCCTGCGCTCGGCGCTGCGCCCGCCGGTGTGGGCCAGGCCGCCCGAGGCGCGGCCGGTGCCGGAGCGCGACACGGTCGGCGCCCTCTGGGAGCTGCCGGCCGGCCTCGTCGAAGAGGACGAGCGCTCGCCGTCCGGCCTCAAGAGGTGCGCCGCGCGCGAGCTCCACGAGGAGCTCGGCCTCCGCGTCGATGCGTCGGCGCTCGAGGCGCTCGGCCCGTCGGCCTTCCCGGTGCCCGGGATGATCGGCGAGCGCCACTTCTACTTCCACGTCGAGGTCGATCCCGCGCGCCGCGAGGTGCCCCCCGAGGACGGCTCGGCCCTGGAGCGCGCCGCGTCGGTGATCGACGTCGCGCTCGAGGACGCGCTCGCGGCGGCGCGGGCCGGCGAGATCGAGGACGCCAAGACCGAGCTGGCGCTGCGCCGGCTCGCGGAGCTCTGACGTGGCGCGCAGCAGCAAGTCCCGGCCCCCGCGCGTCGCCCTGGTGGTGAAGCGGTCGAGCTATCGCGTCTACGTCGAGGAGCGAAAGGACCCGCGGCTGCGCAAGCTCCTCGCCGCCAACGATCTCGTGGTCGCGCGGATGCGCGGCTCGCACGAGGAGCACGAGCACACCGTCGCCGAGGTCAAGGCCGCCCTCGCCGCGCTCGGGGCGGAGGTGACGCCGGTGCGCCGCGGCCCCGACGGCTTCGACGCGCGCCGCTACGACCTGGTGGTGACGGTCGGCGGCGACGGCACGCTCCTCGGCGCCTCGCACTCCGTCGCCGACACCCCGGTGCTCGCCATCAACAGCGCGCCCAACCACTCGGTCGGCTTCTTCTGCGGCGCGCGCCGCGGCGAAGTGGCGCCGATGCTCCGCGGCGCCCTGCGCGGCTCGCTCAAGCGCGCGGTGCTCACGCGGATGAAGGTCAAGGTCAACGGCGAGACGGTCGCGGCGCGCATCCTCAACGACGCCCTCCTCTGCCACAGCTCGCCGGCCGCGACCTCGCGCTACATCCTCCAGCTCGGCGATCTCGTCGAGGAGCAGAAGTCGAGCGGCTTCTGGATCGGCCCCGCCGCGGGATCGACGGCGGCGCAGCGCTCCGCCGGCGGCCGCGTCCTCCCGCTCACCTCGAAGCGCCTCCAGCTCGTGGTGCGCGAGCCCTACACCCCGCACGGCGAGCGCTACCGTCTGCGCCACTCGCTCATCGCGCCGGGCGAGAAGCTGCTCGTGCGCAGCAAGATCCACAAGGGCAAGATCTTCCTCGACGGCCCCGACCGCGTCGTCGACATCGGCTTCGGCGACACCATCGAGTTCTGCCGCGCCGAGGAGCCGCTCACGCTCCTCGGCATCTCCTCGCGCCGCAAGTGGGGCGAGCGGTAGCTAGAACGTTCCGGCGAGCCCCGCCTGGCCGGCGCCGATCCACGGCTTCACGTGCGCGGCCTTGTCGGCCTCCGCGTCGCCGCCGCCGCCCGACGTGAGCAGCAGCACGACGCCGGTCGCCACGCCCACGCCGCCGACGATGAACCCGATGGTCGACACGGTCCCGTCGGTCTTCGCCAGCGAGAGCGGCTCGGTCTGATCGGCGGGGCAGACGCCGTTGGTGCAGCTCTCCTCGACGGTGCTCGTCTGGTTGAAGGCGATGATCCCGAACACCGCGCCCACGCCGAGCCCGACCGCGCCCACGCCGAACGCGATCGCCGCCGGCACCACCGATCCGCCCGACGAGGTCTCGTCGGTCTTCGCCACCGGCTCGGCCGCGAGCTTCGGCAGCTTCAGCTTCACGAGCTCGTGCTCGCCGTCGGCGAGCGAGACGCGCCGCTCGGCGCGCTCGTAGCCGTCGGCCTCGGCCACGACGGTGTGATCGCCGGGGTCGAAGGGGATCTCCTGCGCGGCGTCGACCTCCTTGCCGTCGATGGTCGTGCTCGTCTGCGCCGGATCGGGACCGATCACGGCGATCTTGATCCACGGGATCCTGGGCTCGAGATCGCCGAGCAGCTTCTTCGCCGCCGCGGCGACCTTCTTCGCGCCCGGCGTCGTCGCCGGCGCGTCGACCACCGCGTGCAGCGCCTGGCTCGCTTCGACGAGCTTGCCCGCCTCGATCAGCGCGCGGGCGAGATCGAGCTTCGTCTGCGGGTTGGGATCGAGCGCGTCGGCCTTCCGCAGCGCCTCCGCGGCGTCGGCGAAGCGCTTCTGCTTCGAGGCCGCCTTCGCCTCGGCCACGAGCGCCTTGGCGTCGGCCCTGTCCTTCGCGGTGGGCGGCCCCGCCAGCGCCGCGCTCGGGCCGAGGACGGCGCAGGCGGCGGCGAACGCGAAGGCCCAGGCGGAGCGGTGGGGTCGCATCGAGGCCACTTTATCTCGACCAAGGCTCGAAGAGCACCGAGGAACAACGGCGGAATCTACCGGGAAAAATCCGCCGACACGGCGCCCGTCGCCCGGGTCTCACCGCGCGCGAGCGCGCGCGCCATCGCGTCGACGCGAGCCGTTTGCGCTCCGCGCGGTCCAGGCCTCGTGATGGAAACCCCTATTTTCGTCGCTCCGAACGACGATTCCCGGTGGACCTGCTCTTGGCGTTGTGCTTCTGTGGCCGCGCGAAGAAGCACGAAACACCTCGCTTCGACGAAGGGGGCCGGCACTGCGCTCCCGGAGAGGTCGACGCGAGGGGCCGACGCGCGATGGGGCTCGTCCCCGTGAAAACAAGCATCTCGGGGTAGCGCACGTGGGGGCTCCGCCCCTTCGATCCGTGCGGTCCATCCCGAGCACCGACAAGGAGAAGCTCATGGCTGGAAAGAAGACGGACGGGAAGAAGGCCGCGCTCAGCAAGAGCGCGCTGGTGAACGCGGTCGTCGACGCGAGCGGCGACGTGTCGCGCAAGCAGGTCAAGGCGATCATGGACTCGCTGGTCGCGATCGGTCACCGCGAGCTCAAGAAGAACGGCATCTTCACGGTGCCCGGGTTCGCGAAGTTCCGCGTCGTGAAGAAGCCGGCGACCAAGGCGCGCGAGGGCATCAATCCGTTCACCAAGCAGCCGATGACGTTCGCGGCGAAGCCCGCGTCGAAGTCGGTCCGCGCCCGCCCGATCAAGGCGATCAAGGACGCGCTCTCCTGATCGCGCCTGCCCGGCGAGCGCGCCGGGGCGACCGTCCCTCGCTTCCTTCCTTTGCTCCGCTCCTGCCCGTCCCCGGCGATCCCGCCCGAGGCGAGGCTGCTAGTCTGACGGGCTCCGGCCCGGCGCGAGCCTCGCTCGCGCCGGCGGCGGCCGCTCGCGCGGTCGCCGCGCCGGCGCGCTCGCCGCCATGTTCCTCGCCCTCCGCCTCCTCCGCGCGCTCTTCGTCTTCGGGCTGATCTTCTCGAGCTACATGGCTCAGCTCGCGCTCGGCCGCGTCTTCGGCAAGCGCGCCGCGGACGGCGAGCGCCTGCTCCCCGCCTGGCTCAAGGCGCGCCGGAAGAGGGTCGACCAGCGCAACGCGCGGCGCCTCCTGCGCGGGATGCTCCGCCTCCGCGGCGTCTTCATCAAGCTCGGCCAGATCCTCTCCATCATGGGCGGCTTCTTGCCGCGCGTGTACGCGAAGGAGCTCGAGCAGCTCCAGGACAACGTGCCGCCCCAGCCGTTCTCGGCGATCCGCATCGCCTTCCTCAAAGAGCTCGGCAAGAGCCCGGGCGAGGTGTTCCGCGACATCGAGGAGCAGCCCATCGCCGCGGCGTCGCTCGGGCAGGTGCACGTCGCGCACCTCGCCGACGGGCGCAAGGTCGCGGTCAAGGTGCTCTACCCGGGGATCCGCGGCGTCATCGCCGTCGACCTGCGCGTGCTCCGCCTCGCCATCCTCGTCTACAAGCGCTTCGTCCCGGTGGCGCGCATCGAGCGCGTCCACGAGTCGCTCGTCGATCTGCTCCGCCGCGAGACCGACTACCTCCACGAGGCAAAGATGATGGAGCGCATGGCGAGGAACTTCGCCGGCGACGAGGCCATCGCCTTCCCCGAGGTCATCCACGAGCTGACCACCAAGGACATCCTCACCATGTCGTTCATGGAGGGGCTCAAGATCACCAGGCTCGAGGACCTGAAGAAGGCCGGCGTCCGCACCGACGGCGTCGCTCTCAAGCTCATCCAGGCCTTCTACAAGATGCTCTTCGTCGATCGGTTCTTCCACGCCGATCCCCACCCCGGCAATTTCCTGGTCGAGCCGCTCCCCGCCGGCGATCCGCGCGGCAAGGAGTTCGGCGGCCGCCTCGTGGTGCTCGACTTCGGTGCCATCTGCGAGGCCCGGCCCGAGCTCGTCGACGGCATGGTCGAGATCCTCAAGAGCTTCTTCAGCCAGGACGACTCCGGCGTCGTCCGGGGCTTCCGCAAGATGGGCTTCGTCGCCGAGGGCGGCAACGACGCGCTCATGGAGCGCACCGTGAAGAGCTACTTCGCCAAGCTCCTCAAGATCCAGGACCGCTCGGCCGCCGCCCTGATGCGCGCCAAGCCCGAGCAGCTCGAGAAGCTGGCCACGCCCGAGGTCGAGCGCGGCGAGCTCCAGGAGCTGATGCGATCGTTCGAGTACCCCGAGGATTGGTTTTACGTCGAGCGCGCCTGCGTGGTGATGTTCTGGCTCTCCGCCCAGATCGATCCGAACCTCGACACCATCATGGCCGGCTTCCCCTACGTCATGCCGCTCCTCGTCCAGAAGGCGGAGCAGCCCTCCGCCCCCGCGGCGTGACCGAGCGCTCGCGGCGGCGAGCGCCCTCAGCCGTCCTCCCGCGCCAGCGCCGCGAGATGCGGCGCGTAGCTGCGATCCCGATCGCCCCGGATCTCCTCGAGCAGCGCGAGCACGCGATCGATCCCGCCGCCCTCGGCGAGCCGCGCGAAGGTCTGCGCCGCGGTGTCCGGAGGCGGCGGCACGTCGGCCCCCGCGAACGTCGTCCCGCCCTCGTGCAGCCCCTCGGGGACGAGCTGCACGAACGGATCGGGAGCGCGGCGCAGGAGCCCGACGAGGCGCGCCGGCGCGCCGCGGTCGCCGGCCATGCGCGGGTGGAAGCTCGCGACGACCAGCCCCGGCCGCTCGCTCGCGCCCGGCGACGCGCCTTCGCGGTCGCTCGCGCCCGGCGATCCGCGTTCGCGGTCGCTCACGCTCGGCGATCCGCGTTCGCGGTCGCTCGATCGCAACGCCGCGCCGACCGCGTTGCCGAAGCGCTCGAACACGGGCGGGGCGACGTCGACCCGCGGGTAGACGAGGTGCACCACCGAGACCGGCGCGCGCGTCGCCGCCGCGCACGCCGCGGTGACATCGATCAAGCGATCGATCATCACGCAGAAGTGCCCGAACGAGGACTCCGCGTCGCGGAAGAACGGGCACAGCCGGAACGCGCCGACGACCTCGTCCGCGTAGCGGCGGTGAATACGCAGCACTTCCGCGGCGAGCGCGCGCGCCGCCGGATGGTCGGCGAGCGCGCCCGCGATCTCGGGCCCAGGGGACGTCGCGCGCGGCGGAGGAGAGGGGTAGCTCACGGCCAAATTGTATCTCGGACGCATCTAGGCCCGTGCTAGGTTGTGCCGCACCGCGTAACGTGCGGAGCGCAAGGAGGACGCGTGGAGGAAAGAGCGAAGCTCACACTCCCGGCCGATGGTGGGGGCGAGCAGACGATCGAGCTCCCGATCGTCACGGGGAGCGAGAAGGAGAAGGCGATCGACATCTCGACGCTCCGCGCGAAGACGGGTTACGTCTGCCTCGACCCCGCCTTCGTGAACACGGCGTCGACCACCAGCGCCATCACGTTCCTCGATGGCGAGAAGGGGGTCCTGCGTTACCGGGGGGTCCCGATCGAGCAGCTCGGCGAGCGCTCCACCTTCGTGGAGACGAGCTACCTGCTCATCTACGGCAACCTGCCGAACCGCGCCGAGCTGACGCGCTTCTCGACGCTGCTCACCCGTCACTCGCTCATCCACGAGGACATGAAGCGCTTCTTCGACGGCTACCCGTCGACGGCGCACCCGATGGCGATCCTCTCGGCGATGGTGTGCTCGCTGTCGAGCTTCTACCCGGACGCGCTCGACGTGAAGAACACCGACGTCATCGACATCACCATCGCGCGCCTGCTCGCGAAGGTGCGGACGCTCGCCGCCTTCTCGTACAAGAAGAGCGTCGGACAGCCCTTCGTCTACCCGCAGAACTCGCTCTCGTACTGCGCCAACTTCCTCAACATGATGTTCTCGGTCCCGGCCGAGCCCTACGAGATCGACGAGGACTTCGTCCGCGTCCTCAACCTGCTCCTCATCCTCCACGCCGATCACGAGCAGAACTGCTCCACCTCCACGGTGCGGTTGGTGGGCAGCGCCCAGGCGAACCTCTTCGCCTCGATCTCGGCGGGCATCTGCGCCCTCTGGGGCCCGCTTCACGGCGGCGCCAACCAGGAGGTCGTGGAGATGCTCGAGCAGATCCGCTCCGACGGCGGCGACGTCAGCAAGTTCGTGAAGCTGGCGAAGGACAAGACCTCGAACTTCCGCCTCATGGGCTTCGGCCACCGGGTCTACAAGAACCACGACCCGCGCGCGCGGATGATCAAGGCCGCCGCCGACAAGGTGCTCTCCAAGCTCGGCATCAACGATCCGCTCCTCGAGATCGCCAAGCGCCTCGAGGAGGCCGCGCTCAAGGACAGCTACTTCATCGACCGCAAGCTCTACCCGAACGTCGACTTCTACAGCGGGATCATCTACCGCGCGCTCGGCTTCCCCACGAACATGTTCACCGTGATGTTCGCCCTCGGCCGCCTCCCGGGCTGGATCGCCCACTGGAAGGAGATGAACGAGGACAAGAGCAGCAAGATCGGCCGGCCGCGCCAGATCTACACGGGCGCGACGGCCCGCGATTACATCCCGCTCGACGACCGGAAGTAGTCGCGCCCGACCTCACCCTGACCCCTCTCCCTCACGCCACCTCACCCCCCCTGACCCCCTCTCGCTGGGAGAGGGGGAAATCGTGTTGGAAACAAGGTGCACCCCTCTCCCGTCAGGGAGGGGGCTGGGGGGTGAGGTGATCAGCGTCGCGGCGGGAGCCTGAGCCTCGGCCGCACGCTGGGCGTCGCCTTGCCGGCGTCGGCGCGCGCCGGCGGAGCGGGCGCCTCCTCGGTCTCGTCGTCGGAGCCGCCGCACGTCGCCACGCCGACGCCGACGCCGATCCCGGCGAGCAGCGCCAGCGCGCCCACGACCACGAGCGCGGTGCGCACGTTCGGCGAGACGCGGTCCGAGACGGTGCGCGCCGCGCCGCCCGGGCGATCGACCTGGGTCGGCGCCGGGCGCGCGGCGTCCGGGGCCGTCGTCGCCACCCGGCCCGCGGCCGCGTCGCCGACCACCGTGGGCGCGACGCGCGAGGGAGGCGCCGCGCCGCCGTCGGCGTGCGCGCCCACGGCTTGGCCGGCGCTCGCCGGCTGGAGCTTCGCCCCCGGCGCGATGCGGCCGTCGAGCACCGCGATCGCGTAGGGCGGCCGCTTGCCGGCGCGGAGCGCGCGCACGTCGTCGCGCATCGTGACCGCGTCGGGATAGCGGTGCGGCTTGAGGAAGGCGAGGGCGCGATCGACGACGGCCGCGATGTCGGGCGAGATCCCGCCGGCCACCTGGGCGAGCGGTCGCGGCGGCTCGGTGGCGGCGGCGATCACCTCCTGCGTGTCGGTGAGCGGGCCGTGGACGGTGCGGCCCGCGAGGAGGCGGAACATCGTCGCGCCGAGCGCGAAGACGTCGGTGCGCTCGTCGATCTCCTTGACGAGACCCGTGGCCTGCTCCGGCGCCATGTACGCCGCCGTGCCCATGATCACGCCGGTCTTCGTCGCCGTCTTCTCGGGCAGGGCGAGCGCGCCCGCCGCGTCGCCGCCGCGCATCGCGTCGATGACGCGCGCGATCCCGAAGTCGAGCACCTTGACGCGCCCGTCCGGCAGCACGTGGAGGTTCTCCGGCTTGAGATCGCGGTGGACGATTCCGCGCGCGTGGGCGACGACGAGGACGTCGAGCACCTGCTCGGCGAGCGCGAGGACGTCGGCGGGATCCATGGTCCGCTCGCGGGTGATCTTGTCGAAGAGCGACTCGCCCTCGAGCGCCTCCATCGCGAGGTACGCCGAGCCGTCGTCGGCCTCGCCGCTCTCGATGACGCGGACGAAGCCCTCGGTCACCTCGTCCGCGCCGCCGGCGCCCGGCGTGCCCAGGAGGTTCCCGATCGAGCCCTCGCGCAGGAAGCGCTTGCGGAGCTCCTCCTCGCGGTTGACCTCGGGGTGGAGGATCTTGATGGCGGCGCCGGTGCCGTCGGGCGCGCGTCCGAAGAGGACGCTGGCCATGCCGCCGGTCCCGAGCACGCGCTCGATGGTCCAGCGGCCGACCCGGGTTCCGACGCGCTGCGCCGCGAGCGCTTCGAGCTCGTCCACCGGTCAGTTGATGCTGGTGGTTCCGTGGTGGACGGGCTCGTCGAGCTTCTCGAGCGCGGCCTTGAACCCGGACGTGGCGCCCCGGAGCGCGTCGGCCGACATCCGCACGGTGACCCCCGAGGCGATCAGCGTGACGTGGACCGTCCCGCAGCTGCACCGGGTGACGCGGACGGCTCCGTTGTTCGCGAGCTCGACGTGGTGACCGCAAGGCTGGGACGGCGGCATGGTCTGACCTCGCTCGAACGATAGCAGCTTTTCCCCCCAGCACGCGGCGCTGGCCGAGTAGTTGCTTCAGCGCAATCCGCGTATCATCCGCTTTCCGCTGACCTTGGGGAGACCGACACATGAAGAGCTGGAAATTCCTTGCCGCCGCCGCACCGTTCGCCGTCCTCGTCGCCGGCTGCCCTGACGACCCTGTCACGGAGACCCAGCCGGATCCACCGGTCGACGCGGCACAGCTTGAGCCGCCGCCCGCGGGCCAGGGCTTCCAGATCACGACGGGCGAGTTCGAGGTCCCCCAAGGTGTCGAGGAGCAGGACTGCTACTTCTTCAAGATCAGCGACCTCGCCAAGGCCGGCGGCCTGCCGGAGGACGCGCCGGTGAACCTGCACCGCATCCAGCTCGCGCAGCGGGACGGGTCGCACCACATGAACATCTTCCGGGTGAAGACGATCGTGGGCCTCGGGCCCGACAGCGGCCCCGTCGTCAAGAACCAGAACGGCGTGGGCGAGTGCTTCAAGAGCCCGAACTGGGCGGACTGGCCCCTCGTCGCGAACACCCAGGTCGACGGGACGCTCGACTGGACCTACCCCGACGGCGTCGCCAACGTGTTCCAGCCCGACGAGTGGATCATGCTGCAGACCCACTTCGTCAACGCGTCGACCCAGAAGACGCCGGAGAAGGCGCTGGTCAACGTCAACTTCTGGGCCATCCCCGCGGCCGACGTGAAGTTCGAGCTCGGGACGGTGTTCGCGACCAAGCAGTCGGTCCGCGTCTGCCAGTCGAACCCCACGCCGACGTTCGAGGGCTCGTGCCAGTTCAACAGCCCCGCGCCGGTGAACATCATCGGCGCCAACGGCCACTTCCACAGCCGCGGGACGAAGTTCGACATGTACTCGTGGGACGGCACGAGCACCACGACCCCGCCCGACTCGGACAAGTTCTACGAGTCGCAGAAGTGGGACGACCCGCCGATGCTCACCTCACCGGAGCTCGAGGTCACCGTCCCGGCGAACGCCGGCGTCTGGTACTCGTGCTCCTACGAGTGGACCCAGCCCGAGCCCGCCGTCGGCTGCCAGGGCCTCGATGACTACGACGCGACGAAGTACATGACCCCCGCCGACCAGCTCGACTGCTGCTACACGTTCGGCGGCATCGTCGAGAAGAACGAGCACTGCAACATCTTCGTCTACTACTACCCCAAGATCGACGACATCAATTGCTTCTGAGCGCGGCGCGTCGAACGGGGGCTCTCGCGGTCGTCACCGCCTTCGCCCTCGTCTGCGCCGCGTGCAGCCCGTCCTCCCCGGAGACGGTCCCCGACGCGTCGACCTCGACGGGGAGCTCGGGCTGCACGCTCCCCTTCCTCGGCGACGAGGCGGCGGATCCGGTCGTCGAGCTCGTCGCGCTCGGCGCCGACGAGACCTCGTTCGATCTCGCCGACGGCGCCGAGATCCCGCTCATCCTGCCGCCCCAGGGCGGGCGCGTGATCTTCGCCGGCGTGCGCGCCACCAACATCGACGCCTGCGGGGTGAAGCTCGCCGGCGCCGTCCGCGATCTCCAGAACGCGCAGGTCCGCATCGACACCCGGACCATCAACCTCGAGCCGACCGGCGACGGGTGGGGCCGCAGCGTCGACGCCAACATCTCCACGTTCGCGAACGTGCCCATGTGCCCCAACCAGTGGGCGGCGAGCGACGTCTTCGATCACCCGTTCGAGCTCGAGGTGACGCTCACTGATCGCGATCACGTCCGCAAGGCCACGCGCACGGTAGAGATCACGCCCAAGTGCGCCCAACCGGAAAACGCGGCCGAGTGCCTGTGCATCTGCAAGAAGGGCTACGTCCTCGGCGAGCCGTGCGGCGCCGGCGACGGCGGCGCGGGAGGCAGCGGAGGCGCGGGCGGAGGATCGCCATGAAGAAGAGTTCGAAGATGGCGCGCTTCGGGTGCATCGCGATCGCGGCCGCGCTCCCGCTGCTCGCCGGTTGCCCCGAGACCGAGACCGAGACCCAGCCGCCCGCCGACGCGGGCCCGGGCGATCCCGCCTGGCAGGTCGTGCTCGACGAGGCCGATCTCGACGGCGCGGTGCTCTCGGTGTGGGGCTCGTCGCCGAGCGACGTGTTCGCGGTGGGCGGGCCGCTCGGCAACACGCCCTTCGAGACGATCGCGCTCCACTTCGACGGCGCGCGCTGGACGCGCCTCGCCCCCGGCGGCGGCGCCGAGACCTTCTGGTGGGTCGGCGGCACCGGCCCGAGCGACGTCTGGATGGTGGGCACCGAGGGGCGCATCGCGCACTGGGACGGCGCCGCGTTCACCGAGCACGACTCGGGCACGACGGCGACGATCTGGGGCGTGTGGGCCGCCGCGCCGGACGACGCATGGGCGGTGGGCGGCTCGCCCGGCGAGGGCGCCGCCGCGCCGAACGACATCGTCCTCCACTGGGACGGCGCGGCCTGGACGCCCGTCGCCTTGCCCGGGGCGCCGCTGGGGCGCGCGCTCTTCAAGGTGTGGGGCACGAGCTCGAGCGATCTCTACGCGGTCGGCGAGGCCGGGACGATCTGGCACAAGAAGGGCGCCGACTGGACGCTCGAGTCGGACCCGCCGCTCGCGAGCGGCACCCTCTTCACGGTGAACGGGTGCGGCGCGGGCGAGGTGTACGCGGTCGGCAACGGCGACGTGCTCCGCTCGGACGGCTCGGCGTGGAGCAAGGTCGACGTGGCGCTCACGGGCATGGTCAACGGCGTCGCCTGCAACGCGCCCGGCGAGGTGCTCATCGTCGGCTCGGGGGGGCTGAAGCAGCGGCTCGTCGACGGCGCCTGGATCGACGAGTTCGCCACCAAGCCCTACCGCGATCTGCACGCGGCCTGGGCCGACGGCGCCGGCACCTTCTGGGCGGTGGGCGGCGAGTGGTTCAGCCAGCCCTCGCCGGGCACCCGTCGCCTCGGAGTCGTCGCGCGCTACGGCCCCGGAACGGTCGCCGACGCGATCGCCCCCTGAAATGGCGGCGCTGGGCGCCGGCTGGGCACGGGTTCAGTATGGCGAGACGATCGCCGGCCCGTAAACGCCCGGGCGGATCGCCCGCCGGAGCGCGCAGGATCGGCGATTCGCCGCGCGGCGACGGAGCACGAAATGGTGCGCCAAGTGGTGGATCTCCGGAGCAGGTTTCGGCGCTATCCTGCGTAAGAACGTGAGCATCGGCCCCCTCTGGTAGGGAGCTTGCACCCAGGCATCGGCACAGGCGTAGCGCAGGGTGCACCGTTGGTGCGAGCTTGAACCGCTTTCAACAGGAGAACGACATGCGAAGGTCCTTCAGCCAGCTCCTCTTCGGCGCGCTCGCGATCGCGGCGCCCCTCCTCGTGACGTCGACCGCCTCGGCCGAGGGCATCGAGGCATGCGGCAACATCAACGTCTCGGCGAGCGCCAAGTGCGAGATGAAGGTCGAGGGCGGCTGCACCGCGTCGTGCACCCCGGTGAGCTTCCAGGCGTCGTGCGCCGCGGACCTCTACGCCTCGTGCTCGGGCGAGTGCAACGCGAGCCTCGACGTCGCCTGCACGACGAGCTGCCAGGGCACCTGCCAGGCGCAGTGCGACGCCGATCCGGGCAGCTTCGACTGCGAGGGCCAGTGCAACCTCGACTGCGAGGGCGACTGCGATGCCCAGTGCGCCTCGAGCTCCAACGGCGGCGAGTGCAGGGCCAGCTGCAAGGCGACCTGCTCCGGCGAGTGCCGCGCGAGCTGCTCGGCGACGCCGCCGAGCGCCACCTGCGAAGCGCAGTGCCAGGGCTGCTGCAGCGGCTCCTGCACCGCCGAGGCGAACTTCGACTGCCAGATCAACTGCCAGGCCGGCGGCTACGTCGACTGCGAGGCGAGCCTCCAGGGCGGCTGCGAGGCGCAGTGCTCGTCGCCGGACGGCGCCCTCTTCTGCGACGGCCAGTACGTCGACACCGGCAACAACCTCGCCGAGTGCGTCGCCGCGCTCCAGGCGATCCTCAACATCGAGGTCACCGGCTACGCCAACGCGGACTGCAGCGGCAACACCTGCGAAGCCGAGGCCGGGGCGAGCGCCTCCTGCTCGGCGACCCCGCGCCCGGCGCCCTTCGACGCGAGCGCCCTCGCGGCCGCCGCGGCCGGGCTCGGGATCGTCGTCGCGCGCCGCCGCCGCCGCGCCTGACCGCAGCGCCGCGACCCCCGCATCGGCCGTCACGCAGAGGCCGGGGCTCCGGGACACCGGAGCGCCCCGGCCTTCGCGTTTTCCGGCCACGCGAGCGGCGTCCGTCCGGCAATGCGGCCGCTACGCCGCGCGTTTGTGCGTGTGCCCGCCGTCGTAGCGCGAGCTAGAGTGCGGGGCGGCCCAAGAGCGATGCTTCTTTTCGGCAAGATCCCACGCGTGGCGGTGATCGCGCTCGGCGGTGCCCTCGTCGGGGCCGGTTGCGCCGCCCACGCCCCGCCGGCCGACGGCGCCGAGGTCCACCCCGCCGCGTCCGCGGCGCCCTCCGCCCGAGCGGCGGCGCCCGCGCCATCGGCGAGCGCGTCCGCCGCGCCGCTCGACCCCGAGCGCGATCCGCATTCGCGGTCGCTCGAGACGTACCCCGCGCCGGCGCCGCCCGATCCCCCCATCGCCCTCAAAGCCGGCGGAAAAGCGGCGGTCCGCGGCGATCTCGGCCTCGTCTCGAGCGTCGAGCGGAACGCGACCCACGCAGGCGTCGAGGTGCTCCGCCGCGGCGGCAACGCCGTCGACGCCGCGATCGCGACCGCGTTCGCCCTGGCCGTCACCCATCCGAGCGCCGGAAATGTCGGAGGCGGAGGGTTCATGGTGATCCGGCTCGCCAGCGGCGAGACGCACACCATCGACTTCCGCGAGACCGCTCCGACCGGCGTGACCATCGAGAAGATCCTCACCATGTTCGAGAAGGACGGCGCCATCGGCTACCGCTCGGCGGGCGTGCCCGGCTCCGTCTCCGGCCTCGCGCTCGCGCGCGATCGCTTCGGCACGCGGCCGCTCGCCGAGCTCCTCGCCCCGGCGATCGCCCTCGCGCGCAAGGGGCACCGGCTCGGCGCCCGGCAGGCGCTCGTGCTCTCGTGGATGTGGCCGAAGATCAAGCTCGACCCGGCCGCGCGCGCGATCTGGGGCGGCAAGGGCAAGGAGCCCAAGAACGAGGGCGACCTCGTCCGGCAGGCCGATCTGGCGAGGACGCTCGAGGCGATCGCCGAGGGCGGCGAGCGCGCCTTCTACGAGGGGCCGATCGCCGAGAAGATCGACCGGGCCATGCGGGAGCACGGCGGCTACATCACCGCCGAGGACCTCAAGGCGTACCGCGCCAAGGAGCGCGAGCCGCTCCGGTTCTCCTACCGGGGATTCGACGTGGCGACGATGGGCCCGCCCTCGATGGGCGGCGTCGCCTTCGCCCAGATCATGCTGACGCTCGAGCGCACCGGCGCGAGCCGCGCGCCCGCCGGATCGGCCACCAGCCTGCACATGTTCATCGAGGCGGCGCGCCGCGCCTACGCCGAGCGTCGCCTCGTCGGCGGCGATCCCGACTTCATGCCCGCGGACCAGACGCAGGCGGCGCTGGCGAAGCTCCTCAGCGGCGCACACCTCGCCACGCGCAAGCCGGCGATCGACCCGGCCAAGGCCACGCCGTCGAGCGCGATCGTCGCCTCGCTCGACGCGACGTCGCACGAATCTCCTCAGACGACGCACCTGTCGGTCGTCGACGCCGCCGGCAACGCCGTCGCGCTCACCACCACGCAGTCGGCGGCGTTCGGCTCCAAGATCGTGATCCCGGGGACGGGCCTCCTGCTCGGCAACGCGCTGGGAGGCTTCTCCGAGACGGGCGTGAACAGTGTCGCGACCGGCAAGCGGATGGCGAGCTCGATGTCGCCCACCATCGTCACTCAGGGCGGCAAGCTCGTCGCGGTGCTCGGCTCGCCCGGCGGCGACACGATCCCCAACACGGTGTCGCAGGTCTTCCGGAACCTCGTCGACTACGGCATGACCATCGACGAGGCGGTCGCCGCCGGGCGCGTTCACCACCAGTACCTGCCCGACAAGGTCCGCATCGAGAAGCTCAAGGCGCCGCCCAAGGCCGTGCTCGACGAGCTCGCGCGCCTCGGACACACGATCGATCTCGATCCGACGCCGATCGGCGACGCCAACGACATCCTCGTCGATCGCGACAGCGGCGTGGCCTGGGGCTACGCCGACACCCGCGAGGGCGGCCTCGCCGAGGGCGTGGGCCCGCGCCGCGAGAAGAGCGACGAGATCGAGAAGCCCGCCGCGCCGAAGCCGAAACCGAAGCGGGCGAAGGCCGGCCGGAAGAAGTAGGTCCGCGGCGCCGCGCGAGGGCGCGTCCCATCGCCGGTCCGAGGGCGACACGCCGCGTTCGTGATAATTTCGGGCGATGCCGTGCGCGCCGGACTCGGCGAACCTCTCGAGGACGGACACCTCGCCCGAGCGGTCCGACGACGGCGAGGCCGCGGCGAGCGCGGCGCCCGTGCTCGCGGTCGTGCTCGAGGCGGACCGGCCCGACGCCGGCTCGTTCCTGGTGTCGCTCGAGGGCATCGACCGCGTCGTCATCGGCCGCGGCTCCGAGCGGCGCTCGCAGCGGCGCGGCGCCGAGCTCGAGCTCCACCTGCCCGACCGGCGCACCTCGAAGGCGCACGCGGCGCTCGATCGCGAGGGCGCCGGCTTCGTCCTGTCGGATCTCGGATCGAGCAACGGCACGTTCCTCGGCGGCTGGGGCGCGTGCGAGCGCGTGACCCGCGCGCCCGTCGACTTCGGGCAGCCGTTCCGCGCCGGGCACTCGTTCCTCGCCCTCCTCCGCGACGGCGGTCCGATCCTTCGCGCCCGCGTCGGCCGGCAGTGGCCGTTCCCGACCCTCAGCGCCGACTTCGCGCGCGAGCTCGGCCGGCTCGAGCGCGTCGCCGCCTCGGCCATTCCGATCGTGTTGCTCGGCGAGACGGGCACGGGGAAGGAGGTGCTCGCGCGCGCCGTGCACCAACGCTCGCGCCGCCCCGGGCCCTTCGTCGCGGTCAACTGCAGCGCCTTGCCCGCGAGCCTCGTCGAGGCGCAGCTCCTCGGGCGCTCGAAGGGAACGTCGTCTCCCGCGGTGGAGGACGAGCTCGGCTTCGTGCGCGCCGCGGACGGCGGCACCCTCTTCCTGGACGAGATCGGCGACCTCCCGGCGAGCGCGCAGGCGAGCCTGCTCGGGGTGCTGCAGGAGGCGGAGGTGACGCCGGTGGGATCGCTCGAGCCGGTGAAGGTCGACGTGCGGATCGTTTCGGCGATGCGAGATCCGCTGCGCGAGCGCGTCGCCGACAAATCGTTCCGCGCCGACCTCCACGCTCGCCTCTCCGGCTTCACCTTCCACGTCCCGCCGCTCCGCGCGAGGCGGCTCGACGTCGGCGAGCTGCTCGCGTCGTTCTGCCGCGAGGCGCGGTCGGTGAAGTCGCTCCGCGCCGACGCCGCGCTGGCCTTGCTCGCGCACGACTGGCCGATGAACGTGCGCGAGCTGAAGCAGGCCTTCGAGGCCGCCGCGGTCCTCGCGGAGGGCGGCGTGGTGAGGCTCTCGGATCTGCCGGCGGCGATCGCGCGAGGCCGCGAGCAGAGCGAGTCGAGCGCCGCGCCGGCGCCTTCCCCCGCCGACGCGGCGCTCCGCGACGAGCTCGCCGCCCGCCTCGAGGCCAGCGGCCACAACCTGAGCCAGGTGGCCCGCGAGATGGGCAAGGCACGCCAGCAGGTGCAGCGCTGGGTGAAGCGGTTCGGCCTCGGCCCGCGCTGAGAAGGGCCCGCTCGCCTGGAGCCGACGGCTACGCCGCCCCGAGCTCGGCCTCCTCGTCGTGGCCGTCGCCGCGCTTCGCCTTGACGACGACCACCGGGCAGGGCGCGTCGCGCGCGATGCGGTCGCTCATCGACCCGCCGAGCATCCGCGCCAGCCGCGAGGTCGGCTGGTCGGCGACGACGATGAGGTCGGCGTTGAGGTCGACCGCGAGCCGGACGATGGCGCGGTCGGGGCGGCCGGCGCGGAAGTGCATCGCCATGAGCCGCGCGCGGCCCCCGGCCGAGCGGTGCTCGAGCACCTTGAGCGGCGGCATCCGGAGCGCGTCGTTCGCCGCCGTCGCGTGCACCGCGTCCGGCGTCGCCACGTCGAAGATGGCGGGCGCGAAGCGGCGCGGCCCCACGACCACCGCGTGGATCTCGGCCTCGCCCCGCAGCTCGGCGAGATCGAAAGCGAACCGCCAAGCGCGGCCGCCCGGCTCGGAGAGATCGAGCCCGACGAGCACGATGTAGGGCACCGGTCGCTTCGGGTGCACCGGCAACCCGCCGCCGGCGAGCGGGCGCTCTGCGCCGGCGGACGCGGGCGCGCCCTCCTCGCGATCGGGGGCGGGTGGCGCGTCGGGCTCGACGCTCGGCGGCGGGACGGCGGCAGACACCGGTGCGTTGCTGTGGGGCCGGCGACCGCCCCCGCGCAAGCGGGGAGATCATTGTCGATGCGCGACGACGCCCGGCATTCCGGCCTTGACGCGACGTACAGACCCTCGCACGTTCCCGCCGCCATGATCGACCGGTACACCCCGCCCGAGTTCGCCGCGCTCTGGTCGGCCGCGAACCGCTACGCCGTCTGGCTCGAGGTCGAGCTCGCCGCGTGCGAGGCGATGGAAGAAGAGGGCATCGTCCCCGCGGGCACCGCCGCCACGCTCCGGTCCAAGAACCTCGCGCTCGATCCCCGCCGCATCGACGAGATCGAGCGGACGGTCAAGCACGACGTCATCGCGTTCCTCACCCACGTCGAGGAGCTCTCGGCCGGCGACGCGCGCTGGCTCCACCTCGGGATGACCTCGAGCGACGTCCTCGACACGAGCCTCGCGGTGCTCCTCACCCGCGCGTCCGACCTCCTCGCCAAGCGCCTCGACGCGCTCGTCGAGGCGCTCGCGCGCCGCGCCGCCGAGCACCGGAAGACGCCGATGATCGGCCGCAGCCACGGCATGCACGCCGAGCCGATCACCTTCGGGATGGCGCTCGCCGGGCACCTCGCCGAGATGAAGCGCGGCCGCGCCCGCCTGGCCGCCGCGCGCGCCGAGATCGCCGTCGGCAAGATCGCCGGCGCGGTAGGCAGCTACGCGCACCTCTCGCCGGCGATCGAGCGCCGCGCCCTCGGCAAGCTCGGCCTCTCGCCCGAGACGGTCTCGACGCAGGTCGTGGCGCGCGATCGCCACGCCGCGTTCTTCTCGGCCCTCGCCGTGATCGCCGCCGGGATGGAGCGCCTCGGCACCAACGTGCGCCACTGGCAGCGCACCGAGGTCGCCGAGGCCGAGGAGCGCTTCACCGCGGGCCAGAAGGGCTCGAGCGCCATGCCCCACAAGCGCAACCCGATCGTGAGCGAGAACCTCTGCGGCCTCGCCCGCATCCTCCGCGCCGCGGTGACGCCCGCGCTCGAGAACGTCGCGCTCTGGCACGAGCGCGACATCTCGCACTCGTCGGTCGAGCGCATCATCGCCCCCGACGCCACCACCACCCTCGGCTACATGCTCGAGCGCGCGGCGGCGCTCGTCGACGGGCTCTGCGTGTACCCCGAGGCGCTCGCGGCGAACCTCGACCGCTCGGGCGAGCTGCACTTCAGCGAGGGCGTGCTCATCGCGCTCGTGAAGAAGGGCCGCCCCCGCCAGAAGGCCTACGAGCTCGTGCAGCGCAGCGCCATGCGCGCGCTCCAGGGCGACGGCGGCTTCAAGGACAACCTCGCCGCCGACGCCGAGGTGACGGCCCTGCTCTCGAAGGCCGAGCTCGATCTCTGCTTCGATCTGGGTCACGCGCTCAGCTACGCCGACGCGATCGTCGACCGCGCGCTGGGGCTGTGAACACGGGGGCGGTGCGCGCCGCCCCATCCCCTTGACCAGCGCGGGCCGCTCGGCCACGCTCGCGCGCCCGATGCCCCACGCCAACCGTCTCGCCCTCCTCGCGCTCGCCACGCTCGCCGCCTGCGGAGGGTGGTCGCCGCCGGCGCCGCCTCCCTCGGGCCCCGCGCCCACCCCGCCCGACGCGGTCGTGGGGATCGGCGCGCAGCCGCCGGCCCCCGCGGCGCCCACGCCGTCGAAGGCCTCGGGGTTCGCCGGGCTCCGCGATCGCATCCTCGACGAGTGGCTCGCCGCCGAGCCGTCGCTGGGGCGGCAGCTCGGCCTCCACGAGCACGACGGCAAGATCGCCGACTACTCGGCGACCGGGATCGCCGCGCGCATCGAGCGCCTCCGGCGCGCCCGGGCGGACCTCTCCGCCGTCGATCCCCAGAAGCTCTCGCCCAACGACGCGCTCGATCACGCGCTGCTCTCGTCGCAGATCGATCTCGCGCTCTTCAAGCTCGTCGATCTCGCCGAGTGGCAGAAGCGCCCGCAGTTCTACGACGAGCTCTTCTCGGTCAACGGCTACCTCGACCGCGACTACGCGCCGCTCGAGGAGCGCGCGCGGCGCCTCGTCGCCCACGAGGAGGCGAGCCTCGCGCAGGTGAAGGCGGCGGGCGCGAACCTGAAGAGCCCGATGTCGAAGCCCGTGGTCGAGACGGCCGCCAAGATCTACGCCGGCTACGCCGAGTACCTCCGCGGCGACGTGGTGAAGCTCCTCAAGGGCGTGGGCGACGCCGCCTTCCAGGAGCGCTTCGCCAAGACCAACGAGGCGCTCGCGAAGGAGGCCGACGCGCTCGCCGCGAGGCTGAAGAAGGACGAGCTGCCCAAGGGCGACGCGAGCCACGTCCTCGGCGCCGAGCGCTACAAGAAGCTGTTGCTCGTGCAGGAGGGCTTGTCGATCCCGCTCTCCGAGTTCAAGGCGATGGGCGAGAAGAACCTCGCCAAGAACAAGAAGGCGTTCGAGGAGCTCCAGAAGAAGACCAAGATGACGCGGCCGAAGGCGACCGATCTCTTCGGCGAGGCGACGCGCCTCACCGAGTCGGCGCGCCGCTTCGTGATCGACAAGAAGCTCGTCACCATCCCCACCGACGACGCGGCGGTACTCAAGGAGACGCCGCCGTACATGCGCTGGAACGCGGCCTTCCTCGACCCGCCCGGCCCGTTCGAGGCGGCGAAGAACGCGTTCTACTACATCACGCTCCCCGACAAGTCCTGGTCCAAGAAGGAGCAGGAGGAGTACGTGATGACCCACGGCATCCTCCTCTCGACGACGATCCACGAGGTCTACCCAGGCCACTTCCTCCAGGGGCAGTGGATCAAGCGCGCGCCCACGCGCGCGCAGAAGGTCTTCGGCGCGTACTCGTTCGTCGAGGGCTGGGCCCACTACGGCGAGGAGATGATGATCGAGGAGGGCTTCGGCGCCGACAACGCCGAGAACCGCCTCGGCCAGCTCTCGGACGCGCTCCTCCGCAACTGCCGCTTCGTCGTCTCGCTCGGCGTGCACACCGAGGGCATGAGCCTCGCCGACGCCGAGAAGCGCTTCATGAACGACTGCTTCCAGGACAAGGCCACGGCCCGCGAGCAGGCGGTGCGCGCTACCTTCGATCCCGGCTACTTCGCCTACACCCTGGGCAAGATCCAGATCCTCGACCTGCGCGAGGAGGCCAAGAAGAAGCTCGGCCCGAAGTTCGACCTCCGCCGCTTCCACGACGAGCTCCTCTCGCACGGCTCGCCGCCGGTCCCCCTGATTCACGACCGCGTCCTGGCCGATCTGCAGAAGTAGCGATTCACGCACGGGGCGAATTTCACAGGGAGACGGGGAGTCGGGGAGTTTTCCCTGCGGTCGATCCAGGCTCACGCCTTCGGAGCGAGTGCCCCGATCGACCGAAGAAGATCCTCCCTGTCTCCCCGTCTCCCTGTGAATCTTCTCTCCGGGGGCGCGCGGGCAGAGCCAGCCGACGTCAGGGAAAGCGCGCGCCCTGGGTGGCGCCGTGGCGGGTCCGGTCGTCGTAAGCGACGTCGCGGGCGCGGTAGATGTCGAGGATCCGATGCCCGGCCGCGTTGACGTCGGCGTCGAGGCGATCACAGCTCGCGCGCGGGGCCACGCGCTGGAGCTCCTCGAGCACCTCGCGGCCCGCGGCGATGCCGTGCGATGCGTGGCCCTCCTCGTGCCGCTCGAGCGACGCCTCGTACCGCCTCCAGCGCCCCACGAGCGCCGGATCGGCCCCCGGCGGCGGCGTCCACTCGGGCATCGTGTAGGTGATGGTGACGTCGACGCGGACGGGCCCGGTCGAGCAGCCGTCTCGCCCGCGGCTCGTCGGGTACGACCAGCGCACGTACCAGCTCGTCATCGCGTCGTGTCGCCCCGAGCGATCCGTGGGCCCCTTCGCGTCGAGATCGGCGCGGAGCTCCGCGGCCGTGGCGCCGTGGATGGAGTACCGGCTCACCATCGTCACGGTGGGGACCTCGGGCCCCGGCGGAGGCGGCGGCTCGTCGTCGCTCCCAGGCGGCGTGGCGGGTGGCTCCGGGTCGAGCGGCGGCGCGAGGTCGCCGCCGGGTCTCGGGTCGACGAGCGCCGGCGTCGCGGGGCGATGGCCGAGCCACACCGCGGCCACCGCGCCGGCGACGACGATCCCGACGACGCCCAACGCCGCGATCACCGCGGCGATCAGGCACGTGGGCGAGGACCGCGGCGGCGGCGCGCCATACGGCGGCGGCGGCCATCCGCCCGGCGGCCCGCGCCACGGCGGCGGCGCGCCGTGCCCATGGCCGCCCTGCCCCTGCCAGGGCGGCGGGCCTCCACCCGGCGGCATCATCCAGGGCGAGATCACCAGAGCCGAGCGTCGCCAGCAAGCGCGCGACGGTCACCGGTCGCGCGACCGGCGCGCGAGCGACGCGGCTACGCCTGGCGGTAGTGGGCGTCCCAGCGCCGGATCTCGTCGAGCAGCGCGGCGCCGACCGGCGTGGGCCGGCCGTGGCCAAGCACGACCTCGGCGCCCTCGCGGTTGATGCGGCGGATGGCGTCGTAGCGCTGCCGGAATCCGGGCGCCTCGGCCAGCGGATCGCCCTCCTCGAGCATCCGCTCGTAGAGGCGCGCGACCGGCAGGAACGCGTGCACCGCGAGCAAGACGCCGTGGAGCGGGCGCGGATCGGGCCGCACCGGCGAGGCGTAGAGCGGCGAGAACGCGTTCTCGAGGACGTCGTCGAGCTCGAAGAGCGCGTTGAGCTTGTTGTGCGAGAACTCGTGGATGACCGCCTCGGTCATCGTCATCCGGCTCGGGTGCAGGGTCATGTACACCGTGCCGATCGCCTCCTGGTACGAGGCCGAGAGGTGCCGCTCCGGGTCGTAGCCCACGGGCACGACCTGCTGAACGAAGAGATCGATCTCGCGGCGGAGATCGGGCAGGTGGCGCTCGATGAGGTCGAGTGACGCCGCGAGCGACGCGACCCACTCGGCGACGGGGCGCCCGCCGAGATCGAGCGCGTTGCCGGCCTTGTCGGGGTGCGCCTCCTCCATCGCGAGCGGGTTGTCGTCGGCGAGCGCGAGCACCACCTCGCCCGCGATCGGGTGGTAGGGCGAGCTGCCGCCGAGCGCGGCGAGGTCCACGGGCATCTCTTCCCCGCCGCGGTGGATCCGGATCTCCCCCGCCGCGAACGTCGCGCCGTCGGCGCCGGAGGGGACGTCGAACGCCGCGCGCGAGGCCAGCGAGAGCAACCTCGTCGGCAGGCGCGAGAGCCGGATCGGCTCCGGGAGCGCGCCCGCGAGCGCCAGCTCGAAGCAGACCGTGGCGGCGAGCTCGGCGGCGAGCGCCTCGGTGCGAGCCGGGTCGCGCCGATCGCGCAGGCACCGGACCAGCGTCGCGATCGTCGGTCGGCGCGCCAGGCTGGCGAGCGCCCCGGGATCGTCGCCGAGCAGCCGCCGCGTGAGCGCGCCGAACGCCTCGAGGTCGGCGCGCGCCGCCTCGCTCGTCGCCGCGTCGGGCCCGAGCGCGCGCAGATCGCCGAGCACGCGCCCGATCGCGCGCGAGAGCACGCGGTGCGACGTCGTCGATCCGGGCTCGGGGATGGTGAGATCGCGCGGCGGCGCGACCCTGGGCCGCGCCGGCGCGGCCGCGCTCGGAGGCCTGGGCGGCGCCGCCATCGCCGTGCTCAGCCGGGCGCCGCCACCGACGAGCGCCGCGCCGGTGCTGCGGACATTTCGGTCATGAAGAGCGGCGCGATGTGGAGCGCGAGGATGTCGGGGTTCGGCGGCGCCGTCTTCTTCGCCATCCGGAGCGCCTCGTCCATCGTGCGCGCCGTCTCCCAGCCCATGAGCTTGGGGATGTACTCGTTGTCGGCGCCGACCACGATCATGCGCCCGAGGTGCTGCCGCCCCGCCTCGCCCCAGTACCACATGAAGAACGGGTGGGTCGGGTGGTACGCGTGGCCCGAGCGGTACATCTCGATGTACGCCGGGTTCGCGGCGAACTTCGCCTCGTAGCGCTTGTGCAGCTCCATCGCGTCGCGCGTCTCGGGCAGGAGGCGGTGGACGAACTCGATGTACGGGGCGTGGTGCTCGTTGTCGAACTGATCGGTGCAGGGGTGCAGGATGATCATCGTCCCGCCCTTCTTCACCATCGGCACGCCCTTGTAGAGATTGAAGAGGTAGCCGTCGGCCTGGCACTGCACGAGGAGCGGGTTCAGGAACGAGTGCACGTTGTACGGGCTGATGTTGGGCACGCCCGTGACCAGGATGTCCGCCTGCCCCGTCACCGGGACGAGGTACTGCTCGTAGCTCCGCTTCAGCGTGTGGGCGTGGACCGCCTCGGTCTCGCCCGCGAAGACGCCGGTCACCCCGTACGGCGAAGGCACGCGGTCGAAGATCGCCTGGCGCGCCGGCTGCGGCAGCTTGCCGAGCGTGAAGGTGAGCGCCCGGAGCGCGCTCTTCTCCGCCGCCGAGAGGTCGTCCTCGTTGCGCGAGAGGAAGTCGAGCGGCCGGTCGAACATCCGGTTGTTGACCGTGGTCTCGATGGTGAAGACGTTGAGGTGCTTGTTGGTGAGCTTGCCCATCCGCATGACGCTGGTGTTCAGCGCCGACGACGACGGGTCCATGTACGAGTGGCAGTCGCGCATGACGCGCGGGTTGTGGTGCGCGCGCAGGCTCCGGTACCCGCACAGGCCCACGGCGACCGACTTGTGCCCGCCGTCCATGGGCACGAAGTTGAGGTTCACGTAGATGACGAGATCGCTCTCGACGGCGCGCTTGTTGAGCTCGACCTCCTCGCCCTCGTCGGTCGCGCCGACGTACTTCATGTTGGCGGCGTTCTCGGCGTCGTGGTTGTAGAGCTTCCGCGGCCAGTAAGCGTCGACGATCTTGTCGCCGAGCATGTGGCGGACCTCGAACTCCTTCATCCGGCGGTGCACGCTGGTGGCGATGATGATCTCGACGTCGTCGACGCCGTGATCGGCCAAGAGATCGAGGACGATGGTGCAGACGCGCTCGCGGATGTCGGGCCGCTTCATCGGCGGCAGCGGCAGCGAGATGTCGTCGACCGCGATGGTCACCTTCATCCCGGGCCGGAGCTTGGCGTAGAGCGGCTCCGAGTTGTGCGGGTGGTTGATCGCGTACCGGATCGCGGCGTCGACGTCCTTGAGCGGCTCGAGCGGGGGCTTCGGGTAGACGACGCGGGTGCCGGTGGGCAGGTCGACCTCGACCAGCCGATCGCCCGCGAACAGCACGCGGGGCGCGCTCCGGCTGTCGAGGGTGACGACGCAGGGGTGACTCATGGACGAATGCCGGGCGGCGCTACGCCGCCCTCTCCAGGTGGATGATGGGCCAGTGGTACGCGTTGGCGAGGAGCGACAGCCGCCGGTCCGGGTTCACCGCCGCGGGATAACCGACGACCGAGAGCATGGGCACGTCGGAGTAGCTGTCGGAGTAGGCGAAGCACTCGTCGAGATCGTGCCCCTTGGCGCGCGCGTGCTCGCGCACGAGCCGCGCCTTCTCCGGCCCGGCGACCACGGGCCGCAGGAGCTTGCCCGTCGCGAAGCGGTCCTTGATCTCGAGGCGGTTGGCGATGACGTCGGTGGCGCCGAGGTGATCGGCGAGCAGCCTCATCAG
The DNA here is from genome assembly GCA_964372055.1 of uncultured Polyangiaceae bacterium. Classification (GTDB taxonomy): domain Bacteria; phylum Myxococcota_A; class Polyangia; order Polyangiales; family Polyangiaceae; genus CAYJPW01. The sequence goes on from CAYJPW010000043.1 coordinate 66,650, forward strand.
GAAATCGAGCGCGCCCGAGACGAGCACCACGTCGTGCCCCTTGTCGCGGCTGCACTGGACGAGGTCCTTCGCCCCCTTGTAGAGCTTGGGCTTCATCACCTTCTCGAACGCCTCCTCGGCGAGCGAGAGGAGGCGGTCCTCGGAGAGCCCTTCGTACGAGGTGAAGAGCAGCTCGTTGAACATGCGCCGGTCGCGCGCCTCGGCGACGGCCATCCAGGGCGCCTTGGCGAGGCCGCGCGCGAGCTTGCCCAGGCTGTGGAGTGGCGTGGGCTGGTTCAGCATGTAGAACAGCGTCGGGTGCACGAGGTTCGTCGTGACCAAGGTGCCGTCGACGTCGAAGTAGCTCGCGGCCATGCGCGGGAAATCGCCTTGAAAACCGGGTGAGTCAAGCGAGAGCTGGCGCGAAGATCGCTACGCAGGCCACGCCGGCCGGCCCGGCCCGTCGGTAATCGTCGACGACCGGCGCTCGACTGCCCTAACCTCGGTCCCCTCCGTTTGCCCATGTCGAGGCCCGATCCCCAGCTCCCCGTCCTCGAGTCGCGACGCTTCCTGTTCGTGACCGGCAAGGGCGGCGTGGGAAAGACGACGGTGTCCGGCGCGATGGCGCTCGCCTTCGCCGCCCGCGGCAAGCGGGTCCTCGTGGCGATGTGCAACACCAAGGAGCGCCTCTCGGCGATCCTCGGCACGCGCCCCATCGGCGACGAGATCATGCCCGTGGCCGAGAACGTCTGGGCGGTGAACCTGGCGCCCGAGAAGGCGCTCCGCGAGTACGGCCACCTGGTCCTCAAGGTCCGCGCGCTCTCCCACGCGATCTTCGAGAACAAGTACACCCAGGCCTTCTTCCGGGCGGTGCCGGGGCTCTACGAGTGGTCGATGCTCGGCAAGGCGTGGTGGCACACGACCGAGCGTCTCCCCGATGGATCGAACCGCTTCGACGTGGTCATGCTCGACGCGCCCGCCACCGGCCACGGCCTCGACATGCTGCGGGTGCCCAAGGTCATCCTCGACGTGGTCCCGCCGGGGGTGCTCCGGCGCGACGCCGAGGCCGCCTGGGCGATGTTCCGCGATCCCGCGCAGAGCGGCGTGGTCATCGTCACCTTGCCCGAGGAGATGCCCACCACCGAGACGATCGAGCTCGCCACCGCGATCCGGGGCGAGCTGGGCCTCCCGGTCCTCGAGCTCGTGGTGAACGGGATCATGCCGCCGCTCTTCTCGGGCGAGGAGCGCGAGGCGCTGCTCTCCGATCCGGCGCTCCTCGAGGTCGCGGCGCCGGTCCGCTTCGCCGGCACCGGCGACGGCGCCCTGGTCGCGGGCGCGCGCCGCTCCGTCCGCGAGCGGGTGCAGGCCGAGAGCCTGGCGCGCCTCGAGCGCGAGATCGATCTGCCGCGCGCGCACCTGCCGTTCCTGTTCGCGCAGGCGTCGACGGTCGAGGGCACGCGCATCCTCGCGTCGAAGCTGTAGATCGCGGGGCCCGGGCGCCGGGGGCGGTTGACCTTTTCCGCCCGGCTGCCGAGGATCACGCCATGACGTCGCCCCTGCTCCAGGACGGCCGAGCGCTGCTCGACGCCGAGCGGCTCATCCGGGCCGGGCTCGCCGATCGCCGCGCCAGCTTCGAGCTCTCGTTCGGGCGCCTCCCCGCGCACACCGGCTTCCTCGTCGTCGCCGGGGTCGAGAACCTGCTCGAGCTGCTCACCGGTCCGCTCGTCGACGCGGCCGACCTCGACGGCGCGATGCAGGCGGGCGCGTTCACCGAGGCGCTCGCGCAGCGCCTGGCGCGGCTCGCCCTCCGGGTCGACGTCGACGCGATGCCCGACGGCACCATCGCCTTCCCGCGCACCCCCGTGGTCACGATCGAGGGCCCGTTCCTCGACGCGGTGCTGCTCGGGACGCTCTGCCGCGCCAGCATCCAGAAGGCGACCGCGATCGCGACGCGGGCCGCGCGGCTCTGCCTCGCGGCGGGAGACGACACCATCATCGACGGCTCGTCGGCGCACGCCGCGTCGTCCGAGGCAGGCCTCGCGATGGCGCGGGCGGCCCACGTCGGCGGGGCGGCGGCCACGACCAACGTCGCGGCGGCCGCGCGCCTCGGGATCCCGTTCCGCGGGACGACGCGGATCGATCTGGGCGCGCTCGCGGCGCCCGCAGGAGGCGGGGGCGACGGCTGGGGCGAGCTCGCGAGCGACGCCGTCCACGAGCTCGGCCTCGGCGACGACGAGGAGGCGATGCTCCTCGAGGCCAAGCGCGTGGGCGCCAGGGCGAGCGGCTGGATCGCGCGCGGGCTCGGCGACGCCGGCGCCCGCGCCCTGCCGATGCGCTACGAGCTGGTCGCGCTCGAGCAGGACGGCGCGTGGGCGCCCCGCCGGGGCGCGAGCGACGCCGCCGACGTGGTGCCCGGGCGCAAGCTCGCGGTCCGCTACTCGGACGCGGCGCGGCGCGCCGTCGCCGACGTGGTCCACCTCCAGACCGAGCGGATGGCGCAGCCCAAGCAGCTCGGCGCGGCGACGCTCGCCCCGCTGGCGCGCGCCATCATCCGCGGCGGCCGCGCGCTCGAGGCGCCCGAGTCGCCCGCCGCCGGCCGCGAGCGCGCCATCGCGGGGCGCAGGGCGCTTCCGTCGGCCGTCGCGCACCTGCGCTGCCCGGCGAGCTACCCGGTGCGGCTCTCGGCGGGGCTCGCCGCGAAGGGCTGAAGCTGCGAAGGGCTGAAGAGGTGTCGGACGTTCGTCCGCAGCGCCTCTCGAGGCCCGAGGTCCGGCCTCCTCAGCTGCGGGGGCGCGGGGGGGGGCCCCCCCCCCCCGCCCGCGCGGGGGGGGGCGGGGGGGCGGGGCGGGGGGGGGGCGCCCGGGGGGTGGGGGGTGCAG
>CAYJPW010000044.1:0-68991 GCA_964372055.1 uncultured Polyangiaceae bacterium
GAAACGGGCTCGGGCTCGGGCTCGGGCTCGATTGGCAGCACGGGCACGGGCTCGGGCTCGATCGCCAGCACGGGCTCGGGCTCGGGCTCGATCGCCAGCACGGGCTCGGGCTCGGGCTCGATCGGCGCCGCGGCCTCGGGTTCGATCGGCGACGCGGGCTCGGGCGCCGGCGGGGGCGGCTCGGCCGCGAGCATCGCCGCGTAGAGCCTCTCCGCGCCCTCGGCGACGCCGTCGAGCGCGCCGAGGCCTCGCTCGAGCAGGATGCGCTGCACCTGGTTCGCGGCGGCGCGGATCGCGACCACCGCGGTCTCGCGGACGCCGACGCCCTCGTGCGCGCGGGCGCCGACGACGGCGACGTCGCCGCCGGCCTCGAGCGCCGAGGCGAGCTCGGCCGGCTCCGTCGCGCGGGGCACGTCCTGCTTGTTGGCCTGGAGCACGAGCGGGACCGGGCCCCCGGGGCGCGATCGCGCGTAGTCGCGGATCATGCCGAACATCGAGCGGGCGCGGTCGGCGCCCTCGGCGGTGCTCTCGCAGACGAACACGACCACGTCGGCCGCGCGGAGCAGGTGCCAGCGCCGGCGCGAGAGCGTGCTCTGGCCTGGTACGGTGAGCAGCTGGCAGCGCAGCGGGTAGCCGCCCACGAGCCCGCCGTCGAGCTGGAGCCAGTCGAAGTACATCGTCCGATCGTCGACGGCCTCGGGCGTGTAGAGCTCGCCGCGCCGCCGGGTCGTGAAGAAGCTGCAGAGCTGCTTCAGGTTCGTCGTCTTGCCGGCGCGCTCGACGCCGTCGTAGACGACGCGGACGATGATCTTCTGCTGTTCCCGATCGAAGAGGGCCATCGTGCCTCGCTACGCGCGCTCCGCGCGCCTTCTACGGGCGCGCTTGACCACGACCGCGGCCAGCTCCGACGGATCGCCGCAGATCGCGACGAACACGATCGAGCCGGAGCTCCAGGCCGCCATCGATTGTCCCCGCGGCGTGGTCGTCGTTACCAGGTGACGCTCGGGCGAGAACGCCGCGCACACGTCGAGCGTGTCGGCCGCCCACCGCCCCACCGCGCCCAGCTCCGCGAGGCACAGGTGGCCCGCACGAAGCTCGGCGACCGGGATCCCACCCGACGAGCCCCCGCCGCGGGCGAACGCCGCGCCGGTGCCGCCGAGCTCGAGCGTGTCCTCGAGCTCGATCCGGCCCGCCGACGCGAGCCGCGGGTGCGTGATCGCCCCCGCGCTCACCAGGATCTCGGCGGGAGCGAAGGTGAACCGCGCGTCGTATTTCTGCCGGCGGTGCGCCACCCACGCCGGCACGCCCGACGTCCCCAGGATCATCAGCGCCTCCGCCGTGTGCTGGCGCAGCGCCCGCTGGAGCCCCTCGACCGACACGATGCCTTCGGCGACCAGCGCCTCGCCGAGCGGGATCGACTCGCGCTGGCAGCGCCGGTAGATCGCCTCGAGCCGCTCGCGCTCCACCTCGACCTCGGACTGGCTGCGGAGCAGGTCGCTGAGCCGCCGGCGCATCCCCGCCGCCACGGCCCAGCAGATCCGGCCCGTCTCGAGGAGCACCGTGCCGAGCGGCGCGTCGCGGGGACCGAACACCAGCGCCCCCGTCGCCGCCGCGTGGTCCTCCTCGATCCGCTCGAGCGTCGGCACCGCGAGCGCTGGGCTGACAGCCGCCCGCCGGGCGCTCGATCGGCGACGTGGGCCGGCCTCCACCATGACGGCCCCCCCGCTACGCAGCGGCTTCGACGCTCGTCAGCACGCCTCGCGCCTTGCTCAGCACCATGCCGAGGTTCGCCGAGACGCGGCAGACCGTCACCAGGACCAGGTCCTCGTTGCGCTTGCAGCGCTGGAACACGTGAATGAGGTTGTCCGAGAGGATGATGATCTCCTGGAAGTAGTGGTGGCCGTCGTCCTTGACGCCCCGTCCCTTCTTGAAGAGCGCCTCGATGGCCGAGACGTTGGTCCCCTGGAAGAGGTCGCCCGTCGCCGCGGCGACCAGGTCGAGGACCTCCTGCGGGTGGCTGTCGACCGTCTTCACTCCGAGGAGCATTCCGGTCTTCATGTCGACGAAGCCGACGGCGAGGCACTCGGGGACGGACTTCTGCACGTTGGAGAGGGCTGCTTCGAGGCTCATGGTCTTCCTTTCGAGGGGTGCTGGTGATGGGCGCTTCGGGCTGGGGGGCTCTGATCAGGGCACGTGGGGCTCGACCGAAGGGATGGCCGTCTTCAGCATGGCCCACCCCATTCCGATGTTCGTCGTCTTCTTCGTGACGAGCATGATCACGGCCTTGCCGCCCTTGATGGTCTTGGCGAAGTGGAAGTTGTGCGCCGAGGTGATGTGAATCTCCTGGAAGTAGTGCTCCCCGTTCTCGGGGACGCCGCGGTGCGCGCGGACCATCTGCTCGACGCGCCCGATGTTCGGGCCGCGGAACAGGTCCATCGTCCCGGCGGCCACGACCTCGTTCAGGGTCTGCGTGTATTGGGCCGAGTTGTGGATGCCGAGCAGCATCCCGGTGTCGAGGTCCACGACCCCGCACGCCACCGCGCCGTCGACCTTGTTCACGACCTCTTTGCATGCATCGTCGATCTTTCCCATTGCTTCCTCCCTAACTCCTTGGGTCACTCTCCGAGAGGCGAGCCATGACCCGCCCCACTTGAGACCGGAACCGGTAGCTCGCGTACCGACCCGCGAGCACTCCGGCCATGAGCACGCGCGCGTTCCCGCGCTCGTGCGAAACGACGGCGACGCCTATCTCGGCGCCCACGCACTCGAACCCCGTCCACGATGGGCTCACCCTGGCGAGCGCGTCGGCGATGCCGCGGACCGAGTCGGCGAGCTCGTCGGCGTCGTCGGCGTCCTGGAGGGGCGTGCTGCGCGGCGGCGAGTCCTCGTACACCGCCGCGATGAGATCCGGCGCGACGTAGCCGACCACGGCGCTCACCCCCGACCAGCGCTCGTGGCGCGCCGGGATCGACGAGGCGCGCCGATCCGGGCTCGGCGCCGGACGCGACGCCGGCGGCACCGAGGCGCGCGGGCTCGACGCCGGCCCGAGGTCGAAGGCGTCGGCGAGCGCGGCGTCGAGCCCCGCGGTGCTCTCGTCGACCTGGCGGAGCGCGTCCAGCAAGAGGCCCTGGAAGTCGCGGTGGATGTTGCGCTCGGTCGGCTGGAGCACCGACGTCTGCAGCGATCCGGACGGCGTGGCCAGGAGCTCGCGCAGCGCCGGCTCGCCGGTCGCGTCGCCGCACTCGGCGGCGACGATCTGGCCGCCGTCGAGGTGGATGTTCCCCCGCTTGGCGCCGCCGACGGTCACGGTGACCGAGCGGCGCGCGAAATGGAGCATCTGCAGCATGTCGACGAGCGAGAGCCCGTGGATGCTGCCCCGGAAGCCCGTCTGGCACTCGACGGCCTCGCGCACCGCCTGGAGCAGCTCGGCGCGCGAGAACGGCTTGCAGAGCACGCGGACCACGCCGAGGTCGGTCGCGACCTGCGAGTCCTTCGCCGTCGCGAACCCGCTCATCAAGATGGAGCGGGTCGCGCTCGAGTAGGCCTGGACGAGCTGGAGCAGATCGATGCCGTCGCGATCCGGCATGCGCAGATCGGTGAGCAGCACGTCGATGTGGGTGGCGCCGAGGACGCCCATCGCCTCGTCCACCGACTGGGCGACGTGCACCTCCATCCCGTGGGCGCGGAGGTCCCGAGCCATGGCCAGGGGCAGCTCCCGGTCGTCGTCGACGATGAGCACGGAGGTCACGGCTCTCCCGAGCTCGAGGATCCTGGCTCGCACGGCAGGCGCACCTGGAAGCGCGCGCCGCGGTCGCTCGCGAGGAGCAGGAGGTCACCACCGAGGTCCACCGCCGCCTCGCGCGCGACGGTGAGGCCGAGGCCGGTCCCCTTGGGCTTGCTCGTGTAGAACGGATCGAAGATCCGATCGCGCAGCTCCGGCGGCACGCCTGGGCCGTCGTCCTCGATGGTGATCCGGACTTGGCAGCCGTCGGTCTCGAGCGCTTGCGGCTCGACACGGATGTGGATGTGGGTCGGCCCGGTCGCCGCTTCGACGGCGTTCATGACCAGGTTGACCAGGATCTGCTCGAGGATGAGCGGGTTGCCGCGGACCCACGGCGTCCGCGGATCGACGACGTGCGTCACCGTGTGCTCGCCCTCGCGGAAGCGCGGCCGCAAGAGGCCGAGCACGCGATCGATCACGTGCGGCAGGCAGACCTCGGTCGCCACCGGCGGGCCGAGGCGCGCGAAATCGAGGAGGCCGTCCACCGTGCCGCGGAGCTGATCCGAGGCGGCGCGGATCGCCGCCAGGATCTCGCGCTCGAGGTCGGGCGAGATCCGCCCGTTCGAGGTGGCGAGGACGTCGGCGTTGTAGACGATGCTGGCGAGCGGCTCGCGGAGGTCGTGCGCGATCGTCGCGACGAGCCGGCCCGTGGCCTCGAGGCGTTGCTGGTGGAGCCGCTGCGAGAGCACGAGCTGCTTCTCGGAGACCTCGCGCATCAGGAGGAGGGCGTGCGCGTCGCCGAGCCGGTAGCGCGTGCAGCCGAGGCAGGCGCCCCCCGCGGGCTGCGCGGGGCGCCACTCGGTCGCCTCGCCGAGCGGCGTGCCGGCGATCTCGCCCCACAGCGACGGCGGCAGCTTGTGCGGCAACGACGGCGGGTTGATCCCGAGCCGCGCCAGCAAGGCGCGCGCGCTCGGCGTCGCCCCGAGGAGCTCGCCTTCTGCGGAGCAGACGGCGATCGCGCCCCCGATGTCTTCCAGGCAGAGGTACGTGCCGTTGGGGTTCGTCTGCGAGAAGATGGCGCGCATTGCTTGCGTACGACGCAGAGCAAGCGCTGCGCCACGACCGAGCGCGGCGCTACGCGACGAAAATCATGTCCGCGGTGTCCGGCGCGCGGACATGTTCGCCGGACATGGCGTCTCGGGGTGCCGGCGAGTCCGCGCGGCGGTGTCGCGACGCAGCGACGCGAGATCGATCCCGTAGCGGTGCAGGCGCTCGTAGAGCGTGGATCTCGAGATGCCGAGCACCTGCGCGGCGCGCCTCAGGTTGAAGCCGGTCTCGGCCAGCGTGCGCTCGATGTGCCCCTGCTCGAGGGACGCGAGCGAGCTCCGGTGGGGCCGCGCCACGACGGCGGTGGGGAGCGCCGAGGCGAGCCGCTCCGCCGGGATCTCCTCGCTGCAGCCGAGCGCGGCCCGCTCGAGCACGTTGCGGAGCTCGCGCAGGTTGCCCGGCCAGGTGTGGGCCTCGAGCAGCTCGATCGACTCGGGCGCGAGGCGCGGCGGGCGGCGGTGCGTCACGCGCGCGATCTCGAGCAGCAGGCGCTGGGCGAGCTCGCCGATCTCGGCGGTGCGGTCGCGCAAGGGAGGGATCGCGATCTCGAGCACGCGGATGCGGTAGTAGAGGTCCTCCCGGAAGCGACCTGCCGCGACCTCGGCGAGCAGATCGCGGTGCGTCGCCACGATGATGCGCGCGTCGAACGCGATCTCGCCCTGGCCGCCCAGCCGGCGGAAGCGCCTCGTCTCGAGGACCTTGAGGAGCTTGGCCTGGACGATCGGGTCGAGCTCGCCGATCTCGTCGAGGAACACGGTGCCGCCCTCGGCCGCCTCGAGCAGCCCGCGCTTGCGCCCGGCGGCGCCGGTGAAGGCGCCGCGCTCGTAGCCGAAGAGCTCGCTCTCGAGCAGCGTCGCCGAGAGCCCCGCGCAGTTGATGTCGAGCAGCGGCCCGCGGGCGCGCGCGCTGGCGGCGTGGATGTCGCGCGCGAGGTGCGTCTTGCCCACGCCGCTCTCGCCGAGCAGGAGCACCGTCGTGTCGCACTGCGACGCGAGCGCGACGTGCTCGCGGCGGTCGTCCTCCCAGCGCGACGCGCCGCGGGGCGGACGACGCTCGCCCGCGATCGGCCCCGCCGCCTCGACGGCGCGCGCCGACTTGGGGCGGCCGAAGTCCGCGGCGAGGAGATCGTTCCGCGGCGCGCGCGCCAGGCTCGGGCCGGCGCGACCGGGTCGACAGCGCGCCGCCGACTCGGCGCGGGCGCGGCTGGATCCGAGATCGAGCAGCTGTACCAGCGCGCCCCGCGCCCCTTGCACCACGCAAGGCGTGGCCACGAGCGAGCAGCCTTCGGACTCCGAGGCCAGGCACCCGTAGAGGAGCTCGAGCCGATCGCCCTCGCCGGCGAGGAAGCCGGAGAGGCGGGCCTCGACGTAGCTCGCCGCCGCTTCCCGATGGTGATGGCCTGCCTGCGCGGCGCGCTCGGGATCGCAGCAGAGAGGGAGACAGATCTCGAGCCTCGCCGCGGCCTGCCGCCACGCGGTGTTCACGAAGACGACGCGGCCGAGGCGGCTGAGGACGCTGACGGGGTGGGGGAGCGCGTCGAGGGCGGCCCACGCGCTGAGCGGGGCGGTTGGCTCCGGTGGGTCGGGCAAAGCGAGCGGGTGGATGCTGGCCGCCGCGGCGCTGACGAGTGAGGGGGTGGGGCGGGTGGTCGGTAGCGCAGGCGCGACGTCGAAAGGAATGGCCATGAAGCTCCCTGAACGGGTTGGGCTGGGAGACCGGCGCTCGGGCGCAGCTCTCCGGCTCGCGTGCTTTTGCAACCGCCGAACCACCCCCGAACCGCCCAGAACGTGCAGGAGACGATGGCAGAATCCGTCAGCCTCGAACGGGACCCGACACCGGCTGTTGATTTCCGTCAGGTGTCGCTCGCCGCGCAGGCGCGCCGTCATGACGAAGGTCGGCAGCGCTCCCGAACCGGCGCGACGCGGTGTGCTGCTCTGCTGCCTCGGCTTCCGGCCTCGGGCGTCGTACACCCTTCGCGCCGGCACCCTCGTGCCCTCCGGGCCGCCGGTCGGCACGGCCGGGTCAGAGGAAGCCGTACTTGCGGAGCTTGTCCCGGAGCGTCGATCGCGGGATCGCGAGCAGCTTCGCCGCGCGGCTCAGGTTCCGCCCGCTCTCGCTGAAAGCCTGCTGGATCATCGCGCGCTCGACGTCACGGAGGCTGCCGGCCTTGGTGGGTCGGGCCGAGAGCGGCGCGGGTTGGCTCGACTCGGCGTGGCTCGAGGGCCGGGGTAGCGGCGCTCTCGACGAGGGTGGGGGCGGGCTGAGCGTCACGACGTGCGGCTTCGGCGGCAACGACGTGCCGCGCTGGCGCGCCGCCCCGCCGAGGACCGCCGCCGTCTCGACGGCGCCGATGACGCCGCCGCTCGCGAGGATCGCCGCCTGCTCCACGACGGAGCGGAGCTCGCGCACGTTGCCCGGCCACGTGTGTCCCTGGAGAACGTCGAGCGCGCCCTGGGACATGCGCTTGGGCTCGACGCCGTGACGCGCGCTGAACGCTTGGAGGAACGCGCTCGCGAGCTCCTCGATGTCGGCGGCGCGCTCGCGGAGCGGCGGGAGCAGGATCGTGAACCCCGCGAGGCGGTAGAGCAGATCCGACCGCACCGAGGCGTCCCGCCAGCCCGCGGCGCCGCGGTTCGTCGCGCTCACGACGCGCGCTCGAAACGGGATGTTGGCGTTGGAGCCGATGCGGCGGAACGTCCGCGTCTCGAGCGCGCGCAGGAGCTTGGCCTGGAGCGGGCGGGGCATCTCGCCGATCTCGTCCAGGAACACCGTCCCATCGCCAGCGCTCTCCAGCAGACCGATGCGCGCGCCGCGCGCGCCGGTGTACGACCCCGCCTCGTGGCCGAACAGCTCGCTCTCGAAGAGCTCCGCCGGGATGGCCGCGCAGTTGAGGGCGACGATGGGGCTGTCGCCTGCCGCCGTGAGGCTGTGGATGGCCTGCGCGACGAGCTCCTTGCCGGTGCCCGTCTCGCCGAGCACCAGCACCGAGACGTCGTGGAACCGCGCGACGCTGCGGATCTGCTCGCGTACGAGGTGGATGCTGGGCGTGTGGCCGAGGATGAAGTCGGCGGGATCACCCGGCTTCGGGAGCGTGACCGCGATCGCGCGCACCAGGTCGGCGAGCTCGGCGCGGCGGTAGATCTGGATGCGGATGCGGCCGCAGACAGCGTCGGCGCCGAGGATGAGCGAGAGCTCGTCACCCTCGGGGACCACCGCGCGCACGAGCGGGCAATGCTCGCAGCTCTCGAAGGGGATGGGCACGAACTTCGAGGCGTTGTCGATGATGCGCGCCGCGTAGCCCGACGACGCGAGCATCTCGGCGGCTGCCGCCTTGTCCTTGGCGACGACGAACCGGCCGGCGACCGCCTCGACGACCAGCGCGATCTCGCGGACGAGCTTCGGATCGTCCGTGATGAGTCCGACCTGCACGCCGCTGAGACCCTCCGTCGACTGATGGCTGCGCTGGCTGCTTCCCGAGGTCTGTGCGGCGACGGGGACGTTCTGGACGTCGGGCTGGGCCCCCGCACCCTCCGTCCTCGGTGGAGCCGGCCGGGAGTCTAGTGCGCCAGCGAAGCCGCGCCAACGTGCGAGATCATGGCGGATTTCGCCAGTGTCGGTATCCGTGCAGCACGCGGGTGCCTGTCGGTTTTCGACATGGCCCGCCCTCTCCCCAGCTGCCTGCCGATGCAGGCCGCCGTCTTCGCTCATCCGGTCTCCTTTTCAACTCAATCCAGCGCGATTCCGTGTCCCACCGGTGTGATCCAGCGCGCCGAGGTGGTCCCGATCGAGGAGAGAGCCCACCCACGCCGAGAACGGCTCAGATTTCCGTTTAGCACGGACAGTGCCGCAGGGGGTCGGTTGGAACGCGCACCACTCGGCGCGAAGGTGACGCCCCTTGCTGCGTAGATTTTGGGGAACGTCGCGCTCGGCTCGCCGCGACCCGGTGTCGTGCCGTGCCGTCGCTCGAGCCGGGCGAAGCGGACCGCGCTCCGGCTCGTGGCCAGCGCCGTCCTATGGGTGGGTGAGGCGCGAGCGCCGGCCGGGAGGAGCGCGGCGATGCCGGGCGATCCCGCTCCGCGTCAGGCGGCGAGATCGGTGGTCGTCTCGCCCACCGACGGCTCGCTCGGGCGCTCGCTCGGCGTGGTGACCAGCATCACCTGCGCCTCGCGGCGGCGGGTGGCCTGCTCGCTGGCGACGAGGAGCGCGACGTAGCCGTAGCCGATGGTGAACAAGGTCGCGAACGGCGTCGCGAACCAGTGCCCCGTCCGGACCGACGCGACCACCGCCGCGAACGAGAGCAGCGCGAGGAACGTCTCGACCAGCGGGAGATCGGCGCGCGCCCGGTAGCGGCCCTTCTTCACGCCCTGCTTCGGGGTGCGGACGAACTCGCCGGCCATGTGCGACAGGCCCTCGACGACCGCCTTCGAGAGGTGCGGGGCGAGACCGGTCCCGAGCGCGATGAGCATCGGAAGCCGCGCCAGCGCGCCTCGGCGGCTGCGGCCCTGCGCCGACTCGGCGAGCATGTAGAAGGCCGCGAGCGAGCCGGTCGTCGCCACGCAGAGCGGCAGGTCGACGAGGATCATCGTCTTGGTGTCGGTCGCCGGCATGAGCACGAGCGCCGGCAACAGGAGCACGCTGAGGAGCACCAGGAGCGGGTAGGCGAAGTGCGGGGTGAGGTGGAAGAACGCCTCGACCCGCTGCGAGAAGCTGAGCGGCGAGCGCGCCAGCGTCTTCATCAGCTTGCGGGCCGTCTGCACCGTGCCCTTGGCCCAGCGGTACTGCTGGGCGCGGAGCGCGGACAGGTCCTCGGGGAGCTCGGAGGGCGAGACCACGTCGGGTCGGTAGATGAACTTCCAGCCGGCGAGCTGCGCGCGGTACGACAGGTCGAGGTCCTCGGTGAGCGTGTCGTGCTGCCAGCCGCCGGCGGCGTCGATCGCCTCGCGCCGCCACATGCCGCCTGTGCCGGAGAAGTTGAAGAGGAAGCCGGCGCCGAAGCGGGCGCGGTTCTCGACGAGGTGGTGGCCGTCGAGCATGAGCGCCTGGACCTTGGTCAGGACCGAGACGTCGCGGTTGAGGTGGCCCCACCGCGTCTGCACCATCCCGATCTGGGGATCGGTGAAATGGCCGACGATCGACTTCACGAAGTCGGGCTGGGGGATGAAGTCGGCGTCGAAGATGGCGACGAGCTCGCCCTTGCAGACCTTGAGGCCCGCGTCGAGGGCGCCGGCCTTGTAGCCGGTGCGGTCGACCCGGTGGAGGTAGACGGCGTCGACGCCGCGCTCGCGCAGGCGCTCGACGTGGGCGCGCACCAGCGCGCTCGTCTCGTCGGTGGAGTCGTCGAGGACCTGGATCTCGAGCTTGCCCCGCGGGTAGTCCATGCGGGCGACCGCATCGAGGAGGCGCGCGGCGACCGTCGACTCGTTGAAGAGCGGGAGCTGGATCGTGACCGCGGGCAGCTCGCTCTCGGGCGGGAGCTCGTGGGCGAGCGCCTCGGCGATGCGGCGGCGGTGCCGCCAGCAGAGCACCACGAGGTGCAGTCGGTGCAGACCGTACGCGCTGAGGCTCAGGAGAACGGCGAAGTACAGGACGCACAACAGAATATTGAGCACCGAACGGAGGTACCACCGGCCATGGGGCCGATTGTCATCGACTTGTAAATCGTTGCATTGATGTGTCGCGAGCCGGACGGGACGGGGCCGCCTCCGGCGCCGTCACGTCGGCGGCGAAGCCGCCCGCCCCGCGGCCTCCGCGATCGCCGCCGCCAGCTCCTCCGACTCGACCGGTTTGGCCACGTGCCGATCGAAGCCCGCCTCGAGCGCGCGCGTGCGCTCCTCGGGGCGGGCGTACGCGGTGAGCGCGATGGCCGGCAGGTGCGCCAGCGGGTCGGCCGGCCCGAGGGCGCGGATCCTGGCGACGAGCGCGTAGCCGTCCTCCTCGGGCATGCCGATGTCGCTCACGAGCACGTCCGGCTTCGTCGCGCGCAGGAGCCTCATCGCCTCGTTGGCCGACGCGGCGAGGACCGGCTCGGCGCCGTAGCGCTGGAGCATCACCGAGAGCAAGCCGCGCGCGTCGGGGTCGTCATCCACCGCGAGCACGCGGAGGCCGCGGAGCGAGGCCTCGGTCACGGCCACGCCCGCGCGCGCGCGGGGCGGCGTCGCGGGAGCGGTCTCGATCGGCGCCGTCGCCCGGATGGGCAGGCGAACGGTGAAGATGGAGCCTCGCCCGGCGCCCCCGCTCTCGACCGCGATCGTGCCGCCGTGCAGCTCGACCAGGTGACGCGCGATCGCCAATCCGAGGCCGAGGCCACCGTACGCGCGCGTCGCGCTCGCGTCGGCCTGCTCGAATCGATCGAAGACGCGCGGGATGAACTCGGCCGGGATGCCAGGGCCGTCGTCGCGCACCGTGAGGACGACCTGGCCTTCGCGGCGCTCCGCCGTGGTCTCGACGTGGCCCCCGCGCTGGGTGAACTTCACCGCATTCGAGAGCAGGTTCCAGAGCACCTGGCGGAGGCGGTCCTCGTCGCCGGCGAGCCGCCCCACGGCGGGATCGATCCGCGTCTCGATCGCGATGTCCTTCGCGTCGGCCGCGGGCCGCACCGTGTCCACGGCGGCCGTGACCAGCTCGGCGATGTCGAGCTGGCGCACGTGGAGCGAGAGCTTCCCCGACGTGATGCGCGCCACGTCGAGCAGCTCGTCCACGAGGCGCGCCTGCGCCGTGGCGTTGCGGCCGATGATGGCGAGGGCCTCGTCGATGCGCGCCGCCGGCACGACGTGCTGGGCGAGCATGTGGGCCCAGCCGAGGATGGGCGTCAGCGGCGTGCGCAGCTCGTGGGAGACGGTCGCCAGGAACTCGTCCTTGATGCGGTTGAGCCGCTCGGCGTCGCATCGCGCGCGCCGCTCGCGCGCCAGCAGCCGGTTGCGCTCCTCCTCCGCCCAGCCGCGCGCGATCCCGAGCGCCACCTCGTGCGCCGCCGCGCCCAGCGCGGCCTGCGTGCTCTCGGCCAGGGGATGACGCGCGAAGAGCGCCATGACGCCCACGAGGCGTTCCTCGACGAGGAGCGGGTGGCCCGCGAACGACACCAGGCCCTCGCGGCGCGCCCACTCCTGATCGATGACCGGATCGCCGACCACCTCGTTCGTCAGGAGCGGCTGCCGGTCTCGCGCGATCGCGCCGACCTTGGACTGCCCGACCGGCACCTTGGCGTGCGGCCCTTCGAGGTGGGTGTAGAGGCCGGCGCTCGCGCAGAGCCTGAGGATGCCGCCGGCCTCGTCGAGGATCCAGATCCGCGCGAACGCCGCCTCGGCGCGGTCGACGAGCGCCTGGGCGCACCGCTGGAGCTGCGACGCCAGGGGCGCCGGCGCGGTCAGCGCCGCGCCGATGTCGGCGCCGAGCGCCGCGAAGCGCGCCGCCTCGGCGAGCTCGTCCGCGCGCGCGTCGGCCCGGCTTCGCTCGCGCTCCGCCAGCTGGAGCGCGTGGCGGACCGCGGCGATGGCGAGGTAGGCCGCGAGGACGGTGAGCCCGGCCGAGGCTCCGGTGAGCCCGAACGCCATCCGCGCCCCGCGCAACCGGACCTCGCGGATCTGCCCCGCGAGCCTCTCCGCCTGCTGCGCGTCGAAATCGAGGTTGGCGTCCACGGAGCGCACCGCGGCCGCCGCAGCCTCCGCGAGCTCGCCGTGGATCGTCCGGTCGGCGGCGTCGAAGCGGCCCGCGCGCGCCTGCTCCCGCGCCTGGATGGCCGCCGTGCGGAGCGCGAAGAGGTCGCGCCCGATGGCGCGCCACAGCGCTCGCTCCTCTTCGGAGTGCGGCAGGTCGAGGTACGCCCGGGCGTGCGCGCTCATCTCGCGCTCGAGCGCGGACACCCGGTCGCGCTCGGCGGACCCGTCGAGCGCCCCGGCCGAGACGAGGTCCTCCGTCGCCAGCACCAGGTCGGGGATCGTCGCCCGGAGGCGCGCGAGGCGCTGCACGCTCGGCGCCGAGTTGAGCGCGATCTCGGCCGCATCGTGGTCGATGGCCGCGATCCGCGCCTGGCTGTACAGCGCGGAGAGCACGAAGCAGACCACGGCCGTCACGAACGCCGCGATGAGCGGCAGCACGCGGGCGCGCTCGAGCGCCCCGCGCGACGCTCCCGCCGCGTCGGGCCGGCGCCGTCGTGCGCGAGCGTCGTCGACCACTGCGGGTGCATCTACTGCGCGCGCCCACCCATCGCTACGTGCCGGCTCGCGTTTCGGCGCGCGTGCGCTCACGCCGCGCGCCGGCCGGCGGCGCCGGGCTCGCTCGGCGCCCTAGGCAGCGGCCTCGAGGAGCCGATACGATGACGCCCCGCTCCAGCGGCCGTCACCGGCGTCGCTGCCCCCGAGGAACGCATGAACATCCTTCGCTCCGCCGTCGCCTTTGCGTCGCTCGCCGTCGTGGCGACCTCGTGCGTCATGGATCACGCCCCCACCGGGCTGCGCCGGACGCCGGACGGACCCGGCGCCACGGTGCGCTACGACCTCAGCCACCGGCCTCTGCCCGAGATCCCGCTGCCCACCGACACCGCGACCTGGCCCGACCCCACGAGCCGCACCGGGCTCCGGATCAACGCGAGCCTCATCGCCCCGACGGCGATCGAGCGGGGCGCCCGCAAGCGCTTCTCCGAGATGGAAGGCTGGGGCACCTTCGCGCCGATCTCGGTCGCCTTCGACATCGATCACGCCGATCCGGAGTACTCGGGCTACCACGGCCCGGCGCTCGACCTCGCCAACGTCAAGAAGCGCCACCAGGGCGACGACTACGACTTCGCCGACGACGCCGTCTACCTCGTCAACCTGAAGACGGGCGTCCCCCTCGTGCTCGATCTCGGCAACGGCAGCTTCAACTACATCCTCAAGAAGCTCGACAAGTACTGGCCCAACGACACCCGGCGGAGCGAGCGCAACCTCATCTTCGAGACGATCGACGAGACCCGCGGCGGGACGCTCGCACCCGAGCTCTTCAAGCCCGAGGACGACACCGACTTCGACGGCACGCTCGACGTGCCCAACCTCTTCGGCGCCGATCCGACCAAGGTCTGCCCCGCTCCCGACGACGTCTGCGACAACCCGGCCTCGCCGCCCGAAGAGTACGAGAGCGCCGAGTGCTACGCGAAGCGCCGCGGGCGCGATCAGTGCGTGGCCGACAACCTCATGTACTGGTACGAGCGCGAGACCGACTCGCTCATCCTGCGCCCCCTCCTCCCGATGGACGAGATGACGCGGTACGCGGTGGTGATCACCGACCGCCTCCTCGACGGCAAGGGCCACCCGGTCCGCTCGCCGTTCGAGTACGTCTACCACGTGACCATGGAGCCCGGCGCGCAGCGGGTCATGGACATCATCAACGACCCGTCGAAGGCGAGCTACTTCGGCGACATCGCCAAGACCGGGCTCGATCACGTCGCCTTCACCTGGACCTTCACCACGCAGCCGACGGTCGACGACATGAAGCGGCTGCGCGACGGGCTCTACGGCCAGGGGCCGTTCGCGCGCTGGGCCGAGCAGTTCCCGGCGAAGATCGAGCTCGAGCGCGCCGTCGGCCTGACCGCGGGTCTCGAGGAGGGCGCGACCGACGTGCCCGGCTGGGAGACCAGCACCGACGGCACCAACGCCGGCTGCCCCGGCAAGATCGGCAACATGTACGTGGTGCCCTACGAGGGCATCAGGCACCGGATGAAGCAGCTCGTGGTCGAGGGCTTCGAGATCGACGACGGCCCCAGCGTGCAGGCCTTGCTCCGTGGGTTCGACCACGTCGACAAGATGATCATCGGCACCTTCAAGGCGCCGTTCCTGCTCGAGGGCGGGCCCAAGTCGGCCGACCCGAACGCCGCCTTCCACCTCAACTACACGACGGGCGAGGGCGAGGTGACCGAGGACGAGGTCCAGTTCTGGCTCATCATCCCCAAGGCCACGAGCGAGCACCACCAGCCGTTCAACGTCGACATCTACGGCCACGGCTACACCGGCAACTTCGTCGAGCAGATCCTCTACGCCGGGAACATGGCCGAGCACGGCCTCGCCACCATCGGCATCAACGCCATGGGGCACGGCCTCGCCTTCGACAACGCGACGGCGGAGCTGGCGACCAAGGCGGTCCTCGGCGGCACCTGCGTGGCGCCGTTCTACGACGCCATCACCCGCGCCCGCGCCCGCGACCTCAACCGCGACGGCATCCCCGACTCCGGCGGCGATTTCTGGTCGAGCTATCTCTTCCACACGCGCGACGGCGTCCGCCAGTCGATCCTCGACCACCTCCAGCTCGTGCGCATCCTCCGGGCCTTCGGCACCGGCAACGGGCAGATGATCTGCCGCAACGAGAAGACCGGCTGGCAGAACCCCGGGACCGAGCCCTGCGACGTGAACGGCGACGGCAAGGCCGAGCTCAACGGCGACTTCGACGGCGACGGCGTCCCCGACATCGGCGGCCCGAGCGCGGTGTACGGCACCTGGGGCGAGTCGCTGGGCGGCATCCTCTCCGCGATCCACGGATCGATCGACGCCTACGTCACCGCGGCGGTGCCCGGCTCGGGCGGCGGCGGGCTCACCGACATCGGCATCCGCTCCTTCCAGGGCGGCGTCGTCGAGGCGGTGCTCCTGCGCATTTGGGGCCCGCTCGTCGTCAGCGTCCCGGCGTCGGAGCGCCCGGTGTGCAAGGTCGACTCGAAGGAGAAGGACCACTGCACGCTCTGCGATCCCGACCAGATCTCGCTCCGCTGGGTCATGCCGGACCTCAACGGCACCGGCGAGGCCGAGATCGCCTGCCTCGCGCCCGGCGACATCGAGGACACGACCGTCTTCGTCGAGAACAAGTCGAACGGCGAGCTCCGCTGCGCGCGCGTCGAGGGTCCGAACAGCCCCTCTTCGAAGCAGTACCGGATGCGCATCGGCATCCCGGCCTCGATCGACGACCAGGTCGAGGTCCGGTTCTACCCCGGCCGCGACATGGTCAAGAGCTACAAGACCTGCGAGCCGCTCTACCCCGAGGGCACCCTGCCGAAGACGGCGGTGACCACCTGGGGCAAGGGCCGCTACGGCAACGGCTCGAAGAACGACATCGAGAGCGAGACCTGCACCTCGCCGACGTGCACCACGTTCCAGGGCCGCTTCTTCGGCGAGGGCACGCCGCTCACCGCGCCCGCCGAAGGCTACGGGCAGATCCGCCAGACGCCGTCGCTCCGGCGCTTCATCCAGCTCGCGCAGATGGCGCTCGATCCCGGCGACCCCATCAGCTTCGCCCCGTACTACTCGGTGAAGCAGATGACCGATCCGTACGGCCACCCCATCGCCCCGCACGCGATGCTCACGCTCAACACCATCGGCGACATGAACGTGCCGCTGAACTCGGGCATCGACTTCGCCCGCGCCAACGGGGCGCTGCCGTTCCTGCGGCCCGAGCAGGGCGCGCTCTACCCCGAGTACGCCAACTACGCGACGCCCGAGGGGCTCTTCAGCGCGCTCGGCAAGACGCCGAACCAGGCGCTCATCGACAACCACGTCATCGAGGGGATCACGGCGCTGGGGCGTCACCCCGCGACCGGCGAGTGCGCGGCGAGCGCGAACGCGGCCTTCCCGGACGGCGAGTTCAAGCTCGTCGAGGGCGGCACGACGGCGTGCTTCCCGACGGGGTGCACCGCCGAGACCGAGGCGAACCCGGACACGCGCAAGTGCTACTCGGGCTCGCACTGCGACGAGGGCCAGGGGCGCTGCGTGCCGAACCAGCTCGGGCAGAACAAATGCGACGAGGCGCTCTTCGACGCCGACGACCTCGACGAGGGCACCGCGCGCTACTTCGAGCAGAACCTGCCGGTGCCGCTGCGCCTGGCGCGCTACACGCAGAACGCGACGAGCGCGTCGATCGACGAGGTGTGGGCGCCCCGCCTCGGCGGCGTCCCGCACTCGGAGGACGGGGGCTGGGTCCCGGACCAGCGGCCGCTCACGGCGCTCCTGAACGCGTACGTGATCCCCGAAGGGCAGCACTGCTTCGAGAACGGAGATCCCTGCCAGAGCTTCGACTTCGGGACCTACCTCACCAACCTCACCGCTCGGTTCTTCATCACCAACGGCGAGGACGTGTATTACCTCTCGCACCCGAAGACGCACCTCTGCCTGGGCACCGACGTGTACCAGTGCGGGTACCTCCAGCCCTGATGCCGATCGATCCCGCGGCGCGACGAGCGCTGCTCGAAGACCAGCGAGCCCGCCACATCGCCTTCCTCCAGGCGCGCGTCGTCTCCGACGCGGCCAAGGCCGAGTGGCGGGCGAACATGGAGGCGGCGTGGCGGGAGCTCTGCGCCCGCCCCGTCGGCGAGCTCTTCGCGGGCCCGGCGGTCGCCGACGCCGTCGAGGCCGCGTTCTCGCGCGACGCCGTCCGCGCCGGGCTCGTGCCGGCGGTCCGTTCCGCGCTGCTGCTCGCATCGTCGCGCCTGCGCGAGGACGACAAGGCCGTCGGGGCCTACGTGCCCGCTTCGCTCCGGCCGCGCATCGACGGCCTCCTCGACGAGCGCGGGATCGTGCCGGTGCGCCTCCTCCGCGAGGTGATGGAGCACGACGCGGTCGAGGAGGTGATGCGCGACGTGCTCTACGACACGCTGCGCGAGTTCAACGACCGGGTGAACCCGTTCTTCGCCGAGTGGGGCCTGCCGGCGTTCCTCGGCCGGCTCTCGCCGTTCGGCCTCGGCGGGATGAAGAAGGCGTTCGATTCCATGCGCGGAGAGTTCGACCGCCGGCTCGAGCCCGAGATGCGCAAGTTCCTCCAGGGCTTCTCGCGGCGCGCGCTGCGCGAGTTCTCCTCGCACACGGTGGCCAAGATCGACGAGCCGCAGTTCGTCGCCCTGCGCAAGCGGCTCGCCGCCTGGCTGCTCGAGCAGGACGTGGCCGGGCTCGTCCCGCCCGAGGGCGATCGGCGCGCGGCCAAGGCCGAGGAGCTCGCCGCCGAGCTCTGCGAGCACGTGCTCGCGATGCCCGAGGTGCGCGCCGAGCGAAGGGCGGCGATCGAGCTCGCGGTCGCGGCGCACGCGAAGCAGACGCTCGGGGAGGCGCTCGCCGTCTACGGCGTGACCCACGTCCCCGACTGGGGCGCGGTCGCCGACGCGACGTGGCCGCTCGCCCGCGCGGTCCTCGGCGGCGAGGCGGCGCGGGCGTGGCTCGCCCGCCTCGTGTCCGAGTTCTACGAGCAGGAGCTCGCGACCGAGCCCCCGTGAGCGCGATCGCGCCGGGGGCGGCGCGACGATGGATCTCCGTGCCGCATGACCGACCCCGGGAGGGGTCGATCAGCTGGCGAACGTCGCCGCCGTCTCGACCGCCGACTCGATGTGGCGGAGCCCGCGCGTCGGGCGCGCCGCCAGCGCGGGCGCGAACGCCTCGAGATCGAGCAGCAGGTCGGGGCCGTCGGCGGCCGTCAGCACGACCACTGGAAGACGCGGGTGCAGGCGGCGCAGCTCCTCGAGCTTGTCGTGCCGCTCGACCTCGCGCGGCGCGAGGACGAGCACGTGCGGCCGCCAGTGCGCGAGCACGTCGGAGATGCAGCCGCCGTCGTCCCTGCAGCTCTGCACCTCGTACTGGTGCGAGCTCAGGAACGTGGCGAGGTGGTGGGACGTGCTCGTGTTGTCGTCGATCACGAGCACGCGAGTGGGAGCGAGGCTCATCGTAGGAGTATTACGTAGCAAGGCCCGGGCCCTCCCCCCGAGGGCGGCGCTCGTCCAGTGAGCAGCCGCGATGTTGAGGGGGCAACGCCCCCGAACACCCGCAGGATCCGACCTGCGGACCGATGGGGGTCGTCTACCAGGAAACCGTGGTGCTGCAGAGATTATTGCGCAGACGCGGCGCGTCGTTTACGCACCTGGCGCGCGGCGTCATGCGTCACGCGCCGGACGGACGTCGCGGGCGACGTCGGCCTCGTCAGCCTCCGAGGTACGCGGCCTTGATCTCCTCGTTGTCGGCGAGCTCCCTCGAGGATCCCGTCATCGCGATCTCTCCGGTGCGGAGCACGTAGGCGCGCGTCGAGTACTTGAGCGCCAGCCGGGTGTTCTGCTCGACGAGGAGGATGGTGGTGCCGCTCTCGGCGATGCGGGCGATCGCCTCGAAGATGTCGGCGACGAGCCGCGGCGCGATGCCGAGCGACGGCTCGTCGAGGAGGAGCATCGCCGGGCGGGCCATCACCGCGCGCCCGATGGCGAGCATCTGCTGCTCGCCGCCCGAGAGCGTGCCGCCCTCCTGGCGCATGCGCTCGCCGAGGCGCGGGAACAGCTTCACCACGTCGTCGATGGTCTCGACGATGGTGGCGTGGTGCTTGTGGTTGTAGGCGCCGAGCTCGAGGTTCTCGCGCACCGTCAGGTTCGGGAAGATGGCCCGGCCCTCGGGCACGAGCGAGATGCCGGCGGCGATCACGTCCTCGGTGGCGCGGGCCGAGAGATCCGTGCCGTCGTAGGTGACGCGGCCGGTCGTGAGCGGCAAGAGGCGCACGACCGTCTTGAGCGTGGTGGTCTTGCCGGCGCCGTTGGCGCCGATCATCGCGACGATCTCGCCGCGCCGCACCTCGAGGCTGATCCCCTTGAGGGCCTTGATGCCGCCGTACGAGACGCACACCTGTCGAAGCTCGAGCAGCGGAGCGCCGGGCGGCGCGCCCGGCGGCGGGCGGGTGGGGTGGGTGGTCCTCACGAGCTGGCCTCGGTCTTCGTGGGCTCGGCGGAGCCCCCTCCTGCCGGCTCGGGCTCGGATGCCTCCGCGCCCGGCGGCGCGGGTGCGGCGCCGCCGGCGCGAACGGAGCCGGGCTCGACCTCCTCGCCCAGGTAGGCCTTGAGCACGTTCGGGTCCTTGCGGACCTCGGCCGGGGTGCCGTGCGAAATGGTCTCACCGTGATCGAGCACGTGGATCTCCTCGCACACGCCCATCACCACCTGCATGTTGTGCTCGACCAGGACGACGGTGATGTCGAAGGTGTCGCGCAGCCAGCGGATCTGCTTCTTCAGGCCCTCGGCCTCGCCGTAGTTCATGCCGGCCGCGGGCTCGTCGAGGAGGAGCACCTTGGGTCGGAGCATCATCGCGCGCGCGATCTCGAGGCGGCGCTGGTTGCCGTAGGAGAGCGAGGTCGAGATCTCGTCGGCCATCCCGTCGAGATCGAAGATGCGCAGGAGCTCGAGGGCGCGATCGCTCATTTCGGCGTCGTCGCGGTAGTAGAGCGGGGTGCGCAGCAGCGCCGATCCGAGGTGCGCCTTGCGCGTGTTCTCGCAGGCGACGAGCACGTTCTCGATGACCGTGAGCTGGCCGAAGAGGCGGATGTTCTGGAACGTCCGCGCGATCCCGAGCACGGCGATCTGGCTCGGCGTCAGGGGGCGGAGATCGGTGCCGCCGAAGCGGATCGTGCCGGTGTCGTGCTTGTAGACGCCGGTCACCAGGTTGAACACCGTCGTCTTGCCGGCGCCGTTCGGTCCGATGAGGCCGAAGATGGAGCGCTCCTGGACGGTGAAGGTCACCTCGGACACGGCCTTGAGGCCGCCGAACCTCTTGGTGACGCCGGACAGCTCGAGCGCCGCGCTCACCCGGCCTCCGGCTTCTCGCCTGCGGAGGCGGGCTCGGGCGCGGTCTTCCGGGGCGAGCTCCGGCGCGAGCGCTTGAAGAGCTCGCGCTCGCCGAAGAGGCCCTCGGGGCGGAGGATCATCAGCGCGATGAGGACCGCGGCGTAGATCACCATCCGGAGCGCGTTGAGATCGAGGTCGCGCAGCCGCTCGGCGAGCGAGGGCCAGCTGGGCTGGAGCGTGTCGGCCATCCCCTCGAACTTGGTGCGGAAGAAGGGCTGGAAGTTCTCGATGATCTTCACGGTGAAGGTCACGAACATGCCCCCGACGATCGCGCCGCTCACGCTCCCCGATCCGCCGAGGATGACCATGGTGATGGCGTCGAAGGAGTAGGCGAAGTTGAACTGGTCGGGCTGCACCGTGGGGTTGCCGTCGCGCATCTGCGCGAGGAGGCCCCCGGCGATGCCCGCGCCGGCGGCGGCGATCACGAAGGAGACGACCTTGTAGCGGGTCGGATCGACGCCCACGGCCGAGGCGGCGATCTCGTCCTCGCGGAGCGCGCGCAGCGCCCGCCCCCAGCCCGAGAACTTGAGGCGCCACGAGATGAAGACCATCAAGACGACGGCGCCGAAGATCCAGAACGGCCCCGCGTACTGGGGCACGCCCGAGTTGTCCGGCCCGGCGTAGCCGTTCTGCCCGCCGAGCGAGGCGAGCATCCGCGCGACGGGCCCCTCGGCGGTGCCGCCCGTCTGCGCGGTGGCGATGACGAGGCGGAAGATCTCGGCGAAGCCGAGCGTCACGATGGCGAGGTAGTCGCCCTTGAGCCGGAGGCTCGGCAGGCCCACGACGAAGCCGAAGATGGACGCGGTGACGGCCGCGGCGACCAGGGCGATGGGCACCACCAAGAACGAGTTCTTGAAGAGGATGTCGTCGGTGCCGAGGCGGGCGTGGAGGTGCCCGGCGACCACGGCCGCGGTGTAGGCGCCCACGCCGACGAAGCCGGCGTGGCCGATGGAGAACTGCCCGGCCATGCCGTTGATGACGTTGAGCGAGAGCGCGACGATGACGTTGACCATCGCGAAGAGCGCGAGCTGGCGCCAGGCCGCGTCGGGGACGAGCTTCTCGAAGCCGAGCTCGAGCCCGATCACCACGCCGACGAGCAAGGCGAAGGTCGCGAGGCGGCGCGGCAGGGCGAGCATCGGGGCGCACGTTCGCGTGGCCCAGCGCGATCGTCAAGCGTCCGGCGGTCCGGGAGGCTATTTGACGACGCGAAGGTACGGCGGAAGCTCCCGGCGAGGCTTCTTTCCGGGGCCCTGCGACGGAGCGGCCGGGCGGGCCGGAGCGTCGCCGCGGGCGCCGTCCTCGGACCGGAGGGCGAGCGCGGGGACGGGGACGGCGGCGGGCCTCGGTCGAGCGGGGCGAGCGGGCGCGGGCGCGTCCGGCCCAGCGGCGGGCGGCTCGGTGGGCGCGGGCGGATCGGCCGCCGCGCTCAGGGTGGCGCCCCGGCGGCCGCGCGAGGCCTCGGCGGGAGGCGCCGAGCCGTCGGCGGAGGCGGGCTTCTCCTTCGACTTGCCGCTCTTCCGCTCGTCGCCGACGGCGGCGAGCTTGCTCCTGCCCTTCTTCGCGGGCGCCTTGCCCGCGGGGGCAGCCGGCTTGTTCGTGCTCTGGGCGGCGACCTCGGGCGGCATGTCGTTCGGCCAGATCATGCCGCGCCCGTCCTCGCCGACCAGCGCGTAGACGGCCGTCCAGGGCAGGTGACACCAGAACGGCGATCGGTTGAACGACAGGGTGCAGGTGATCCCGTTGTCGTCGACGGCGAGGTCGGGGATCTTCACCGCCATGTTGAGCCCGATCTGAAGCACGAGCTGCGGCTGGCCCATGAACCACTTGGGCACCACGACGCCGGGCCGCCTCGGATCGAGGTGGACGAACAGGCTCGGCCCCTCGAGCAGGGCGATGGCGACCTCCTTCTTCGGAGGCAGTGGCCGCGGCGCGTCGGGCATCGATGACCCTGATAACCTTGCGGCGGGAATTCCGCTAGAGGGAGCCGCACGGGCGGCGCCCTGGAATACGTCCGCGCGTCGGCGCGCGCCTCTGCGTGGCCCGGCTGTGCAGCCGCTCGAACCGTGCGATGGCGCGGCGTGGCGCGTCCCACGACCGGGACGCGGCCCGCCGGCCGCACCGCCCCGGCGGCGGGCCGAGCACCTCGGTGTAGAGCCGCTGGTAGGCGCGCGCCATCTGGTCGACGCCGAAGCGCGCCTCGACGCGCGCGCGGCCGGCGAGCCCCATCTCGGCGCGCAGCCACCCGGGGCGCGAGGCGATGGCGTCGAGCGCCGCGGCGAAGGCGATCGGATCGGCCGGGGGGACGAGCAGCCCGGTGACGCCGTCGACGACGACCTCGGCGTTGCCCCCGACCCGCGTGGCCACGATCGGGAGCCCCGACGCGGCCGCCTCGATGAGCGTGAGGGCGATCCCCTCGGTGCGCGACGAGAGCGCGAACACGTCGAAGGCGCCGAGGACGCGGGCGATGTCGGCGCGTGTGCCCGCGAAGCGGACGGCGTGCTCGAGGCCGAGCGCGCGGGCGCGCTCCTCGACGGCCTGCCTCGCGGGCCCGTCGCCGACGATGGTGAGGTGCGCCCCCGGGCGGCCCGCGCGGAACCGAGCGAACGCCTCGACGAGCGTGAGCTGGTCCTTCTCCGGCGAGATCCGCGCCACGCAGCCGACGTGGAAGCCGCCGCGCGGGATCCCGAGGAGCGAGCGCGCCGCCGCCGGATCGCGTGTGGGCCGGTACTCGTCGGTGTCGACGCCGTTGACGATGGTGACCACGCGCGAGGCGTCGGCGCGCTCGATCCGGAGCGACACGTCGCGCGCGTCCTCGCTCACGGCGACGACGCGCGCGCTCAGGGCCGACGCGAACCGGTTGAGGAGCACGCTCCGCCGCGAGCCCGGCGCGTTGCGGCCGTGCTTGGTGTGCACGACGCGCGGCGCGGCGCCGCCGGGCGCGAGGCGCGCGATCATCGCGGCGAGCGCGCCGTAGAGGTGCGGCGAGGTGTTGTGCGTGTGCACGAGCTCGACGCGCTCGCGCGCGAGCAGGCGCGAGAGGCGGACGGTGAGGCCGAAATCCAGGCCCGGCGCTCGCGGGACCATGAGCAGGGGGACGTGGAGCCTCGCGAGCTCCGGCGCGAGCTCCCCCGGCTCGTCGAGCGCGCACACGATCGGCGCGAAGCGCGTGCGGTCGAGTCGCTCGAGCAGCCGGAGGACCACGCGCTCGAGCCCGCCCACGTTGAGGCCGAGCACCACGTGCGCGACCTTGACGGGCCCGTCCCGTCGCGTCTCTTCGTGGGTCACGCGCCCTCCAGCTGGACCGGCACCTCGGACACGGCGTGGCGGTGCTTGCCGGCGCGGGTGAGCGGGATGTCCTGCACGACCCGGACGTCGATCCGCGCGTCGGCGCCGAGGAAGGAGCGGAGCTTCGAGACGATGAGCACCGGCGTCTCGTCCGAGAACCCCGCCGACGGCACGAGGTGCACCGTGATCGCGCGTGTCCGGTCCTGCCTCACCTGGAAGCGCTCGATGGTCGGGATCTCCTTGAGCAGCTGCGGGAAGAACTCGCCGGCGAGGAGCTTCCCGTCCGGCCCCACGATCATGTCGAGCACACGCCCTTCGACGCTCGCGAGCACCGGCAGCCCGCGCCCGCAGGAGCACGGCGCGGCCGAAGCAGTCGCGACGTCGCCGTTCTTGTAGCGGATGAGCGGCATCGATCGGCACTGGAGATCGGTGAGGATGACCTCGCCGGGCTCGCCGGGGAGGGCGGCGCGCTCGCCGCGGTAGAGCTCGAGGTAGACGTTCTCGGCGTTGAGGTGCTTGCCCTCGTGGCGCTCGCACTCGGCGGCGAGGAGCATGACCTCGCGGCAGCCGTAGCGATCGAACACGCGGCAGCCGAAGGCCCGCTCCAGCGTCTCGCGCTGGTGATCGAAGACGCGCTCGGCCGTCGCCACGATCCCGCGGGGGCGAGGGAGCTCGAAACCGCGCTCGAGGGCGAAGCGCGCCAGGTGGAAGAGCGGCGTCACGTAGCCGATGACGACGCCGGGGCGGTACGCGGCGATCCCGCCCATGAGCTCCTCCATCCGCGCGGGCGAGAGCTCGAACGGCGAGATCATCCAGCGGCGCATGACGCGCTCGAAGACGCGGCGCTTGGCGCGCTTGAAGCGGCTCTCGCCGACGACGGGCCCGGCCCAGACGTGGAGCTCGCGATCGCCGAGCCGCGCGCCGGCCCACCCGTCGGCGCGCATCGCGGCCGCGATGCGGAGCTCGTAGGTGCGGTGGTCGAAGACGAAGCGCACGGGCTCGCCGGTCGACCCGCTGCTGCCGCTCTCGAAGAGCTCTCCGCGGAACCCCTCGGCGAGGAGCTCGTGGCGGTGGGCGCGGAGCTCGCGCTTGGTGAGGACCGGAAAGCGGCGGAGGTCGTCGGGTGATTGCACCGTTCGCGCGCTGACGCCGTACTCGGCGAAGCGCCGCCGGTAGTAAGGCACGCGCTCTTCGGCGAAGCGGAGCGTGTCCTGCATGCGCTGCCACGCCTCGTCCTCGAGCTCACGCGCGGTGCGCCACTGGGAGCGCTCCAGCTCGGCGAGCCGGGTGAGCGTCGCCCGGCCCCGGAGCCGCGTCTCGTAGAAGGGATACGTGGCTCGTAGAATGTGAGCGTACATACATACGGAGCTTCCCCTCGGAGGAAGAAGTGTCAAGCGACCTTGCCCGGGATCGAGCCCGCGCCGCGCTTGCGTCCGCGGTGGGCGTCCGGGCGTCCGACCCGGAGGGACGAAACGCCGGTCGCGCGAGCGACCGTCAGCGCCGAGCGCCGGCGATCGCCATGGTCGAACCGGCGAGCACCACGAGCGCGCCGGCGATCTCCGTCGTGGTCGGCACCGCGGCGAGCGCCACGGCGCCGATGACGATCCCGCCGAGCGTCTCGCCCGGCGAGACGAGCGCCACGACCGAAGGCGAGAGGCGGCGCGCCGCCGTCTGCACCGCGGTGTGGCCGAGCACCGTGGGGACGAGCGCGAGCGCGACGATCGCCGCCGCCGCGTGGGCCGGCACCGGCCAGATCACGTTGCCCTCGGTCGCGGGCACGGCGAGGAGCGCGGGGAGGAGCGTGATCGCCGCCGCGAGGTAGACGAGCGCCGCGTAACGCCGCGCCGGGAGCGCGTCGCGGAGCGCGCGGGCCGCGCTCACGTAGAACCCGTAGAGGACGACGGCGCCGACGACGAGGAGATCGCCGAGGAGGCGGTGCTCGCCGCTCCCGGCACCGCTCGCCACCAGCACGGCGCCGGCGGTGGCGGCGAGCACGCCGGCGCGCTCGAGGCGCGTGGGGCGGAGGTCGAAGAACGCCCACGCGCAGAGCACGACGCTGAGCGGCTCGAGCGAGACCAGCGACACCGCGGCCGGCAGCGAGGTGCGATCGAGCCCCCAGAGGAAGAGCGCGAAGTGCGCCGCGAGGAGCGCGCCGGCGCCTACGACGCTCCAGCGCTGACGCGGGGCGAGCGCCCGGAGCGAAGCGAGCACGCCGCCGGCGTCGAGCGCGAAGAGCAAGAGGCCGGCCAGCGCCACGCGCCCGAACGCGAGCACGAGCGGGTGGGCCGGGCGGCCCCACCTCGCCAGCGGGCTCGAGGTGGCGAACGCCGCGCTCGCGAGCGCCACGAAGAGGACCGCGTCGCGGGCGCGCGCCGGCCTCGACGCGCTGGCGGCGGTGGTCTCGGCCATGATCGCTCAGCCCATCTCGCCCACGCGCGCCGCGGCGAAGGCCTCGCGGGCGGCGAGCACGCGCGCGCTCCCGGCGCGGCCGAGCGTGACCATGAGCTTGGCGAGCGCCGCCTCGGGCGTCATGTCGCCGGCGGCGATGGCCCCGGCGCCGGCCGCCGCCACGCCGCCCTCGTATCTCGAGAGATCGACCGCGCCGCGGGCCGACTGGCTGACGATGACCACCGGAACGTCGAGCGAGCGCGCCGACTCGATCACCGGGATGAGCGAGTTCTCGAGCCGCGGGACGTTGCCGGCGCCGAACCCCTCGATGAGCAACCCGCGCACGCCCGCGGAGAGCGCGCCGTGAAGGAGCCTCGGATCGAGGCCGGGGAAGGTACGCACCGCGAGCACGCGCGGCTCGATGCGCGGGTCGAACGGCTGCGCCGGCCGCGCCGGGAGCACGTGCGGGCCGATCTGCACGCCGAGGCCGAGCTCGGCGAGCGGCGGGCACGCCGGCGAGGCGAAGGCGTTCATGCTCCAGGCGTCGAGCTTCGTCGCGCGGCACCCGCGCAAGAGCTTCGAGCTGAAGAGGATCCCGACCTCGGGGATGGGCATGGTGGCGACGTGGCAGGCGTCGACCAGGTTGGCGCGGGCGTCGCTGCGCACGTCCGAGAGCGGCGCCTGCGATCCGGTGAGGATGACGGGGCGGTCGAGCCCGGGGAGCAGGAACGCGAGCGCGCTCGCCGTGTAGGCCATGGTGTCGGTGCCGTGGACCACGACGATGCCGTCGTAGCGGGGCAGCGCCTCGTGGACGGCGGCGGCGAGCTCGACCCAGTGGTGCGGCTGGATGTCGCTCGAGTCGAGGTTGAAGAGGATGCGCGTCTCGATCTCGGCGACCTTGCGCAGCACCGGCAGCTCGGCGACGAGGTCGCGCGTGTAGACGTCGGGGGCGAGCGGCGCCGCGGCGCCCCCCTGCATCATCAGGGTGCCGCCGGTGTGGAGCAGGAGCAGCCGCACCCGCGCACGATACCTCGGCCCGGCGGCGCCGGGTCGACGACGACACCGTTGACAGCCCGGGCCCGCGGGGGCGTGTGTAGGGCATGACGGCGCGCATCGGGCCCCCGGCGCAGGAGCCCCTCACCTCGATCGAGCTCGGCGACGCCCTCGAGCTCTACGCGCGCTGGCCCACGCCGACGGTGATCATGTCCGACGGCGCCTACGGCATCGCGGGCTTCCCCGGCGACCCTCCCCGGCCCGAGCGCCTCGACGCCTGGTACGAGCCGCACGTCGCCGCCTGGTCGCGTCACGCGGCGCCGGCGACGACGCTCTGGCTCTGGAACACCGAGATCGGCTGGGCCACCGTCCACCCGGTGCTCGCCCGGCACGGCTGGGATTACCGCGCCTGCCACGTGTGGGACAAGGGCGTGGGCCACATCGCAGGGAACGCGAACAGCCGCACGCTCCGGAAGTTCCCCGTCGTGACCGAGGTCTGCGCGCAGTACGTGCGGCGCGTCCGCGTCGAGAGCGGCGGCGAATCGGTGACCCTGAAGGAGTGGCTGCGGCGCGAGTGGGACCGCGCCGGCCTCGTCCTCTCGCTCGCCAACGAGGCCTGCGGCGTCCGCAACGCGGCGACGCGCAAGTACCTGACGCGCTGCCACCTCTGGTACTTCCCGCCGGCCGAGATGTTCGAGAGGATCGCCCGGTACGCGAACGAGCACGGCCGGCCCGAGGGGCGCCCGTACTTCTCGCTCGACGGCGTGTCGCCGCTCGACGGCGACGCGTGGGGCCGCCTGCGGGCGAAGTTCACCTGCGAGGTCGGCGTCACCAACGTCTGGCGCGAGCCGCCCGTCGCCGGCCCGGAGAGGGTGCGGACGCCCGGGTTCGGCGCGCTGCACCACAACCAGAAGCCGCTCAAGCTGATGGAGCGGATCGTCCGCGCGTCGTCCGAGCCGGGCGACGTGGTCTGGGAGCCGTTCGGGGGCCTGTGCACCGCGGCGATCGCCGCGCTTCGCTCCGGCCGTCGCTGCGTCAGCGCCGAGATCTCGCCGGAGTACTACGAGCGAGCGCGCGCGCGCCTCGAGGAGGAGCGCGCGACGCTCGTCGCTCGCCGTTCGCCGTGTCCCGATGAAGGGGGGAAGGCGGACGAGCCGGCCTCCTGTGGGCGCTGAGTCGGCGATCGCGAATCTCGAACACCCAGCCAATATTCGAGCACGCTCCGGCTCTTCTCTTGCGGTCCCTCGCAGGGCGCCCTCGGATGAGCCGCAGCATCGCCAAAGCTCGTTGAGCAGCGCTGCACGTCGAGGTGTGGTGGCGCGTCTCGGTAACGTCGGGTGCTCGGCGGACGTTAGAACGGGGTGGGTGCGATGCGGCTGATCGAGAATCGCGATCGGGTGCGATCGGTGATTGGCGAGTAGCGACGAGGGCCCGTTGATCGCATCAGCCGGCGGGGTGATGATCGGCGGCAGGGGGCAGCTCATGAAGACGAGCGAGATCGCACCGCGCTGCGCGCCTGGGGGTCGCCGCGCATGCCGGATCGCGGCCGGGCTGCTGCTGGCTGTGGCAGGCTGTGCATCCACCTCGCGGGAGCCGAGCACCCCATCCTCGCAGGCGCCGGCGAGGCGGATCCGTATCTGCAGCGACAAGAAGGACAAGGACTGGTCGTTCTGCGGGCGGGAAGGCCCGATCAGCGAGGAGGAGTTCCGGCGCCGCTACACCAACGTCACGGGGAGCGCGCATCTCGGTGAGGACGACTCCGTTCCGACCAACAAGCTGACCATCGTCGGGGGGAGTCTCACCGCGGGGGCGGGCGCTCTCTGCGGGATCATGGTCATCGTCGTCGCCCGGCAGCCCGAGAAGGACGTGGAAGGGAGCTCGGGGTCCATCTTCGCTTTGCCGGCCGTCCTGATGTGCGCGACCGCGTCGGTAGGCGCGCTCGCCCTCTTGGCTGGAGTCACGAGCGACGCCTCTCCGACCCGTCACGTGCTCACGCGTGAGGAGGCGGAGCGCGCCGTTCGGAGGTACAACGCGACGCTCGAGCAGACCTCGCGCAACGACTGGGGTGCGCTGCTGCGCTGGTGAAGCGAACGCGTGCCCTCTCCCGTCAGGGCCCGTCGGGGAGAGGGGGCGCGGTGTGAGGCTGCGAGAAGGCTTGGCTGCCCCAGGTGCGAGATCGCGGGCCTAGCTCGAGCCCGGGCTGAACATGATCGGGTAGACCACGGTCACGATGCCCGAGTCGGGCTGCGGGAACGAGAGGCCGTAGAAGGCGCGCACCACGCAGGAGATGACCGCGGGATCCGGCAGGTCCGAGCCGCCGTTGCCGACGCTCGAGACGGCGCCGTCGCGGCCGATGACGAAGCGCACCGCGACGCGGCCGGCGAGGCTCGGGCTCGAGCGCAGGCCGTTCTCGTAGCAGAGGCGGAAGCGGCCGAAGTTCTGGCGCACGATGCGCTGGATCACCTCGGGCGGGAGGTGGCCGCCGACGGTGGTCGTGCCGACCATCACGCGGGGCGGGGGCGGGGTGGGGGGGGGGCCTGGGGGGCGGTGGCCGCGGCCTATGCCGGCGCCGTCGCCGCAGCGGCGGGCGCGGCCGGCGCCGTGGCCGAGGTAGCCCATCGAGCCGAGGCCGATGCCCTCGCCCCTGCCGCCGCCGCCCTCGCCGATGCCCGACAGGCCGAGCCCGCCGGCGCCGCCGGACTCGCCGATCTCGCTGCCCCACATGTTGCCGAGCGCGCTCACGGCGTCGTTGCCGAGCGAGTCGTCGCGGCCCCAGGGCGCGGTGACGGCCTTGGGATCGCCGCCGGCGCCGCTGTTGAGCAGGCCGATCATCCCGAACTCGGCGGCGTCGCGGAGCGCCATCGCCTTGGCGATGTGCGGATCCTGGTTGTCCTTGGGCCCGAACACGCCCCACTTCTTGCCGGTCGCCTTGGAGGTCGTGCTGCCCATCGAGCCCTCGTCGCCGATCGAGCGCGTGCCGCGGCCGCCCTCGGAGTCGTCGGCCTTCTGCTCGGCGAGCTGCTCGGTGGGCTTGTTCTCCTCCTCGCGCTCGGCGAGGGCGGTCATGTACTGCTTGAGGCCGTCGAGCTGCTCGGCCGAGACGGCCCCGCCCTCGGTGTCGCCGAGCGGCGGCATCATGAAGGCGAGCGCCGCGAGCAGGCCGAGGTGCGCGAACGCCGAGATCCCGTGGAACGGCAGGCTCGCCGCGTCGACGGGCTTGCCGGCGACGGCGCGGCCGGCGTTGACCGACGCGACCTTGAAGGTGAGGCCGCCCAGCTCGAGCTTCGCCTTGGCGCCCGTGGGGAGCGCGAGCTGGTAGGCGCCAGAGAGCTCGGCGCAGGGCTGCGCGAGGCCGGAGCGGATCGCCTGCTCGACGTCCATCGCGGCGTGGCCGGGGATCTCGATCCGGCCGGTGGCGCGCGGCAGGAGCACGAGGCTCGAGGTGCCGGCGCGGTCCACGAGGACGAGCGGCGCGCGCGTGGTGCCGAGCTTCTCGCTCGGGAGGAAGTAGTCGCAGCGCAGGTGCTTGCTCTCCTCCTCGCCGAGGTGGAACGAGCGCGGCGGGGTCAGGTGCGAGACGTGGAGCACCGACTGGTCCCAGAGGATCATCACCTCGATCGCCGCCGCCTGCGTCTCGCAGTCCTCGGGCGCGACGTCCGGCGCGCTCTTCAGGAGCGAGTAGGTGTACGAGCCCTCGGGCGCGTCGTCGGCGACCTCGTCGTGGGCCTGCACCGCCTCGGCGAACGGGTTCTGCCAGCCGAAGGGCGCCGCCGCGGGCGCGGCCGCCGGCGCGTCGAAGAGCCGCGGGCTCATGAACGGGTTCTGCGGGCGAGCGTCGGAGCGCGCGGCGGGCGCGGCGACCGCGACCATCTCGGCGCGCTCGAGCACGATCCGGGTGCGGCCGATGGTGATGGTGTCGCCGGGGGTGAGCTCGGCGCGGTTGACGCGCGCGCCGTTGACCAGCGTGCCGCCCCCGTTGCCGAGATCGATGATCGAGATGCGGTCGGCCGCGGCGGCCTCGATGACGGCGTGCATGCGCGAGGCGAGCTCGTCCTCGAGGCGGAGGTGGCTCTTCGGGTCGCGCCCGAGCTTGATGATGTCCTGCGTCAACGTCTCGCGACGGACCGGCGCGTCGCCGTCGTGGATCGCGAACGAGAGAGCCACCTTCTGCTTGCCTTCCATGATGACACGCTTCCTTTCCGCACCCGGCGCGCGGGTGGTCGAGATCCGGGGCGGGCAGCGCCCCGTGGTGCTGCCCACGCGGTGCCCGCGGCAGCGCCTTGGATGTCGCCGGCCGCCGCCCTCGGGCGCGGCCCGCGTCACGCGCGCTGCACGGGGGTCATGACAGCCCCGGAGCGCGAAGGTTCCGCCGAAAAATCGGCCGCGCCGGCCGGCGGACCAAGGCGGAAAAGCGCGGTCGTGGCCGAACGCGCCGCGCCCGCACGACCTGCCTGGGGCGGGCGTGGCAGGCGGCGACGGCGGTGCGGCACCCGGGAGATGCTCGATGGCCCGGTTGCGATGCCCGACGGCCTTGCCGTACGCTCTCCGACGCTGCCTTCCTCGTTCCCTTAAGGAGGTCCTCATGCGGGTGCTTCGGGCGTCGCTCCTGGTTGCTGCCGTGGCCACGCCTCTCGTCGCCGCCGCGTGCGGCAGCGACGACTCGGTGTTCTCGAGCGGGTCGGGCACCTCGTCCTCGTCGTCGGGCTCCGGCGGCTCTGGAGGATCGACCACGACCGGGACCGGCACCGGCGGCGCGACGACCGGCACCAGCGCGGGCGGCGGCGGCGCGGGCGGCAGTGGCGGATCGATCCCGGCCGAGTGCGCGAGCGCATCGGACTGCGACGCCCTCTTCGGGCCGTCGCCGTGCGGCCAGTGGGCCTGCAACGCCGGCCAGTGCGAGGCCTCGAGCCCGGGCTGCACCGACGCCGATCAGGACGGCTACGGCACGGGCGCCGCGTGCGCCTGCGCCGGGCTCGACTGCGACGACACCGACGACACCGTCCTCTCGACCGGCACCCGGAGCTGTTACTCAGGCCCGGCCGGCACCGACGGCGTCGGCACCTGCCAGGCGGGCACCGAGACGTGCACCGTGGGCGCCTGGGGCCCGTGCGTGGGCGAGGTGATCCCGAGCGGCGAGGCGTGCAACGGGCAGGACGACGACTGCGACGGACAGGCGGACGACGCCCTCGGCACGTTCAGCTGCGGCCTCGGCGCCTGCGCCAACAGCGTCGCGGCCTGCACCATGGGCGCCGTGGGCGCGTGCGTGCCCCTGCCGCCCGCGGCGAACCTCGACGGCCCCACGGCCAACGGCATCGACGACGACTGCGACGGCGCGATCGACGAGGACGCCAAGGCCTGCATCCCCGTGGCGCCGACCGGCAACGACCTCACCGCCGACGGCACCTTCCTCTTGCCGTTCCAGACCGTGCAGGCCGCGATCAACTGGGCGGCGAGCCACAACGGCTTCAAGACGGTGTGCGTCGCGGCCGGCGCGGTCTGCGGGACCAACAACGCGCCGGTGACCGGGACCTACGCCAACGCCAACGCCGCGACCATCACCATGGCCGACGGCGTGTCGGTGCTCGGCAACTACGAGTCGACCACCTGGAACCGGTGCGCCGCGTTCACCACCACCGTGCTCCAGCCGAAGACGCCCGAGGGCGTCACCTTCCCGGCCGCGGTGCAGACGACGACGGTGCTCGACGGCTTCCGCATCGATCGCTTCAACTCGCCCACCACCGCCGCGATCACGGTCGACGGCGCCAAGGGCGCGCTCGTCTCCAACGTCGCCATCGCCAACGCCCCGAGCGTCCAGGTCTCGTATGGCGTCAACATCGTCAACGGCGGCGACGCGACCATCACCAAGAGCCGCATCGACGCGGGCACCGGATCGATCGAGTCGATCGCGGTGCGCTCGGTCGGCGCCAAGGTCCGGATCACCAACGTCTGCAAGGATCTGGATGCCTTCGGACGTTGCGACGACTTCTGCGCGAACAACCCCTCGCTGCGCGGCCGCGTCACGCCGGGGAGCGGCATCACCCACGCCGCGCTGATCCTCGACTCGCCGGGCTCGATCATCGAGCAGAGCGCCCTCTGCGCCGTCGACGGCGACGTCGGTGCCGTGATCCGCATCGGCGGGAACGCGACCGGCGTCGTCGTCCGCTCCAGCCTCGTCAACGCCTTCGGCGGCGCCGTCCAGTCGCACGGCATCTGGATGGAGGACTGCAACGACGCCGCGCCGTGGATCGTCGACAACCACTACATCGCCGCGGCCGGCGACACCCAGATGACCGAGGTCGACGCGGTGCGCGCGATGGGCGCCTGCCATCCGGTGATCGACTCGAACGTCCGCATCACCGGCGGAGGCGAGGGCCAGGCCTCGAACCCGAACGCGGTGCACTGCGGCGCCAACGCGGTGCAGGTGGCGAGCCAGTGCGTCGTGCTCGGCAACCAGAACGTCCAGGGCTCGGACTTCGGCTTCCCGCCGGTCGCCACCGGCGTGCGCTGCGACGACGGCGGCTGCATGCGCGTCGCCAACAACGTCATCACCGGGCGCGGCGGCTCCGTCTCGTACGGCGTCTGGCTCGAGCGCACGTCGGCCTTCGTCGACTCGAACCTCATCCGCGGCGGCTGCTCGCCGACGGCGGTCGGCGTCCACGCCGACGGCTCGGCCGCGCGCATCCAGAACAACGCCATCTTCGGCTACACCGGCAACGACTGCGGCGTCGGCGGCGGCCAGCCGCCGCTCCAGAGCGTGGGCCTGCAGGTCCTCGCGGCCGCCGGCGCCAGCGAGATCGACGTGCACTCGAACGATCTCGACGGCGCGGGCACCCCGGCGGCATGCACCGGGCGCGCCCTCGAGCTCGACGTCAGCGCGTCGCCGCCGGCGTCGGGCTCGGGCGTCTATCGCAACAACATCCTCCGCGCCGGCGTCTGCGGTACGGCGCGGTACGGGCTCATCGAGGCCGTCGCCGGGGCCGACCCGCGCGTCTTCGAGAACAACGATCTCGATCCCACCGGCATGCCGACCGCGCTCTACTTCGACGAGCTCGTGACGCCGATCACGACCGCGGCGCAGGTCAACGCGCTCGCGGACATGACCGTGAGCGGCGTGATCTCGGCGGACCCGCTCTACACCGCCTATCCGGGCGATCTCCACCTCACCGCCGGCTCGCCCTGCGTCGGCGCGGGCACGGCCGTCGGCGCGCCCGCGAAGGACTTCGAAGGCGATCCGCGCGATCCCGCCACACCCGACATCGGCGCCGACGAGAACTGAGATGCCCAGCCGCCTCTCACCCTGGCTGCTGGCGGTGAGCGCCCTCGCGGCGTGCGGCGACTCGTTCACCGCGGGGGAGTCGACGGGGGCGACGGGCGCCGGCGGGGGCGGCACGGCGACGAGCACGGGTACGGCGAGCGGGAGCGCCTCGGGGTGCGCCGACGGGACGCGCGAGGCGTTCATCGACGCCGGCGCGTTCCCCGAGATCGCCGGCTGCTCGGGCGGCTTCCAGGTGCCCGGGCTCGCGGCGGGCGTCGCGCTCGTCCCGGCGTGCGCGCGCGAGGGTGGCAACGACGGGCCGCACCCCGACGGTGCGGGCTGCAGCGCCGTCGACCTCTGCGCGAATGGCTGGCACGTCTGCAACAGCGCGGCCGAGGTGGCGCAGCGCGCGCCGAACGGCTGCGACGACGCCGCCGGCTTCTTCGCCACGCGCCAGGCGCAGGGCAACGACGTCTGCGCCGCGCCGCCGGCGGTGAACAACTTCGCCGGGTGCGGCACGCTCGGGCAGCTCGCCGACGCCGCGAGCTGCGCGCCGCTCGATCGCGTCATGCGCTTCGACGACTGCGCCGCGACGCAGAGCTGGCACTGCGGCAGCGACGCCGATCAGGCGCAGGAGGGCGCGATCGTGATCAAGGACGGGTCGGACGAAGGCGGCGTCGTCTGTTGCCGCGACGCCTGACCGGATCGTGCTCCGGTCCTGCTGCTTCCGCGCTCAGGCGGTCCCGTCGGGAGGCGGAAGCGGCTCGGCCGGCGCCGCGGCGACGGCCGCCGGCGCGGGCCCTTCGACCGGCGCCACGGGCGGCTCGGCGGCCGCCACCACCGGCGGCTCGGCGGGCTGCGCCTCGACGGTCGCAGGCACGGCGTACACCGCCTGGAGGGGAGGAGCGTCGAGCGGCGCCATCGGCTCGGTGCGCTGGCCGTCGCCGGGCGCCGCGGCGCCGTAGGTGAACCCGCGCGAGGAGGGCGGCGCGTCGACGAGCGCGCGCGTGCGATCGAAGAAGGCGCGCACGCGCTCGAGCCCGGGCCGCCCTCGGCCGGCGGCGATCGCCAGGACCTCGTCGCGGAGCGCCTCGTTGATCGGCGTGGGGATGCCGAGCGCGGCGCCGCGCCGGACCACCTCGCCGTTGAGGAAGTCGACCGAAGGGGGACGACCGCGCTCGATGGCGGCGAGCATCGAAGACCGCAGCCTCCGGTAGCGCGCGCCGACCGCGAGGAGGAGCGCGTGCTTGGCGACGAGCCCGGCGGAGCCCGAGGCCCGCCGCTCGGCGTCGGTGAGCGCGATCCAGTCGAGATCGATCGTGCCCGAGACCTTCTCGAGCCGGATCCCGAGGGCGCGCGCGACGAGGGTGACCTCGGTCATGATCTCGAGCGCGAGCCGGCGGACGAAGCGGTGCCGCATCAGCGCGCCGAGCCGGTCGCCGCCGACGGTGCCGAGCGAGGAGATCGCGCAGTTGATGGCGAGCTTGGACCAGCGCGCGCCCGCGAGGTTCTGCGTCTGCGTCGTGGGCCCGATCGCCTCGAGGAGCACGGCGAGCTCGTCTAGCCTCCGGTCGGGCGCCCCGTCGAGCCGGCCGAGGACGAAGCCCCCCGACGAGGTGCGATCGTAGACGCCCGGCTCCACGGCCGCGGCGCCCCAGGCCACGATGGCGCCCAGGGTCCGCTCCGGGCCGGCGATCTCCTGGATGCGGTCCTCGCAGAGGCCGTTCTGGAAGCAGACCATCGCGCCGCTCGGCGCGAGGAACGGCAGCGCCGTGCGAGCGGCCTCCTCCACCTGCGGCGGCTGGGTGGCGAGCAGCACGTAATCGAAGGGCCGCGTGCCGCGGTCGAGGGAGCGGACGGCGCGGCCGCGCACCGTGCCCGGGCTGCTCTCCCCGCGGACGCGGAAGCCGTGGGCGTTGATCGCGTCGGCGATGGCGGCGTTCGTGGTGAGCGCGGTCACGTCGTGACCCTGCTCGAACAGGTGCGCGGCCACGATGCCGCCGATGCCGCCGCAGCCGACCACGAGCAGGCGCGGCGCGGCGCCGGGAGCTTCGCTCTGGGACATCGGCTCTCCTTACAACGACCCGGCGGCGCGCGCGACACCGGGCGACGCGTGGCGCGTGCCGCGCCGCATCAAGCCGCGCGCGTCAGGGGACGAGCACCTCGAGCGCGCCCGGGACCACCTCGATCGTGAGCGGGAAGCCGCCCATGGGCTCGCCGTCGACGTCGAGGAGGAAGCGGTCGGCGGCGTCGACGTTCATGAGCTCGATCGCCACGCGCTCGCAGCGGTGGTGCTTCACGTCGGGGTGGTCGATGTGCTTGCCCGAGTAGACCTGGGAGCTGACCATCGCGAAGCGCAGGCGGGGGGCGTCGCCCAGATCGACGATCTCGAAGAGCCCGTCGGAGAGCTGGGCCATCGGGGCAATCTCCATCCCGCTCCCGAAGAAGCGCCCGTTGCAGATCGCCATGCTCCGCGTCGCGATCTCGACCTCGCGCGTCCGGCCGCCCTCGGTGAGGGTGCAGGCGAGCACGCCGATGGGCGACTCGAGCAGGCCGCGCGCCGAGGCGAGGAAGTACGCGACCGTGCCGCCGAAGCGCTTGCTCGTGTCGGCGACGTAGCGGTCGACGAGGCCGCCGAGGCCGACCGAGAGGATGTTGACGAAGTGCTTGGCGGCGGCGTCGTCCCCGTGGGTGAAGCGCCCGACGTCGATCGCGCGCGTCTTGCCGCCGGCGAGCACCGCGCAGTACCGGTCGAGGCGGTGCTCGATGCCGAGCGACTTGCGGAAGTCGCCGCCGGTGCCCTGTCCGATGACGCCGAGCCGCGTCTTGTTCGCGCCCTCGGCCTTCGCCTCCATCAGCCCGCCGACGACCTCGTGGATCGAGCCGTCGCCGCCGACGGCGACCACCGTCTCGCGCCCCGCGAGCGCCGCCTCGCGCGCGAGATCGACCGCGTGCCGGGGCCGCTCGGTGAAATCGACGTCGACCTCGCCGACGGTGCGCGTGATCACCTCGCGCATGCGCTCGAACGTCTCGCCGGTGCGCCCGCCCCCGGAGCGGGGGTTCACGATCAGGAGGGGCTTCATCGCCGGCCCTGGGTAGCACGACCGCGGCCGCGGCGGGCACGCGTCGCGTCGGCCGGGCCCGAACCGCCGGTCGATCGAGATGAAGGCGCCCCCCCAAGGCCCTCTGGAGACAATCGACCCTGCGGGTCGATTCGGCCGGCCGTGCTCCATCACCAGCCGCCTCCGACGCGAGCGCTGGAGCCAGGGCGTCGAGTACCTGAACCCGGACGACGTCGCCCAGGAGCGCTTCGGCGACTGGAACTCTCCCGAAGCCGTACGGAACGCCGCCGCGTGGTGACGGCCCGGCGCGAGGAGCTCCTCGCGCGCCGCGAGGGCATCGCCTTCGAGACGGTCTTCTCCTCCCCGGAGAAGGTGGAGTTCCTGCGTCGCGCGAAGCAAGCGGGCTTCTTCGTCCGTGTCTTCTTCATCTCGACTTCGGACCCGCGAGTCAACGCGTCTCGCGTCGCCGGGCGGGTGATGCAGGGAGGCCACACGGTTCCGATCGAGAAGATCCTGAGCCGCTACACGCGCTCGATGGCGAATCTCGCCGGCGCGATCCGGCTGGCCGACCGCGTCTACGTCTACGACAACTCGGTCGACGACGAGGAAGCGCGCCTCGTGGCGCGAACGCAGGATGGCCTGCTCCGCAAGCTGTTTGGGCCACCGCCCGAGTGGGTGGCGCGTGCGATCGACGGGCTCGAGCAACACCCCGACTACGTCGACGCCCGCGTCGCCCGAAATCAGGCCGCTCAGGCCCGCGGCCAGACCACTCCTCGGGCGCGGAGGTCCTCGACCGTGTCCGAGAGCGTCTCGTTCGGATCGCGCGGCGCCCAGCCGAGCTCGCGGTCCGCCTTCTTGGCGTCGAGGTACCAGAAGTGCTGCGCCATCTCGGCCGAGATGCGATCGACCGGCGCCTTCACGTGCACCTTCTTGGCCGCGCGCTGGAGCAGCTCGGCGCCGAAGCTCGCGAGGAGCACGCTGCCGGGCATCCGGAGCTTGGGCGAGGGGACGCCCGAGATCCGCTCGAGGCGCGCGAAGAACGCCTCGACGGTCATGTTGGCGGCGCCGACGAGGTAGCGCTCGCCGGGCCGGCCCTTTTCCATCGCCAGCACCATCGCGTGCGCGGCGTCGCGGGCGTCGACGAAGGAGAGCCCGCCGGCGGGGACGAGCGGCACCTTCTGCTCGAGGAAGAGGACCACGTCGCTCGTCGACGAGCCGTGGCGGTCGCCGGGGCCGAGCAGGAGCGTCGGGTTCACCGCCACGACCTCGAAGCCGTCGCGGCTCCGATCGAGGGCGGCCTGCTCGGCGTAGAGCTTGGACCGGTAGTAAGGCCAGGGCGCGAGGATCTCCATCGGCGCCGGCGCGGTCTCGTCCTTCACCTCGTCCGGGTTGCGCGAGACGGCGACGACGCCGCTCGTGCTCGC
Organism: uncultured Polyangiaceae bacterium; assembly: GCA_964372055.1. Lineage (GTDB taxonomy): Bacteria > Myxococcota_A > Polyangia > Polyangiales > Polyangiaceae > CAYJPW01. The sequence goes on from CAYJPW010000044.1 coordinate 38,825, forward strand.
GACGACGGCGCGCTTCACCCCGGCGGCGCGGCAGGCGTCGAGCGTCGTCTTGGTGCCGTCGACGTGGAGGCGGTAGAGCTCCTCGGCGTCCTCGGCGCGGCGCGAGACCTTGCCCGCGCAGTGGAAGACGCCCTCGCAGCCGGCGGCGGCGTCGGCGACCGAGCCGTGGTCGAGCACGTCGCCGCGCCGGACGATGACGCCGAGATCGCGCAGCCACGCCGGCGCGTCGGCGCGGCAGAGCGCGACCACGTCGTGGCCGGCGGCGCGGAGCTCGGCCACGAGGTGGCCGCCGAGGAAGCCGGTGGGCCCGGTGACGAGGTAGCGGCTCATCCGAGATCGAAGACCTTCTGGAAGGTTTGCAGGAGGGCGATGTCGCTCGACTTGATCGCGCCGGTCATGAACTCCATCGGGCTCGGCGTGTACGACTCGCGCACGATCTTGGTGAAGATCTCGGCCGAGGTCTTGAGCACGCAGTCGGCCTGGGCGTTCGCCGGCTTGCCGAGGTGGGCCTCGCAGCGGTCGGGCGCGACGCGCAGGGTCCACTTCGCCTCGGTCTCGTTGCCGAGGGTGAAGTAGTAGGTGATCGGCTGGCTCACCCGGCCGGCCACGTACTTGGTCTCGAGCTCGCGGAAGAGGACGACGAGCGGGTGCTCCTTCGTCGCGGCGGCCTCGACCTCGGCGGCGCCCATGCGCGAGAGATCGAGCACCTGGCCGTCGCGCAGCGCCATCACCGCCTGCTGGGCGAGCTCGGCGACCTTGCGGCTCGCGGCGGCGCTCTTCATCCCGGCGGTGAGCCGCTTCAGGTCGGCGATGCAGAGCGGCGGGCCGATGCGCGCGGTGATGTCGCGGCGGACCGGGATCTTGGCGCCCTTGGGGAACGCCTGGTACGTGCCGCCGAGGTAGACGGGGAGGATGTCGACCTCGTGCGCGAGCGCGAGGTGGCCGATGGCCGGCTTGAACTCGTGGACGGCGCCGTCGGGGCTGCGCGTGCCCTCGGGGAAGAGCAGCACCGTCTTGCCGCGCTCGATCACCTCGCCGGCCTGGCGCAGCGCTTGGCGCAGGCCGCTCTTGCGGTCGAAGGCGGCGAGGTTGGTGAGGTTCTCGAAGTAGGCGCGGCGCCACTTGTTGCCGTCGAAGAAGTAGTCCTGCGCCGCGAGCGAGACGAGGCCGTCGCCGTAGGCGCCGAGGGCGTACTTCACGAAGCCCATGTCGAGGTGGCTGGCGTGGTTCGAGGCGACGATGGTGTTGCGGTTCTGCGGGATGTAGGCGCGGCCGTAGATCTTGGGCCGCATCACCCGACCGTAGAAGCCCATCTGGGCCTTGGTGAGGTAGCGCTTCGCCGCCTCGGCGACGGGCGCCGGCAGGACGATCGGCTTCTCCTCGGCCTTCTCGATCGCGGCGGCCGGGCCGAGCGCGCGCGAGGCGTCGCCGACGAGGCGCTCGACGTCGCGGACCGTCTCGCAGCGGTTGAGCTCCGCCTGATCGATGGCGCGCCCCGTCTGCGCCTCGAGCGCGACGGCGAGCTCCATCGCCATGAGCGAGTCGAAGGCCAGGTCGGACTTGAACGAGGTCGCCGAGGTGATCTCGGCGACGCTCTTGTTGGCGATCGTCGCGACGGCGTGGCGCACCGACGCCGACGGCGCGCCGGCCTCGGCGCCGACGGCGGGCGGCGGGGCGCTCGCCGCGATGAGGCGGGCGAGGATCGCCTTCACCTCGGCGCGCTTCACCTTGCGCGTCGCGGTGCGCGGGAGATCGGCGTCGTAGAGGTGCACGATCGCGGGCTGGGCGACGCGCGGCAGCTTCTGGCAGGCCTCGCGCAGCGCCGCGAGGGCGCGGTCGTTGCGGGCGCGCCGCGCCTCGCCGCGGAGCGAGAGCGGCCCCGAGGACGAGCTCGGCGGCGGCGCGTCGTCCGCGTCGGGCGGCTCGATCACGGCGAGGCAGGCGACGCGCTCACCGCCCTTGCCGTCGTCGACGCCGACGATGGCGAGCTCCTTCACGCCGGCGACCTTGCCGAGGAGGCGCTCGACGTCGTCGGGGTAGACGTTCTCGCCGCTCGCCCCGACGATGACGTCCTTGTCGCGGCCCACGATGACGAGCTGACCGCGCTTGTCGAGCTTGCCGAGATCGCCGGTGTGCAGCCAGCCGTCGGCGTCGACGGCCTGGCGCGTCGCCTCGTCGTTGCCGGCGTAGCCGAGCATGACGTTGGGCCCGCGCGCGAGCACCTCGCCGACGCCGCGCTCGTCGGGGGTCAGGATCTTCACCTCGACGCCGGGGATGGGCTTGCCGACGTGGCCGGGGCGCGCCTTGGGCGAGGCCTTGGCGACGGTGAGCACCGGCGCCGCCTCGGTGAGGCCGTAGCCCTCCGAGAGCGGCAGGCCGAGGCCGGAGAAGAGCTTCGCCGTGTCCTTGGGCAGGGCGGCGCCGCCCGAGATGAGGTGGCGGATGTTGCCGCCCATCGCCTCGTGCACCGTGCCGAAGAAGAGGCGCCCGGCGTTGACGCCGAGGCGGCTGCCGAGGAGACGGTTGAGCTCGAGGGCCCAGTTGAAGGCCATCGCGGCGGCGGGGCCCTGCTCCTTCACCCGGGCGACGATGCGGCGCTCGAGCATCTGCCAGAGCGCCGGCACGCCCACCATCCCGGTGATGCGGCCCTTGTGGAGGCCGTCGGCGAGGTGCTCGGCCGAGAGCTCCTCGAGGTAGACGATGCGCGCGCCGCGCGAGAGCGGGAGCAAAAGGCCGCAGGTGAACTCGAAGGTGTGGTGCAGCGGCAGCACCGAGAGGATGCGGTCGTCCGAGCGGAGCGGGAAGACCGGCCCGAGCGACGCGAGCAGCGCCGTGAAGTTGCCGTGCGAGAGCATCACGCCCTTGGGCTCGCCGGTGGTGCCGCTCGTGTAGATGATGCTGGCGACGTCGCCGCTCCTGACCTCGAGCTTGGGGGGCGCCAGCTCCTCGAGCTCGCCCGGCAGCGGATCGGCCGCGATGTCGGCGAGGTCGAGCACCCGGAGATCGGCGTGCTCGACGCGGGCGTAGCCGCCGGCCTTGGCCTCGACCTCGGGCGTCCACAGCGCCACGCGCGCGCCCGAGGCCCGCAAGAGGTTCGAGAGCTGCGGTCCATCGAGCGACGGATCGACCGGCACCGCGACCGCGCCGGCGCGGAGGATGCCGAAGTAGGCGATCGGCCACGCGGGCTGATTGGCGCCCGAGAGCAGCACCCGATCGCCGGGCCCAACGCCGAGCGCGGCGAGCCGGCCGGCGACGGCGGACGAGGCCTCGCGCCAGGCGCGGAAAGTGACGCGCGTGAGCCCCTCCTTCTCGAGGCGGGCGAGCCCGACGCCGAGATCGTGGCGATCGGCCATCTCGTCGAGCAAGTCGAGCAGGGTGTCGTAGCGGCGGAGCGGCTGGACCTCGCGCTTGAGGCGGTCCTCGATGAGCGGGACGACCCACTTCTCGAGCCCGGGCAGGTGCACCTCGTACATCCACTCGCGCCAGTCGATCTTCTCGGGCTCCCAGTAGAAGCGCGCCCGCTCGTCCTCGGGCATGCGCTCGATCGCGGCGCGCGTGTTGGCGCACGAGAACACCCAGTCGCCCTCGGCGGTGAAGGGGATGAAGAGCTCCTGGATCTCGGCCGTCTTCCACTCGGTCTTGGCCAGGTTCTTGAGCGTGCTCGCGACGGGCCCGAGCACGGCCTTGGCCGGGCCGACCGAGGCCATCGAGAGCAGGTTGCCGAGGCCCTTCATGGCGCTCGAGATCGCGGGGGCGCCGTGCTGCTGCCAGTCCTTCTTGGAGAGGCCGCGCGGCTCGAAGCGGCCCATCACCGTCTCGAGCAGGCCGTTGCGCTTGCCCTCGAAGATCTGCTTGCGCTTGTAGAGGCCGATGAGCTCGAGGTAGCGGCGCATCGTGCAGCCGTTGGTGTCGGTCGTCCCGTACTGGTAGACGGGCGGCGCGGTGCCCTCGAGCAGCTCGCAGAGCGAGGCGATCATCCCGCTCGCGACCATGTCGACGGGGATGATGTCGAGGTGCACGCCCGGCGCGCCCGGGAACTGCACCTGCCCCTTGAAGGCCATGTAGATGAACGGGGCCGAGGTGTTGATGCCCTCGTTCCAGCCGCAGAACGGGAACTCGCTGCTCGACTCGATGACCGCCGGGCGCACGATGGTGAAGGGCACGCCCGAGGCGGCGAGCACCTGCTCGCCGATGCTCTTCGTGTACGTGTAGATGTTCGACCAGCCCCAGAAGAGCGCGCGCTCCTGGCCGGCGTCGACGAGGCGGGCCTCGATGAACTTGCGCCGCACCTTCTTGAGCTCGTCCTCGAGCGGGGCGCCGCGGCACGGCTCGCCGCGCGCCTTGAGGTTCTCCTTGGCCTGATCGAGGAAGGCGCTCTGGCGGAAGGCGTCGTCGCAGCGCTGGCGCGCCTGCTTGACCAGGTCGAGGCACTCGTCGATCTCGCGCTGCGGGTCCCAGTGGGAGCGGTCGAGGACGCGGCTCTCGTTGCCGGCGCCGTACCAGGCCTCGCCGGCGGCGCGCGGGAAGGGGATCTCGCGCGGATCGTTCTCCTCGATGAGGCCGCTGCGGTAGCCGGCGACGTAGCAGGTCGAGGTGTGCATCACCGGCGCGCGGAGCACGCGCGCCAGGCTGACGAGGTTGTTGACGCCGAAGGCGTTGACCTCGAGCGCCTCGTCGAGGGGCGGGTTGAAATCGACGACGCCGGCGACGTTGACCACCGCGTCGATGCCGCGCTGCTTGAGCGAGCCGATGAGCTCGTCGCCGAGGCCGAGGAACGGCTCGACGATGTCGCCGGCGATCGGCGTGACCTTCTCCTTCAGGTACGCCTCGAAGGCGGGGCCCGGGTACTTCTCGCGGAGCGGATCGAAGACGGCCGAGGTCGCGATCTGCGACCAGAAGCGCTCCTCGGCGGTCTGGTCGGCCTTGGGGCGGACGAGCAGGTAGAGGTGATCGAGCTCGGGGAAGCGATGGAGGATCATCGCCAGCCACACTTTGCCGAGGAAGCCGGTGCCGCCCACGACCACCAGGCGACGGCCGGCGAGCACGCGCGAGGGCAGGAGCGGGGGCGCCGCGTGCCCGACCCCGTTCTGCGGATTTGCGCCGTGCTGCGTGCCCATGCGAACCGATGCCTCCGTCGAGCCCGAGGCCGGTCGGGCTTCGGGACCCCGTGGATTCGCCTTCTGCGCCGCCCGAGTCAAGGGCGCCGTGGCGCGTAGGGGCCTACGCGCTCGCGAGAACCGCGGCCCCAGCACGCGGTGCGTCATCCCGCTTGCCGGACGGTGACGCCGGACGCATGGACGGCCCGTGCTCTTCGGCGCCCACGAGTCGGTGGCGGGCGGGCTCGAGCGCAGCCTCGAGCGCGCGCTCGACGACGGCTGCCACGCCCTCCAGGTGTTCACGAAGAACCCGAACGCCTGGCGCGAGCGCGAGATCGGACCCGAGGCCGTCGAGGCCTTCCGGACGGGCCGGGGGCGGTGGGCCGGCTCGCTCGATGGGCGCCCGGCCCGGGTGCTCTCGCACGCCGCCTACCTCATCAACCTCTGCGCCGACGACCGGAGCATCCTCGAGCGCTCGCGCGAGTCGCTGCTCGCGGAGCTCCTGCGCTCCGACGCGCTCGGCGTCGACCTCGTGGTGTTCCACCCCGGCTCGCACCTCGGCCTCGGCGAGGAGCGCGGCATCGACCGCATCGGCGAGAGCCTCGGGTGGATCCTCGAGCGCGCCGTCGAGCGCGCGCCGCGCCTCGCCACGCGCCTCTGCATCGAGAACATGGCGGGGCAGGGATCGACGCTCGGCCACGAGCTCGATCAGATCGGCGCCATGATCGCGGCCACCGGCCGGCGCGGCCGCACGCTCGGAGTCTGCATCGACACCTGCCACGCCTTCGCCGCCGGCCACGATCTCGCCGACGAGGCGGGGTACGAGGAGTTCTGGGAGGACTTCGAGTGCTACGTCGGCCTCGATCGCCTCGCCTGCTTCCACGTGAACGACTCGCGCTACGCGCTCGGCGAGCGCCTCGATCGCCACGCCTGGATCGGCGAGGGCGAGGCCGGCCTCCGGCTCTTCTGGCGGCTCGCGAACGACCCGCGGTTCGCCGATCACCCCGGCGTGCTCGAGCTGCCGCCCGACGACGGCTGCTACTGCAAGAACCTCGCCAAGCTGCGCGGGCTCGAGGGCGCGCCCGAGCCGCGGGACCGGGCGAAGGCGGTCGCCAAGCGGAGCGGCGGCCACCGGCGCGCGCTCGCGCGATAATGCCGGCATGCTCTCCTTCCTCCGTCGCCGCCGCCGCGAGGCGGTCCGCGCCGAGCCGTTCCCCGACGCGTGGCTCGCGATCGTGGATCGCAACCTGCCCTGCGCGCGGCGCCTCCCCGAAGAGGACCGCCGCGAGCTGATCGGCCACATCCAGGTCTTCCTCCCCGAGAAGAGCTTCGAGGGTTGCGGCGGGCTCGAGCTCACCGACGAGATCCGCGTCACCATCGCCGCGCACGCGTGCCTGCTCCTCCTCCATCAGGAGGAGCCGTCGTACTACCCCGATCTCGACTCGATCCTCGTCTACCCGAGCGCCTACGTGGCCAAGGCCGTCCGGCACGAAGGCGGGGTGGTGATCGAGTCGGAGGACGCGCGGCTCGGCGAGTCGTGGCAGCGCGGGACGGTGGTGCTCGCCTGGGACCACGTGCTCCACGACGCGCGCGCCTTCCGCGACGGGCACAACGTCGCTCTCCACGAGTTCGCCCACCAGCTCGACGGCGAGGACGGCGACATGGACGGGGCGCCCCACCTGCCGGCGCGCGCCCGCTACGCCGCCTGGGCGCGCGTGCTCGGCGACGAGTACGCCGAGCTCACCGCCCGCGTGCACCGCGCGCGATCGAGCGATCTCGACCCCTACGGCGCCACCAACCCGGCCGAGTTCTTCGCCGTCGTGACCGAGAGCTTCTTCGAGCGGCCGCTCGCGATGAAAGAAAGGCACCCGGAGCTCTACGCCGAGCTCGCCGCGTTCTACCGGCAGGACCCGGCAAGCTGGAGCGAGCGCGGGACGTCTTGAGGCGCATCGGTGACCGCCATGCAGGTGGGTGCGACCTGCCGTGCGGCCTTCGTGGAAACGTGCGCTCTGGCTGCTCGACAACTGCCGTCTGGAGCGAGGAGCGCCGCTTCACGTCGGAGGTGCTTCGGGTTATGCGCTCACGATGCGCCACCTGCTGCCGCTTCCTCTGATGCTCGCTCTGGGCTGCGGATCGAGCACCCCCGTCGCCCAAGAACCGAAGAGCGACCCGTCCGCCGGTCCCGCCGCCGCCCCCTCGGCGCAAGCGACGCCCACCAAAGAGGAGGAGCCGGCCGCTCCCGCCGCCGCCGCGAAGGTGCCCGAGGCGTGCGCAGGCGATGGCGGCGGCTGCGTGATGCCCAGGGCCTTCGTGCAGCGCCTCTGCGCGAAGACGTACCCGGAGCTCGCGCTGTTCTTCTTCCAGAAGGGCTCGGCGTGGCGTCGCGCCTACGTGGCCGTGAAGGAGATCGCTCCGTTCAACGGAATGGGCGGGCCGAGCGCCGAGGAGAAGCTCACGTTCGACGAGGAGCTCTTGGTCCTCTCCGAGAAGAAGGCCGACACGGGGGGCATGCAGGTGAGCGGCGCGGGCGCGACGTTCGACGTCCTCCGCTGGGACGGCACGTGCGCGACCATCTCCGCCGAGGAGGTGCGCCTCCAGGCTCCGCCGAAGCCGAAGCACGCGACCATCCCGTGGCGCATCCTCGAGGACGCGACGCAAGAGGCGCTGAAGAAGAGCGAGCCCCTCGCGGCCGTCGTGAGCGAGCGAAAGAAGGAGTGCAAGGGCGCCACGATGGGAGAGGTCTCGGCGAAGTGCGAGAAGGCCGACCGCAAGCTCAACGAGCTCGTCGTCGACGCCGTGCGCGGCGGCACGACGATCCCGATGCCGGGCAAGGTTCCGTAGGCGGGCCCGAGCACGCAGGAACGCAGCTACGACATCGACTCGGATTGACCTGCCGGCGAAGTCGCCGGGCCGGGGTCAGTAGACGTCGACGTTCTGACCGGTCCAGGTGATCGTGACCGGCCCCATGTCGAGCTCCGCGTTCAGCGCCTGGCCGCTCGCCTGCGAGATCATCACCGTCGGGATCGAGGTGCCGTTTCCGAGGTCCATGAAGGTCTGACCGCCGTTGTTGTCGTAGATGATGGCGGCGACCGCGCCTGCCTGCTGCGCGTTGTTCGACTTCGTGAGGAAGCTGCACGTACCGCGGCGGATGAGGGCGACGGCGCCGCTCAGCGACCCCCCGGGCAGGCCGAAGCAGGCGTCGGCGAGGCTGCCGGTGTTGCCGGTCCGCAGCAGGGGGAAGGTGCCGGAGGTCGGCGCGGCGGGCGACGGGTTCCCGAGCGTGTAGCCGTAGAGGACGCCGTCGACTTGGAACGCCGGGAAGCCGCAGTCGCTCGGCTGACCGCTGCAGATGAAGCCCTGCTCGATCTCGCACTGGTCGCTGCAGCCGTCGTCGACCGCGAGCCCTCCGTCGTCGCACTCCTCGGCGCCGGCGAGGAAGCCGTCGCCGCAGGTGGTCGTGCACAGGCTCGGCTCGTTCGCGCAGGACCAGCCCTGCTCCACGGTGCAGGCGGCGCTGCAGCCGTCGCCGCCGGCCACGCCGCCGTCGTCGCAGGGCTCGCCGGGCACCACGATGCCGTCGCCGCAGACCCCGGCGCAGTCGCTGGGCGAGCCGGAGCAGGTGTAGCCCGGCTCCTCGACGCACGCGCCGTCGCAGCCGTCGCCCGGATCCGTGCCGCCGTCGTCGCAGGCCTCGGCGCCGGCGACGAGGCCGTCTCCGCAGCTCGTGGCGCAGGCGCTCGGCTCGCCGGTGCAGACGAAGCCGCTCTCGATCTGGCACGAGGCGTCGCAGCCGTCGCCCGCGCTCGCGTTCGCGTCGTCGCACCCCTCGCCGGGATCGATCGAGCCGTCGCCGCACGCCGGGCCCGCGCCGCCCGCGCCGCCATTGCCTCCGGTGCCCGAACCGGTGGTCGTCGCGCCCGAGGAGGTGCTCGTCGTCGTGCCCGTCGTGCTCCCGGTCGTCGTGCCGTCGCCGAAGAGATCGGTGCCGTCGCTGCCGAGCCCGCAGCCGGCGACGAATGCGATCCCGACGCAGGCCACGCCGGTCCACCGTCCTGCGATCCGAGGCCTCGTCCCGTCGTTCATGCGCGAAGCTTCGCCCCGAACGCGCGCGGGCACAACCGCTCCGAGCAAGCGCCGCGCGGGGCCGTCAGAAATTGACGGGCAGCATCTGGGCGCAGGTGAACGCCGAGCCGCAGCCCGTCTGTCCGTCCTTCATGCAGTCGACGAAGGCGGCGAGCTCGGCGTCGGGCAGCGACGAGGCGAGGACCTCGCACCCGAGCTGGCACTGGCTGACGCCGCTCGCGACGCAGGCGCGCGTGCCGGTGACGAGACCGTACTGGTCCTTGATCTCGAGGCAGGTCGCGGGCTCGGTGCAATCGGCGTCGGTCGTGCATTGCGGCGCGCAGCTCGTCGCGGCGCAGACCGAGCCGGCGGCGCAGCCGGCGGCGTCGATGAAGCAGCGGGGAGCGCCCTGGCAGCCCTCCTCGTCGACGAGGCCGTCGCAGTCCTCGTCGTGCCCGTTGCAGGCCTCGGCGCCGGCGCAGGCGCCGCAGGTGGCGGCGGTCGGGACGCAGTAGCCGTTGACCTCGTTGGTCCCGGCGGGGCAGGGATTCGCGTCCTTCTGAGCTACGCACACGAGCATGCCCACCGAAGGAAGCGCCTGGCACGCGCTCCCGGCGACGCAATCGGCGTCGGTGCGGCAGGCGCCGCAGCTCGACACCGTCCCGCAGCTCGCGCCGCAGTCGTCGCTCGGCGCCAAGCACGTCGCCGGATCGGCGCAGCCGCCGTTCGCGAGCTGGACGGCCTTGTAGGCGTTGACCAGCCCGGCGCCGTAGAAGGGCGAGCCCTCGGGCGTCCACGCGCCCCAGACCGGGTCGATGCGCGTCGCGCTCGCCTCGAGGATGCCGCGCGCTTCGGCCGCGGTGAGCGCCGGGTTGGCCGAGAAGACGAGGCCGACGACGCCGGCGGCGTACGGGCACGCCGACGAGGTGCCGCCGAACGAGTCGGTGTGCTGGCCATTCGCCGCCGAGGTGGTGATCCCGCGGACGCCGCCGTTCGAGGGCGCGGCCACGCCGAGCGCCGTCCCGAACGACGAGTAGTACGACTTGAGCCCGACGTCGCCGACCGCGCCCACGGCGACGTTGGTGGCGTAGGTGCCGTTGTAATCGAGCTTGTCGTTCGAGTTGCCGGCGGCGAAGAGGATGACCGTGCCCAGGCCCCCGCGCCCGGTGGTCTCGGCGTAGTCGTAGGCGGCCTTCACCACCGCGGGCAGGGCCGGGAGTGGGAAGGTCTGCTCGACGTAGACCGGGTTGCCCGTCGACGGGCCCCAGCTGTTGGAGATGACCCAGGCGCCGGCGTCGACGACCTGGTTGAAGCCCTCGGCGATGTCGACGTCGCTGATCTGGAACTGCCCGCCCGAGCTCGGTCCGAGCAGGTGCGGCAGGACCTTGCAGCCGGGGCAGACCCCGGCGCCGCCGACGGCGTCGTCGGCCTTGGCGACGGCGACGCCGGCGCACGAGGTGCCGTGCCCCCCGAACTGGCCCGCCATCATCTGCGTCTTCCAGTCGGCGGGGTAGTTGAGCTCGGGCTCGAGCTTGCCCGCGAAGTCGGGGTGATCGAGATCGACGCCGTCGTCGTTGATCGCGACGATGACGCCCGGATCGCCGAGCGTCGTGTCCCACGCCTCGTCGACGCGGCCGTCGACCGAGGGGGCGATGCCGGGCTCGCCCGCGTTGCGCAGGTGCCACTGGCTCGCGAAGAGCGGATCGTTGGGCACGTAGCGGCGCTCGTAGGGCCGGATCATGTCGAGCTCCGCGGAGACACCCTTCTCCGCGAGGGAGCGGACGGCGACGAGCGCCTCCCACGGATCGAGCTCGACGACGCGCAGCCGATCGACGGCGGCGGCGACCTTGGCGCGCAGCGGCCGCACCCGGGCGCCGGGGAGCTTCGCCGCGCGCGCCGCCGCGCGATCGCGCGCCGCGGCGCTCTCGGCGGCGATCACGATCCGGCCGGTCGCCGCGACGACGCGGCCCGCGGGATCGAGGAACGTCGGCAGGAGGCGCCCGTGGGTCGCGAGATCGGCGAGCGTGCCGGCGCCCGCGTCGCGATCGAAGTGCACGATCGCCGGCGCGTCGGTCGTGCCCGCGTCGATCGAGCGCACGCCCGGCACGCGCGCGTCCGCCAGCGAGGCGCCGGCCGAGGGCTCGACCATGACCACGTCGGGCGCGAACCGGTAGCCCTCGGGCGCCTGGGCGTTGGCGAGGATCTGCGCAGCCTCGGAGAAGAAGCAGGTGCAGAGCTTCTTGCACGAGCCCTCGGGCGACGGGTGGGCCAGCCAGCCGCCGCAGTGCTGCACGTCGCTGCACTCGGCCTGCGAGGCGCAGCAGCGGAAGTTGCCGGAGACGTCGTCCCAGACGGGGCCGTTGGTGGCGACGCCGCAGAGCAGCTCGCACTCGTCGATGGTGATCGGGTAGATGGGCGACGTGGCGCCGTCGCAATCGGCGACGTGGGCGCAGGCCTCGACGCAGGTGGCGAGGCAGTCGGTCGGGAACTCGCTGGGATCACCGCGGCTCGGCGGCTCGACGCCGCCCTGACCGCCGGAGCCGCCCGCGCCGCCTGCGCCGCCGCTGCCGGTGGCGGTGGCGGTGGTGGCTCCCTGGACGGGCTCGATCGCGGCATCCTCGCTGCACGCGGCGGGGAGGGTGGAGGCGGCGAGGAGGAGGGTCGTGGCGGCAACGAAGCGAGCTCGCATGCCGCCTCGTAACACGGCGGCTCCGCGGACGTCTGCAGCGCCCGAGGGCGCGCGGCGATCCTCCTGGCCGCGCCGGACAGCTCCGCTGGAGAGTCACGCCGAGGCGAGACGACCCGCCGTCGTCAGCGCCCCGGGCCGGAGGCGCCGAGCTCGATGGGGATGAGGATGACGCTGGAGGCGCCCTCCTTCGGCGCGGGGAACTTGAGCCGCTTGACCGCGTCGGTCACGCACTTGTCGGCGGTCGCGTTCCGCGTCGAGGACTTCTGCACCGAGGCGTCGTCGACGCTGCCGTCGGACCGGAGCGTCGCCTTCACCGTGATCGAGGCGACGAGCGGCTTCGCGCCCGCGGCGCCCACCGCGCGGCACGCCTCGAAGAGCTGCTCGGCGTCCGAGACCGCCGCGGCGATGTCCGCCTGCGAGATCTCGCCGCTCGGCGTCGGGGTCACCACCGCCATCTTCGAGGGAGCCTTCTTCGGGCGCTCCTCCTTCTTCGGCGGCTCCTCCGTCGGCTTGGCGTCCTCCTTCTTGTCCTTGTCGGCAGCCACCACGGGCGGCGACTCGGGTGGGGGAGGCTCGAGGGGTGCGACCGTCGGCGCGGCGGTTGGCGCCGCCGAGGGCGCAGGTGCGGCGGAGTCGTCGCCCGCCGCGGCCGACGACGTGGCAGGCGGCGGCGCGGAGGCGCTCGCCGACGAAGGGGGCGACGGCGGGGTCGGCGCCGAGCCACCTCCTGCGGCCCCACCGCCGCAGCCCGCAACGACGGCGGCGACGGATGCGCAAGCAACGATCGCCCAACGCTGCATGGAGGGAGGTTACCCGACCGCGCCGGCTCGGGCCTCCAGGAAGCGCCGGCAGGCGACGCGGGCGTCGCAGGTGGGAGGGCGGTCGGCGGCGCGGGCGCGACGCGCTTGTCGCACGCACGCCTGCGCCGAGGACGCCGGCGATGATGGTGCGACCGGGGCCGGAGGTGGGGCGGGAACCGGGACCGAGCCCGGAACGGGCACGGACACGGGCACGGGCTCGGGCGCGGGCTCGACCGGTGCCGGTCAATCTGAGAACGCCCACAGGGCCCGAGGCAGATCGCTCGCGGGCGTCTGGCTTCCGAGGCCCAGCTCGCCGTCCTTGTTGCTGCCCCAGCAGTGCACCTCTCCCGCGGCGGTGCGCCCGCAGGTGTGGTTGTAGCCGGCGGCGAGCTCCACGAAGCGCGCCCCCGAACGCACCGGCTCCGGCTTCGAGCGCGTGTGGCCGGCCGCGCCGTCCCCGAGCTGCCCGACCCCGTTGATCCCCCAACAGTACGCGACGCCGACGCCGTCGAGCGCGCACGAATGCTCGAGGCCGAGAGCGAACGAGACGAACCCCGGACGCGCAGAGGGCTCGAACGAGCCGCGCTCGCCCCATTTGTTCGCCCCGCCGAAGCATTGGACCGATCCGTCGAAGCCCAGAGCGCAGGCGTGACCCCCCTCGCCGCGCGCCGTGGGAGCATTCCACTCGTAGGGAAAGTTCGAAAGCCCGAGATCGACGTAGTCGTGCTGCGCGCCGAGGGCGATGATGCGTGAGGGCGGCAGCGGCGCCGGTCGCAGCTCGTCCGCGATCTTCGCCCGCGCCGTGAAGCAGTACACCGCGCCGCGCTGATCGACCGCGCACGCGCGCCCCGTCCGCGCGGAGAGCTGCGTGACCCGCCCCGGAATGCGCAGGGTGACCGGCGTCGTCTGTCCGCCGATCTCCTGCTCGTCGAGCCTCGTCGCCGGCGGCCGGAAGCTCCAGCAAGCCAGCGCGCCCTCGTCGACGATCGCGCAGGCGAAGTCGCCCGCATGCGCGATGGCGTGCGCGCGGCGCAAAGGGATCTGCCGCTTCGCCTCGTGCGGCGCGCCGCACCACACGGCGCCGTCCCGCGTCAGCGCGCAATCGGGCTCGAGCAAATGCCCCGGCGCGAACGACCGCACGCGCACGAACCCCGGGATCGGCTTCGGCCAGCTGCAGACCAGGTCGAAGAGGCCATCCGGCGTCGCTCCGTGGCACCCGTTGCCCCAGCAGAGCACCGACCCGTCCTCGACGACGGCGCAGGTGTCGCGCAGCGCGGCCGAGAGCGCCACCGCGCGCAGGCGCGTCGGCGGCGCCGGCGCAGCCGGATCTCGGGCGTCGCGCGCGGGCGCGACGCATCCTCCGAGGAGACCGCACGAGATCAGCGCGCACTTACCCAGCAGGGCCGAGATCCTCGGGGCGAGAACGTGCATCGCGATGGTGCGACCTCCGATGCAGGGGCATGCGGCGCGCGTCGAATGCCGTCAAGGCCGGGGCACGGTGTCGACGAGCTCGCCGACCGTACCGCGCTACTCGGCTGCACCCAGCGCCTCCTGCGGCGACCAGCTCGAGGCGAGCTTGGCCGCGAGCTCGGCGCGCGAGTGCACACCGAGCTTCTCGTACGTCGCCGCGAGCTGGTTCCTCACGGTCCACACAGAGCGCCGCCGGAGCGCGGCGATCTCCTCGTTCGTGAGACCGGCGAGGACCAGATCCACGACGCTCCGCTCCGCGGGGCTGAGGTCGGCGGGGACGGCGCCGAGCGCGCTCCCGACGGCGCGGCTCACGACCAGGAGCTCGCTGCCGCGGACGGTGAACCGGGTCATCCGGAAGCGCTTGCCCTGCGCGGACGCGAGCGGGCTCCAGCAATGCGCCCACGGATCGAGCGCGCTCGCGAGATCGAGCCGCGAGGCGAGGCCGAGCTTGCGGACGACGGCGCGGAGCTCGACCGACACGGTCGACGTCGCGATCCCGCGATCGCACGAGATCCGCTTCAGCGCTTCGCCGGAGGCGACGCGCGCCGCGATCAGGGTCTCGCGCGCCGAGAGCGCGGCGACGGGGCACGGGCCGTGCGGCGTCGCGCGGGCGATCACGAAGCGGCGGCCGGCGCGCTCGAAGCAGGCGACGAGCGCCCCGCCACCCTGCACCAGCCTGCTCCACGCGACCAGCGCCGGCCCGTGCGGCGCCACGAGCTCGGGCGCCGAGGCGTCGGCGGCCTGCGCGGCGCAACGGAGGCGCTGCATGGCGGAGGCGATCCTCGAGCGCGCCGTCTGGCGGCGCGCCACGAGAGCGTTGGGCGGCTCCGCCGGAACCGGCAGGAGCGCCAGCGCGAGCTGCGGCGCCGTCGATGGCGGGCGCGCGCAGTCCTCCGCCACCTCGGCGTGGTCGCTCGCGTCATCGATCGCCTCGCCCGAGAAACGGTCGGGGCTTTGACCGCGGCAAACGGCACCAAAGCGCTGGGCGATGGGGCTCATTTTCATCCCGATCGAATCGACCCGTGAAGCGAGCGGCCCGATGCGGTACGCGAGCTCACGGCAGCACGCACCCGCCGACCTTCGACGTCCCCAGCTCGCAGACTTCGACACCGCCGGAACCACCGCCTCCGGTCGAGCCCGACGAGGTCCCGGTGCCGCCCCCGCCCCCGGCACCGGTACCCGTCGTGCTGGAGACGGACGTCGTCGTGGCGGTGCTCGGCGTGGTCTCCTCGACGGACCCGGCGCATGAAGGCACCATCCACACGGCGCATACGCCGACGACCAGCGTCACGATACTCCACTCGACGTACACCATTACGCCTGCTCCTTCTTCATCGGGGGCCCACGTCTCTCCATCGGCGAGCGACCGCGATGCGAAATCATCAGCTTGAGTCTCACGAGCTCCTCCAATTCTTTGTCCCCGATACGAAGCAATTCGCCGCGAGCCGAGCCCCGCCGCTGGAGAGTCGATCCACACCATGCGAGCGGCCGGTGACCATTCCCTGGGACTTCTCCGGGTGACCGGGGTTTCGTCGGTGCTCCGGCCTCGGCGCGTCCACGCCCCTCGGCGGCCGAGCAGGGACGCGCGCGCGCATCACGCGGCGCTCTGGAAGAAGCGCGCGGCGTCCTCGATGGTCTCCCCGAGAGGGCGCGTCGTCAGGCCGAGCTCGGTCCGCGCCCGCCTCACGTCGTACCAGGCGTACCGGCCGAAGGCGTCGCGGACCACCGCGCGCGTGAGCGGCGGCGATCCTCCGGTCAAGGCGGCGGCGAGCTCCATTCCCCCGGCGAGCGCCGCCATCGCCCAGCGCGGCAGGCCGACGTGCCGGATCGGCTTGTTGCTGACGCGCGAGACCGCCGCCCCCAAGTCGCGGACCAGGATGTTCTCGCCGCCGAGGATGTAGCGGCCGCCGGGGCGCCCGCGCTCGGCCGCGGCGATCATCGCCTGCGCCGCGTCGCGGACGTCGATGACGTTGGCGCCGCCGTCGAAGGTCACGCCCTTCCCGGCGAGCATGTCGACGAGGAGGCGCGACGACGGCGTGACGCGATGATCGCCAGGCCCGAGGACGAGCGTCGGGAGGACACGGACCAGCTCGACGCCGAGCTCCGCGGCGGCCCCCATCGCCGCGCGCTCGCTGGCCTGCTTCGCCAGGTAGTAGGGCACCGAAAGATCGGTGGCCCACGCGTCCTCGTCGAGGATGTCGCCGGGCGCGGCCCCGAAGCCGACGGCCACGACGCTGCTGGTGAAGACGAGCCGCGCGCCGGCTCCGGCGGCGGCCCGGACCGCGTTGCCGGCGCCCTCGACGGCGACCCGGCGCATCGCGGCGGGATCGCGCGAGTGGATCTCGAACACCGCCGCGTTGTGGAAGACCGTGTCGCATCCCTTCGCCGCCTCGGTGAACGCACGGTCGTCGAGGACATCGCCCTCGACGACGCGCACCTCGAGCCCCGCGAGCGCTCGGCGCACCGAGGTGGGCCTCACCAACGCCGTCACCTCGACGCCCGCCTCTCGTAGCGCTCCGCACAGGACCGATCCGATGTGGCCGGTCGCTCCGGTCACCAGCGCCCGCTTCTTCATGGCGAGCTAGAGATCGCCCGATCCGAATGTGAATCACATTTGTCGGCGGCCTTCTCTCATCCCTACGATGGCTACCGTGGAAGACCGGGCTCGGGCGCTGTGGGACAGGGGCGATCTCGCCGGGGCCGCCACCCTCACGATCGAGGAGCTGGGTCCGGAGGTCCTCGGCTGGCTCGTGGTCACGACGAACGACGTGACCACCGCCGAGGAGGCCTTCGGCGCGGCGAGCGAGGACCTCTGGCGCGGGCTCCCGGCGTTCCGTTGGGAGTGCTCGCTGCGGACCTGGTTCTACACGCTCGCCAAGCGCGGCCTCGTTCGCCACCGGAAGCGGGCAGCGGAGCGGCCCCACCGCCGCCTCGAGCTCGCGAGCTTCGACGCCGCGGAGCGCGCGCGCTCGCAGACCGCGCGCTGGCTGCAGACCGACGTGAAGGACGTCTTCGCCCGCTTGCGGGCCGGGCTCGGCGAGGACGAGCGCGAGCTGCTCGTGCTCCGCATCGATCGCGACATGTCCTGGGACGAGATCGCCCTGGTCCTCGACGAGGAGGGCGACCGCGCCAAGGTCGCGGCGCGCCTTCGCAAGCGGTTCCAGGGCATCAAGGACAAGCTCCGCGACATGGCGAAGGTCGAGGGCCTCCTCGACGAGGACCCATGACGGACGACGACCTCGACGCGCTCCTCCGCGAGGTCGGTCGCGCGCCTCCTCGTCCGCTGCAGCCGCGGTTCGTCGACGAGCGCTACGAGCTCGGCCCGCTGCTCGGCGAGGGGAGCTTCGGCGCCGTCTACGAGGCCTTCGATCGCCAGCGCGGCGAGCGCGTCGCCCTGAAGGTGCTGCGACACGCGAGCAGCCACTCGCTCCTCCGCTTCAAGCGCGAGTTCCGGCAGCTCGCCGCGCTCGGCGACCCGAGCTTCGTCCGCCTCCACGATCTCCACGGCGACGGCGATCGCTGGTACTTCGCCATGGAGCTCGTCGACGGCGTGCCGTTCGACGCCTATGCGTCCGACCATGAACGACTGCGGCGGGCGCTCGACGGCCTCTCGCGCGCGCTCGGCCGTCTCCACGAGCGCGGCCTCGTCCATCGCGACGTCAAGCCGTCGAACGTGCTGGTGGAGCGCGACGGGCGCGTCGTCCTGCTCGATTTCGGGCTCCTCCACGCCTCGACGGAAGCGGCGAGCACGGTCACGGCGGGGACGCCGATCTACGTCGCGCCCGAGGTCGCGGGGGGCGCGAGCCCCACGCCGGCGAGCGACTGGTACGCGGTCGGCGTGATGCTCTACGAAGCGCTCACCGGCGAGACGCCCTTCGCCGGGACGGCGCAGGAGATCGTGGCGCGAAAGCAGAGCGCTCGCGCCGCCCCCGTGCACGAGCGCGCCCCGCTCGCGCCGCCGGATCTCGCCGCGCTCTGCGACGCGCTCCTCGATCCGAGCCCGATCTCGCGCCCGGTGCCGAGCGGCATCGCGCGCGCCGACGCGGCCCGGATCTCGTTCGTCGGACGCGAGCGGGAGCTCGCTCTGCTCGCGAGCGCGCTCGCCGAGCCGTCCTCCGTGGTCCGCGTCGTCGGCCCATCCGGTGTCGGCAAGAGCGCCCTGGTCGCGCGGTTCGCCGCGGACGCGAGGGCGAGGGGAGCCCACGTGCTCGCCGCGGCGTGCCATCCTCGCGACCACGTCCCGTTCGTCGCGATCGACGGGCTCGTCGACGAGATCGCGCGCATGCTGGCGCGCCGGCCCGTGGCGCGGGCGAGGGCGGCCGTCCCGCGGGACGCCGGCGCGCTGGTGCGCGCGTTCCCCGTGCTCGCGTCGGTCCCGGGCTTCGGCACCAAGGCGCGGCAAGAGGGCGCGCGGAGCCGCGTCGGCGCCGCGCTGGGCGAGCTCCTCTCCCGCTGGGGAGACGACGCGCCCTGGATCTTGGTCATCGACGACGCGCAGTGGGGCGACGCCGACAGCGCGGCCGTGCTCGACCAGATGCTCCGCGCAAGCGATCTCCGGCTCGGCGTCGTGCTCGTGCATCGCGGCGCCGCGTCCGGAGGCCTGCTCCAGGGCATCGGCGCGGGCGCGCGGGAGATCGTCGTCGGCGCCCTCACGGACGAGGACGCGCGCGCCCTCGCTCGACGAGCCGGCGCGCGCTCCGACATCGACGCCATCGTCCGCGACTCGGGAGGTCACGCGTTCTTTCTCCTCGAGCTCGCGCGCGATCGCGCCCGCGGCGGCGAGGGGCGATCGCTCGACACGATCCTCCTCGGTCGCTTCGCGGCCCTGTCGGCCGATGCGGCTCGCTGCGCGCGCATGCTCGCCGTCGCCGCCCACCCCGTGGCCGGCGCCGTGCTCCGCGAGGCGCAGATCCCGGTCGCCGCCGTCGACGAGCTGCGCGACGCGGGCCTCGTCTCGCTCGATGACGCCGAGACCGTGCGCATCGTCCACAACCGCGTGCAGGACGTCCTCGCAGGGACCATCGACGCCGCCGAGGCGCGCCGGCTCCACGGGGACCTCGGCCGCGCGCTCGCCGTCGTGAGCCCGGATCGCTCCGAGGCGCTGGCGTTCCACTTCGAGGAGGCAGGCGAGCTCGCGGCCGCCGCGGAGGCGCTCCTCCGCGCTGCGCGCGAGGCCACCGCGACCCGGGCGTTCGCGCGGGCGCGCGCCCTGTATGGCCGGCTGCTCTCGACGAGAGAGCGCGCCCGGATCGACGACGGCCTCGACGTCGCGCTCCTCATCGAGAGCGGCGAGGCGAGCGCGCGCGCGGGCATGTCCGTCGAGGCCGCCGAGGCCTTCCTGGTCGCGAGCCGCCGCGCCGGAGCCGACGCGGCGATGCTGCGCGTCCGCGCCGCCGAGCAGCTCCTCACCGCGGGGCACCTGGAGCGCGGCCGGAAGATCCTCGACGAGCAGCTCGGACGCGTCGGCCTGACGATCCCCTCGAGCGTGCCCGGCCTCGTGCTCGGCGTCGTCCGCGACAGCGCCGGCCGCCGCGTGGATCGCTACTGGCCGCGTCCGACCTCGGACGCCCGGCTCACGGCGCTCTGGTCGGCGTTCCGCGGCGCCATCCTCGTCGAGCCGGTGCGTGCGCTCGCGCTCGGCGCTTCCCTCGTGCGCGAAGCCGCGCGGCCCGGCGCGACCGCGCACGCGCGCCTCGCGGCCGCGTTCATCGAGGCCACGTCGGCCGTCGCGCCGCGCGGGCCGGAGGCGCTCCCTCGCGCGCTCGAGCGGATCGCCGCCGCGATCGTCGATCGATCCGACCCCGTGCTGGCTCAGCTCCACGGATTCGCGCAAGGCGCGGTCGAGCTCCTCGGCTTCGCCTTCCACGCGAGCATGAAATCGTTCGAGAGGGTCGTCGGCGTCGGCGTCGAGCACGGGCTCGGACACAGCTACGAGGAGACGACGAGCCGCGTCCTCCAGGGCTCGAGCGCGTGGTCGCTCGGCGACGTCACGCACCTGCGGGCGCAGATCGTCCCGCTCTGCGCGGAGCTCGAGGAGCGAGACGATCTCATCGCCGGGATGCTCGCGGGCATGCACAGGAGTTGGCTGACGATGATGGAGGGACGCGTCGGGCTCGCGAAGGCGCAGATCGAGGAGCTCGCCCAGAGGTGGACGGCGCGAGGGCACGAGCTCCAGGGCTGGTGGCTCGACATCGCGCGCCTCCAGATGGCGCTCGCGCGCGGCGACGGGCGCACCGCGTGGCGGCTCTCGCTCCCCCAGGCGCGACCTTACCGTGAGCGCTTCTTCGCGACGCTGATGCACCGCCTCGAGGCGCAGACGTTCTTGGTCCGGAGCGGGATCTGCATCGCGAAGCACCAGCGCGCCACGCCCGAGGAGCTCGCCAAAGCGCAGAGCGCCATCGAGGACGTGGCCGCGGTCCCGAGCCCGTGGACGCGAGCGCACGCGCATTGCCTCCGCGCCGGGCTCGCCTCGGTCACCGGCGATCCGGCCGCCGCGATCGCGGAGCTCCGGGCGGCGGCGCCTGCGCTCGACGACGCCCACATGATCCTGATGCGGACGCTGGTCGACGACGCGCTCGGCACCCTGCTCGGCGGCGACGAGGGAGGCGCGCTCGTCCGTTCGGCGCGCCAGCAGCTCGGCGCGTGGCGCTTCGACCGCGACTGCGTGATGGCCTGCACGCTCCCAGGCAGTTGGTAGCTTCTCTTCGTACGGCCCGGTGTCGGTTAGGTGTCGCGCGGCGGCCGCCCGAACGGCAACCTCGCCGACGCCGGCGATGCGTCGGGATCGATCGTCAGCGTCCCGGTCAACGGCTGCGCGGCCGTGCCGCCTGGCGCATCCTCGATGACCACCGTACCGGTGACCCCTCCAGGCTCGCCGAGCCTGGCCGTGCCGGCCCGCGCCGACGCCAGGAGCTCGGCGTCCGGCGGCCACGCGAGCGGCTGGCCGAGCGCGTCGATCCCGATCGCGACGACGAGGTTCGCGAGGTCGTCGGCGCCCGCCACCGGGACGCTGCCGCGCCAGCACACGGTGCAGTGCTCGGCGTCGGCGTCGATGAAGAGCGTGTCGGCGCCGAGCTCCAGCGTCTGTTGTCCCTCGCCTGCCAGGATCCTCGCGACCGCGCGCACCGGCGGCAGGCGCATCTGCAGCATCGGGTACTTCGGGTGGACCCCCTCGAGGACGATCCAGGCGCGCGGCGGCAAGTGATCGAGCTGCTGGTCCTTCGGTGCGGCCTGGAAGTAGGTCCAGCTGAGCTCGTCGGGGATCTCGGCGATCGGCTGCTGCAGCGACTTCGGCGGGTACCCCTCGAGCAGCCGCTTTCGCTGCGGCCACGAGGCGGCGATTGGCCCGAACCCCGCGGTCTCGCCGGCGCGCGCCGCGTCGGCATGGACCACGTTGGGGAGCGGGCCGCCGCCCGCCGCCTTGCCGACCCCGATCGGGTTGTCGGCGAAGCCGGGCCCGCCCAGCGCGCGCTCGTAGACGATCGGCATCTTCTGGAAGGGCTTGGGCGGCGCGGCCGCGGAGGCGCGATCGCCGATCACCTCGAGGCGCTTGTCGAGCAGGACGCCCCCGTCGGTGGCGAGGGCGAGGCGGACCGGCACGCGCGGAGCGGGCGCGTCGCTCGCCGCGTGGGCGTGCCCGCAAAAGAGCACGTCCACCCGCTCGAGGTGCGGCGCGAGCTCGCTCGACGCCATGATGCTGCGCGTCGGGTTCTTGCCGTGGTGCACCTCGCCGGCGACGATCGCCACCGGCGGCAGGAGCGGCATCTCGCCGTTGGCGGCGAAGCCGAACGTTGCCTTCGCCACCGCCGTCACGCGCAGCTGCCCTCGCCATCGCGAGACGACGGTCGCGGCCGCGGCCGGTCCGACCGCGACCACCTTCACCGCCGAGGAGCTCATCGGAGATGCGATGAGACACCGCCGACCGCCGGCTGTCGACGGGGGAGGGCGGCGATCGGGGCGCGAGGTCGGACGGGCTCGGCAGCCCAGCCCGCCACCGGTGAGCCGCCCCGAGCCCGAGCTTGGCCGGACACCTCGCTCACCACGGGTCGAGGGCGCGGCCCGCCTCGTTCTCCTCGAGCGTCAGCGCGAAGAGCCGACGCTGTAGGTAGTCTTCGCGTGCGGTTGGAGCGACGCCGACTCCTCAGACGCCTCGAGCGCATCGAGCCAGCGGCCCTCGGCCGCCAGCGCGGCGCCGCGCCGGAACGCCTCGCGAGCGTTCGCGATCTGCCGCTCGCCGCAGCGTCCAGGTGTTGCGCCCCCCTCCTCGGTCGCTCCGGGCGAGGGCGACAGCGCCTCGAGCGCGCAGAGCGCAGCCGCGCAGAGCCGTGAGTGGAGCTCCATCGCGGCGCCTTCCGTGCCACGCTCCGGATCATGCAGAGCTGCGAGACCGATTGCAGGCGAGGGCGCCGAGCAGATTCCGCGGAGCGCGGGCAGGGTGCGCGTCGTGCCTCACGGCTCGCAAGGACCCGACCGGCGCTCTGTCGAGTCTCCAACTCGTGGGTGGTCCGGGAACGAGGCCGATCATGGTCCGGGGATGCCGGAGCGCGCACCAGAGTGGGCTCCGGCGCGCGAACGACGGTGCCCAGTGTGCGCCCCCCTCCATCGAAGCCAGGTCCGGGTGCGCAGGCCGGCGACGAAGCGGTCGCGGCCGGGATCGAGCCGACGCTGATCCGCCTTCACCGAGCTCACCACTGTGGCGAGAAGAGCTTCACTGTCGGCAAGCTGTCGCCCATCTCGCCCGGCTGGTCGCCGCGATTGCTCACGTCACCCAGACCGAGCTGCCCGCTGCTGTTCCACCCCCAGCACTTCCCGGTGCTGTCGCTCGACAGGGCGCAAGTGCTCGAGCCGTCGGCGCTGATGCCGAGAGCGGTCTTGCCGGCGCCGAGGTCCACGGGCGGCAGTGCGTCTCCCATCTCGCCCGGATTGTCGCCGATGCTGTTGGTGTGGCCTCGGCCGAGCTGTCCACTGGCGTTATAGCCCCAGCATTTCACGCTGTTGTCGTTCAGCAGCGCGCAGGTGTGCGCGTTGCTGACGCTGACCGCGACGGCGGTCTTGCCAGTCCCGAGGTTCACGGGGATCGCCTGCGGGGAGGAGATGTTGTTCGTGTGGCCCAGGCCGAGCATCCCGCTGAAATTCGATCCCCAGCATTTCAACGTCGCGTCGTTCAGGATGGCGCACGTGTGGCCATTCCCGGTCGCGACCGCCACCGCGCTCTTGCCGGCGCCGAGGTTCACGGGGGGCAGGTTGTCGCCCATCTCGCCAGGCTGGTCGCCGCGCGTGATCGTGTCACCCTGTCCAAGCCCCCCCGTGCCGTTCTGCCCCCAGCACTTCAAGGTGGCGTCGTTCAGGATGGCGCACGTCATCCCATTGCCCGCGGAGATCGCAACGGCGGTCTTGCCGGTGCCCAGGTTCACGGTTGGAAGGTTGTCGCCCATCTCGCCCGGCTGATCCCCTCGGTTGTTGGTGTCGCCGAGGCCGAGCTGCCCGACGATGTTGAAGCCCCAGCACTTCACGGCGCCGCCGCTCAGGATGGCGCAGGCGTGCGTCGTACCCACGCTGATCGCGGTGGCCGTCACGTTCGTCCCGAGGTCCACGAAGGGCAGGTTGTCGCCCATCTCGCCGGGGGCGTCGCCTCGGTGAAGCGAATCACCGAGCCCCAGCGCCCCGTTCGTGTTCGACCCCCAGCATTTGACCTTGCCGGCGTTGAAGAGGGCGCAGGTCGAACCGCTCCCTGCGCTGATCGACGTCGCGATGTTTCCAGGGCCGAGGTTCACGAGAGGAAGGTTGTCGCCCATCTGATTCGGCTGGTTGCCGCGCACGACGGTATCGCCTTGGCCAAGCGATCCCGCTTGGTTTGCACCCCAGCACTTGACCGCGCCGCCGGACAGGAGCGCACAGGTGTGCGCATTGCCCGCGTCGATCTGCAGCACCTTCTGTTCCTTGCAGATCGGGGAGCACGTGTCTCCGTCGCTGGTCCCGCCGTCATCACAGGTCTCCCCGGTCACGGGCTGCACAATCCCATCGCCGCAAGCCGCCGGCTCGCAGAGGGCGGTGCAAGCGTCGGTCGAGACGAGGTTGCCGTCATCGCACTGCTCGTTCAGGCCCGGCTGAACGAACCCGTCCCCGCACGTCGCGTCCGTGCAGCTGACCGTGCAGGCGTCAGTCGAGATCAGGTTGCCGTCGTCGCACTCCTCGCCCGCCTGCACGAAGCCGTCTCCGCACGCCGCGTTTTCGCAGGCGACGGTGCAGCCGTCGGTCGAGACCATGTTCCCGTCGTCGCACTCCTCGCTTCCTTGCACGAAGCCATCCCCGCAAGCCGGCAGCTTGCAGAGCACCGTGCAGCCGTCGGTGGAGATCAGGTTGCCGTCGTCGCACTCTTCGTCTCCGTCCGTCTGGGCGATCCCGTCTCCGCAAAGGCAGTCCGCGCCTTCCTCGTTGAGCTGCCCGTCGCAGTCCTCGTCGATCATCGCCGGATCGCACGTCTCGGCCTCGGGTGTCTGCTCGCCGACGCATGGGCCGTAGCCCAGGCCTTCGGCGTTGCAGCTCTGCATCCCGCCGTGACACGCCCCTTCGTTCAGCGTCGCGACCGGCCCGGTGTAGCAGTCGCTGATCGCTCCGGGCACGCAGCTGCACGCCTCGCCCTCCTCGTTGGCCTTGCCGTCGCAGTCCTCGTCGAGGGGCGAGACACAGGTCTCGGTTCCCGGGAGCGTCTCTCCCTCGCAGCCTCCGACAGGGTTGCCGTCGGCGTCGCAGCTCTGAAAGCCGTCGGCGCAGATCCCTACGCCGCGCGTTGCCGCCGGCCCGGTGTAGCAGGGCAACGCGCTCTCGGGCGTGTGCGTCGGCGTGGTGCCGTTGCATGCGTCGAGCGTGCACGCGTTCCCGTCGTCGGGGATGTCGGTGGCGAGCGCGAGGAGCTTCGAGTGCCCCGCGCCGTCGCAGACGCGCTCGGCGCAGTCGCCCGCCACCTGCGCGAGCGGAGTGCCGTCCGGCTCGTCGCTGAAGACGCATGCACCCTGCTCGCAGGCGAGCGCGCTGCGGCAATCCGGCTCCTCGACCGTGCAATCATCGATCGTGGCACACGCCACGGCCGCGCTTCCGCCCTGTCCCCCGCCGCTCTCGCGAGGGATCGGGTCGTCGATCCCCGCGATCGCGTTGCACCCGGCGAGCGCCAGCGCGAGCCCGGCAGACCTCAGCGTCGATCCATCGAAGTGTCGCATCACCATGTCCCCCTCGTGAGCAGGCCGCCTGGAGTGATCTCGACGCTCGCCACGCGCGGTGCCGGCGTGGAGCCCGTGCGCTCCGGTCGTCGTGACGGCGCGGTAAAGAACAGGACCGCTCCACCCGCGAGCGCGACCCCCCCGACGGCGATGGCGATCGTCGAGCCGGTGCCGAGGCCGAGGGCCTGGTTGCGCAGATCGGTTCCGGTGGCGTCGCAGTGATCGGTCGCGTCGCAGTGGTTGTCTTCGTTGCTCGCGCCGTTCTTCGAGATCGCGAGCCCGCCGAGGGCGGCGCCGAGGCCCACGCCGGCGACCCCGATCCCCATCGCCGCGAGCCCCACCGGCCTTTGCCAGGTGCGCTGCGGTGGGGTGTCCGGCGTGCGCCCAGGCCCGGCCTGCGGGTCGGGCTGGGGCGGCTTCACCGCGACCGAGACCTCGGCCCCGTCCGCCACGATCTCGACGCGCTTCTTCCACGGCGTGTGACCCGGAGCCGAGGCGACGACGTCGTGGCCTCCGGCGTCGGCCGGCACCGGGACTCCCCACTGCGCCGAGCCGACCGCCACCCCGTCGCGCGTGATCGCGATCCCGTGGATGGCCCGGACCGCATCGGGCACCTCGATGACGAGCGTCGCCAACCGGGGCTTGAGCGCGGCGGCCTTCTCGGCGGCGCGCCGAGCGCGATCCGGCTGCGCCGCCTTCGCCGCGGCCGCCTCGACGAGGGCGTACTGCGACCACGCGCTCGCGAGCTTGCCGACGGCCTCGTAGCATTCGCCGAGCGTGAGCTTCGCGCCCATGCCTTCCGGGACGAGTCGCGTGACCTCTTCGAGCTTCGGGCAGGCGCTCGCGTAGTTCCTCGCGTCCATTTCGCCGGTCGCTTGCTCGTAGAGGGCCTGTGCCGCGACGGCTTTGGCCGGGTCCACCGTCTGGGCCTGCGCGGCCGTGGGGACCATCAGCACGACGCAGAGAGCCGCTCGTGCCAGGTCACGCGAGTGGCGGGCAAGTCGGATCATTCGAACCTCCTCGTTCTCGGAGTCGTCACAGGACACCTTCGTGTTTTCGTGGGGCAGGCGTGGTGCCGGAGGCGGTAGGCGGAGGCACGGCCGGCACCGCCGGGCTCGAGGCCGGCTTGGTGGTCGCGGCCCCGGCTGCCGCGGTCGCGCTCGGCGTCGGCGCGGGACCGTGAGGACGGCCCGGTCGGCCGGGCGCCTTCGAGGTGCGGGGAGGCGCCTCGGCTTCCGCCGGGCGGTCGGCCGAGGCGGCCGGCGCGCTGCTCGAGGCGCTGCTCGCGGGTGAATCCGGGAGCGCCGGCGAGACGGTCGGCTCCGAGGAGGTCTCCGGCGGAGTGGGTGGCGCTTCGGCCGAAGGCGAGCTGCCCTGCGCCGGGGCGTCGCTGGGCGTGGAGACGACGCCGCGCACCACGAAGACCGCGGCGATCAGCGCCGCGAGCGCCAGGGCGAACACGCCGCCCACCTTGAGGAGCATCGAGGGCTGCGCTCGCGTGCCCTCTCCCGTCGTTCCCCACGACGCGGCCGTCGACGCCGACGGCAGGAGCTGTGTCGGAGCCGAGTGGCGGGTCGCGGGAACGTCCGAGCCCGAGAGCCCTGCGCTCGACGCGCCGGGCTGGGCGGGGCCGCGCGGCGCCGGCGCCGAGACGGAGCCATCGAGCGCGGCGAGCGCGAGCCCGAGCTCGGCGACGGATTGAAATCGTCGCGCCGGCTCCTTCTCCAGGCATCGCATCACGAGCCCATCCAGCTCGCGCGAGACGCCGTCCCGCCGCTCGAGCAGCGGAACCGGTGCGTCCTGAAAGACCTTGGCGCAGATCTCGGTCAGGGCCTCGCCCGCGAAAGGCACCTCGCCGGCGAGGAGCTCGTAGAGGATGACGCCGAGCGCCCAGATGTCCGTCCGCGCATCCACCGTCCTCGTCGCGCGCATCTGCTCGGGGGACATGTAGAGCGGCGACCCGAAGATCGCGGTGGTGCGGGTGACGTCGATGGGGATGCCGTCGCCGGGGCCTTGCTTGGAGATGCCGAAGTCGAGCACCTTCACGCACGCCGTTCCGTTCGGCCGCGTCGTGAGGAAGAGGTTCGCCGGCTTGAGATCGCGGTGGATGATCCCGAGCGCGTGCGCCTCCGCGATGGCCTCGCAGACCTGGCGCAGATGGCCGACGACCTCGCCCGGCGGCAGCGGCCCGCGGTCCTCGACGACCTGCTTGAGATCGGTCCCGACGAGGTGCTCCATCACCATGTACGGCACGCCGTTCTCGAGGCGTCCGACGTCGTGCACCCTCGCCACGTGCTCGCCCTTGAGGCGCGCAGCGGCGCGGGCCTCTCGCAGGAAGCGCGCCACGGCGTCCGCGCTGCCAAGCGCCGCGGGGAGCATCATCTTGATCGCAAACAGCTCCCCCAGCTCCACGTGGCGCGCGGCCACGACGACGCCCATGCCGCCGGTCCCGAGCACCGACTCGACGCGGTACTTGCCGGCGACCGTATCGCCCACGCGAACCGGCGAACCGTCGCTCATTGGGAACCCTCCAACGCAAACAAGCCGGGAAGACGCCGCGCCTTACCGTGGTCGACCATCGCCCGACCTCGGACCGCGAGGGACAGGGGCCTGCTCAACTGCCGCCGGCGCCTCCCCCCGCGCCGCCGGCGCCCGCACCTCCCGCACCTCCCGCTCCACCTCCTCCACCGTCTGGGCAGAACGCCGCGATGGCGGTCACGAACCCGGCCTCGACCGGCGCCGGCCAGGTCATCGGCGCGCTCTCCTTCTCGAAGTGGGGCGTGCACGTACCCGGACCCTCGGCGGACGCGACGTAGTCGCCGTTCTCGAGGTTGATCACGAGCGCGGCGCCCATTTCGTTCGTGTTCGTCAGCGCCGGGTCCACGCTGAAGCCCGATGCGTAGAACGGGCCGTCGCCGCCGGAAGGCGCGAGGCTCACCGTGTAGCCTGATGCGCCGATCATGCCGCCCTCCTGGTCGAGCGACCATCCGACGATGCCCTTGCTCGGGTCATAGGTGATGCCGGCATCCGCGAAGACGGAGCTCATCAGGGATTGCTCGAAGAGCGCGCCGTTGATGTCGTCGCGGTCGACGTCCCTCACGTCGATGACGACGATGTCCCCGAGATAGCCGCTCTTCGTCACCTTGAACCTCACGGCGGTGTTCCTGGGAAGGCCGGGGAAGGTGTACCTGCCGCTCTCATCGGTCGTCACGCAGCCGAGGTCGGGCTGGGCGGCGCACACGCTCACGTCGGCGAGCGGGTTGGCGAGGCCCGCTTGCTTGACCGTGCCCGAATAGGTCACGCCTTCGACCGGCGTGGTCTCCGCCTCGTCCCCGCACCCCGACAGCGCCGCCGCCGCTGCGATCAGAACGAGCATGCTGTTGCCCGTCTTCATGTCGAGTCTCCGTTCCCCGTGGGGTGTGGTCACGTCGAGCCTTCGAGGCCGGCGTGAGCTTCCATGACCTGGCGCACCGCAAGCAGCGTGCCGTGCCCCCAAACCCGCCGGAGGGTCGCGCATCACGGCGAGCACTCGCGCCGGCGCGCAGCGTCGTCGGGAGCGCGGAGAGATCGCACGCCACGGCGACACCTCGAGCCGTCCAGCGCGCTGGACATGCTCGAGGGCCCGGACACCGGCGGAGCGGAGGATCCGCCTCAGAAGGTCAGCGCGCCGGCGCGAAACACGGCGGCGCTACGGAACGCGACCTCGGGTGTTCGTGGCGCGGTGATCAGCAGCACCGCCACGCCCACGACCGCCGCGCCGCCGACCACGAAAGCCGCGGTCGCGAGGTTGGCCTGCCGGCGCGCGTCGTACGACAGCTCGTTGCCGCGATCGTCCGGGCAGGTGGTGAGGCCAGGCACGCCTCTTCGGCATCCGACCACGTGCCGGCGGCCTGCAGGCCGAAGATGGTCCCGGCCGCGAGGCTGACGACGCCCGCGCCCGCGAGGCCGAAGACGCCGAATTGCCGCGCGCTCAGCGTCGAAGGGCGCCGGGGTTGGCCGGCGGACGCCCCGGCTGCGCCGGTGGCGCGCCGGCGCGGCGCCTCGGTGGCGCGCTCGAGCGCCAGGTGCAACGGCTCCCTCGCGCCGGCGGCGAAGCGCCTCTCGATCACCCGGTTCCTGCCGTCGGCCTGCGTGATCACGAACAGGTGGCTGCCTGGATCGAGGCGCACCTCGAAGCGCGGGGCGGGGGGCGCTTCGCCGGGGCCGCGCGCGCGGGAGCCGCTCGCGAGCAGCGGCGGCGCGCCGCGGCGCGAGATCACCTCGAGCGGGCCGCCATCGACCGCGATCGAGAGCTCAGGGTCGAGGGTGACGACGGCGTACGCCACCTGTGGCTCGATCTCGCGAACGAACGTGGCGATCGCGGCGCGGAGGTCGGCCGTGAGCTCGAGGCCGCCGCGCGAAGAACCTGAGCGCCCGCGTCGGGCGGCCGATGGCCCGCTCGCAGTAGCCGAGGTTGTAGGTCGTCTTCGCGTGCGATCGGAGCGACGCCGACTCCTCGAACGCCGCGAGCGCGTCGCGCCAGCGGCCCTCGGCAGCCAGCGCGGCGCCGCGCCGGAACGCCTGGCGAGCCGTCGCGATCTGCCGCTCGCCGTCGAACGGAGCGTCGGGGCGTTGCGCCTCCTGCGCCTGCGCCGCGCCGGGCGACAGCGCCTCGAGCGCGCAGAGCGCAGCAGCGTAGAGCCGTGAGTGGAGCTTCATCGCGTCGCCCTCCGTACCTCGGTCCGGATCACTTGCAGAGCTGCGACACGTGCGAGAGGTGCCCGGCGACGGCGCGGAACTTCGGGTGCAGTTCCCGATCTGCGCCTGAAGAACAAAGCAATTCCGATCACTTGGC
>CAYJPW010000045.1:0-55697 GCA_964372055.1 uncultured Polyangiaceae bacterium
ACTGAAGAGGCGTCGGACCCCTCGCCTCGAGGGGCGTCGGTCGGACGAATGTCCGACACCTCTTGCGTTGCGAGCGGGGGCGCTGCCCCCGCGCCCCGAACTGAAGAGGCGTCGGACCCCTCGCCTCGAGGGGCGTCGGTCGGACGAATGTCCGACACCTCTTGCGTTGCGAGCGGGGGCGCTGCCCCCGCGCCCCGAACTGAAGAGGCGTCGGACCCCTCGCCTCGAGGGGCGTCGGTCGGACGAATGTCCGACACCTCTTGCGTTGCGAGCGGGGGCGCTGCCCCCGCGCCCCGAACTGAAGAGGCGTCGGACCCCTCGCCTCGAGGGGCGTCGGTCGGACGAATGTCCGGCACCTCTTCAGTCGCCGAAGCGCCGCGCGCGATCGTGCGGCGCGTCGAAGTCGAGGAGCGGCCCCTTGGGCACGATGCGCGTCGGGTTGATGCCCTCGTGGCTGCGGTAGTAGTGCTCCTTGATGTGGTCGAGCCGGCACGTCGGCGCGACGCCCGGCGTCTGGTAGACGTCGCGGACGAAGCCGGAGAGGTTCGGGTAGTCGACGATGCGGCGGAGGTTGCACTTGAAGTGCCCGTAGTAGACGGCGTCGAAGCGCAGCAGCGTGGTGAACATGCAGACGTCCGCCTCGGTGAGCCTTGCCCCGCAGAGAAAGCGCTGCCGCGAGAGCACCTCCTCCCAGCCGTCGAGCGCCGCGAAGAGCTCGGTCACCGCCTCGTCGTACGCGGCCTGGGTGGTCGCGAACCCCGCCCGGTAGACGCCGTTGTTAATGGGCGTGTAGATGGCGCTGATGACCTCGTCGATGCGCGCGCGCAGCGGCTCGGGCCACAGCGTGACCTCGGCGTCGCCGAACGCGTCGAAGGCGGTGTCGAGCATGCGCACGATCTCGCGCGACTCGTTGTTGACGATCGTCCCCTCCTTCTTGTCCCAGAGCACCGGCACCGTCACGCGTCCGGTGTAGTCGGGGCGCGCCGCGAGGTAGACGTCGCGCAGGAACGAGGCGCCGTTCACCGTGTCGGGCGTGCAGCCGGGGCCTTCGCTGAAGGCCCAGCCGTCGGGACCCATGAACGGGTCGACGACCGAGATCGAGACGGCGTCCTCGAGGCGCTTGCGCGCGCGGAGGATGAGCGTCCGGTGCGCCCACGGGCACGCGTACGACACGTAGAGGTGGTAGCGGCCCGCCTCCGCCGCGAACCGCGTCGCCCCGTCGGTGCTGACGCGATCGCGGAAGAACGTCTCGCCGCGCACGAACCGCCCCTCCGCGTCGGGCGTATACCAGGCGGTGCTCCACTTGCCGTCGACGAGCCGTCCCATGCCGACAGCGTCGGGCGCGCTCGCGCCGGGCGCAAGCGCGGCGTCGGCCGCGTGCGCCGGCAGACGGTCGCGGCCGCGGGTGGTAGCTTCGTCTCGTGGTGCTTTCTTGGCGCGTCACCCTGCTCGCGGCGACGGGCATGCTCCTCTGCGTCACGGGGTGCGGCGAATCGGCCGGCTCCGCCATCGAGTACTGGGAGTGGGCCGAGCGGGTGCGCCAGCTCGAGTGGCTCGAGGACGTCCGCGTCACGCGGCTCACGCCCGACGAGTTCGCGTCCAGCGAGCAGGCGGCGGCCGATGCGGTCTCGGACGAGGAGATCGCCGAGCTCCACGAGACGTACGGCCGCCTCGGCTTCTTCGGGCCCGACCTCGACGTCCGGGCGACGCTGGGGAGCTCGTCGAGCTGGGTCGCGGGGACGTACTCGTACGAGACGAACGAGATCGTCCTCGTGGGCGACGTGCCCGAGTCGGTCATCGTTCACGAGCACGTCCACGCGCTGCAGGATCAGCACTTCGGTCTCGCCGCGTACGACGACGGGGCGGCGACGACCGACGAGCTCATGGCGCGGCGCGCGGTCGTCGAGGGGGACGCCAGCCTGGCCGAGGCTCGCTTCGTGATGCGGCGGGAGTACGGGGTCGATCTCGACGAGCTGGACTGGTCGCGATTCTTCTCGTCGCTGCGCGACCAGTCCGCGACGCTGTTGCTCGACGGCGGCGCGCCGCCGTTCTTCTTGGCGTACCCGGCGTTCGCCTATTCGCACGGCGTGGAGTACTGCGCGCACAACCTCGTGGGCGCGACGGTCGCGTCGCCGCGCCCCGTCCACGATCCGCCGTACTTCTGGGTGATCGAGGACGACCTCTTCACCACGCGGCCGCCGGACACGACCGAGCGCGTGCTCGATCTCGACTTCGCCGACGGCGCCGTCGCGGTCGGGCTCGACGACGTGCCCGCGACGCTGGCGCCGCGCCTCACCGCCGTCGACTGGGACTCGCTGGGAGCCTGGTACACGTACCTCCTGGTGCTGCCGCTCGCCGGCACGCCGGGGCTCGGCGGCGTCGACGAGGTGCGGCCAACCTGGGACGGCGACCGCGCCCTCTTCGTGCACGACGAGGACACCGGCGCGTTCGGCACCTCGTGGGCGTCGGTCTGGGACGACGAGTCCGCGGCCGCGCACGTGGAAGTCGCGCTCTGGCACCTCTACGGCGCGACGGCCGACGGCCTCGAGCCCCGCGCGGGCATCGCGGCCGACGGCGAGCCCGTCTGGATCGAGCGGCGTGTCGACCGCGTTGTGGCGATCAAGAACGTCGATCCGGCCCTGGCTCCTGTGCTGGCCGAGGCGTCGCTCGACACGACAGCGTCGGCCAAGTCGCTGCGGCCGCGCACGCGGCCCTCGCTCGCGGCGTGGCAGCGGCGCCGCCACCCCTGACGACGATCGATCGCGCAGGCCCCGCGCGCGGTCGCGGAGCGCGCGCCCCGCCCGGTGTGGGGTATCCTGCGGACGCTCATGGCCACGTGCCCCACCTGCCGCGAGCACTTCGACGAAGGCACCGCGCTTTGCCCGAACGACGGCGCGCTGCTGCTCGCCGACGCGGTGGCCGCCGGCGCCGAGCACGACGACGCGGCGGCCGGAGGGGATCGCGAGCTCTTGCCCGGGCAGATGGTCGGCGAGTACCGGATCGAGCGGAAGCTCGGCGCCGGCGGGTTCGGGACGGTGTATGCGGCGGTTCAGCCCGTCATCGGCAAGGCGGTCGCCCTGAAGCTGCTCTCGCGGCAATACTCGTCGAGCCCGCCGATGGTGGCGCGCTTCATCGACGAGGCGCGCGCGGTGAACCAGATCCGCCACCGCAACATCGTCGACATCTTCGGCTTCGGGAGGGTCGACGACGGGCGGCAGTACTACGCGATGGAGCTGCTCGAGGGCAGGACCCTCGACGCCCTGATCCGCGCCGAGGGGCCGCTCGCGCTCGAGGCCGCGCTCCCGATCCTCGCCGCCGTCGCGCGGGCGCTCTCGGCGGCGCACGCGGTCGGCATCGTGCACCGCGATCTCAAGCCCGAGAACGTGTTCGTCACCATCGACGTCGACGGGCAGCCGTTCGTGAAGCTGCTCGATTTCGGCATCGCCAAGCTCCTCTCGGCGGGCGAGGGGCTGAGCAAGACGCGCACCGGCGCCCCCATGGGCACGCCCGAGTACATGTCGCCCGAGCAGTGCCGCGGCCGCGCGGTCGACCACCGGACCGACGTCTACTCGTTCGGGATCATGGTGCACGAGGCGCTCGCCGGCCGCCGGCCGTTCGCGGGCGAGGTGATGGACCTCCTGGTGCAGCACGTGCACGCCGCGCCGCCTCCGCTCTCCGCGTCGCGCCCCGATCTCGCCGATCTCGACGCGACCATCCTGCACATCCTCGAGAAGGATCCGGCGAAGCGGCCGGCGACCATGGCGGCTGCGCTCGCCGAGCTCGAAAGGCGTCGGCGCGCGCCATCGCGTCGGGGCACGGTGGCCCGCCCCTGCTCCTGCCCGGCGCCCTGCAAAGAGCGGCCGGAATCTCGGAGCGCTCGCGGGCCGCGATGGAAGCGCCGACGCTCGCGCCGGAGGAGCTCGACGCCATCGTCGGGGGCGCGGGCTCGCCCACGCGATCGAACGGGGCCAGCGCGGGCTCGCGCGCCGTCGCCTCCGGCGCAGAGCTGGCCGCCCCGCGCCGCCCTGCCATGCGCTGGGCGATCGGCGCCGGCGCTGCCTCGCTGGCCTTCGGCGTCGTCGCGATGCTGGTGCGCGG
Source organism: uncultured Polyangiaceae bacterium (assembly GCA_964372055.1). GTDB lineage: Bacteria > Myxococcota_A > Polyangia > Polyangiales > Polyangiaceae > CAYJPW01. Next base: position 4,099 of record CAYJPW010000045.1, read on the forward strand.
CGGGGCGCAAGCGCCCGCGGAGCCGGCCGGGGCGCCGTCCTCCGACGCGAGGGCGAGCGCCGCGGCGGCGATCGCGCCGGCGCCGGTCTCGGTTGCGCCCAGCTCCTCGGCGCCGCCCGCGATGCCGGGTACCATCGACCTCACCGTGCGCTCGACCCCGGAGCAGGCCGACGTCTACCTCGGGGGGACGAAGATCGGCACCGCGCCGGGGCCGATCCGGCTCGCGCGTGGCACGGCGCGGTTGGCGCTCACGCTCCGAGCACCGCGCCACAAGCCGGTCGAGGTGCAGGTGACCCCGTCCGAGGACACCGAGATCACCGTCGCGCTCGTGCCCCTGCCCGCCCGTGCGCCGGGCCAGCCGCTCCCGTCGGAGCTCGAGTACTGATGCGCCGCGCGGTCGCCGCCCGATCGCGAGGCCGGCGTCGCTGCTTCGCGCTCGTCTTGGTCGGCGCGACCACGCTCGCCGCCGCCTGCGCCGAGCTGCCGTCGCTCGACGACGGCGCCTGCGGCAACCGCGTCGTCGACGTCGAGCTCGGCGAGGACTGCGACACCCACGCCGTCGAGCCTGGGACGTCGTGCGCCACCGAGGCGCCGAACGCCTGCCGCTACACCTGCGAGCCGGGCGGGACGCCGGCGTGCCCGTCCTGGATGGGCTGCGGCGCCGACGGCCTGTGCCGCTCCTCCACCGGCCGCTTCGCCCAGACCGCCGAGATCGCTGCGCCGGGCGCGCGCGAGCTCTCGATCGCCAACCTCGACGGGGACCGCGGCGGAGAGCTCGTCGTCGCCGGCGAGCACCAGATGGACCTCCACTACTTCGGCGCCGGCGGCGAGCCCATCGCGGCCCCGAGCTTCCCCATCGAGTCGAGGTTCGGCGCCGTGCCCGCGGCCGGGGATCTCTCCGGCGATGGCCGCCTCGATCTCGTGACCCCGGTCGGGAACGGCATCGTCACCAACCTGGGCACCGCGGCGCCCGGTCTCTTCCCGACGGCCTACCCGGTGCTGACCAACGGCCAGCTCGAGGAGGTGCGCGCCTACCTGATGGAGGTGATCCCGGCGCTCCCCGGCGACGAGCTGGTGATCGTCGCCACCGCCATCGGAACGTCGGCGATCGCGTACGCCGACGGGACGACGCTGAAGTCGCTGGCGGCGCTTCCGGCGGGGCCGAGCCAGCTCGCGGGCGAGGTCCGCATCGGGTCGATCGACGAGGACCCGGCGAGCTCGCCCTGCGAGGAGCTCGCGCTCGCGTTCCGGAGCTCGTCGACGGTGCGCGTCTACACGCCGTGCCGCGTCACGGCGGCCGACGAGGTGATCTGGAACGACCAGGAGCCCCTCCACGCCATCGCCTTGCCCGCAGGCGCGACCGTCGAGCGCGGACCTCTGCTCCACGACCTGAACGGCGACGGTCACCTCGATCTCGTCGTCGAGGCGGCGGGCTGCGCGGGCTGTCCCGAGATCGAGGTCGCCTATGGCCTCGGGGACGGCTCGTTCCACTCGAACGCGGCCGAGCTGCCGCCGGCGGTGCCGGACGACGCGTTCGCGAGCTACCCGGCGATCCCAGCGCCGCTGCCGCTCGCGCTCGGCGATCTCGACGGCGACGGAGCGCCCGACTGGGTCGATGCGACGTCGGTGCGGGTGAGCGGCCTGGGGCCGGCGGGCTACGGCGTCGCCGCGGCGATCTCCGGCGGCGCGTGGACCGAGGCGGTGATCGCCGACTTCAACGCCAACGGCGTCCCCGACGTGGTCGCCGGCTCGAACGCCGCGAGCGGCGTCCATTTCTACAACGGCGTCGGCGACGGCAAGCTGAACCCGTACCTCGTCCCCACGACGGGCCCGGTGGTGAGCTTGGCGCCGGGCGACTTCGACGGCGATCTCGTGCTCGACCTCGCCCTCGGCGAGCGCGCCGCGGGCGGCGGCGAGCCGCTCGCCGGGCTCGGCGATTCGGTCTCGATCCTCTTCGGCCGGTCTGCGGGCGCGCCCGAGCCTCCGCTCAGCATGGGCCGGTTCGATGCGATCCAGCAGATCGGTCCGGGCGACACGCCGACCCAGGGCATCCTCGACGGCATCACGGATCTGCAGGCGATCTCGCTCTCGCCCGACGGGTTCTTCAGCTTCGGGGGCTTCGCCGGCCGGAGCGATCGGCTCCTCCGCTCGCCGTTCGTGATGACGCGTCAGGACCTGCTCGAGCTCGTGGCCGACTTCCCCGAGCGCCTCGTCCTGGGCGAGCTGACGGGAGACGATCACCCGGACGTCGCGGCGCTCACCAAGGCCTCGGACACCGACGGATCCGAGCGGCTCTGGCTCGTGCCTTCGGTCGGCGAGGCGCGCCTCGATCTCGTCGAAGCCGCGCCGAGCGATCCGCTCCCTCCGGGCGTCCTCTGGTCCGAGTCGGCGATCGCCACCGTCGATCTCGACGCCGACGGGGTCGACGAGCTGGTGCTGGTCGCGCCCGCCGAGGGCGGCGATGGGGCGGTCGTGGCCATCGCGCGCGCGGTGGTGCAGGCGGGCCGTCACTGGGCGATCGATCCGCCGGCGCCGCTCGGTGCTTCGTTCCGGCGCGTCGAGGTTTTCGAAGGGACGCCGTCGCCCAACGGCCGCCTCGTGGCCGCCGATCTGGATCGGGACGGCGATCGCGACGTCGTGGTGCTCGCCGGCTCGGAGGTCCTGGTGCTCGACAACGGCGGCGCCGGAGCCCTCGGCGCGCCGGTGCGGATCGCGGCGCCGGGCGGCGCGGCGGTGCTCGACGTCGCGGTGCTCCAGGCCGACGCCGACAGGGAGCTCGAGCTCGCGCTCCTCCTCGAGGACGGCGTTCACCTCGCCGATCGCGGCGCCTCGGGCGGGCTGGCCGCATCGGCCGCGCCGGCGATCGCGGTGGAGGGCGGACACCTCGTCGCCGCGGGAGACCTCGACGGCGATGGCGTCGACGACGTCGCGGTGGCGGGCCCCGAGCGCACCTCGATCTGGCGCGGAGAGGCGGTGCACCCGTGAGGCGGAGGAGTGGGCCGATCGCCCTCGCGCTGGCGCTGGCGCTCGGCGGGGCGGGGATCCCCGAGGCCCGCGCGCAGCAGCCGCCGCCGGAGGGGCCGCGCCCCGCGGCGCAGTCGGACCTCGCGCGCAAGCTCTTCGGCGCCGGGGCGCAGGCGTACGCCAAGGGCGACTACGTGACGGCGCTCGCCGCGTTCGACGAGGCGTACCGCGCCGATCCGCGGCCGGGGATCCTCTTCTCGATGGCGCAGGCGCACCGGCGCCAGTTCGTCGCCTCGAGCGACGCCGAGCACCTCAAGAAGGCGATCGAGCACTACCGCGCCTACCTCGACAAGGTCCCGGAGGGCGGGCGCCGCGCCGACGCCACGCAGGCGCTCATCGAGCTCGAGCCCGCCGCCGCCAAGCTCGCGGCCGACGACGCGCAGAAGGCCCCGCCGGCCGCCGCGGTGCGCGAGGCGCGGACCCGGCTCATCGTCGCCTCGGTCGACGGCGCCAACGTCGCGCTCGACGCGGGGCAGGAGCGCCCGGCGCCGCTGGTGCAGGAGGTAGCGCCGGGCAAGCACCGCGTCCGCGTCAGCGCCGAAGGCCACCTCGTGGAGGACAAGGAGGTGCGCGCCATCGAGGGCCTCACCGTGCTCGTCGAGGTGCCGCTGCGCGAGGTCCCCGCACAGCTCGGCTTTCCCGGCGGCGACGGGGCCGATCTCGTGCTCGACGACCGCCCCGCCGGGCGCCTCCCGCTCGCGCTGCCGCTCGACGTCACCCCGGGCCGGCATTTCGTCGCGGTGACGCGTCGAGGGCATCGTCCCTTCGCGCAGGAGGTCGAGCTCGTGCGCGGCGAGAAGCGCCAGCTCCCGGTGAAGCTCGAGCCCACCGGGCAGCGCGTGGCCTCCTACGCGATCGCCGGGCTTGCGGTGTCGGCCGCGGTCGCGGGCGGCGTCTTCGCCGCGGTGTCGTACGCCGAGGAGCGGCGCGCGGTGTCGATCCTCGACGCCAGCGAGCAGGCGAACGTGCCGCAGTCGGACCTCGACGATTACCACGACGCCCAGCGCTCGCGCGACGGCTGGCGGACCGCCTCGATCGCCATGTTCGGCGGCGCGATCGCGGGCGGGGTCGTCGCCGCGGCGCTCTTCGTCTTCGACGAGCCCGGCGCGCCGGCCTCGCCGCGCGGAGCGGACAAGCCGCCGGCGCCGACGCCGATCCCGACGCCGCTCGACATCTCCTTCAAGCCGCTGGCCGCGCCCGGGCTCGTGGGCGGGGCGGCGCGCGCGCGCTTCTGACGTCGCCTCGTCAGGTGCTGACGCGGTTCTTGCCGGCGCGCTTGGCCCGGTAGAGCGCCTCGTCGGCGCGGTGCTGGAGGTCCTCGAGGCTCGCGCCCTGCGCCGGACCGGCGGCGACGCCGATGCTCACGCCCGGCTCGAGGCGGATGCGCTCGCGGACGAAGGGGTGCCCGCCGATGGCGGCGCGGATCTCCTCGCCGACGGCGGCGGCGGCGTCGACGCCGAGGCCCGGGAGCACCGCCGAGTACTCGTCGCCTCCCCAGCGCGTCGCGATCCCGCGCTCGCCCACGACCCTCCCGATGAGCCCTCCGGCCTCGCCGATGCAGTAGGCGCCGAAGGCGTGGCCGTGGGTGTCGTTGATCTTCTTGATCCCGTCGAGGTCCATCATCAGGACCGCGACGGCGCGCCCCTCGCGCAGCGCGCCGGCGACCAGCGTCGCGCCCTCGGCGTCGAAGCGGCGCTTCGACATCAAGCCGGTGAGCTCGTCGACCGAGAGCATCCGCTCGAGCTCGTCGTGGTAGCCCTGCTCGACGGCGTCCTGCCACTCGAGGCGCATCGCCGTGGAGCCGACGAAGATCTTGTCGCCGGGGCAGAGCGGCGACTCCTCGACGCGGCGATCGTTGACGAGCGTGCCGTTCGTGGAGCCGAGGTCGACGACGTAGACGTCGTTGCCCCGCACCTCGAAGCGCGCGTGGAGGCCGCTCGCGCGGTCGTCGTGGAGGACGAGGTCGCAGGTCGGAGCGCGCCCGGTGGTGCACGCACCCTCGATCCGGAAGCGCACGCCCACGTCCGCGCCGGAGAGCACCACGAGGAACGGCTTGCGGGCGGCGAGCCGCGCGCGGACGGACTGCGCGATCGCTTCGGCGTCGCCGATGGGGAGAGTCTTGGCAGGCTTGCCGGGCGTGCTCAACTCGCGCCCAGGATACCGCGCCGGGCGCCGGCAAGCGATGGGCGCGCCGCGACGGTTGCCGCGGGCCCGAGGATCGCCGAAGCATTCGGGTCCCGCGACCAGGAGAGACCATGCGCCGCACCAAGATCCTCGCGACCCTCGGCCCCGCCTCGACGCGCCCCGGCGTGCTCGAGGAGCTCATCGACGCCGGCCTCGACGCCGTGCGCCTGAACTTCTCGCACGGTACGCAGGAACAGCACGCCGCCGCGTACGCGCGCGTCCGCGCCGCGTCGGCGAAGGCCGGGCGCCCCGTCGCGGTGCTGGCCGACCTGCAGGGCCCGAAGATCCGGATCGGCAAGGTGAAGGACGGCGGCATGGAGGTGCCGACGGGGTCGACGCTGGTCATCACCTCGCGCAAAGTCGAAGGCGCCGACGGGGTGGTCTCGACCGAGTACGCCGCGCTGCCGCGCGACGTGCGTCCCGGGCTCGCGATCCTCCTCGACGACGGCAAAATCGCGATCAAGGTCCGCGAGGTCCGCGGCGACGACGTGATCGCCGACGTCGTCGCCGGCGGCGTGCTCTCGTCGCACAAGGGCATCAACGTGCCCGGCGCCACGCTCACCGCCTCCGCGATGACCGACAAGGATCGCGGCGACGCGCGCTTCGCCCTCCGGCTCGGCGTCGACTTCGTGGCGCTCTCGTTCGTCCGCCGCGGCGCCGACGTCGAGGACCTCCGCGCGCTCATGCGCGCCGAGGGACGGGTGGTTCCCATCGTCGCCAAGATCGAGAAGCCCCAGGCGATCGAGCACCTCGACGAGATCGTCGCCGCCGCCGAGGGGCTGATGGTCGCGCGCGGAGACCTCGCCGTCGAGGTCTCGCTCGAGATGATCCCGGCGCACCAGAAGCTCATCATCGAGCGCGCCAACCGCGCCGGGAAGCTGGTCATCACCGCGACGCAGATGCTCGAGTCGATGACCGACAATCCCCTGCCCACCCGCGCCGAGGTCACCGACGTCGCCAACGCCGTCCTCGACGGCACCGACGCGCTCATGCTCTCGGGCGAGACCGCCGTCGGCAAGTTCCCGGTCGAGGCGGTGCGGCGGATGGGATCGATCGCCGAGACGACCGAGGAGGTGCTCTACCCGTTCGCGCGCCCCGTCCGGATCGCGAGCGCGCCCGGCGACTTCACGGCCGTGCTCGCGCGGCTCGCCGCCGATGCGGCGCGCGACGTCGCACCCCGCGCCATCGTGACCTTCACCCGGAGCGGCCGCACCGCGCGCCGCCTCTCGGACGAGCGCCCGCGCCCGCCGGTGCTCGCGTTCACGCCCGAGGAGTCGACCTGCCGCGAGCTCGCGCTCTACTGGGGCGTGGTCCCGAGGCTCGCCGTGGAGGCGTCCTCGTCGGCCGCGCTCCTCGCGGCCGCGGGCGCCCGCGTCGTCGAGGAGCGCTTCGCCGCGCCCGCCGACGCGCTCGTGGTGCTCTTCGGCACGCACACCGCGGAGGGCGCGACCAACTCGCTGCGCATCGCGCGCGCCGAGGAGCTCGATGCGGGGTCGGAAGAGCGGCGTTGACGCCCGCGCGCCGACGCGCGCCGAGGGGCTTGCGGCTTGTCGGAACCGCGGCGTTGACGCCCGCGCGCTCACGCGCGCCGAGGAGCTTGCGGCTTGTCGGAACCGCGGCGTTGACGCCCGCGCGCTCACGCGCGCGGCTCAGGAACACCGGCCTCACGGCCGGTGTTCTGTTCCGGTTAGGATGCCGTGAACCGAGATGAGCGACGACCGCGAGCCCCTGGCACGTGACGACGCCAATCCGCGCGCGGCCGCCGCGTTGACGGACGCGTTCTTCTGGGACGTCGACGACGACGGGGCGCCGCTCGGCTCGGAGACCGGCAACGAGACCCTGGCGCTCTATCGCGACTGGAGGGACGAGCACCCGGACGCGAGCACGATGACGCTCCTCGCCGAGCTCCTCGCGCGCTGGGAGGTCGCCGACGCCGACTGGGAGGCGACCAGCGCCGAGGCCGTCGCCGCCGCGGGCGAGGCCGACGAGTACAGCCTCCTCACCCGCGACGAGGTGATCCTCGCGCTCGCCTTCGCCGAGCTGATCGACGAGGGGCACATCGACCCCGAGGTGCAGCGGCGCGCCGTGCTCGCCACCTTGCGCCAGGAGCTCCCGCTGCTCCTCATCGCCTGGGGCGACCGGACCCTCGAGCGCGCCCAGCGCCTCGAGCGGATGCGCCAGGTGCTCAGCCGTCCCTGGCGCTGATCGCGGCGGCGTCGCGAGCGGGGGCTCTGCACCCGCGCCCCCGGAGCTGAAGAGGCGTCGGACCTCGGGCGTCGAGAGGCGTTGCTCGGACGAATGTCCGACACCTCTTCAGCAGCCGGAGCCGGCGCCGTCGCAGTCGGAGTAGCACTCGCCGCAGACGACGCAGAACGCGTAGTCGTAGTAGATCTGCGCGCCGGTCGGGTAGATCGAGGCGCAGGCGTCGAAGCAGGCGACGTCGTTCTGCGCGCAGGGAAAGATGCAGTCGTAGTAGTCGAGGCAGTCGATGCTGTTGCCGCAGGCGTCGAGCTCGGCGGAGCACCCGCCGGCCGAGGCGCAGTCCGCGCACGTGGTGCAGTCGCCCGTGTTGTCGCAGACGCCGCCGCCGCTCGAGGTCGAGGTGACGCTCGTCGTGGTGCTCGACGTCGTCCCGGTCGCGCTCGTCGTCGACGTCGTCGTCCCGCCCGAGCCGGTGGTCACCGACGTCGAGGTCGTCGAGCCCGACGACGTCGTCCCCGAGCTCTGGGTGCCGGTCGTGGCGTTCGTCGTCGACCCGCCCGTCGGATCGCCGCCGACGCCGCCTCCGCCCCCGCCTCCGCCCAGCGAGGACACGGACTTGGCGCAGGCGAGCGGCCCCGCGATCAGCGAGAGAGCGACGGCGGCGAGAGCTCGGCCCAAGGTGACGCGCATGACTCCTCCAGGGGCAGCCTAGCCGCACGGCGGCGAGGGAGGAAGCGCGCCGGCCCCGCGCGTGCGCTCGACCCGGCGTGTCTCCGCAGCGCGGCGCTCTTGCGCCCCCGCCGCAAAGCCCGTACGCCCGCGGCACCTTGGGAGCTCTACGAGGCAGCCTCACCTACTCGCGCTTCTTCGTCGTGGGCGACGTCCCCGACGACGTGGCCGGCGCCAGCATGAAACGGATCCGCGCCAACGCGCTCCAGCCCCTCTCGCCCGACGAGGACGTGACCAGCCGCCACGGATGGGCGAGCCTCGAGGATCCGTTCGACACCGAGCTCGACCACGAGAAGGTGTTCTTCAACGAGTACGTCGTGCTCGCGATGCGCGTCGACGCCTGGGTGGTGCCGGGGCCGCTGCTCAAGGCGCACCTCCGCGACGCCGAGCGCGCGCTCCTCGAGCGGAAGGGCCTCGAGCGCCTCGGCCGCAAGGCGAAGTCGGATCTGAAGACCGCCGTCGTGAAGAAGCTCCGGCACCGGCTGGTGCCGCGCACGACCAGCGTCGATCTCGTCTGGAACCTGCAGACGAACGTGGCCTGCTTCTTCAGCCATGCGAAGAGGATGCACGAGCTCGTGCAAGAGCTCTTCGAGAAGACGTTCCGCCTCCGGCTGCTCGTGGAGAGCCCGGGGACGGCCACCCACCGGCGAGAGCCCGGCCTCGGCCAGGCCTTCGCGGCGCTCGAGCCGACCTCGCTCGCGGAGGCGCCGTGACCGACCTCGTCGAGCTCGTCGACGCGAACCGCTTCCTCGGCCGCGAGCTGCTCCTCTGGCTGTGGTTCGAGAGCGAGGTGAACGAGACCCAGCTCGCGCCGACGGGCGCCGACGGCTGCGCGCTCTGGATGGAGGCGCAGCTCACGCTCGCGGCCGAGGGCGAGGAGAGCCGCCTCAAGGGCCCGACGCCCTCCACGTCGCCGGAAGCGAAGGAGGCGCTCCGCCAGGGCAAGCTCCCGCGCGAGGCGCGCCTGCGCATGGTCCACGGCGAGCACGAGTTCTCGTGGCTGATGAAGGCCGACGAGCTGGCGAAGGGCGGCCTCAAGGTGCCGGCGCAGCTCGAGGCGGAAGGCGACAAGTACGAGGCCCTCTACGAGCGGATGCGCCTCGTCGAGGAGCTCGAGGCGCAGCTCGACGCGCTCTTCGCCGACTTCCTCGCCCTCCGTCTCTCGCCGGCGTGGGATCAGGTCGTCGTCCCGCTGATGCGCCGCTGGGCGCGCGGCGCCGCGCTCGATCTCCGCGCCTACGCCTCGCTGCGCGCCCGCGGGCGCGGCCGCGCGAAGGCTCGCGCGGCGGCGGCGGCGCTCGAGCGTGCATGACCGCGCCCTCGTCTTTTCGCACCTCTCCCTGAAGGAACACCCCCTCTCCCGCGAGGGAGAGGGGGCTGGGGGGTGAGGTCTGAAGACCCTACGCCGCGCCCTGCTTCCAGTTGCGCTTGCGGAGCGTATCGATGCGCGAGAGGAAGAGCTCGCGCTGGAGCTCGAGCGCCTTGGGCAGGCGGTCGCCGAGCATCTCGAAGAACTCCTGCTGCGACTCGAGCTCGACCTTCCACTCGTCGAGGAGCACCTCGGTGGCGGCGTTCACCGTCTCGGGCGCGATGTTGAGCCCGGAGAGATCGAGATCGCCCGCGCGCGGGACCCAGCCGAAGGGCGTCTCCTGGCCGCCCACGCGCAGGCGCGCGCGATCGACGATCCACTTGAGGACGCGCATGTTCTCGCCGAAGCCGGGCCAGAGGAAGCTCCCGTCCTTGCCCCGCCGGAACCAGTTCACGAGGAACACCTTGGGCGGGTACTGGATGACGCTCTGCATCTCGAGCCAGTGCGCGAGGTAGTCGCCCATGTGGTAGCCGCAGAACGGGAGCATCGCGAAAGGATCGCGCCGGACGACGCCGACCTTGCCCACCGCCGCCGCCGTCGTCTCGGACCCCATGGTCGCGCCCATGAAGACGCCGTGCGTCCAGTTGAAGGCCTGCATCACCAGCGGCACGGTCGTGGCGCGGCGGCCGCCGAAGATGATGGCGCTGATGGGCACGCCCTCGGGATCGTCGGCGAACCGGCTCTTCACCGGGTTGTTCGACGCGGGCGTCGTGAAGCGCGAGTTCGGGTGCGCGGCCTTCTCGGTCGAGCCCTTCTTCCAGGGCCGCCCCTGCCAGTCGATGAGCTCGTCGGGGACCGGGCCGTCCTTGCCCTCCCACCAGACGTCGCCGTCCTTGGTCACCGCGACGTTGGTGAAGATGGAGTCGTGCTGGATCATCTTCATCGCGTTCGGGTTCGTCGCGGCGCCGGTGCCGGGCGCGACGCCGAAGAAGCCGGCCTCGGGGTTCACGGCCCAGAGGCGGCCGTCCGGGCCCACGCGCATCCAGGCGATGTCGTCGCCCACGGTCCAGATCTTCCACCCCTTGAACCGCTCGGGCGGGATCATCATCGCGAAGTTCGTCTTGCCGCAGGCGCTCGGGAAGGCGGCGGCGACGTAGGTCATCTCGCCCTCGGGGCTCTCGACGCCGAGGATGAGCATGTGCTCGGCGAGCCAGCCCTCCTGGCGGCCGAGGTAGCTTCCGATGCGGAGCGCCAGGCACTTCTTCCCGAGCAGGACGTTGCCGCCGTACCCGGAGCCGACGCTCCAGACGGTGTTGTCCTTGGGGAAGTGGCAGATGAAGCGACGCTCGGGGTTGCAGTCGAGCACCGAGTGCAGGCCGCGGTTGAAGTCGTTCGACGTCCCGAGCGCGCGCAGCGCCTGCGCCCCCATCCGCGTCATGATCCGCATGTTGAGGGCGACGTAGACGCTGTCGGTCAGCTCGACGCCGATCTTCGCGGCCGGCGAGCCGACCATCCCCATCACGTAGGGCACCACGTACATGGTGCGGCCCTTCATCGAGCCGTCGAAGAGCTTGCCGAGCTTGGCGTAGGCCTCCTTCGGCTCCATCCAGTTGTTGGTGGGCCCGGCCTCCTCCTTGGTCGGCGTGCAGATGAAGGTGAGCTGCTCGACCCGCGCGACATCGTTGGGGTTCGAGCGGTGCAGGTAGCAGCCCGGGAGCTTGTCCTGGTTCAGCGGCGTGAGCACACCCTCGCTCACGGCGAGATCGGTGAGGCGGCGCTTCTCCTCCTCGCTGCCGTCGCAGAGGACCACCTTGTCGGGCTTGCAGAGGGCGATCGAGGTCGCAAGCCATTCGCGAAGGTGGGCGTTCTTGATCTCGATCGTGTTTCCGGCGGAGTCGAGGAGCGTGACGATGCTCATGTGTGGAGCCGTTTAGCGCAAATCGCGCGCAATTTCCATCGCGGATCCGCCGCCGACGCATCGTCTGCGTTCTTGCGCGGGGATTTCGCCGACGCCGGCGCGGTGGTGCCCCCGTCAGGGTGGGTACTTGGCCTTGCACGCCTCGAGCGCGGCCGCGTCGATCGGCGGCTCGGCGAGCTCGGGCGGGATCATGAGGGGAGGGTTCTCGAAGTCGAAGAGATCGAGCATCGCGTCGGCGTTCGCGTCGCGCCGCGTGAAGGCCGGCAGGCCGAAGAGCGCCTCGATGAACCGCAGGATCGACGCGTGGCTGTGGAGGGCGTGCGAGACGTGGTGCGCGCGCGCGAACGGCGAGACCACGTAGAGCGGCACCCGGAAGCCGTAGCGATCGAAGCCGCCGAGCTCGGGGTGCTCCTCCGGAGGCAGGTCGTCGGGCGGGCAGGCCTCGGGCGGGGGGACGTGGTCGTAGAAGCCGCCGTGCTCGTCGTACACCAGGAAGAGGACCGAGCTCGACCAGCTCGGGCTCTTCGTGAGCGCGTCGATCTGCTCCCAGACGAGGTGCTGCCCCACCTGCACGTCGCCGGGCGGGTGCTCGTCGTCCTCGAGCGCGCCGCCGGTCGGTCGGGCGTCGATCCACGAGACCTGCGGCAGCGTGCCGTTCGCAGCGTCGTTGGCGAACTCGCCGAGGTCGACGAGCTTCGAGGCGCTGGAGACGGCGACGTCGAGGAACACGAGCAGGTTCGGCTCCGCCTCGCGGTACACCTTCCACGAGATGCCCCGCTCGTTCATCACGTGGAAGATCGAGCGCGCGCCGGAGGGCGCCGCGCCGTTGTGGTCGAGCCCGAACGAGGTCCCCGCGTAGAGGTACATGCGGTTCGGGTACGTCGGCCCCATCACGTCGGCGTGGTAGCGGTCGGCGATCGCGAACGTGCTCGCGAGTGCGTAGTAGAAGGGGAGATCGCGCTCGTCGTAGTAGCCCATGGCGCGCTCGCCGCCGGGATCGTTGGTGACCACGAAGCCGTCGTTCTTGCCCATGTTCCACTGCAGGTGGCTGCTCTCCCAGGAGTGGGCCGTGTCGTCCGAGCAGAGGGCGTCGAGGTGGTGGAACGGGACGGCCGGCCCGGTCGCGGCCGGGTTCGAGGCGCCGTCGGGCGGCACGTCGACGTCGTCGTGACCGAACGCGCCCAGGCGGCCGAGGTAGTGATCGAACGAGCGGTTCTCCTGCATCAGCACGATCACGTGCTCGATGGGGATGGTGCAGGCGCCCAGCGTCTCGGACGGGAGCGCGCCCGCCTCGAAGCCGCAGGGCGTGGCGGGCTTGGGCGCGGCGTCCTGCTTGCAGAGCGGCGGAGGCGACGAGCGCGGGCTCTCGTCGGTGTCGGCCGAGCTGCACGCGCCGATCGAGAGGGCGCAGACCACGGCGGCGACGGCGCTTCGCACGTCGCGAGCGTACAAGCCCCGGCGGCGCGGAGCGACCCCGACGCACTCGCGCGACGCGACGCGGGCGACGCCGGCCGCGCGCGGGCGCCGGAGCGCGGATGAAGTAGCATCCCGCCGATGCCGCGCCTGACCGCGCTCGTGATCGTCCTCGCGCTCGCCGCCGGCTGCGCGCCGCCGCCGGCGGCGCCCGCGCGGACGGCGCCGGCCGCGCCCGCGCCGAGGCGGGCCATGGTGGTCGAGTCGCCGAAGCCGCCGCCGAACGGGAAGGGGAGCCCCATGTCCGACGCCGAGATGACCCCGGAGAAGGCGCTGGAGCGCCTCTTCACCGCCGCCCACGTCTCGCCCGAGTGGTTCACCTCCGAGTTCATCGCCAAGGTGCCCGTCACTCAGATCGAGAAGATCCTGCACGAGATCGCGCGCGACGCGGGCGCGTTCCGCGGCGTCCGCTCGGACAAAGGCGGGTTCGAGGTCGCGTTCGAGAGAGCGTCGGTGATCGCGACCGTCCGCCTCGACCACGCCGGGCGCTTCTCCACGCTCTTCGTTAGACCGGGCGCGACGCGCGTGGCGTCGCTCGCCGAGGCGGTCGATGCGTTCCGCGCGCTGCCCGGCGAGGTGTCGGTGGTCGTGGTGACCGACGGGGCCGAGGTGGCGTCGCTCGCGCCCGACCGGCCGCTCGGCGTCGGCTCGACGTTCAAGCTCGCCGCCCTCGCCGCGCTCCGCGCCGAGATCGACCGGAAGAAGCGCGCCTGGTCCGACGTCGTCGAGCTCCGGCCCGAGTGGAGGAGCCTGCCCTCGGGCATGCTCCAGGACTGGCCCGCCAAGTCGCCGGTGACGCTGCACACGCTCGCGACGCTGATGATCTCGATCAGCGACAACACCGCGACCGACGCGGTCATCGACCTCGTCGGTCGCGCCGCGGTCGAGGCCTATGCGCCGAGCAGCCGCCCGCTGCTCACCACGGCCGAGATGTTCCGCCTCAAGGGCGGCGCCGGCGACGCGCTCGAGCGCTTCCGCAAGGGCGACCTGGCGGTCCGCCGCGCCGTGCTCGCGGAGATCGCGAGCGCGCCGCTCCCCGAGGCCGAAGCCTACCCGACCGAGCCCACCGCGCTCGACGTCGAGTGGTTCTTCTCGACGCGCGAGCTCTGCGCGCTCATGGCCAAACTCGCCGATCTGCCGATGCTGCGGATCAACCCGGGCGTGGCGCGCCGGTCCGAGTGGGAGACCGTGGCCTACAAGGGCGGCTCCGAGCCGGGCGTGATCAACATGACGACCTGGCTCGGCAGGAAGGGCAAGAGCCACTGCGTCTCGGCGACGTGGAACCGCGAAGAGAAGCTCGACGACGCGAAGTTCTCGATCGCCTACGCGACGCTGCTCGGCTTCCTCGCCCGCGCGCCCTGATCGGTCGCGGTGAGCCCACCGAGGCGAGCGCCCCGGGGCACGCGCCGTGCACGCCCGGCGCGCGCGGCCCCGCCGGGAGGTCCCCGCGCGCGGCCGCGAGGCTCGCGCCTCCGGGGCGGCGCTCGTCTTCCGTCTGCAAGCCATGCGCCCCGGCGAACGCGCTGCGCTCGGGGATGCGCGGCCCTCGCGGCCGCCGGAGAGGAGTGGCGAACATGCACGTCTTGCTCGTGGGAGCCGAGCTCGAGGAGAACCTGGCGCTTCGCTACCTCGCGGCGGCGCTCGAGCCGCGCGGACACCGCGTGACCTTCGCGACCTTCGACAACGCCGGCCAGACGGGGGCCGTCCTCGACGCCGCCCGCGCCGGCGCGCCCGAGCTCGTCGGGATGTCGATGACCTTCCAGTTCCGCGCGCAGGAGTTCGGCGCGCTGGCCGAGGCGCTGCGCGCGTCCGGCTTCCGCGGGCACATCACGGCGGGGGGGCACTTCCCGACCTTCGCCTGGCGCGAGGTGCTCGACGCGTTCCCGGCCATCGACACCGTCGTCCGCCACGAGGGCGAGATCACCCTGCCCGAGCTCTGCGACGCCGTCGCGCGCGGCGCGCGCCCGGGCGAGCTCGAGCGCATCCTCGGCCTGGCGCTGCGGCGCGACGACGGCTCGGCCGTCGCCAGCCCCGCGCGGCCGCTCATCGAGGACCTCGACGCGCTCCCGTTCCCGAAGCGCTTCGGCGAGCCGCAGCTGCACCTCGGCATCCCCGCCGCGTTCCTGGTCGGCACGCGCGGATGCTTCGGGCACTGCACCTTCTGCTGCATCCACGCCTACCTCAAGTCGGCCGGCGGGCCGATGTACCGTGTGCGCAGCCCCGAGAACGTCGCCGAGGAGATGGCCGACCTCCGCAGGACGCGCGGCGCGAGGATGTTCGTCTTCCACGACGACGACTTCTTCACCCGCGATCACGCCCGCGATCTCGCCCGCGTGACCGAGCTCCGCGACGCCCTCCGCGCCCGCGGCGTCGACGACATCGCCGTCGTCGTCAAGGCGCGGCCCGACGACGTCGACGAGCGCGTCTTCTCGGTCCTCTCCGAGATCGGTCTGCTCCGCGTCTACCTGGGCATCGAGGCCGGCTCGACCCAGGGGCTGCGCGTCCTCGGCCGCGGCGTCGACATCGCCCAGAACCGGCGCGCGCTCGAGCTGCTGCGCGAGCGCGACGTCTACACCTGCTTCAACATGCTCGTGTTCGATCCCGAGTCGACGCTCGAGTCGCTGCGAGAGAGCTTCGCGTTCCTCGCCGACTACGCCGCCGTGCCGATGAACTTCTGCCGCACCGAGATCTACGTGGGCACGCCGCTCCAGGCGAAGCTCGCGCGCGAGGGCCGGCTCGTCGGCGACGTCTTCGGGTGGGACTACGTCATCCGCGATCCGCGCGCCGAGCGGGCCTTCCGCGTGTTCGCGCACGCCTTCCTCGACCGCAACTTCCGCTGCGACGGCCTGATGAACGCGACGCTCGGCCTCGGCTACCAGCTCCACCTCTTGCGTACGTTCTACCCGCGCGCGATGACGCCGGCGCTCCGGCGGCTCGCCGACGAGACCACCTGCGCCGTCAACCTCGACTGCAATCGCAGGATGCAGGCGATCCTCGATTTCGCGGGGTCGAAGCGCTCGGAAGACCGGGCCGCGTTCGAGGACTTCACCGCACGCACCACGGCGGAGGTCGTGGCCGCGAACCGCACCCTCGAGGACCGCGTCGCCGCGGCCACGAACGAGATCGTCCGCGCCGCGATCGCGCCGCGCATCTCCCAGCCGCAGCGCGCCGTCTCGCGCTGGGGCGCGCTCTCGGCGGCGACGCTCGCCCTGGCCCCGCTCGCGTGCGAGTCGAAGCCGGCGCAGCCGCCCCGCCCGACCCGCTCCCCGTGCCGACGATCGTCGTCGGCCCGGACGCGGCGCCGCTCCCGCCGCCGCCGGATCCGCTCCCCGCGCCCAGGATCGACGCCGGCCTCGAGGAGCAGGGCGCCGACGCCGGAGCGGTCGACGCCGGCATCCGGCCGCTTCCACCGCCCGATCCGCCGCCGCCGCCCGTGCGCAAGTACCCGCCGCCGCCGGATCCGCTGCCGCGGCCGCACACGAAGAAGTGAGGCGCTGGCGACTCGGCCGGCCTCAGCAGAGCGAATCGAAGAGATCCCCGAGCCTGCGCGCGCCCGCCTCGGCCGAGAGCTCGGCCGGCGGCGGCGCCGGCACCGGGAGCCGGCCGCTGCGCCGCAGCTCCTCGAGGTGACCGGCGAGCACCGAGGCCACGCCCTCGGCGTCGCCGGGCGCGACGCGGCGGTGATCGGCGCGCGCGGTCAGGATGGCGTCGAGCTCGCGGTTCGGCGAGATGGCGAGGACCGGCATGCCGGAGGCGACGTAGTCGTAGGTCTTCGCCTGGATGCGCAGGCGGACCTCGGGCGTCTGCGCGACGACGAGCAGGTTCGCCGCCCGCATCTCGGCGAGCACGTCGGCGTAGGGAACGCGCTCTCTTACCCTGAAGTAGCCCGCGAGGCCCGCGCGGTCGACGAGCTCGCGCTCGTGGGCACCGATGTGGCCGATCTGGACGAGCTCGATCTCGGCCGGAGAGAGGCGCTCGCGCTCGACGAGCAGCCGGAGCCCTGCGACGAGATCCTCGGCGGGCGCGTCGTTCCGCAGCGTGCCGAGGTGCAGGACGCGGAACGGACCGCGCTCGCGCGGCGCCTCGGCCGGGCGATGGAGGCCGAGATCGAAGCCGTTGCGGATGAACGACATCTTGTGTGCGAGCTCGGGGTACGCCTCGCGGTAGGCGTCGAGCGCGGCCGCGGTGTTGAGGACGACGGCGGCGGCGCCGCGGAACCAGGCCGCCTCGGCGCGCCGCATCGCCGCTCCGCGCAGCCGCGCGGCGACGCTCGCCCGCGCGTGCTCGCCGCCGCTCTCGTGGAGCGACCAGGGATCGCGGAGGTCGAGCACCGCGGGGACGCCGAGGCGCCGGGCGGCGCCGAGAGCGACGGGCGCGGCGGCGAAGGGGCCGAGGCTCGCGTAGACGAGCGCGACGCGGTGCTCGCGCCCGAGGCGCACGGCTGCGGCGAGGGCGTGCGGCGCGTGGATCGTGTAACGCTCCGCGAGGCCGCGAAACGGATCGAGCCCGCGTCGCTGCCGCGGCTCCGGGCGCCCGCCCGCGGACAGCCGGCGCGCGAGCGACGCCACCGCCGCCCGCGCGCGGAGGAGCGGGGCGCTCAGGTACTCGTCGCGCACGACCACCTCCGCAGGCAGCGTGCGCAGGAGATCCTCGTCGCGCGCGTCCGAGGGGAAGGTGCCCGCGAGCACGATCGGGCGGTAGCCGCGGGCCGGGAGGTGCCGGGCCATCTTCACCGACCGGTAGGCGCCGACCGACGCCTGCGGCGCGAAGTACGGCGCGATCATCAGGACGGGGCGCACGCTCGGTCCGCCGCGAATCAGAGCCGCGCCGTGCCGGCGCGCCACTCGTACTCGAGCACCGCCTGGCCCTCGCTCGTCGCCAGCAGGGTGAAGCCGGCGCGCTCGAACGCGCGGCGGCTCGCGGTGTTGGACGGCTTGATCTGCGCGCCCACACGCCCGCGGCCGGTCGCCTCGGTGAAGGCGCGGCAAGCCGCGGCGACCGCCTCGGAGCCGATCCCCTGGCCGTGGTGCGTCGCGTCGAGGGCGATCGAGAGGAGATCGACGGACGGGCCGGGGTGGATGCGGACCACGCCGGCGTCGGCGCGGCCGGTCTCGACGATCCAGAGGTGGCTCCTCCCGTCGCCCAGCACTCGCGCGTACCAGGCCCGGTGATCCTCGAGCGGGATGGGCTCGGAGCGGAGCGAGACCTCGCGGACCTCGGGCGCGTTGTTCCAGCGCCACACGGCCTCGCAGTCCTCGGTGCGCGCGCGGCGGAGCGTGACGGTCGGCCGCGGTCTGGCGTTCCCCGGCAGCGGCTCGAGGTCCTCGGCGACGATGGCGCGGTGGGCCGGGATCTCGCGCGCCGCGCGCCGGCCGAGGAGCGCGGGGTGGAGGACCGGCTCGAGCCCGGCGGGGAGCTTGCCGCAGCGGAGCACCGCGGTGCTCTCCCGGCTGAACGCCTCGCCGGCGGCGATCGGGCGCGTCGAGAAGATGCTCCGGCGCGCGAATCCGCGGAGCTCGCCCTCGACCGCGTGCACCTCCTTGCGGCCGGTGCCGAGCGCGCGCTCGACCTCGCGCACGTGCCGGACCATCTCGCCGAGCTCGTCCGGCTCGATCGAGAAGGGGTGGTCGGGGCCGGGGAGGCGCCGGTCGAGGGTGAAGTGCTTCTCGATCACCACGGCGCCGAGCGCCACCGCGGTCATCGCCGCGACGAATGGCTCGCGCGAGTGATCGCTGAGGCCGGTGAGCACGTCGAAGGTCTCGCGCATCGTGACCAGCGCGCGGACGTCGAGGCTCTCGAGGGGAGCCGGGTACGACGCGGTGCACTGCAGCACCACCAGCGCCTCGTTGCCGGTCGCGCGCGCCGCCGCGATCGCCGCGCCCACCTCGGGGAGCGTCGCCGTTCCGGTCGACAGGAGCACCGGCTTGCCGCGGCGCGCCATGTCCTGGAGCAGCGGCGTGTGGGTCATCTCGTAGCTCGCGCACTTGAACGCGTCGACGAACGGATCGACGAGGTCGACCGAGGCCTCGTCGAAGGTCGACGAGAGGAAGGCCAGCCCGCGCGCGGTCGCGTGCTCGTGCAGGCGCGGCAGCCACGCCGGCGGCATCTCCATCGCGCGGATGATCTCGTAGATGCTGCGAGGATCGCCCAGGTAGTCGCTCTGTCGGGCGTTCGGCGGGTAGAGCCCTGCGGCGCGGAAATTCTGGAACTTGACCGCGTCCGCGCCCGCCTCGGCCGCCGCGTCGATGAGCCGCAGCGCCTGGTCGAGCTTGCCGTCGTGGTTGGAGCCCGCCTCGGCGATGACGTAGCAGGGCGAGCCCGGCCCGACGCGCCGCGCGCCGATGGAGATCGATGCCGTCGCGCTCATGCTCGCGCTCCGTCGTGCTCTCGAGGGGTGTCGCGCGCTCGAACGAGCGCCAGGATGCCCGCGGCCGCGCGCTCGGCGCCGCGGCCGTCGATGAGCGCCGATCCGGCGGCCGACATGGCGCGGTGCGCGTCCGCGCCCGCCGAGACGAAGTCGGCGATCGCGGCGGCGAGGCCCGCGTCGTCGAGCCGCGCGGCTGGGCCGAGGCTCCTCGCCGCGCCGGCGGCGACGAGCGCTTCGGACACCGGGACCTGGTTGTCGGCGACCGTCGTGAGCAGCATCGGCACGCCCATCCGCGCCAGCTCCCACGAGGTGCCGCCCGCGGCGGCCACCGCGAGATCGGTGCTCGCGAGGAGCTCGGCCATGGCGCGAACATCGCGGAGGACGCGGACCGATCCGGCCGGCGCCGCGGCGGCGAGCGCGTCGAGCTCCGGCGCGTCCGGCGCGGCGGGGCCGATGACCGCCGTGAGCGAGACCGCGCTCGCCAGCGCAGGCGTCGCCAGGACGGCGCGCGCGGCGCGGGCAGTGAGCCGGAGCGGATCGGCGCCGCCGAACGTGAGGAGCAACGAGAGCGGTCGGGCCAGGAAGTCGCGCACCGGCGGGACCGCGCGGGCGAGCTCGCCTCGCAGCAGGGCGAACGAGGCGCCGGCGAGGACGCGCGCGCGGCTCTCGGCGTAGAGCTCGGATCGGGCGCCGGCGTTGGGGTTGAGCAGCAGGTCCACGGGGGCGGCCGGCAGTATGGAATCGTCGACGAGCACGGTAAAGCGCTCCCCGCCGCCGACCTGCTCGAGGAACCCGCTCCCGAACGCGTAGCCGTCGATCACGAGCACGCTCGCGGTCTCGCGCTCGAGGACCGCGAGCGTCGCTCGGGCATCCGCGGCCGAGCCCGGCTCGACGGCACCGAGCGGGGCGAGCGTCGCGCCGGCGGCGGTGAAGCGGTCGCCGATCGCTGCCGGCAGCTGCGCCGAGGCGAGCGTGACCGCGCCGCCGAGCCGCCGCCAGGCTTCGGCGATCGCGAGGCAGCGCATGGCGTGGCCGGCGCCGATCGTCGCTCCGGCGTCGGCGCGCACGACGATGGGCGGCGCGGCCCCCGGGCTGGGCTTCGCCGTCGCCGCGGCCTCGCGGAAGCTCTTCTGCCGCACGCCGGCGTTGAGGCCGGCGAGCTCCGGGCGATCGGCGAGGACGCGGAGCGCCGCCTCGAACGCGTACCCGTCGGTCAGGCCCTCGACCGCCTCGAGCACCGCGCGCACGACCGCGAGGTCCTCCGGCGTGTCGACGGTGAGCCGGATGGCGCTGTGATCCGGCCCCGCGGGCGAGAACACCCGCGCGCGGAACCGCCCCGGCTCCTGGTAGAGGAACGGCGTGACGTGCTCGCGCTCGTGCGCGCTCCGCGCCTCGGCGGCGGCGCGCTCGAGCGCCGCCCTCGAGAAGACCTCCACGGCCTGACCGAGCGCGACGCGGCGGCCCTCGGGCGGGTGGTTGGTGCCGTAGTCGACGCCGGGCTGCTCGGCGAGGAAGGCGCCGACCACGCGATCGACCTCGGCGGGATCGATCAGCGGACAGTCGGCGGTGATCCGCACGACCACGTCGGCTCGGCGCTCGTGGGCGGCGAGCCGAAACCGATCGAGGACGTCGCTCTCGCTGCCGCGCACCACGGGCGCGCCGAGCCGGGCCGCTTCGGCGGCGAGCGGATCGTCGGCGCTGCCGTCGCTCGTCGCCACCGCGACCTCGTCGACGCGGCGCGCGCGCGCGAGGCGCTCGAGCACGTGGGCGAGCAGGGTCCTGCCGGCGGCTTGGGCGAGCACCTTTCCGGGCAGGCGCGTCGACGCCATCCGAGCCTGGACCAGCGCCACGACGCGAGGCCGCGGCCCGGCGTCGCTCACCGAAGCACCTCGTCGAGCGCGGCGACCACGCGGTCGACGTCGCCGTCGGTCATCGCCGGGTACATCGGCAGGCTGAGGATCTCCTGGTAGAGCGCCTCGGCGACCGGGAAGGAGCCGGCCCGCCAGCCCTCGGCCTCGTAGTAGGGGTGCGTGTGCACCGGGATGTAGTGCACCTGCGTCCCGATGCCGCGCTCGCGGAGCTCTTCGATCACCTTGGCGCGGCCTGTCCCCGCGTAGTCGATGCGCACGACGTAGAGGTGGAAGGCGTGCTCGCTCTCGGGCAGCCGTCCCAGCGGCCTCACCCGCGCCTTGCCGGCGAGCGCGGCGTCGTAGCGCGCGGCGAT
Source organism: uncultured Polyangiaceae bacterium (assembly GCA_964372055.1). GTDB lineage: Bacteria > Myxococcota_A > Polyangia > Polyangiales > Polyangiaceae > CAYJPW01. The sequence goes on from CAYJPW010000045.1 coordinate 25,529, forward strand.
CTCGCGGCGCCGGCGGACGAAGCCGCCGAGGCGGCGCAGCTGCGATCGTCCCAGCGCGCACTGGAGATCGGTGAGCCGGAAGTTGTGCCCGAGCAGGACCTGCTCCATGTACCAGCGCCCCGGCGACGGGCGCGTGAGCCGGCGCGGATCCGAGGTGATCCCGTGCGTGCGGAAGAGGCGCATCTTGGCGGCGAGCTCGGCGTCGTTGGTCGCGATGGCGCCGCCCTCGCCGGTGGTGACGTGCTTGACGGGGTGGAACGAGAACATCGCCATCGCGCCGTGCTCGCCCGAGCCGACCGGCCGCCCGCGGTAGGTCGCCCCGAGCGCGTGCGCCGCGTCCTCGATCACGGCGATCCCGCGGCGCGCCGCGATGGCGTGGATCTCGGCGAGGCGCGCCGGCTGCCCGGCGTAGTGCACCGGGATCACGGCCCGGGTCTTGGGCCCGATGGCGCGCTCGAACGCCTCGGGATCGAGCGTGCCCGCGACGGGCTCGACGTCGGCGAACACCGGGCGGGCGCCGAGGTAGCGGGCGCAGTTGGCCGACGCCGCGAAGGTGAGGGGCGAGGTGACGACCTCGTCGCCGGGGCCGATCCCGGCGGCGAAGCAGGCGGCGAAGAGCGCGGCGGTGCCGTGGCTGAAGACGACGACGTCGCGGGCGCCGACGGCCGCGGCGAGATCGCGCTCGAAGGCGTCGACCTCGGGCCCCTGCGTGAGGAAGTCGCTCTTCAGCACCGCGACCACCGCGGCGATGTCGTCGTCGTCGATGCTCTGCCTCCCATAGGGGAGGAAGGGGCGCTCGGCGCTCACGGCAGGAAGCCGAGCTCTCCGAGCAGGCGGCGGAGCGCCTCGAGCGAGAGGCGATCCGGGGCGTTCTGGCTCGTGTAGGTGAAGTCGGCCGGAACGCGCTTGCCCGCGTGCGGCCGCGTCTTCCACCAGGTGAAGCTCGGCTCGATGACGAAGCTGTCGCCGCAGTCGAGGACGTTGCGCGCCTCGTCGACGGTGATCAGCATCTCGTGCAGCTTCTCGCCGGGCCGGATGCCTACGACCTCGTGCCGGCACTCGGGGCCCATCGCCTGGGCGAGCGTCGCCATGTCCGACGCCGGGATGCGCGGGACGAAGACCTCGCCGCCGGCCGCCGCCGCGGCCGCGTGGAGGCAGAGGTCGACGGCCTGGCGCATGGTAATCCAGAAGCGGGTCATCGTCGGATCGGTGAGGGTGAGCCTGCCCTGCTTGCGCTGCTCGGCGAAGAGCGGCACGACCGAGCCCTTGCTGCCGACCACGTTGCCGTAGCGGACGACGGCGAAGAGCGGCCCGTCCTTGCCGCGGTAGGCGTTGGCGGCGACGAAGAGGCGCTCCATGCAGAGCTTGGTGGCGCCGTAGAGGTTCACCGGGCTCACCGCCTTGTCGGTGCTGAGCGCGATGACCCGCTCGACCTTCCGCTCGAGCGCGACGTCGATGAGGTTCTCGGCGCCGCCGATGTTGGTCTTGATCGCCTCGACCGGGTTGTACTCGGCGAGCGGCACGTGCTTCATCGCCGCGGCGTGGAAGACGACGTCGACGTCCTCGAGCGCGCGCATGAGGCGCTGCCGGTCGCGCACGTCGCCCACGAAGAAGCGCAAGAGCGGGCTCTTGAGCTCCTGCTGCATCAGGTAATGCTTCTGCTCGTCGCGGCTGAAGACGATCACCTTGCGCGGGGCGAAGTCGGCGAGGAGGCGCTCGACCATCGCGCGGCCGAAGGAGCCTGTGCCCCCGGTCACCAGCACCGATTTGCCCGCGAGGTCGGGCAGCTCCGTTCCGAAGGCGAGCTTGGTCATCGCGACCCCGCGTGCTTAGCACCGCGCCGGGCCACCGGATAGTTGGTCGTGCCCGGGGAGCACGTCCCCGCCGCGGTGGTCAGCGCTTTTCGAGCCTGCGGACGAGCCGGTCGAACAGGGGCAACCTGCCGAGGCGCTCGCGCCAGACCTCTTGCCGGTCGCGCCGCGCCTTCTCGAGCTTGCGCTCGTGGTGGGCGCGGAGGCGAGCCCTGTGCTCCCGCTCCTGCGAGGGCTTCCACGAGAAGAGCTCCGCCAGCGCGTCGGGGTCCTTCACGAAGCCGAGGCCGAGCTCGTCCTCGCCGAGCTTCCGGTTGGGCTCGTCCTTGAATCGATCCCAGGTGAGATCGGGGTACTCGTGGCGCTGCCAGGCGTCGAAGAGCTTCCCGGTCCGATCGATGCGGGCGTCGACGCCCACCGGCGGCCCGTGGAGGAAGAACTTCCGGCCGAGCGCGAGGGCGTAGAACGTCGCCGTCTGGACGCGGTTCGCCGAGACGTACTCGTGCTGGAGGAGGAGGCGGCGCAGGTCGCGGAGGAAGTCGGGGTTGTCGTCGCGGTGCCCCACGGTGGTGACCGTGGCCCCGATGCTCTCGAAGCGGCGGCGATGGCGCTCCTCCTGGTGCTCGAACCAGTAGAGGCACACCGTGATCGATCCGAAGTCGCCGCGGATCGCCTCGAGGTCCTTCGCGTAGAGATCGAACTCGTGATCGATCCGGACCTCTTCCCACCCATGCGAGGGCATCACCAGGAGCGAGCGCGGCGCCGGCGTCACCGTCTCCGCATCGCGCGGCAAATACAGGAAAGGCGCGCCGATGGGCACCACGTGTGAGAGGCCTGCCTTCCGGCACTCGCGGAGGTTGCGCTCCGACCAGAGGTAGAACGGCTCGGGCCTCGGCAGGAGCACGTCCTCGATCGTCGCGCCGAGATCGTGGTTCCACCCGTGCTGCACGAGCCCGGGGATCTTGCGCTCGGCGAGCCCCGCGTAGCGGCTCAGGATGCGGCGATGCCCGTAGTGGCCGTTGCTCCCGAACATGGTGGACGCGGAAGCTCCGCACGACGCGAATAGCACGGGCACGCCGGCTCGTCAGCGCTAGCCTGGTGTGTTACCCCTCCCGGCATCGCGCCCATGTCGCAGAGCTGCATCGAGCGGAAGCGCGATCCGCGCCCCGGCGTCGCATGAGCAACTCGCCGGGAGCCGAGGTCGAGGCCGCGCCGGAGATCCCGAAGCCGAGCCTGCTCCGCCTCTTCAACAACGCGACGGTCTACGGCGTCGGCCAGGTCGTCACCTCGATCATCGGGTTCGTCACCAGCCCGATCCTCTCGTACCTGCTCACCCGCGCCGACTTCGGCCTCCTCGGCGTCACCCGGAGCATCTCGGGGATGCTCACGAGCTTCTACCGGCTCGGCCTCGACGGGGCGGCGAACCGCTTCCACTACGACGTCGAGCACGACCGCGCCGCGATGCGGCGCACCGTCGGCTCGCTCAACGCGTTCATGCTCGTGTGGCTGGTCCTGCTCACCGCGGGCCAGGAGCTGCTCGGGCCGACGCTCTACGATCGCCTCGCCGACGGGCTGCCGTACGCGATCTACGGCCGGTTCATCGCCTACGGCGCGCTCTGCGACGGGCTCACCGCCATCCCGCACGCGCTCTGGGGCGCGCAGGAGAAGGCCAAGCGGATCGTCGGCCTCAGGGTCGCCACCACGCTGCTCTCGCAGACGCTCACCCTGACGTTGCTCCTGACCACCAAGCTCGGCGTGATGGCCGTCTTCTGGGCGGGCATCGTCACGCCGACGCTGATGCTCAGCGTCTACCTGCGCTACGCCTACGGGACCTTCGGCTTCGCCTGGGACGGGAGGGCGATCAAGCAGGCGCTCGCCTTCGGCCTGCCGATGGTGGTGCACCTCAGCAGCCACTGGATCCTCGACGCGGCCGACCGCCTCATGCTCGACGCGTACCTCGGCCGCGAGGCGGTGGGCCTCTACACGGCGGCGTACGGATCGGTCGGCTCGCTGATCATGATCAACATGTCGGTGAACAGCGCCTTCGCGCCCCAGTTCACCCGGGCGCACGGCGATCCGGCGCAGCGCGAGTTCGTCCGCAAGGCGGTGACCTGGTTCCTGGCCGCGGCCGCGGCGGCGAGCTTCGCCTTCATGTCGCTGAGCGGGACCATGATCCGCCTCGTCTACTCGGCGAAGTTCGCCGAGAGCGCGCGCCTCGTCCCCATCCTCTGCATCTCGACGTTCTTCCAGGCGGTCTACCTCATCTACGTCAACGGGCTCTTCCACTCGAAGCGGACCCGGATCATCCCGGTGGGCACGGTCATCGCCGGCGCCGCCAACGTCGGGCTCAACGCGCTGCTCATCCCGCGCTTCGGGATCCTCGGCGCGGCCTGGGCCACCCTCGCCGGCTACGCGACCCTCGCGTTCGTGTTCGGGGTCGGCTGCAAGTGGGTCACCAAGATCCCGTTCGACCGGAAGCGCCTCGTCCAGCTCCTCGTGCCGATCGGGGCGCTCGCCGCGCTGTCGTGGGCGATCGACGGCGTGTTCCCCGTCTTCGTCGAGGCGCCGCTCAAGGTCGCGATCGTGGTCGCCGGGTGGCCGGCGCTGAGCGCCAGCGGGTTCATCGGGGACGAGGAGCGCGCCTGGGTCCGCGGCCGCCTCGCCGCTTACCGCGCCAAGATCCGCTGGCCGCGCCGGCGCCAGGGCCCGGAGGCGCCGAAGTGAAGCCCGTCGTCACCGTCGTCATCCCTTGCTTCAACTACGGCCGCTTCGTCGCCGAGTGCGTGGAGAGCCTCGAGCGGCAGACGCTGCGCGAGTGGCGGGCGATCGTGGTGGACGACGCCTCGACCGACGGCGAGACGCCGGCCCTCTGCGACGCGGTCCGCTCGGACCGCGTCACCGTCGTGCACCTCCCCGAGAACAGGAAGACGGCCGCGGCGCGCAACCTCGCCATCGAGATGGCCGAGACCGAGGCGCTCGTGAGCCTCGACGCCGACGACGCGCTCGAGCCCGATCACCTGGCCAGCACCGTCCCTCTCCTGCTCGGGGACGAGCGCTGCGGCATCGTCTACACCGACTACCGCTTCTTCGGCGACAAGACCGGGGTCATGTACGGCCGGCCCTTCGACGTCGCGAAGCTCTACGTGCTCCAGTACATCTTCGCCGGCAGCGTCTTCCGCAAGAGCGCCTTCGACAAGACGCCGCGCTACCGGCAGGCGGCGTTCGGCAACGAGGACTGGGACGTGTGGCTCTCGATCGTCGAGGCCGGCTACCACGCGACCTACGTGCACCGCCCGCTCTACCGGCAGCGCAAGCACGCCGGGCAGTGGAGCGCGCAGAAGCTCGAGGCCCTCGCCGACGAGATCCTGCGTTCGCGCTTGCTCGTGCGCGAGCTCCACGCCGAGGGGCTGGCGCGCACCCGTCAGGAGAGGCGGTTCGACTTCGACACCTGGGTCGACGACGCGCTCTGGCGCCTCCGCGCCGGCGACCGCGCGCGCGCCAGGGAGAGCCTGGTCCGCGCCCTCCGGGCCCGCCCTTGGTCGCTGCGCCCGCTCGCGCTCTGGCTGCGATCGTACCGTCGGACGCCGCTCGCCCCGGGCTAGCCGGCGGGCCGCCGTCGTTGCCCGCCGCGCGCACGCGTGGCAAAAGCCCCGCGTGAGCGATCCCTCGGCGCTGGAGAAGCTGCGCGCGCAGACCGCGGGCTACGTCGGCGACGCGAAGTTCCGCGGCAAGTGGGGCGGCCTCAGCCTCGAGGACGTCTGGCTCCGCACCGCGCAGGAGCGCGCCTTCGTCGAGCTGCTCTCGCCGGTGTGGAAGGACCTCGCCGGGCTCTCGATCCTCGACGTCGGCTGCGGCGCGGCGCGCTGGCTGCGCTGGTACGTCGAGCTCGGCGCCGAGCCCTCGCGCCTCGAGGGCGTCGACGTCTCCGATGCCCGCTTCGCCGAAGCGCGCGAGAAGAACCCGGCCATCTCGCTGCGCGTCATCGACGGCGAGCGCCTGCCCTTCGACGACGCCTCGTTCGATCTCGTGACGCAGTGGGTCTGCTTCATGTGCATCCCCGACGAGGCGTGGCGCCACCGGATGGCCGCCGAGATCAAACGCGTCCTCCGGCCCGGCGGCCGCGTCTTCTGGTGGGACACGCCGAACGCGAACACCGATCTCACCGACGGACGCCCCATCGATCCCGGCCTCTTCTTCGCCGGGCTGCCCATCGAGCGCCGCCACGTTCGCGCCCGGGGCCTCCCGTCGGAGGCGCTCCGCAAGGGGCTCGTCCGGCGGATCGCCGGGCCGGCGCTGGATCGGCTCGCAAACCGGTCGACCCACATCGCCGCGCGGATCGGGCCCGCGTGAGCTCCCCGCGGATCACGATCGGCATCACCTGCTTCAAGGAGGGCGAGTGGGTGCGCGAGTGCTGGGAGAGCGTCCTCGCCCAGACCGACGATCGCTGGACCGCCGTGATGGTGCTCGACGGCGGAGGCGACCGCGCGACGCGCGAGGTGTTCGATTCGCTCCAGCACCCGAAGCTCCGGAAGCACGCGATGCCGGAGAACGTGGGGCCCTACCCGGCGCGCAACAAGGCCTTCGAGCTGACCGAGACGCCGTACCACTTCTATGTCGACGGCGACGATCAGCTCCCGCCCGGCTCGGTCGCGTCGGTGCTCGCCACCTTCGACGCGCACCCGGACGCGGGCGTCGTCTACGGCGACTACGAGCTCTTCGGCGGCCGGAGCGAGATCCAGCGCTGGCGCCCCGAGGTCGCCTGGGACGACTTCATCCTCTCGCAGCCCACCCCCGGGCCCGCCGCCTACAAGAAGGCGGTGTGGGAGGCGCTCGGAGGTTACCCGGCGGAGCTCGCGCGCGGCAACGGCGACTACGATCTGCTGATCGGCGCCGCGGAGCTCGGCCACGCCTCGCGCCACACCGGCGGCGTCTTCTACCGCCACCGCGTCGGCCACGGGGCCCGCGTCTCCGGCAGCTACGAGCGCAACTACCACGCGACGCACGAGATCATGGTCCGGCGCCACCCGCGCTTCTTCGCCGACGAGGCGCGGCGCCGGCGCTTCCTCGCCGTGGGCTACCAGCGCTCGCTGCGGGCCGAGCTCGCCGCCGGGCACCCGCTGCGCGCCGCCGAGCTCGGCGCGCGCGCGGTGGCCCTGGGCCTGTGGCGCGAGCGCGAGCTCTGGCAGGGGACGGTGAGCGCCGGCGCCCGCGGCGCGCTCCGCCGCGGCCGCGCGCTCCTCCAACGCGGCGCCGGCGTCGGGTAGCCAAGACGGCGCGGTGCTATAAGGAGCGCGATGATCGATCCCGCGGCGCCAAACCCCCCGGCGCTCCCCGATCGGACCGGGCTCTCCGACGCCGAGCGCGCCCTCCAGGCGGCCTTCCGGGCGCGCTACGCGGGCTACGTGGAGGACGTGGTCGTGCACCGCGCCGTGCGCGATCCGCGCGCGACCCTGGTCGTCGTCTCGTACAAGGCGAAGCAGTACCTCCTCGACTGCCTGCGACACCTGAAGGGCCAGACGGTGCGCGGCTCGGTGCCGTACGAGATCCTGCTCGCCGACAGCGGCGGCCTCGAGCACCTGCGCGACGGGACGAAGGACCTCGTCGACGTCGATCTCCGCCTCACCAGCGGCCTCCCGCTCAACGTGGCGCGCAACGCCGCCATGGCGTGGGCGCGGGGCGAGCTCGTCGCCTTCATCGACGACGACGGCCTCGTCGTGCCCGACTGGCTGGAGCAGGCGCTGGCGGTCCTCGCCGATCCGACCATCGCGCTCGCCCGCGGCCGCATCGTGGCGCACGAGCACCCCTGGCTCACCCTCCACGCCGGGCACTACGACCGAGGCGACGCGCTCTGGGACGACGACAGCCTCGCGACCGAGGGCAACATGATCGCCCGCCGCGGCGTCTACCTCGCCATCGACGGCTTCCCCGACCAGTTCTACGGCGCCGAGGGGTGCCACCTCGTCTTCCAGCTCAAGCGCGCGTTCCCCGAGCTGCGCGCCGTGTACGCGCCCGGCATGGTGATGCGCCACGACTACTGTCGCAGCGTCCGCGAGTTCGTCTGGAAGGCGCGCCGCTACGCCTCGACCGACGACGTCGTGACCCGCGACGATCCCGAGTTCGCCGCCTTCCTCGAGGCTTACCGCCGCCGCCCGAAGCCGAGCCCGAACCGCACCCTCGCCCAGCGCGTCGCCCGCGAGGCCATGCGCTACTCCGAGCGCGTCATCTCGCGCGTGCCGCTGTTCGACCGCGTCTCGCGGCGCTGACGCCGGAGGGCGCCGGCCGCGTCGACGCGGGCGGCGCCCGCCCGCGGGGGGGCGTTGTCGCCGCCCGGCGCGATGTTAGCGCCCGCGCGGGGGCGCCTGCGGGCGCGTGGGCGGCGAGGTGCCCAGGCGGCGCCGCGCATGGCGGCTGTGCGGGGTCGCGGGCCGCGAGGTGATGCATCCGGCGCGTCGGCCGCGAGGTGATGCGGGCGGCGCGTGGCGGCTGTGCGGGCGCGTTGGCTGCGAGGTGCGGGCGGCGCGTGGCGGCTGTGCGGGCGCGTGAGCCGCGAGGTGATGCGGCGGTGCATGGCGGCTGTGCGGGCGCGTGGGCCGCAAGGTGATGCGGCGGTGCATGGCGGCTGTGCGGGCGCGTGGGCCGCAAGCTGACCTGGCGGCGTGTGAGGCCTGCCTTCGCACTCGCGCCACCTGGGCCGCTCCGCGCCTCACGCAGAACCCGGTTGCGTCGATCGGCGTCCCCTGCAGCAGGAACTCGCCGGGTCCCCGCCATGGAAACGTCATTCGTTCGACGGCGCCATCAGCTCGACCGATCTTCGTGTTGGCTGTCAGGCGCGTCTCGGTGCTTCGCGCGTGCTCAGGGCCGGCTGACGGCGCCAGCCTGCTCGGAGCAGCCACGTGCACGGGGCCGCGACGGGCGGCGGACCGGTGGGCCGGCGGATCGGGCCCTCGAGCCAGCCGTCGACCCAGGGCGCCGAGGAGAACGGATCGACGTGGTGGCCCGGCTCGAGCTCCTCGCGGTGCTTCTTGAAGTTGTGGAGCACGTAGACGAGCGCGTTGCGGACCTGCCTCGGGGTGGTGAGGGCGCGCGCGTGGTAGCGATCGGCCAGCACCTTGCCGCTCCTGCCGATCGTGCCGTTGAGGCGGCGGGCGATGCGCACGCCGAGCCCGCGCATCGCCAACGCCAGGGCGTGTTCGCTCTCGGCCTCGACGAGCAGGTGGATGTGATCGCTCTGCACCGAGAAGTGCGCGATGCGCATCCCGAGGCGGCTCTTCGCGTCGGCGAGCGCGCCGCGCACGACGCCGAACGGCACCTCGTGCCTGAGGAGCCCCACCTCGCGGCGGAACCGCATCGTGACGTGCACCGGGTGACGCGGCGAGAGCGCGGGCCTGCTCTTGTGGGGCACCGGCCCGCGCGGCCCGCGTGGACGCCCGGCGCCGGGCCGCCGCCCGCCGTGGGTGCGGTACACGAGCGTGAGCTGCGGCGACCGCGACATTGAATAGAGCATACATCATCTTTTCGCAACGGCAAGGGTGGCTCGCGCAAGAGAGCGGGGCGAAGGGCGCTTGGGTCGGAACGACGGGGTGCTTGGGGGAACGACGGGGTGCTTGGGGGAACGACGGGGTGCTCGGGTCGGGCGAAGGGGCTCTCGCGCCACGCTCCGCGCTGCGTCCCCCCGGCTCCGCGCGCCCGGTTCGTGGTCCCGCCCGGCTCCGCACGCCCCGCCCGAGGTGCCGCTCGGCTCCGCACGCCCCGCCCGAGGTGCCGCTCGGCTCCACCGCCCAAGGTGCCGCTCGGCTCCGCGCGCCCGGTTCGTGGTCCCGCCCGGCTCCGCACGCCCCGCCCGAGGTGCCGCCCGGCACCGCACGCCCCGGCCCGAGGTGCCGCCCGGCCTCGAGGGTTACCGCCGCCGCCCGAAGCCGAGCCCGAACCGCACCCTCGCCAAGCGCGTCGCCCGCGAGGCCGCCCGAGGTGCCGCTCGGCTCCGCGCGCTCAGGGCCGGCTGACGGCGCACGCCCCGCCCGAGGTGCCGCCACTGCTCGTGGCGCCTCCAACCTGGTCCCTTCAAGACAAAGAAATCGCCGTGGCGCCTGGAGGCAATGTGGAAAACCGGCAGGGTTTTCCAAGACGGTGTGGTCAAGCCACGCTCGCCAACGGTCGCGTGCCGCGCCGCGCCCACCGCGTGGCTTGTCCGCACCGTCGTCATTGTCCCCAGGCCTTCGGCCGACGCTCCCCGCGCCGACGTTCGCGTGCGCAGCGCGCCCACCGCGTGGCTGTCCACGCCGTCGCCATGGTCCCCAGGCTTCGGCCGACGATCCCGACGGTGCCGGGCGTCGACGTGCCGACGCTCCGCGCGCGCTCCCCACGGGGTCGCCCCCGTTCGCCGATCCCGCCGAGCGCGCTCGGGGCGCCCAATCGCGCCGCCCCGATCCCGCCGAGCGCGCTCGGGGCGCCGCCTCGCGCCGCCCCGCTCGGCCTCTCGTGCCCGCCGTCGCCCTACGACGGGCCCGCGAAACCTCACCGGGTCCGGGCGACCCTCTCGTAGATCGCCTCGAAGGCGTCGACGCACTTCTCCCAGTCGGCGTGCTCGCGCGCCCATCGGCTCCCCGCGGCGCCGAGCTTCTTTCCCAGCTCGGGCTCGTCGAGCAGCCTGTCGAGCGCCGCGACCAAGGCGGCATGGTCGGCGGGCGGCACGAGCAGGGCGCGGTCGGCCGCGAGGGCGCCGGCGTAGGCGGCGAGATCGGTCGCCACCAGGGGGACGCCGAGCGCCAGGAGCTCGCAGAACGTGGAGGGGAAGCCGTCGATCTCGAGCGCCGAGACGGCGGCGTCGGCAGAGGCGTAGAGGCCCGCGAGCTCGTCGTAGGCGCAGGGCGGGACCCAGCGCACGCGCTCGGCGACCCCGAGCGTCGCCGCCAGCCCCTCGAGCTCGCGGCGGTAGGGGAGCTCCTCGGGCCGGCCGTGCAGCTTGACCAGCAAGACGCCCTTCGTCGCCCAGCGGCTCGCGGCGAAGGCGCGGAGGATGCGGTCGACGTGGTAGTGGGGCTTGGTCTGGCGCGGGCTCAAGAGGACGCGCGTCGATCCGTCGACGCCCAGGCGCTCGCGCCACCTCGCGGCCCCCGGCTCCGCGCGCTCGCGATCGAAGGCGCCGACGTCGACGCCCCAGAGGACGATCTCGGCCGGCGCGCCGGGGCGCTCGCCGGCGCGCGCGCGGGCGCGAGCCAAAAGCGGCGGGCTGTCGGCGGTGAGCGCCGCGGCGTGGCGGAGCACGTGATCGATCCGGCGCGCGTGCGCGGGCTTCTTGGGGAAGACCTCGTCGTTGATGTCGTTGCCCCAGGCGGTCGCGACGAACGGCGGGCCACCGCGCATCCGCGACCAGACCACGTGCCAGGGCCTGACGAAGTTGAGGTGGACGACGTCGACGCCGAGCGCGCGCGCGCGCCGGCGCGCCCACCAGCGCTTGACCGCGTCGGGGACGAGCCGCGGCAAGCGCAGCTCGTCGCAGCCGCGGGCGTCGGCCTCGCGGATCTTCGCCGCCACGCCGGGGGCGTCGCAGACGACGACGCGGTGGCCCCGCTTCACGAGGGCCGCGCCGAGGCGGCTCTGCTGCGGCGCGCGCGGGTCCCCGTGCAGCAGGATCGTCAGGGGCATGGGAGCGATCGCCGCGCCGTCACGCCTTCCGGAAGAGCTGCCAGGTCACGCGGTCGAAGCCCTTCTCGGGGCCCTCGTAGCCCTCTTCCACGAGGGTGAGGGTGGGGAAGCGCTCGAGCCAGAGCTTCTTGTAGTTGCGCCGCCAGAGCGCCGCCTCGTGACCGCGCCAGGGGACCGCGACCTCGTCGAGATCGTCGTGGTACTCGGCGCTGAGCACGAAGCGCCGGCTGACGCGGACCATCTCGCTCATTACCTGGCCGAGGCCCGAGGACGGCACGTGGATGAGCACGCCGCAGGTGAAGGCCAGGTCGAACCAGGCGTCGCGGAAGGGCAGGTCGAGGATCGAGCCGACCAGGAAGTTGCCGCCGCCGCGCGTCGCCCAGGCGCGCTCGATCGCGGCGCGCTGGATGTCGACGCCGTACACCTCGATCGGCTTGCCGTCCGACGCGCCCGCCTCGATCGTCGCCGAGAGGTTGAGCCCGAGGTTGCAGCCGCACTCGAGCACCCGCTCCATGCCGTGCCGGCGGAAGAGCGAGTGGAAGAAGCGCGGCTTCTGCGGATCGGTCGCGTCGTTGCGATCGGTGTAGTCCTTGCCGAAGTCGCCCTGGAAGAGGCGCTCGACGTCGCGCGGGCCGGGGGATGCTGCTCTTCGCTCGCTCGGGTCGGTCATGGCGCCCTCCGTAGCCTCGGCTCAGGCGCGCGTCACGCGCAAGAACCGGCGGGGGTGGATCCCGAAGCGGCGCCGCGTCGCCTCGTCGAGGGCGACGGTCGCGTCCACGATCGCGACCCCGAAGCCGATGGCGCGGAGGCGATCGGGCAGGTCCACCCCGTAGCGCCGCAGGTGCCCCGAGTCGCGCGGGCGCGGGCCCCCGAAGTCCTCCGTCGGGCGGTCCCAATGCATCACGTGGTCCAAGAGACCGATGCCGCCCGGCGCGAGCACCCGGAAGAGCTCACGCATCGCCGCCTCGTCGTCGGGGATGAGATCGAGCACGTGGAAGCAGAGCCACAGATCGGCGGACGCGTCCGGGAAGGGAGCGGCGCAGAGATCGCCCTGCACCATCGCGAGCTTGGAGTGGAGATCGAACGAGACGTACGCGGCGTCGTCCGGGAAGAACGACCGCGAGTAGCGCACCGGTCCGATGTCGAGCACGCGCCGCCCCGGCTTCGCGAAGAACCCGCCGAGCTCGCGATCGACGTAGAGCTTCACCAGCCGGCAGCGGTCGGTCGAGCCGCACCGGTAGCAGTGGACGTTCTCGCGGTAGGCGTCGACGTAGTACGCCGGCCCGAACCGGGGGCCTTTCCAGCCGCAGATCGGACACTCGAACGCCGGCTCGGCCGAAGGCGCGACCCGGCTCGCGAGATCGCGGCCGAGGGTGCGCATCGCCCGGACGCCGTTGGTCACGCCGCGCATCTCGGCCCCGAGGGCGTAGCGGCCCATGGTCACGGCGATCTCGGCTGCCCGGCCGGCGTAGGCCCTGGCCTGCTGCGGGAGCGTCGGCTCGTACTTCGCCACGCCGAGCGTCTACCGACCCGCGCGCGCGTTGTCCAGCGGGGCGCGCGACGCGCATCGACGTCCGGCAGGGTCGCTTCCGGATCGGCTGTGCGCCGCGTCCCTCTGGGCTAAAGGTGGAGCTCCCGTGCGTTCCGTCGAGAAGCCGAGGACCCGACGTCCGGCGCGCCGCTCTGCCGCCTGGCGCGCGCTCGCCGTCGGGGTCGCGTCGTCGTCGGCTGCGGGATGCGAGTCGAGCCTGCCTCCTCTCCCGGAGGTGGTCGTCGTCATCGACACCGATCTGCCCGTCCCGCTCGCGGTCTCGAGGCTCCGCGTCGACCTCTACACCGAGGAGGGCGTCTGGTTCGAAACGGCCGACTTCTCGAGGCCCGATCCGCGCGACTGGCCCACGAGCTTCGGCGTCTACGCCGACGAGTCCGGAAGCGCTCGCCGGGTCTGGCTCCGCGCCCGCGCCTACCTCGACGGTCACACGCGCGACTACCGCGGCGAGAACCCTCACCGCTGGGACGCTCCGGAGGGCGCGGCGACGAGCGACGGCCCCCGGCTGATCGTCGGCGGCGAGGACGCGACGCCGCCGAGCGAGCCCGAGCCGCTGGTGGCGATCGACCGCCTCGTCCTCCTCTCGCTCGAGCCGGAGACGAAGAGCTACGCGCCGATCCTGCTCCGGGCGGCGTGCCTGGGCACGTCGGCGGTGTTCGGCGTCGATCCCGCGCGGCTCGTTCCCGGCGAGGCCGAGAGCTGCGTCGACACCGAGAAGACCCGGGTGCCGGTCGAGGTCCTCGCGCCGGGGACCCCGCCGGCCCAGTCGCTCTCGGGCACCTGGCTCGCCGAGCCCGCCTGCCCGCCGCGCGACGACGCCAGCGCGCGCGTCTGCATCCCGGGCGGAGCGACGGTCCTCGGCACGCGCGACCTGGTGTCGGGCATCGAGCTCGCGGCGCAGCCGGTCCGTGTCCTCGGGCAGCACCGGTTCTTCCTCGATCGCTACGAGATCACCGTGGGGCGCTTCCGCCAGGCGCTCGCCGAGGGCTTCTCGCCGCCGGTCTTGCCGCTCGCGAACGCGGGGCCGCTCGGCTCCACCGGGACGAGCACCTGCACGTTCTCCGCCGAGCCGCTCGGTCGCGAGGAGCACGCGTTGAGCTGCGTCTCCTGGGCCACCGCACGCGCGTTCTGCCAGTTCTCGGGGGGCGATCTCCCGACCGAGGCGCAGTGGGAGCACGCCGCGACCGTCGCGGGTCACGCGACCAAGACCCGCTACCCCTGGGGCAACGAGGCGCCCGACTGCGATCGCGCGGCGTACGGCCGTGTGGTCGCGGGCGGGCAGACGGGCGAGTGCGTCGACGAGGGCCCTCTGCCGCCGCCCGCGGCCGACAGCGCGCGCGACCTCTCCCCGCTCGGCGTGATCGCGCTCGCCGCGGGCCTCTCGGAGTGGGTGCTCGACACGCCCGCGCCCTACGCCGATCCTTGCTGGGTGAACGGCCCCCTCGTCGACGCGCGCTGCGGCGATCCCGACGCGCCCTCGGAGGAGCGATCCCTCCGCGGGGCCAACTACATCTTGCCCGAGATGGTGTTCAGCACCACGCGCTTCCTCGACGCCGCGGACGGCATGTTCGGCCCGCTCGGCTTCCGCTGCGCGTACCCCGGGAGCGGCCCGTGACCACGCGTTCGGCGGCCGCCGTGGCACTGGGGATCGCGGCCTCGCCGCTCGGGTGCTCGGTCGAGCCGCTCCCGCCCGAAGGGCAGGTCCTGCTCTACGTCGACACCGACGCCATCCTCCCGGACCCGCGAGAGACGGCGCCGGACCGCGAGCAGTGGCCGCTCTTCGATCGACTCCGGATCGAGGTCTTCGAGCCCGGAGCGGCCGAGCCGTGCGCCGGCTGCTCGCGCGAGTTCGGGCTCGATCGCCCCACGGTGTTCGAGGGGCGCTCGAGCGTCGGGATCGTCGCTCGGCCAGGAAGGAAGGGCTACCGGGCCCGCGTGCGCCTCTACCGGACGGCGGGCGCCGACATCGTCGATCCGCGCCCGAGCTCGACGCTCGAGGCCGTCGTGCTCCTGCCCGTCGTGCCCGAAGAGGGCGTGGTCGAGGCGCACGTCGTGCTGCGCACCGACGATCTCGGGACGCCGCAGGGCACGCTCGACGCCCCAGTCGAAGCGCTCACCGGCCCGGCCGAAGGCGGGCTCGCGGGCACCTGGGCCTCCTCGGCGCGCACCGGGTGCGGCGACGCGCCAGGGACCGGCGAGGTGTGCGTCCACGGCGGCGCGTTCTGGATGGGGGACCTCACCATCGGCGAGACGTACGGCAGCGTGCTCTCCGAGCGACTGGTCGTGGTGACGCCGTTCTACCTCGACGCCACCGAGGTCACCGTCGCGCAGTTTCGCGCCTCCGGCCTGCCCAGCGCCGGCAACCTCTTCCCGAGCTCGCCCGAGAACCCGCGATGCACGTACACGCTCGCGCCGGCCGACCGCGAGGAGCACCCGGTCAACTGCATCACGCGCGAGGCCGCCGAGGAGTACTGCGCCGTGAAGGGCGCGAGGCTCCCGACCGAGGCCGAGTGGGAGCTCGTGGCGGGCGCGCGGAGAAGCGCTTACACCGTGTGGGGCGACGATCCGCCGCGCTGCGAGGACGCCGTCTATGCCAGGAGCGACACGCCGGGGTCGACGTCGGCGTCGAAGGAGTGCCTCGCGCTCGGCGCCGGCACCAGCGCGGTGGGGAGCGGCGCACGGGATCGCCTCGCGCTCGAGGGCGGCACCGTCGTCGATCTGGCCGGCGGGGTGACCGAGTGGGTGGCCGACGAGTGGGCCGAGGAGGGCGAGCCCTGCTGGAGCACGCCGCTCGCCCGCGATCCGCTCTGCCTGCCCGCCGCCGCGCCCGCGGGCTTCGTCGTGCGCGGCGCGAGCTGGCAGCACCCCGGATCGCAGCTGCGCGCCGCCTTGCGAGCACGCGTCGACGCGAGCGGCGGGCCGCTCTCCGTGGTCATCGGCTTCCGCTGCGCCCGGAAGGCGCAGGGCCAGGACTGACGCCGCCTCGTTCCCGTCTTCGGACCCCCGCGCGTTCTGCGATCGGCGCCGCGTCGTGCGCCCCGGTTGACCGCGGGAGCGGCAGAAGGCACCGTCCGCCGCTCGGAGGCGATCTCGATGGGTTGGCGGACGGACAGGCTCCTCTATCGCGCGAAGATGCGCCTCTACCACGTGGCGTACCGCGCGGGCCTCGTCCCCAAGAAGGACGTGGAGCGGCTGCGCCGCTACTGGGAGCGGCCCTCCGACGAGGCCAACCTGCCCGAGCGCTACGCCGAGCACCCCGACCGCAGCCGCTTCCTGCTCGAGCGCATGACCGAGCTCGCCCACAAGCCCGCCTCGGTCCTCGAGGTCGGGTGCAACGTCGGCCGCAACCTCCAGTTCCTCCGCGAGGCCGGCTACGGACCGCTCACCGGCATCGAGCTCTCGGCGCTCGCGCTCGACACGTTGAAGCGGCAGTACCCCGGGCTCGCCGACGCGGCGACCCTGATCCACGGCCCCGCCGAGGAGGCGCTGGGCCGGATGGACGCAAGGAGCGTCGATCTCGTCTTCAGCATGGCCGTGCTCGTCCACATCCCGCCGCCCGGCGCCGAGCAGGTGTTCGCCGACATGGCCCGCGTCGCGCGGCACAACATCATCACCATCGAGGACGAGCGCCTCCACACCGAGCGCCACTTCCCCCGGAACTACGAGCGGATCTTCTCCGCCCTCGGGTGGCGACAGATCGCGACCTACGACGGCAAGACGATGGCGAAGCGCGACTTCAGCACCGACTACATCGCCCGCGTCTTCGACCGGCGCTGACCCGCGGCCTCACGGCGCGACCAAGAGCTCGGGGTCGACCCGGAGATCGTAGAGGTTCATCCGCCAGTCGAGGTGCGCTCCGGTGGTGCGGCCCGTCATGCCGACGGTGGCGATGGTGTCGCCCTGCTTCACGACGTCGCCCGTCTTCACGCGGAACTTGTCGAGGTGGATGAACGTCGAGGTGAGCCCGCGGCCGTGGTCGATGATCACCACGTTGCCGCTGAGAGGGATGTCCTTCTCCACGAACACCACCTTGCCGCAGGCGGGCGCGTGCACGGCGGTGCCCACGGGCGCGACGAGGTCCACGCCCCAGTGGGGCCCGGCGTCGGTGCCGTTGAGGATCCGCGGTTGGCCGTAGCGCGAGGTGATCTTGCCCTTGAGCGGCCACACGAACGTCTCCTTGAAGCAGGAGCCGGTGCCGAGCTTCATCCGGATGTCGTCGATCTTCGCCTCGGCGACGGCGACCTTCTTCTTGGTCGCGGCGTCGAGCTCGACCTGGTCCTTGGGGAGCCCGTCGATGCGGTCGGTCTCGTAGGTGCGCTGCTCGACGGCGAACTCCTTGGTGAGGACCGCTCCGTCGTCGAAGGTGAGCGCGAGCGTCTCCTTGGGGAGGGCGGTGCGCCCGAAGCCGATGAGGAACTCGCCGTCCTCGAGGATCGTGGTCTTGTGGCCGGGAAACGAGATGTGCTTCACGAGCCCGGTGGCTTTGGCGCGGAGCACGCCGCCTTGGATCACCTTGCCCACGACGGTGAGGCGCGAGGCGTCGGCCGCCGGCGCGGCGGACGCGGAGGCGCCGGGCGCGGCGCCCGAGCTCGCCGACGCCGGCGCGACGGTCGCCGCACCCGACGCGGCGGACGCGGGCGCCCCCCCGCGCGAGGCGGTCGCCGAGGCGGCCGGCGCCGTTGCCGACGCGGCGGCGCCCGCGGCGGCGCTTCCGTGATCGGTGCCGCAACCGGCGGCGAAGAGAGCGGCGAAGGTCCAGGTTCGCAGGCGCATGCTGGAGATTGTGCCAGAGTCGAGGCCGCGCCGGGGGGTTTGGGGCGGAGCGCCCTGTCGAGCACGGATGCGTGCACCCCGGCGCTGCGCGATCAGCTCCGCCTCGTCGCGCCGGAGAGCGCGATCAGCGCGCCTGCGCGCGCGTCAGGCGCCCCCGAGGAGGACGCGCGCCAGCTCGAAGGTGCGCGCGTGCTCGGGCACGGCCTCCAGGAACGTCGCGCGCCGCGAAGGATCGGTGAGCTTGTCGGCCCGGGCGACGAGGCGGTCGCGCGCGGCGACGAGCGCGTCGCGTCCGGCCTCGCGGTCGCCGCTGGCGAGGAGCGCCTCGGCGTGCACGAGGCGCAGCTGCGCCTCGCCCTCCTCGATCCCGCCGAGCTCCTCGAGCAGCGCCATCGTCTCGCGAGCGACGGCGAGCGCTTCGCCCGTCAGCCCCGACGCGAGCAGCGCGTGCGCGAGCGTCGACATCGCGTAGGCGCGGATCGGGGCCGAGCTGCCGAGCAGCTCGACGGCGGCTCGCGCCTCGGGGGCGGCTCCCGCCGGATCGCCGGCGAGGATCCGGATCACCGCGAGGTAGTTGCGGCTCGCCCCTTCCATCCGTTGATCGCCCTGGACCGCGAACGCCCGCGCCGCCTCGGCCTCGGCGGCGAGGGCCTCGTCCATGGCGCCGAGGTACGCGAGGGCCAGCCCGAGGTTGTGCTTCGCCGTCGCCGCGACCGCGGGCAGGCCGAGCCGCTCCGCCGAGGCGAGCGCGTCGCGCAGGCAGCGCAGCGCCTCCTCGTACGCGCCGAGCTTCATGAGGCCATAGCCGAGGTTCGCCCTCTGCATGCACGCGTTCCGGAGCAGCCCCGCCTGATCGAACGAGGTGATCGTCTTGGCGAGCGCGTCGAGCATCACGCTCGGATCGCCGTCGACCGACGAGCGCACAGCGCGCCCGTACTCGAGGCGCGCCTCGATCGCCGGATCGCGCCGGAGCCGCTCCGGCAGCGCCTCGAGCGTGGCGCGCATCGCCCTCGCCTGCGCGTATTGCCCCATGAGCAGGAGCGGCACCAGCGTCTGCGCGGCGGCGATGGCGCCGCGGCGCTCGAGGTGGCCGCGATCGAGCATCCCGCGCATCTCGTCCGAGACGGCGACGAGGCGGTCGATGTGCCCGAACTTGGCGCGCGCGATCGCGGCCCACCCCGCCGCGGCGAACCAGGGCTCGCCGCCTCGCGGCAGCAGCGCCATCGCCTCCATCGCCGAGGCCTCGCTCCTGGCGTTGTCGCCCTGCCAGCTGTGGGCCTCGGCCTCGAGGACACGGAGCGCCCCGAGCGTCTCCCCCGAGGCGCCGCACCGCGCGGCGCGCGCGGCGCGATCGAGGGCGCCGGCGAAGTCGTTGGCGTCGAGCGCCTGCTCGGCGGCGCGCGCGTACCAGCCGACGGCGAGGGCCGGCTCGCCGCCGCGCTCGAAGTGCTCGCCGAGGACGTAGGCGTCGGTCTCGCCGGCCTCTCCGAGCCACCGGCCCGCGAGGAGGTGCCCGAGGCGCCGGTCGGCCTCGGTGAGCATCGAGTAGGCGGCCTCGCGCACGAGCGCGTGGCGAAAGGCGTACTCGGTCTCGCCCGGGAACCGCGCCTGGTGCTGCCGGGTGCAGAGCTCGCGATCGACCAGCCGCCGGAGCGTCGCGCCGGCTTCGCCGCCGAGCAGCGCGGCGATGGCGCCGCCGCAGAAGACCTGGCCGAAGACGCTGGCGGCCCGGAGCGCGCGGCGCGACTCGGGGTCGAGGCCCTCGAGGCGGCGCTCGACCATCGCCAGCACCGTCTCCGGCAGCGCCTCGCCCTCGCCCTCGGCGGCGGCGCGGATGAGCTCCTCGAGGTAGAACGCGTTGCCCTCCGAGCGCGCGGCGAGGCGCGCCACCAGATCGTCGCCGGCGCGGTCGCCCAAGACCTCGCGCACCAGGCGCTCGGCGCCGCTGCGCCGGAGGGGGCCGAGCCGGATCTCCTCGAACCGGCGGGCGCTCCAGAGATCCGGGAACGCCCGCCTCACGTCCGGCCGCGCGAGCGCCAGCACCATGAAGGGCCTGTCGGCGAGCGCGCGCAGCGCGACGTCGATCAGCTTGAGCGAGGACCGGTCGCCCCAGTGGAGATCGTCGAGCACCAGCAGCACCGGGTGCGCCGAGGTCTCGGCGGCGAGGAAGTCCTCCCAGGCCCTCCGCACCTGGTCGCCCATCGACGCGGCCTCGTCGCGCGCGGTGCGCAGCGCCACGCTCCCGTCGTCCGGGAACGGCGCGCCCACGAGCTCGCCGAGGAACTCGGCGACGCGCCGCCTGTCGTCCGGGGCGACGTGGCGCTCCACCCGCGCCACGAGCTTGGCGCGCCGCGCCTCGATCGGCTCGCCGTCGAGGATCCCGGGCGGCGCGCCGGAGCGCCGGTGCGACCAGCGAGAACGGCGTCCCGGCGCTCATCGCATCGCCTCGGCCCATCCAGACCTCGGGTCGAGCGTCGCCCCGCGCGAGCGCGTGGAGCAGCTCGTGGCGGAGGCGGCTCTTGCCGATGCCCGCCTCGCCCGTGACGAGCACGAGGCAGGACATCGAGTCGTCGACGCAGTCGCGGTAGATGCCGGCGAGCGTCGCGAGCTCCCGCTCGCGCCCCACGCACGCGGTCGTGCGTCCGAGGAGCGTGCGCGCTCCGACGGCGATCTCGCGCTCGCGGTAGAGCAGGCGCAGCGCGCCGCGGGCGCCGATCTCGAAGCGATCGCCGAGCAGCGCCGCGGTGGGATCGTCGACCGCCACCGGGCGGGCGCCGGCCGGGGGGCCGGCCTCTCGCGGGTCGGCCGCGCGGACCAGCGCCGCGGCGCGATCGATGGCGTCCCCGATCGGCCAGCGCTCGGTCACCAGCGCCCTGCCGGTCGCGAGCGCGATCCTCGCCTCGGGCAGCGCCGCCGCCAGGGCGAGCGCGGCGCGCGCGGCCTGGGCGGCGTGATCGGTCGCCACGCCCGCGCCGGAGAGGGTGCCGATCAACGAGCCGTCGGCGAGCGCCTCGAGGCGCAGCCCGAGCCCGCCGACCGCCGCGCGGACGGGCGCGAGCACGAGCTCCCCGTCGTCGGCCCCGACCGTGGCGGCCGTCGCCTCCCCCTCGCCGGCGCCGAGCGGCGCGACCAGGACGACGCAGATCATCCGGAGCTCGCCCCCCGTCAGCGAAGGCGCCGGCGGCGGCACTTTCCTCGGCGCGGACCCCAGCTCCGCGAGCGCCTCGAGCTCGCGGGCGACCGCGGCGCCGTCCGCCGGCCGTCGCCCAGGCTCCTTGGAGAGCATGCGATCGACGAGATCGTCGAGCGCGGGCGGCACCGCCGCGACCGACGCCAGCCGAGGGGCGTCGTCGAGCAGGATCTTGGCGAGGACCGCCATCATGTCGGCGGCGGAGAAGGGCGCTTGCCCGGTCAGGCACTCGAAGAGCACGCAGCCGAGCGAGAAGACGTCGGCGCGCGCGTCGAGATCCTTCTGGCCGCGGGCCTGCTCGGGCGCCATGTACGCCGGCGTTCCCAGCATCGCGCCGGCGCGCGTCATCGCGGTGCGGCCGGTCGCGACGCGCGCGATCCCGAAGTCGAGCACCTTCACCTCGCGGGCGGCCCCGCCGGGCAGGAACAGGTTGCTCGGCTTGATGTCGCGGTGGACGACGCCCGCCGCGTGGGCGGCGCCGAGCGCCGAGGCGACGCGGAGGGCGAGCGCCACCGCCTCGGCCATCGGGAGCGGCCCGCGCGAGAGGCGCTCGGCGAGATCCTCGCCGTCGAGCCACTCCATCGCGAGGTACGGCGCGCCTCCGGCGCGGCCGTGCGCCACGTACCGGACCACGCCCGGGTGCGCGAGCCTCCTCAGGACCTCCGCCTCGCGGACGAACCGCGCCGCGGCCTCGACGTGCGGGCTCATCACCTTGAGGGCGACCTGCGAGCCGTCCTGCCGGTCGCGCGCGCGGTACACCGCGCCCATCCCGCCGGTCCCCGCCAGGGAGACGAGCTCGAAGCGGTCGTCGACCACGTCGCCGGGCTGCACGTCGCCGCCGATCCTACCGCAGCCGCGGCGCGCCGCCGTCGAGCGCCGCCGCTCCAGCGCGCGACGGTGGTACGATCGCGCCCTCCCCAAAACTCCGACGCAGGAGAGCTCATGCATCCCTCGTGGCGATTCGGCGGTGCCTTGCTCGTGGGTCTCGCCGTCGGCGCCTGCGGTCCCGCCGGGCCGCCGCCGCTCGCTCCGCTCCCGGCGATGGCGCGCACCGAGTCCAAGGAAGCGATGGGCGTGCAGGTGCTCGAGCTCTCGATCGAATACGTCTTCGACGCGGCGGGCAATTACACGAAGACGTTCAAGCGCCGCTATCGCGTCCTCAGCTCCGAGGGCATAAGCGGCTGGGGCGAATTCGAGGCGGAGTGGCAGCCGTGGTTCATGGCGAAGCCCGAGGTGGCGGTCCACGTCGTCGACGCCGGCGGCCGGGATCACCCGCTCGATCCCGCGACGCTGATCGACGCGCCGGCGGAGCCGTCGTCCTCGGGCGTGCTCTCGGACGCGCGCGCGCTCCGGGCGCCCTTGCCCGCGATCGAGATCGGCTCGGTCGTCGAGGAGAAGACGGTCTGGAGGACGACCCGCCCGTTCTCCGTCGCCGGGGCCGTCTACCGCTTTCCGTTCGGCGCCCCCTTCGCGCTCGACGCGGCGCGCATGGTCGTCGACGTCCCCGAGGGTTTTCCGCTCCGCCACCGCGTCCTCGACGCACGCGTCCAGGTCCACGAGGAGCGGGCCGGCGGCCGGCATCGCCTCGTCGTCACGGGAGGTCCGTACCCCGCGATGGAGCCGCTCGAGCCGTTCCAGCCGCCCGAGGTCGCGACCTGGCCGTCGGTCGCGTTCAGCACCGGCGAGGGCTGGTCGAAGGTCGCCCGGACCTACGAGGAGACCGTCGCCAAGAGCCTCGGCGATCCCGGGATCGCCGCGGTGCTCCGCGACGTCGTCTCGGAGGCCGACTCCCCCTCGGTCAAGGCACAGAAGATCCTCGCGTGGGTGCGCACGCGCGTCCGGTACGCGGACGTCGAGTTCGGGGCCGCGTCGTTCGAGCCCGCCAAGCCCTCGGACACGCTGCGCCGCGGGTACGGCGACTGCAAGGATCAATCGGCGTTGCTCGTCTCGCTCCTGCGCGCCAGCGGCATCGACGCGCACGTCGCGCTCCTGCTCACCGGCCCGGGCGAGGACATCCGCGAGGACTTGCCGGGGCTGAACGCCTTCGACCACGCGATCGTCGTGGCGAACGGGCCGACGCCGCCGATCTGGATGGACCCGACCGCGAGCTTCCACCCGGCGGGCGTGCTCCCCTCCGGAGAGCAGGGCCGGCTCGCGCTCGTGATCGGCCCCGGCACCGAGGGGCTGGTCCGCACGCCGAGCTCGGACGCGTCGGCGAATTTCTACCGCGAGGAGCGCGAGATCGTCCTCTCCGACTTCGGACCCGGGCGCGTCGTCGAGACGACGACCGGCACCGGCGACGTCGAGGCGAACGTCCGCGCCGGCTTCGCCGGGGCGCGCGACGCCGTCCAGTCGTCGCTCGATCGCTACGTGAAGGAGACGTACTACACCGACCGTCCGGCGAAGATCGACATGACCGCGGCGCGGGATCTCACCCAGCCTTTCCGGGTGCGTGTCGAGGCCGTCGAGGCGAGGGCCGCGAACACCGATCTCACCGACGCGGCCGCGGCCATCGACGTGCGCAGCCTACTCGCGCCGCTGCCGCCGGCGCTCAAGGGCAGCGAGCCGCGGAAGACGCCGGCGTTCCTGCCGCTCCCGTTCCACTCCGAGATCCGCTACCGGATCGTGCCTCCGGCGGGCTTCATCCCCGCCGAGCTGCCCCGGCCCGACCCGATCGCCTTCGGCCCCGCGAAGCTCGAGCGCGCCTTCTCGGCCGCGAACGACGGCGCCGTCACCGCCTCTTTCCGGTTCGAGCTCGGCAAGACGCGGCTCGACGCGCGCGAAGCGCAGGCGCTCCAGGAAGGCGTGCGCAAGCTGGGCGAGGAGTCGGACCTGACGCTCCGGTTCGATCACAAGGGCTCGCGCCTCATCGCCGAGGGGCGCGTGCGCGAGGGCATGGAGGTCTACCGCGGCCTGCTCGGCCCCACGCCGGACAAGGCCGTCCAGCACGCGCGCTTCGCCAGCGCCCTCCTCGCCTCGGGGTTCGGCCACGCGGCGCGGCTCGCGGCGCGGAAGGCGGTCGAGCTGGCGCCCGACGTGCCCGCGCTGCAGCGCGAGCTCGGGTTCGTCCTGCTCCACGACGGCGTGGGAAGGCAGCTCACGCGCGGCTGGGATCGCGACGGCGCCATCGCCGCGTACAAGAAGGCGCTGTCGCTCGACCCCAAGGACTCGCTCGCCAAAGTGAACATCGCGCTCGCGCTCGAGCGCGACGCCGACGGTCGGCCGTCGGCCGTCCGCGCCGATCTCGAGCAGGCGATCCTCCAGTACGACGCCGTCGACGCGGCCGAGATCACCCACATCGGCGGGACCGACTACTCGAACAACGCCATCCAGCTCCTCCTGCGCCTCGAGCGGTTCGACGAGGTCGTGCAGCGGCTCCGGAAGCGACCGCCGGCGCGAGCGGCGGCGAACATGCTCGGCGCGGCGGTCGCCGGGCTGCGCGGCGCGCCCGCGGCGATCGACGAGGTCACCCGCCTCGGCCTCGACGGCGAGGCACGCGCGCAGTCGCTCGCGGCCGCGGCCGATCAGATGGTCCGGCTGCGCCGCTACCCCGAGGCCGCCGCGCTGCTCGAGGCCGCGGCGCAGAGCGGATCCGAGGCGGCCGCGTACCGATCGAGGGCGACGCTGCTGCGCCAGGTGCGGCGGCACGAGGCGATGGGGCTGTCCGACAAAACGCCCGAGGACTTCGTCCGCGGGGCCTTCGTCGGGCTCTACCTGGGCCAGCCGCCCGGCGCCGCGTCGCCGAAGTCGCTCTTCGCCAGCGCGCGGCTCGAGACCCTGTCGCAGGCCGAGGTCGAGAAGTCGCTGGCCGAGATGCGCGAGGGCTTCGCCCAGGGCCTCTCGACCACCCAGGTCAGCCCCGAGGTCGGCATCGACTCCGCCCTCGCCGTCGTCAAGCTCAAGCATCAGCCGAAGCACGGCGTCGCCGAGGTGGTCGAGATCGAATACGGCGGCCGCGCCGCCACGACGCGCGGCGTGGTCGTGCGCGAGGGCGCGGGGCACCGGCTCGTGGCCATCGACGATCTCGGCGAGGCGGCGTGCCTCGGCGCGCTCCAGGCGGTGCGCCGCCACCAGGACGCCGTCGCCCGGCATTGGCTCGACTGGGGCCGGGAGCTCGCCGGCGATCCGCGGCCCGATCCGCTCGAGTCGCCGCCCATCTCCCAGGCCTGGACGCGCGGCTCGAGCGCGGACGTCGCCGCCGCGACGGGGTGCCTCTGCGCGACCGAGACCGCGTCGCAGAAGGCCATCGAGCTGCTCCTCGAGGCGCGCCCCCGCGTGACCGACGCCGGCTTGCGCCAGGCCGTCGATCACGCGCTCGCGCTCGCGTGGATGCGGGGCGGCGACGGCGCGAAGACGCTCGAGGCCGCCGACCGGCTGGCGGCCACGAGCCCCGGGTCGGACGCGGTGTTCTGGCTGCGCGCCGGCGGCCTCTCGATGGCGCGGCGCGCGGACGAGCTGCGCGCGCTCGTCCGGGCGCGCGTGGCGAAGAGCCCCAACGACGTCGGGTGGCTCGAGCGACTGGCCAACGCCGAGGAGCAGGTCGGCAACTTCGACGAGGCCCGCAGGATCTGGCAGAAGATCCTCGACAGCGGCAAGGCCACGGCGGGCGCGTACAACAACTGCGCGTGGATGAGCATGTTCCACAAGGGCGCGCGCGACGCCGACGTCGATCTCGCCCTGCACGCGGTCCAGATGTCGAGCTACGGCGACCTGGCCGCGCTGCACACGCTGGCGATGCTCTACGCCGAGGTCGGCAGGCACAACGAGGCGTGGCAGACGCTCAAGATGCTGATCGACAAGCGGCCCGGCAAGATCCCGGACGCCATCGATCACGTCGTCATCGGGCGGATCGCTGAGCACTACGGCCTCGAGGACGCGGCCCGCGAGTCCTACGAGCGCGTGCCCAAGCCCACCACCGACAGCCGCACGTCGACGTGGCAGCTCGCCCAGAAGAAGCTCGCCGCGCTGGGCAAGCCCGCTCCCAAGCGCTGACCACGTCCGAACGACGGGCGCGCATTCGCCGCGACCATCACCGGAGTTGTCGATCGTCAGCGAAGGCGCCGACCGCGGGTGCGTAGCCTGCTCGCGGCAGGAGCCGGAGGCGTTTTCTTGGCCCCCGAACCGGCGCTCGTCTACCCCGGGGGCTCGTCGTCGCCACCCAAGGAGCACACGAGATGAACCGAAGCCAATTGCGCTGCCGCCGAACGGTGTCCTACGCGCTCGTCGCCTCCGCCCTCGCCCTCGTCGGGTCGAGCCGCGTCGCCTCGGCCCAGGAGGGCAGCGACATCGAAGGAGGCAAGCAGGGCCCGATCATGGTCAACGCCAAGATCGGCCCGGCCATCGGTATCGCCGACTTCTCGAAGTTCACCGCGTTCGCGCTCGAGCTCGAGGGGGGCTACGCGATCCTCGGAAGGGAGGGATACGTCACCTTCTCGCCGAGCTTCGCCTTCGGGGCGGCCACGGTGATCACCTTGCCGGTCGGCTTCCAGTACGAGTTCGGGCTCCCGGTCGACAACCTCTCGGTGTACGGGCGCGCGACGGTGGGCGTCGGCTTCGAGACCAAGAGCGGCTACGCGGCGTTCCACATCGGGCCGCACGCCGGCGCGAAGTACCAGATCACGCCGATGTTCCACGCCGGCCTCGAGCCCATCAGCCTTCCGATGTACTTCGGCGACGGCGGGGTCGGCATGCACTACCGCATCCTCGCCTACGGCGGCGCCGACTTCTGATCCCCGGTCACGCTCGCCTCGGGACCCCGTGGTAGCATCCGAGCCCGGAGGCTCCGGTGAAACACCTCGTCTCTGCGGTGACGTTGCTCCTCGTTGCGCTGGGCGGAGCGGCCGCCTGCGGCGGCTCGGGCGATTCGACCTCCGGCAGCGGCGGCACGACGGCGACCGGCACCACGACCGGAACCGGGACAAGCACCGGGACGGGCGCCGGCGGCGGCGGCGTCGGCTGCGATCCGGCCTGCGTGGCGCCGCAGTTCTGCAGCGTCGTCCAGACCTGCCTCGATCCGGGCAGCTGCGCCGGCGAGGGCGACTGCGAGGCCGGCAAGACGTGCGACGCAGCGACGTCCACGTGCGTGATCGGCGGCGGATGCGGAGCGCAGGAGGTGACGGCCGACGCCGTCCCGCCGAACCTCCTCGTCGTCCTCGATCGCTCCTGCTCGATGACCAGCGCCGTCGGCGCGACCACCAAATGGGCGATCGCGGTCCAGGCGATCGACCTCTTGACCACGAGCTACGCCGGCAAGATCCGGTTCGGGCTCGCCATGTTCCCGGACTTGGTCGCTCCGAGCTGCGGGCAGGACGCCATCCCCATCCCGGTCGCGCCCGGGAACGAGGCGGCGATCCAGAGCATGCTGAACGCGGCGCTCGCGAACGCCGATCCGTACTTCCCCGACGGCCCCTGCGTGACCAACATCGACACCGCGATGCAGCAGGCCGCGGGCGAGCCGGCGTTCACCGACACGACGCGATCGAGCTACGCGCTCCTGATCACCGACGGGAAACAAGCCGGCTGCTCGGCCGCCGGCGGCGACGCCGGGACGACGCAGATCATCACCGACATGGCCACCGCCGGCGTCTCGACGTTCGTCGTCGGCTTCGGTGCGGGCGTCGATCCCGCGCAGATGGATGTCTTCGCCGAGGCCGGCGGCGTCCCGAGCGCCGGAGCGACGAAGTACTACGACGCCTCCGATCAGGCGAGCCTCGACGCCGCCCTCCAGACGATCGCCGAAAAGACGCTCGGCTGCGTGTTCAGCCTCGGCGACACGCCCCCCGATCCCAACGAGATCTACGTGTTCTTCGACAACGCCGACGCGATCCCGCGCGACGCGACGCACACGAACGGCTGGGACTACGATCCCTCGACGAACCAGATCACCTTCTACGGTCCGGCGTGCGACGCGCTCAAGTCCGGCGCGGTCGGCGACGTCGACATCGTCTTCGGCTGCAACGAGCCGACGCCCGGGTGATGTCTCGGTGGACGAACAAGATCAGGAGCTTCTCGGCCCTGTTCGAGCACCGCTTCGCCTGGGCGGTGATCGACCGCGCCCAGGCGACGCTGCACGGCGCCGAGCACCTGCCCCGCTCGGGCCCCGCCCTCCTGGTCGGTAACCGCGCTCGCCCTCGGGCGGACGCCCTCCCGCTGCGCGCGCTGCTCTCGGTCTGCACCGGCCGCGTGCCGCGCTTCACGCTCGATCCGCGTCGCGCCGAGCGGATGCTCGCGAGCGGCGAGGTGGTTTGCCTCTACACCGGCCGGGCCGAGGACGTGCCCGCGCGCGTCGCCCTCCGCGCCAGGGTGCCCGTCGTGCCCTTCGCCGCGGTCGGCGGGCGCGGCGCCAAGGAGGGCGCGCTGCTCGACATCCACCTGCTCGCCCCCGTGGCTGCCGCAGGCGACCCCGACGACCCGGCCGCCGTCGAGCGGGTGCGCCGGGCGGCCCGCGACGCGGCGCTCGCCGTACTGCCCTCGTAGGTCGTAGCCGGCCGCGCCGAGCTTGGGTATTTTCGGCGGCGAGGAGATCTCCGATGCGCGTGGCGCTCTGCTCGATGCCCGAGCTTTCCCCCTGGATCCAGGGCGAGTCGTGGCACATCCCGAACCTCGCCCTCTGCAATGTCGCCGGCAACACGTTCGGGCACGACGTGCGCATCTTCGATCTCAACCGCCGCCGCGGCGACGTGCGCGGCGCCGTCGAGAAGATCCTCGACGACTTCCGGCCGGACATCCTGGGGATGACGGCGATGAGCTACCAATACGACACGGCGCGATCGATCGCCTGGCTCGCCAAGCGCCGCCGGCCCGACGTCGTCACGGTGCTCGGCGGCTACCACGGCAGCATGATGTACGAGGAGATCGGCGAATCCTGGGACCGGAGCATCATCGACTGGGTGGTCCGCGGCGAGGGCGATCGCGCGGTCGGCGAGATCGCCGAGGTCCTCTCCGGCAAGCGCGCCGCGGTCGCCGTGCTCGGCGCGAGCTTCCGCGACGGCGACGCCTACGTCCACAACCCCGATCGGCCGCTCCAGGACCTCGCCACGCTCGAGCTGCCGGCGCGCGAGAAGCGCGGCTACATCGGCTTCCACCTCGGCCTGCGCCGCGCCGACTGCATGGAGACGTCGCGCGGCTGCACCCTCGCCTGCAACTTCTGCTCGATCAACCAGATGTACGGCAACAGCCACCGCTTCTTCCCGCACGAGTACGTGCTCCGGGATCTCGAGCGGATGGCCCGCATCGGCGCCGAGGAGGTCTTCTGCGCCGACGACAACATGACCAACGACCTCGACCGCCTCGAGAGCCTCTGCGACGCGATGATCGCGCAGAAGAAGACGCTCGGGCACGAGTTCCACATCACCACCGAGGCGACGTGCGTCGGGATCGCCAAGAGCCAGCGCCTCGTGAACAAGATGCGCGCCGCCGGGTTCACCACGGTGTTCCTCGGCATCGAGAACGGCTCGAGCAAGACGCTCCGCGACATCAAGAAGGGCGACGTCGTCGAGATCACGCGCACCGCCGTGGCTCGCCTCCGCGAGGCCGGCATCATCTGCGTCGGCGGCGCCATCACCGGCTTCCCGCACGACGACGTCGACGACATCCGCGAGAACTTCGAGTTCTTCCGCGACCTCGGGGTCGAGCACACGCTCGATCAGATCATCACGCCCTATCCGAAGACGGGCTCGCGCGAGGTGGCGCTCGCCGGCGGGTACGTGACCAACGCCGACAACCTCCGCCTCTACAACGGCTACTGGGCCAACGTCCGCACCGACCACCTCACCAGCGCACAGCTCCAGTTCTGGCGGTGGAAGCTGCGGCGCGAGGTGATCGGGCCGTTCTACGCGACCAAGGTCTACATGGAGCACAACCCCGTGTTCGGTCACCTCTGGAACAAGGCGTTCATGCCGCTCTACAAGGCGGTCGACGGCGCCGTGACGAAGGTGATGGGCGAGCCCTGGCGCTACGAGCGGATGATGGAGGCGCACCGCCGCCAGAACCAGTTCAACCTCGAGGAGCCGCCCGTGCCGTTCCGGGTCGCGTCGAAACCGCCCCGCGAGAAGGTCTTCTCGATGCGCGGCCGGCAGGGCCGGACGGCCCACACCCCGCGCGTCGTGCGACTGCCGACGCTCCAGGGCTGATCACGTGCTCGAGCCCAAGCGCGATCCGCTTCCGCGGTCGCTCGAGCCCAAGCGCGATCCGCTTCCGCGG
>CAYJPW010000045.1:55797-68436 GCA_964372055.1 uncultured Polyangiaceae bacterium
CGCTCGAGCCCAAGCGCGATCCGCTTCCGCGGTCGCTCGAGCCCAAGCGCGATCCGCGTGCCCGGCCGCTCGAGGCACGCGCGCTCGCGATCGGCGTCGCCGCGCTGGCGACCGCGTGCTCCGCGATCCCTCCGCAGTGCCCCACTGCCGGGGCGTCGCCGCCGCCCCCCGCGCGCGCGCTGCCGGCGTCGAGCGCGTCCGCGGCGGCCCCCGCGCCCGTGGATCTCGACGTCGTCCTCGAGCCCGTGCCGACGCCGGCGCCGCACGTCGAGGTTGCGCTCACCGCGCGCGGCGGAGATGCGGCGCTGGAGGCGTGGCGGATCCCCCGCTCGCCGGGGCTCGCCGGCGAGCCGAGCGCCGCCGACGACGCGGGCGCCGTGCCGCTGAAGGTGACCGCGGACGGCGGCGCGCTCCGGATCACGCTCGGCCGGCGGCCGACCGGCGCGCTCATTCTCCGCTACGGCGTGCAGGCCGGCGCGCCCGCGTTCCCCGATGCGCCCGCCGTGGCCGTCGATCCCGATCG
The DNA here is from genome assembly GCA_964372055.1 of uncultured Polyangiaceae bacterium. GTDB lineage: Bacteria > Myxococcota_A > Polyangia > Polyangiales > Polyangiaceae > CAYJPW01. Next base: position 56,321 of record CAYJPW010000045.1, read on the forward strand.
CTTCGACGGATCCGGCGAGGCGCTCCTCGCCCTGCCCGAGGCGTGGGCCGCGCGCGCCTTCAAGGCGCGGATCACCATCGACGTCCGCCTCACCGGCACCCCCGAGCTGACCGACGTCGCCTCGACTTTCGGCGTCGGCCAGTCGCGCGAGGTCGAGACGACGGGCCGCCGCCTCTGGGACGCGCACTACCTCGCCGGGATCCTCGGCCGGGCCTCGTTCCTGGCGCCCGAGGGGCGCGACGACGCCGTCTGGCTCGGCTACACCGCGTTCGATCCCCGACCGGCGTTCGCCGATCTCGCCGCGTTCCGCACCGCCGTGCGCCAGATCTTCGGCGACCTGCGGGGCGAGCCGCTGACCGTCGTCCTGGTCACCGATCCCAGGCCGGCGGGCGCGTTCACCGCGTCGCGCCGCGGCGACTCGATCGCGCTCCGCGTGGGCATGGGCGAGCCGTGGTCCGCGCCCGTCCGGATCGCGATGGCCACCGAGGTCGTGCACGGCTGGATCGGCGCGCGGCTGTGGATCGGGCCCTCGGACCCCGAGCACGAGGCCGAGGCGTACTGGTTCACCGAGGGCGTGGCGCGGGCGCTGGCGCGCGACCTGCTCTTCCGCTTCGGGCTCATCTCCCCGGCCGAGATGGCCACCGAGGTCGAGGGGCTCACCGCGCTCGCGGCGACGTCGCCGCTCCGCCCGGCGGGCAACGCCGCGCTCGCGAAGCGCCCGCCGGGCGCGCTCCCGCTGCTCGTCGCGCGCGGCGCCCTCTACGCGACCGGCGTCGACGCGCGCCTGCGCGCGAAGAGCCGCGGCGCGCGCGCGCTCCCCAACGTCGTCCGCGAGCTCTACGCGCGCGCGGCGGAGGCCAAGGGGCCGCTCCCGACGGCGGCGTGGCTCGACGCGGTCGCGAAGGACCTGGGCGAGGGCGAGCGCGCCGCGTTCGCCGGCGCGATCGAGCGAGGCGTCGCGGCCGAGCTGCCCGACACCGCGCTCGGCCCCTGCTTCCGGCGGGTGACGCGCACCTACGCCGCGTTCGACGCCGGCCTCGACGACGAGGCCTCGGCGAAGGAGAAGCGCGTCATCGGCCTCGCGCCCAAGGGTCCGGCGGCCAAGGCCGGCCTCGTCGAGGGCGACACCATCGTCGAGCTGCGCCTGACCCGCGGCCGGAGCGACGTGCCGGTGGAGATCGTGGTGGAGCGCGCCGGCTTGAAGAAGAGCTTCCGCTACCTGCCGGCGGGCGCGACGGCGAAGGCGGCGGGCTGGGAGCGAAAGAAGGAAGTCGCGGACGACGCCTGCACCCGCTGATTCGTCCGAGCAGCGCCTTTCGCGGAGCTTCGCTCGCGACAAAAGCACCACGTGAGAGGTCAGCAGGGGAGGCCGGCCGCGCGCTCGATCTCGCCGAACGGATCGAGGAGGGCGCGGGCGACCGCGCGCGCCGCGCCCGTCCCTCGCGCCGCGCGCCAACCCATCCAGCGCAGCTCACCGGCGATCGATCCGAAGAGCGGCGTGTAGACGAGGTCGAGCGCCGACGGCCGCACGCCGTTCGCCTCGAAGCCGTACTCCCACAAGAGCGTGCCGCCGGCTGCGAACAGGAACGCGCCGGCGGCGCCGAACCGGCAGGTCCGCGCGCGCAGGTAGAGCTCGCTCCCCATGAGCCCGTGTCCGACGACGTTGATCCACCACGGATCGCCGTCCCACTCGAACGGCTTCGCCGAGGTGTCGAAGAGCGGCGGCTGGGTGAGCGCCTCGCCGTAGTGAGCGCCGAACGTCGAGACGCGCGCGAAGGGCTCGGGGTAGAGCGCCGCCTCGAGCGATCGCGTGAGCACGAACATCGTGAGCGCGTGCGTGACCGGCGGCGTCCACTTCGGCGGCGGCGCAGCCGGTTCGCCGCCGGGCCCGACCGGCTGCGCGCTCGCCGCCGAGGCCCCGAGCGCCCCGGCGAGAGCGAGGAGAGCGATCGAGCCCGCGCGCGCCCGCGACACCGCGCGAGCATACGCGAGGCCTGCAGCGACGCGGGCGTGCATGCGTCACGCACGTCGTCGCGGCGCTCGTCGGGCGCGGCCGCCCGAGCGGCGCTGCGAGGTGGTGAGCTCCCGGCAGGCCGCTCTCGGGACACGAGCATCGGAGCCTGCGCGACCGAGGGCTCGCCCGCCGCATCGTAAGGCGCACCACATCGGGAGGCATTCATGCGAGGCACCTGCGAGGTTTGCGGGCTGGAGTCGATCACGGACGGCGGATCCGCCGTGCCTCGCGGAGAGGTGAGCTGTCCACGCTGCCGGACGCGCTATGCGATCACGCCCAGCGGGCTCCGCCCGCTCACGCCGCGGGCGGTGCTGCAGCTCCGCGCTGCCAGGTTGGGCGGCACGCCACCGGCCTGGAGCGCCGCGATCGCGGCGCCGCGCGCACCTCGGCACGCGACGCTCGGCGCGCCGCTCTCGGGCGCGCGCGCCGAACACCGAGAGCCGCTGGACGCGGCCGCCATCGACGGCCCGGACCTCGCGCCCGGACGAACGCCCGCGAGGTACGCCAGCGGAATCGCCTTCGCGCTCGGGATCCTCGCCGGGGTGATCGGCAGCTCGAGCACGGCGCGGTCGTGGCTCGCCCCGGATCGCAGCGAGGCCTCCATCGCAGCCCCGTCCGTGCGCGAGCCGGTTTCGAATGCCTTGGCGGACGGCGCGACGCCGGCGGCCGCCGCCGCTGCGTTCGATCGCACCGAGCCGGCGGCGGCCCCCGGCGCACCCGCCCCGCCGCCTGCCGCGTCGGAGCCCGAGTCCGAGAGGGTCGAACGGACGATGACGAGCGCGGCGCGCGCTGCGATCGCAGCGTCACCGGGGGTCGCCCCACCGGCGCTGGCCGCGCCCACGATGGCCGCGGCACCGCCGTCCGACCCACGAGCCGCGGCGGCCGCCCCGGCGCGCGATCCCGCGGCCGACGACGGCGCGCCCGAGCCCAGCGCGGATCCGCAAGCCGCGGCGCCCTCGGAGGCGACCGTCCCGGCGAGCTCGCCGTCGACGCTCGCCGGCGCCCTCGCGCGGGCCGTCGGCGCCCCCGCGTCTGCGGCGACCGCGCCGCCCGGGGCGACGGCGTCGCCCACGCCGGCCCCGTCCGTGACGCCGCCCGCGGCCGCGACCACCGCCGCGAGCGCGCCCTCCGACCCGGCCACCGACCCGCCTCACGATCCTGGGCCTCCGGCGTTCGATGCGTCGGCCGCGGCGGGCGCTCTGCGCCGTGCCGCCGGCGCGCTCGCCGGCTGCGAGGCCGCTCCGGAGCAGAAGGGCAGGGCGGGGCGGGTGAGCGTCACCTTCCTCCCGTCCGGCGCGGTCTCGCGCGTCCTGGTGGAGGGCGTCGCGGCAGGCACCGACGCGGGCTCGTGCGTCGCGCGGGCGTTCCGAACGGCGAGCGTCCCGGCGTTCACCGGAGCGCCCGTCGTCGTCCACCAGGCCTTCGTGCTGCGTTGAGCGCGCCGCTCCGGGCGATCAGCGCGCCAGCCGCGCCACCTGGCTCCCGAGCTTGATGAGCACCGAGCGGTAGTCGCGCGCGGGCCGCTTGTAGAAGAGGACCCCGCCCGGCAGGTGGTCGTAGGCGTAGAGCTGGCCGGTGAGCGCCTCGGCGCCGCCGTTCGACTCGACGGTGACGGCGGTCGCCTCGGCCGCGGGCGCCGTCGGCAGGTCGACCGGCGGCATCCAGTGCAGCACGCCGTCGGCGTCGATGCGGACGCGGTCGTACGTCTCGGTCTTGCCGCCGATCACGTACGCGCTCGCCGCCTGGTTCACGACGCGGATCCGCTCCAGCAGCCCGAGGAACGTGTAGTCCGAGATCCACACCGGCGAGCAGTAGCCCATGATGTCGGCCGCCGTGGGCGGGAAGAGGGCGTCCTTGCTGCGGTCGTAGCCCCACGTGCTCGTCTTGCCGCCCGCGTACGGGTAGCCGGGATCGCTGTCGAACGTCTGGCAAGGCGCGTGGAGGCGGCCGTGGTTGTGCCCGACCTCGTGGAGCGCGGTCTCGATGGACATGGCGCCCGGGTAGCCGAGGCCGATCGCCGCGCGCGCGTAGCTGTCGCCCGCGCCTCCGGTCATGCCGAGGCCCGCGACGCACCCGCCGTTGCAGAACGCGCCGAAGCTCGATGCCGGCACGAACGCGCCGTAATAGTAGAGGTCGGGCGGCGCGCCCTCGCTCATGCGCAGATCGGCGAGCGCGGAGAGGAGCGAGTCCCAGCCGCTCCCGTTCGGGCTCACGTTCCCCGACCAGTCCATCGGCGCGTGCACCGTGATCTCGACGTCGGGCGCCGGGTACATCGCCGCGAACGCCTCCTTGTACGCGGCGACCTGCTCGTCCGACGTGTCCGGCACGCGGCCCGAGCCGTCGGCGTTGTAGCGGACGGGCACGAGCGCGATGCGGAGCTTGTCGCCGATCGAGTCGACGAAGATCGGATCGCCGTCGGTCGCGGGGTAGGTGAGCGGCGCGGCGCCCTTCTGCTCGGCGAGCTGGCCGATCTCGATGCGGTAGGTGGTGTCGTGATCGATCCGCGAGCCGTGCACCTGGAAGTTGAGCGTCGTGGCCAGGTCCTCCTGCGTGGACGGGCCGGCGAGCGTCGCGGTGACCTCGATGGCGTCGCCGCTGCCGATGTAGAGCCGGCCGGTGACGGGGCCCGTGTAGCTGCCGTCGCTGGAGACGAACGCCCGCACGAGCGCGTTCCGGTTGGCGACGATCGGGATCTCGGAGCTCGCGATCTGCCCGCCGTCCATGAGCGGCCGCTCGATGCCCTGGTAGAGCGCGAGCCGATCGAGGCCGATGCCGGGCGCGGCGACGAGCGGCTGCACCGTCTCGCCCGGATCCGGATCGGGCAGGAGCTGATCGCTGTCGGATCCGGCGCAGCCCGCGACGGCCAGCGTGAAGGCAAGAGCGCCGGTGGTGAGCCAGCGGGAGCGGACCTCGATCATCGGCGGACTCCTTGGAAGGTCGGGCGTGCGGTTGCCCCCCGCAGTGCCGGGGATCACCGGGCGCCCGCGTTCTCGCGCGGGGGCCGGCTCACCGACCCGCCGATGATAGCGGGTGCCCGAGCCGAACGCGATCCGGCGTTGGCGCGAGCACGGTTCGGCTTCGCGATTGCGCTCGACGCACCGTGTCGTGGACGCGGTTGCCGGGGCAGGGGCGCTCTGGTCTCCTCGCGGTATGTCGCCTCACCGCATGCGCGCCCTCTCCGCCGTCGCGCTCCTCGCCGCCGCCGGTTGCTCGGGCTCGGACGAGACCACGAACGGCGGGACGTCGGGCGCCGGGGGCGCGGCCACCACCGGCGGCACCGGCACGACCGGCAGCGGCGGGGGCTCCACCGGTTCGACCGGGTCGACCGGGGGCGGCGGCCAGGCGCCCCTCGAGGCGATCCACTTCGACGGGCGCTTCGACGACAGCGATCCCCAAGGGCCGCGCTTCGCCTGGTCGGGCAGCTCGATCGGAGCGCGCTTCTCGGGCACCTCGCTCGACGTCGTGCTCGCGGACGGCGGCGACAACTTCTTCCAGGTGATCGTCGACGGAGCGCCGAGCGGCGTGATCGTCACCACCGGCACGCCGCAGACGTACGGCCTGGCGTCGGGTCTGCCCGACGGAGAGCACGACGTCGTGCTCTACCGCCGCGCCGAAGCGTTCCAGGGCGCCGTCCAGTTCCGCGGGTTCGAGCCGGCCGCGTCGATCGTCGAGTCGCCCTCGCCGTTCGTGCACAGGCTCGAGATCCTCGGCGACTCGATCACCGCGGGGTACGGCGTCGAGGGCGCCGACGCGAGCTGCTCGTTCACCGCCGACACCGAGAACGCCTACCTGACCTACGGCGCCATCGCGGCGCGGAGCCTCGCGGCGTCGGCGCACCTCGTCGCGTGGTCGGGCAAGGGCGTCTACCAGAACTACGGCGGCGACACGACCGAGCCGCTGCCGGCGATCTGGGATCGGACGCTCCCCGACGATCCGACGAGCGCCTGGGACTTCGCCTCGTGGCAGGCCGAGGCCGTCGTCATCAACCTCGGCACGAACGACTTCTCGGTCGCGGTCGACGAGGCCCAGTTCGTCGCCGCCTACGCGGCGCTCGTGGCCGACGTGCGCTCGCGCTACGCCGGCGCCACCATCTTCTGCGTCGGCGGACCGTTCCTGGGCGACACGGCCACGCAGTACATCGAGAGCGCGATCCAGGCGGCGAACGATCCCAAGGTGAAGCTCCTCTCGTTCCCGAGCCCCGATCCGGCCGACGGCTGGGGCTGCGACTACCACCCGAGCCAGGCGACCCACGAGAAGCTCGGCCAGGTGCTCACCAGCGCTCTGCAACAGGAGCTCGGCTGGTAGACGGTCGTCTCTGCGCCGAACGCCGAGAGCGCCCGCGTCTCGCCTTGCGACCCACGCCGAATCGGCGGATGCTTGGCCTCTGCTTCGTTCGACTTTCCGCGGAGGGCGCATGCGACGGATCGGCTGGGTGACGGGGGCTTTGCTCGCGGCGGCGATCGCCGCGGAGGGCTGCGGCAGCGAGGTCGAGACGAGCTCCGGCGGGACCGGGGCGACCAGCGGCGGCACCACGACCTCGACGTCGAGCGGAACCGGCGGCGGCGGCGGCGCGCTCCCGACGACGCCCGCCGACAAGATCGATCTCCTCTTCATGATCGACAACTCGCGATCGATGGCCGACAAGCAGGAGGTCCTGGCGGCGACGGTGCCCGATCTGGTCCGCCGGCTCGCGAACCCGCTCTGCCTCGACGCGCAGGGCAACCCGTTGCCGACGCAGCCGCCGTCGCCGCTCGACGACTGCCCTCCCGACGGCACCCGCGAGTTCCCGCCCATCGTCGACATCCACATCGGCGTCATCAGCTCGAGCATCGGCGGGCACGGATCCGATGCCTGCCCGATCGCGCAGAGCCCGTCGAACGACGACAAGGCACACCTCCTCTCCCGCCTCGACCCGGCGGGCGGCGCTCAGGCGCCGACCTACGAGAGCAAGGGCTTCCTCGCCTGGGATCCGGCGCAGAAGCTCGCGCCGCCGGGCGAGGCCGACGCGGCAGCGCTCGTCCAGAACCTGCGCGACATGGTGATCGGCGTCGGCCAGGTGGGCTGCGGCTACGAGTCGCAGCTCGAGAGCTGGTATCGCTTCCTCGCCGATCCCGAGCCCTACCTGAGCATCTCGGTCGTCGACGGGAAGGCGACGCCGCAGGGCGTCGACGACGTGCTCCTCGCCCAGCGCAAGGACTTCCTCCGATCGGACTCGCTCCTCGCGGTCGTGATGCTGACGGACGAGAACGACTGCTCGACGAAGGAGAGCGGCCAGTTCTACTACGCGAACCAGCTCCAGAACCCCGGCGGGGCCGGCGCGTTCCACCTCCCCCGGGCCCGCAGCGAGTGCGCCCAGAACCCGAGCGATCCATGCTGCAAGTCGTGCGGGCAGGACCCCGGATCGTGCCCGGCCGATCCGACGTGCTCGATGGCGCCTCTCTCGGATCTCGAGGACAACATCTCGGTCCGCTGCTTCGAGCAGAAGCGTCGCTTCGGCATCGATTTCATGTACCCCATCGAGCGCTACGTCGACGCGCTCACCAACCCGACGATCGCGAACCGCGCCGGCGAGCTCGTGCCCAACCCCATCTTCAGCGATCTCGATCCGAACGACGGCGTCTCCGCCATCCGCGATCCGGGGCTGGTGTTCCTGGCCGGCGTCGTCGGCGTCCCTTGGCAGGACATCGCGCGCGATCCGGCGGACCTCGCCAAGGGGCTGAAGAACCACGACGAGCGCAACGCCCCCGCCGTGAACGGGTGGACGACGTGGGACATCGTGCTCGGCGACTTCGCGAGCTACGCCGACGCGAAGGATCCGCTGATGATCGAGTCGATCGATCCGCGCTCGGGGGCGAACCCCGTGACGGGGGCCGCGCTCGCGCCGCCCGGATCGCTCACCAACCCGATCAACGGGGGCGAGTACTCGATCCCGCTGCGCAACGATCTCCAGTTCGCGTGCGTCTTCCCGCTCGCCGTGCCGCGCGACTGCTCCGCTCCCGGCACGCAGATCTGCGAGTGCTACGAGGCGCAGAACGACAGCCCGCTCTGCGCGCCCAACCCGAGCGACGGCAACGCCCCGACGCTCCAGGTCCGCGCCAAGGCCTACCCCGGCCGGCGCGAGCTCGCGGTGCTCGAGGGCATGGGCCCGCGCGGCGTCGTCGGTTCGATCTGCCCCGCCCAGCTCCTCGACGAGACGCAGCCCGACTTCGGCTACCGGCCGTCGGTGGCGGCGCTGATCGAGGCGATGAAGGGGCGCCTCTAGGTGGCCGACCGGCCACGCGGGCTCCCCGGGGGACCGCAAGCGATCGATCGGCGCGCGATGCTCGCGGCGCTGGCCGGCGCCGCCGCGGCGTCGTGGGTCGGCGGCTGCGCGACCGGCGAGCCGCCGCGCCCGGACCGCTCGCGGCCGCTCGAGCCCAACGCGCGGCCGCCCACCGTGGCGAGCATCCCGACGATGGAGGGCCGCGGCGCCACGGTGCAGCGCGTCTTCCCCACGCAGCGGTCCGGGTACCACGATCCCTTCGTGCTCCTCGACGACTTCGCGGTGGCGCCGCCGGCCGGCTTCCCCGATCACCCGCACCGCGGGTTCGAGGCGTTCACGTACATGCTCGACGGGAGCTTCCATCACACCGACAACCTCGGCCACGACAGCGTCGTGAGCTCGGGCGGCGTGCAGCTCTTCACCTCCGGCCGCGGCGCCCGCCACTCCGAGATGCCAGGCGAGGAGCGCGTCAACCGCGGCCTCCAGCTCTGGATCAACCTGCCGCGGCGGCTGAAGCCGATGGACCCGGCCTACGCCGCGGTCCACGCCCGCGACATCCCGGAGGAGCACGCCCGCGGCGTCACCACGCGCACCGTCGTCGGCGCGGGCTCACCGGTGCGCGTGCAGACGGCCATGCGCTACCTCGACGCCGCCATCGAGGGCGCCGCGACCTTCTCCGACGCGATCGTCGAGGGCTGGACCGCCCTCCTCTACGTCGTCGAGGGCCACGTGCGCGTCGGCGAGCTCGAGCTGGCGATGGGCGACGCGGCGCTCCCGGTCCCCGGCGCCTTCGACGTGCGCGCCCTCGGCGACGCCCGCGTGGTGCTGATCACCGGCGCGCCGCACGTCGAGCCCATCCTCCACCACGGTCCGTTCGTCGACTGACCGGTATCCGCCGGCGTCGTCGCGCCGGGCCTGGTCAAGGCGAGAGACAAGCGAACCGCGCGAGGCGGACGCGGTCGGGCTCGGAGCCGGTGGATCTCTCGGACCAAGCGACGACGATCTGCTCGGACGCGGGCGCGCCGACGACCGACACTCGCGCCCGAGCGCGCGACTCGAGGGGCAGCGCGGCCGAGAGCGCCTCGCTACCGTCAGCCTCGCGGATCGAGACCCGAAGCGTGTCCTCCGCGGGAGGGTCCTGGCCCTCGTGGTGCTCGATCCATGCGAGGGCCGCGCGATCGCCGAGATCGGCGAGCCCGAGCGAGCCTGCGAGCGCGGCGCCTCCGGGATGAACCAGCTCGACCGGCGCGAGCGCGATCCGGCCATCGCCGTCGGCCCGCGCGAGGCCGATGCTCGGATCGTCGCCGGCAGTCCACGCGATCCACGCGCCGTCACCGCGGGGTGCGGTCATGAGCTGCTTTACCCGCGCCCCGGCGGGCCAGGCGTCGGCGCCGACGAACGCGAGCTCCCCATCGGACGGGGACACGACCGCAATCTGCACCCGATCGGGCAGGCCGATCTCGGAGACGATGAAGCACGCGCTGTCGTCGAACGCCGTCCCATTCGACGCGAACGTCAGGAGCCACCGGTCCTGATAGGGCTCCCCGTCGCCCACGAGCGGCACTGGGCTGCAGCCGATCTTCCAGAAAGACGACGCGGCCCCCGTCATCACGCCGATGCGGGGGGCCCACCCGACGCCGAGCGCAGCAAACGAGCCTTTCGTTTGCATCCCGATGGGGCGGCCCGACGTTCCGGGTCCAAGGAACATCGCCGCAGCGGCGTACTGGTTGGAGAGGCCGACCGGCAGGTCGGTCGCCGTCGCCTCGGCGTCGGCTGGGATGTCCGGCAGGTATCCCACTTCATAGGCGATCGAAGGCAGCTCGCCCTGGGGATGTGGAAAGAGCAGGCCGAACCCGTCGCCGTCCATCGGCGCCACGGCGAACGCGTCGTCGATCTCGGCGTTCGGCGCTTCGTCCGCCGGCGTCGCGGTCAGGTGCGCCGGTCCCACGAGACCGTCCGAAGGCCACGCATCCCAGGGCGACAGCGATGCGTGCCTGATCTCGCGCATCTCCCCGCTCGCCGTGGGCATCCACGCCATCACCACGCTGACGCGGGAGAGGTCCGCCGCCGAGGCCGTGAGCTGCGGGTTGCGCTGATGATGGTTGGCGTCGCCGGCGACCGTCGCCACGGGGCCGGAGAGCACCAGCGCGCACGGCTCCTGCGGCGGGTCGCTCTCGCCTGGTGAGCTGCGGCCGAGCAAGAGGCCGGTGCGTCCGCCGCAAGCCGTACCCGCGAGCGCCGCGAGGATGGCCCAGGTCGCGGCCGCGCGCGTCGCCTCCCGAGCTTCGGGGATCCCGCACGTCCGCGCGCGAGCACACGGAGCGAGCTGTCGGCGCCGGGGCATGCACGCGCGCGGTAGCAAGGCCCGCGCCCGGCCCGAGGCGCGCCAGGCCTGGGGAAGAGGACGAGCCTCGCCAACGCTGGTTGGCAGGCCGTCAACCAGGTGAGCCGTTCGAGGACGGAGACCGCAGTCGCCGCCGCGCTTGCGTCGCCCGAGTGCAACGGCGATGCCGCGACGAGCTGTGCTCAGCGGAGATCTCGCAGGATCCGCGCGATGGCGTCGACGGTATCGGCGCCGAGCGCCATCGATCGCTCGGGCGACCAGCCTCGCTCCGGATCCGGATCGTTCGCGTCGTCCGAGAACGGCATCTCCAGCGTGAGCGACAAACAGTCGAACGTCTCCGAGACGTAGTCGGCCGCGTCCCTCGGCTCGCCCTCGAGCGAGGGATCGGGCGGGTAGCCGTGCTCGATCTGGAACGCGGGGCTCGCGGCGAGCATGGCCTCGGCGAACCTCCTTTCGAGGGCCTCGAGGCGCGGCGTGCTCCGCGCCGTGCCGGCGACGCCGGCGGCGAAGACGTACGGGACCTGCTCCTCGCCGTGCACGTCGAGGAACAGGTCCACGCCGGTGCGGTGGAGCGCGCGCCGGACGCCGTCGATCTCGGGGGCCTCGCTCGGAGGCGCCCACCAGACGCGGTTCAGATCCACGCCCGCCGCGTTGGTGCGGTGGTTCCCGAGGAAGGCCCCGTCCGGGTTCATGCGCGGGACGACGTGCACCTCGGCGCGCTCGAGGAGCGCCTCGCTCGCCAGGTCGCCCCCGGAAACGCGGCGAAGGAGCCCCTCGGCGAACCACCCCGCCATGGTCTCACCGGGGTGCTGCTGCGCGACGACCCAGACCTGCAACGGGGCGCGCGCCTTGGAGCGGAAGAGCACGTGCGGGAGCGCCTCGCCGAGGACGCTGCGCGCGATGGGGCTCACGGCGGCCCGGCCGCTCTGCCCGACGCGACGCAGCAGCTGACCGAGGCGACGCCGCGGGTAGGGCGCGAAGTAGGCGTACGCGACGCGCGGCGCGCGCGGGACGTGGTGGAGCGTGAGCACCGGTCCATCGAGCATCGTCGAAACGCGGAACCAGCGCTCGCCGTCGTACGAGGCGCAGGCGGCGTAGCGCTCGAGCCCGCCCGCGTAGGTGCAGGCGCCGGCGTTGACGAGCCGCATCGTCAGCGGGACGCCCTCGGCCCCCAGCACCGCGAACGCGAACCACTGCCGGTACTCGGCGCGCCGGTCCGTCGGGATCTCGAGGAGGATGTCGTCCGGATCGTCCGAGGCGAGGACCCTGATGCTCCCCGCCTCGAAGCGGCTGGTGATCCGCACGGCGCCGCCATAGCGCCGATGGCCGCCGCCGTCGACGCTGCGCCGTGGTCCTGCAGGCAGGCTCGAGCGGAGCGACCCGCGCGGCTCGTGCCGCACGGGTCCGCTCGAGCCGTCTCGTCAGTTGCCGCCCGCGCCGCCCGCGCCGCCGGTGCCCGCGCCGCCCGCGCCGCCGGTGCCGCCGCCGCCTGCGCC
>CAYJPW010000046.1:0-66590 GCA_964372055.1 uncultured Polyangiaceae bacterium
CCCTTCGCCACCGCGGCCGCGCCCTTGGCGCCGGCCGCGCTCGCCGCAGCGCCCTGCCCCACCGCCGCCCCGCCCGGATCCGCGGGGGCGCCGCCGCCGCCCGGGCCGCCCGGCCCACCGGAGGGCGAATCGCCGCCCGGACCGCCCATCGGGCCGATGCGCAGCGCGAGGGCCGCCCACACCGCGCGCTCGGAGCCGACGGGCGGATCGACGTCGGCGCCGTCGCGCAGGAGCTCGCGCTCGAGGCCCGTCGCACCCCCTCCCTCGTCCAGCCAGCGTCGCGGATCGCTCATCGCGCACCCCCTGCCCCGACGCGGCGGAAGCGATCGCGCGCCTGCATGCGCCCGAGGGCGCCGCGGAACGCGTCGCGCGCGAGGCGCAGCCGAGAGTAGACGGTCCCGAGCGGGATGGCGCAGAGGTCCGCGATCTGCTCGCCCGTCATCTGATCCAGCTCGAAGAGGGTGAAGACGGCGCGCTGCTCGAGCGGGATCTCGTCGAGGATGGCCTCGAGGAGCGCCAGGCCTTGGCGGCGCTCGGCCTCGGCCGCGACGTCGGCGCGCTCGTCGACGCGGTCCGAGAGCGGCTCGTCCGCGTCGGTGTGGCGGCGCTCGTAGGCGAGGCGGCGGCGATCGCTGGCGACACGCATGCAGATGCCATAGAGCCAGGTGGAGACCTTGGAGCGTGCCTCGAACTCGGGGAGCTTGCGGTGCACGACCAGGAAGACGTCCTGCACGGCGTCGGCGACGTCGTCCTCGCGCACCCCGAGGCGGCGGAGCGACCGCCACACGAAGCGGAAGTGCTCATCGTAGACCTCCTGGAAGGTCATCTCCCCGGGCATGAAAGCATGGGATAACGCGTGGGTGGCTGGCCTTGGGTCCAGCCATCACGAAATCGTCCTGCCCAGGTATGGGGGCTCCACCCCCATACCCCCGGGGAAAATTCACAGGGAGACGGGGAGACAGGGAGTATTTCCTGCGGTCGATCCAGGTCTACGCCTCGCTCGGCGCGGACACGGATCGACCGAAACAAATCCTCCCCGTCTCCCCGCCTCCCTGTAAAAATTCCGATTACCAGCTCACCACACCGAGAGCCGCACCGCCGCGCCCACCGCGCCGCCTATCGCGCTGGGCTCGACCTCGGTGCCGGGAAGGTGGGCGATGTCGAACCCCTGCCGCGTGAGCGGGGCGTAGAGCGCGGCCTCGACCGAGAAGCCGAGCGGCGGGGCGATGGTGCCGCGCAGGAACGCCGATGCTCCCAGCGCCGCCCACGGCGGTGACGCATCGCCGTTCGTGGGGAAGCCGCTCGCCTCGGCGTGGATGGCGCCGAGGGCGGCCTGGGCGCAGCCGGCGACCGTCAGCTCGCCCTCGATCGGCGGCAGGACGAAGACGCAGACGCCGGCGCGGGCGGCGGCGAGCGAGACCTCGATGCGCCCGGAGGCGGTGTCGGGGACCTCGAGGCTCACCGGCGGCAGCCACATGCCACCGACGCGGAGGCCGAGGCGCGAGCCGGCGCCGATCTCGAAGTCGCCGCCGATCGCGGGCGAGGCCGCTCCGACGAGCCCGGCGGTCGCCGCGCCGCCGAACGTGAGTGCGAAGCGCGAATAGCGCTCACCGGCGTCGGCGGCGGCGGCGTCGGCGCGCGCCGGAGCGTCGGGCGCCGAGCGCGGCTTGGGGGCCTCGCTGTCGAGCAGGATCGCGAGCGTGAGCCCGAGCGCGTCGGTGAGGCCGGCGCAGGTGTCGCCCGGATCGGTGAGCTGGCGCGCGCCCGGCCCGGCCTTGCCGCTGGTCCGGACGATGGCGGTGTACCCCTCGGGCGTGCGGAAGATCTGCACGTCGTAGATCGACGACAGCGTCGGCGACGCCGTCGTGTCGAGCGCGGGCCTGCCCATGTGGCCCGCGACGCGCGCGGCGAGCGCCTCGGCGTCGGGGCAGTCGCTGGCCTCGGGCGATCGCTGCACGAGGAGGCGCGGCCGGGGCGCGGCGGGGGCGCGCGGCGACGGAGCCTGCGCGCGCGCCGGTGCGCTCGCCGCGGCGGTGAGCGCCAGCACCGCGAGCCGACCAAGCGCTGCTCTGAGGGTCGACGTCATGACGCCGCGGAGGGCGCGGCCGTCGTAACGCGGCTCCGGCCGGAGATCCATCGCGACGCTTCTCGTGCGGGCGCGGCACCGTTAGGGTCGCCGCGTGCTGCGCGACGAGGGGCTCGACCTGCAGGGACGGCGCTGGAGCCGTCTCGCGAGGCTCGCCGACACGGCGCGCGGGCGCGTGGGCGCCGGCCTCGAGCGGGGATCGCGATCGGGCGCGCTGCGCCTCGCGGCGGCGGCGTGGTCGGCGATCGCGGCGGCCCGCCTGGCGCGGCCGCTGGCGCTGCCGGCCGGCGTGCGAGCGATCGGGATCGGCGGCGCGACGCTGGGCGGCGCCGGCAAGACGCCGGTCGCGATCGCCGTGGCCCGCGCCCTCGCCGAGCGGCACGCGGTCGCGCTCGTAGGCCACGCGTACCGCGCCGAGCCCGGCAGGGCGCGAGGTGTCGCTGCAAACGACGCGGTGGAGCTCGTCGGCGACGACGCCCTCGCCGCGGCGCGGCAGCTCGAGGGCTCGGGCGCGATCGTCGTCGTGGCGCCGAGCCGGCAACAGGCGGTGGATCACGCGGCGCTGCAGGGCGCGCGGGTCCTGGTGATCGACGGCTTGCTCCAGGCGGCGCCGCGTCGCCTCGACGCCGCGGTGCTCGTCCTGGACGCCGCGCGACCGTGGGGATCCGGCGCCTGCCCTCCGGCCGGCGATCTGCGCGCCCCGGCGGCGGCGCTCCGGGCGGCGGCCGACGTGATCGCGATCGTGGGGCCGGGAGAAGAAGAAGAGGAGAGTCCGACGCCCGGTCAGGAGCCGCACCTCGTTCGGCCGCGCCGCGACGAGATCGCGATCGCGAGCCGGATCGGCGGCGCGGCTGGAGGCGGGCTCACGCTCACGCCCGCCGAGCTCGCGCAGCGGCGCGTCGGTCTGATCCTGGCGGTCGCACACCCCGAGCGCATCGAGCAGGCGCTGGCGCGGCTCGGGATCGCGCCTCGGGCGGTGCTCCGGTTCGCCGATCACGCCGGCGTCTCGGCCATCACCGGCCCCGCGCTCGCGGCCGGAGAGCGCCACCGCATCGAGACCTGGCTGACCACGGCGCGGTGCGCCACCAAGCTCCCGGCAGCTCTGGGCGGCGCGCCCGTCCTCGGCCTCCGGCACGAGGTCGACGTGCGCGCGCTGGTGGCGCGCCTCGAATTGTCCCTGTAGGCTGCGCCGTCATGGGACGAAGGCTCTGGTCGTTCGCGATGGCGAGCGCGCTCGCGATGGGCGCGGTGGGGAGCTCGGCGGCGGTTCTCGGCTGCGCGAGCGGGACGACGGCGAAGACGGCGAAGGTCACCCCGGGCGACATGCCCGACGGCGCCGAGTGGACCGGCGTGTACTACAGCGAGCTCTACGGCCACCTGCACGTGGTGCAGGACGGGAACGCGCTCAGCGGCAAGTGGCTGCGCCCGGTGAAGGACCGCTGGGGCGAGCTGCACGGCCAGGTGACGGGCGACGTGGCCCGCTTCAGCTGGACCGAGCACACCATCGGCGCCGTCGGCCCGAACTCCAACCGCACCGGCAAGGGCTACTTCAAGTACAAGCGCCCCGCGGGCGACAACGTCGACGACCTCATCGTCGGCGAGATCGGCGTGGGCGCCGACGAGGTCGGCGAGCCCTGGGACGCGATCAAGCAGCGCAACATGATGCCCGACCTCGCGTCGATCGGCGGCACCGGCGCCACCGACATCGGCGGCGGCGATTGGGACGGCGAGAACAAGGAGAAGGGCGCGCCCGAGGCCCCCGCTCCGCCGCCTCCTCCCTGATTCTTCGCTGGAACGCGCGCGCCGGCCGTCGCCGACGGACGGGCGCGTGTGTTCGGTGCGCACCGCGCCGCGGTGCGGCGGTTGCAGTCGCTGGTGATGATGCGACTGCCTCGTGCGTTGCTCCTGGGCGCTCTGCTCCTCACCGCCTGCGCGGCCACACGGCCGGCGCCGGCGCCGCTCCTGCCCGCGGCGCGCGACGCGGTGCGCGCAGCCATCCGCGCCGGCGCCGAAAAAGACCCGGAGGCGTCGGTGCACCTCGGGCTGGCGCGCGCCGCGATGCTGGAGGGCTCGGCGCTCGCCCGGAAGGGCGATCGCGAGCAAGCGGAGCTCGCCCTGCTCCGCGCCTGCGCCGACGCCGAGATCGCGCGCGCGCTCGCGCAGGCGGCGGCGGTCCGGGCGGAGTCGAAGAAGGCGTTCGAAGAGGCGCGGCGGATGCGCGAGGCGTCGCCCGACGAAGACGAGACCGAGTCCCCGGCGGACGACGAAGCGTCGCCCGACGGCGATGACGGCGAGGGGGACGAGCCGTGAGGCGCGCCCCCAGCCTGGGCGTGACCGCGCTCGCCGGCGCGCTCGCGATCACGGCGCTCGTGACCGGATGCGCCGCGCATCCCGCGCCGGAGCTCGAGCGCGCGCGGAGCGCCTACGATCGCGCGGTCACCGGCCCCGCGTTCGAGAAGGCCCCCGACGAGCTCGCCGCCGCCGCCGCCGCGCTGCGCACGGCCGAGCGCGCCGCCGTCCACGATCCACGCGGCCGCCGCACGCGCGAGCTCGCGTACCTCGCGCAGCGCTACGCCGAGCTGGCGATCGCGCGGGCGCGGATCGAGGCCGCGCGGCACGAGCTCGACGTCAACGATCTCGATCGGGGCCTCGCCAGGAGGCGCGGCGACGGCGCGCGCGCGGGCGATGCGCGCGCGCCGCGGGCTCAGGGGTCGGACGTGAAGAAGCGCTCGACCAGCGCGCGCGAGTAGGCGGCGACCGACTCGACGGCGGTGAAGGCGCAGATCTCGCCGGTGAGCCAGGTGCGCCGCCGGCCCTGGAGCGCCTCGAGCCGTTCGTAGAAGCCGGCGGTGAGATCGGCGGTGGTCACGTGCGGGAAGTAGCGCCACGCGTGCTCGGTGTGGACGCTGCGGACGCGGCCGCCGAGCCGCTCGACCGCGGCGCGCACGATCGCGGTGCTCTCCTCGATCGACGTGCCGGGGCGGGGCGACGTGTAGAAGAGCGTCATCTCGCTCTCGAGCCAGCGCCTGTAGAAGAAGACGACCTGCCCCGCGTGCTCGCGGACGAAGTGCTTCGGGAAGAAGCCGTAGCGCGCGTCGGGCGCGCCCTCCACGTCGACGCCGATGACGTGGTAGTCGTTGTAGCGGATCTTCGAGAAGAGCTCGCGCTCCTCCGGCGCCGCGTCGAGGACCGCGAGCGCGCGGTCGAGCGGGCAGGCGAGGATCAGCGCGTCGAAGAGGAAGCGGCCGGCTTCGGTGTCGACCACGACCGGCGCGTTTGCCCCGCTGCGGTCGATCTTCCGGGCGCCCGCGCGCAGCCGGACGTCGAGGCCGCGCGCCACCTTCTCCCAGAGCGCCTGGTAGCCGCCGTCCTTGATCTCGTAGATCGGGAACCCGAAGAGCGCGACGTACTTGAGGACGTACGCCGCCGGGACCTCGTCGAGGTAGCCGTAGCCGAAGCCGGTGAACCAGGGCTCGATCAGCGCGGCGGCGCGCTCGACCCGGTTGTCGCGCGCCCAGTCCGAGAAGGGCACCATGAGCTCGGGAGCGAGCCCGCGGAACCCGGGACGACCGAGGCCCCGCACCGCGCGGAGCGCGGCGTAGAGGCGCACGCCCTCGACGCCGAGGCGCCACCAGCCTTCGCCGGTGAGCGGCGGCGGGACGAAGCTCGTCGCGCGCGTATCGACGTCGACGAAGAGCCCGCTCGCGCCCGGCACCGCGCTCATCCCGTGCTCGCGCAGGAGCGCCCGGACGTTCACGTACGAGCGGGTGAGCGCGCCGGCGCCGAGCTCGTAGGAGCGGCCGTCGTGGAGGAAGGAGCAGCACTTGCCGCCGACGCGCCCGCTCTCTTCGAGGACGGTGACGTTCGCGTAGCCGGCTCGGCCCAGCGCGAGCGCCGCCGAGAGCCCCGCTGCGCCCGCGCCGATGATCCCGATGCGCGCCGAATCCGGCGCGAGGTGAGGGACATCCATGATGCCGGCGAATATGGGCCAGCCGGGCGGCCACGCGAAGCGAAAACGTGGCCGGCTCACGCGAGCTCATCCGGGGCGCGACCGAGAAGCTCGGCGACCGCATGCCCGAGCTCGACGGACGATCGCCGCTCCGCCCCGGCGGCAAGTTTGAAGCGGGCCGCGACGCACGGCGTCGCGCACGCGCTCCGGAACAACCGCGCGGCCCGCGGCGTCTGCCCAACACGCGCCCTCGGCGGGTGTCGGACGGAGCAGGATGCGAAAGGACAGGACCCCCGGGCTCACGTTGCCGTTCATGCTCGTCGGGATGTCGGCGGGGTGGCTCTGCGTCGGCTTCCTCTCCCACCCGACGGTCGACTACTTGCCCGACCGCCCGCAGGCGTTCGCCGCTGCGATCGCCGGCCTCGCGGGCGCGATCGTCGGCGCGCTGGTCACGAGGAGCTGCCGCCCGCGCGAGGCGGACGCGTGGCGCTCGCGCATGAGCCCCTCGGCGCGGATGGTGCTCACCGTCCCCATCGCCGGCGCCGTCAGCGGCGCGATCGTGGGGCTCGACATCTGGCCGCGGGCGCAGGCCGCGGTGGCGGGCGCGCTCACCGGCGCCGGCTGCGCGGTGGTGTTCCTGCCCATCTGCGCCGTGGTGCTCGCCGCGGCGCGACGGGCGGCGCGGGCGCGGCTCGGCACCATCGTGGCCGCGACGGATCACCGCGCGGTGTGGCGGACGCTCGCCGGCTGCGTCGCCCTGGCCTCGCTGCTCGCCGCGCCCGACTGGTCCGCCGCCGCCAACGGCGTCGAGCGCGCGCCCGCCGTGGGGGGCGGCGTCGCCCTCGCGGCCGCGCTGATCGTGGCCGCGTGCCTCCTCGCCGACGTGGCCGCGGTGCTCCGCGTGGCGGGGCTCGTCGCGCGCGGCGCCTCGATGGAGGAGCGTCAGGGCCTCGCCGACACGGAGGCGGCGGTGCCGCGCGTCGATCTCGGCCTCGGCGACGACGTGCGCGCCGAGGTCGCTCGCGGCGCCGCCGCCTACCGCGCGACCGACCGCGCCGTGACGCTGCTCGTGGGGAGCCTCGAGGAGGCCGTCGCCGCGGTGCGGGGCGCGCGCCGCCGATCGGCGATGGTGCTCGCCGGCGTGCTCTCGGTGCTCGTCGCGCACGCCTTCGCGATGAGCGGCGGCGCCGCCGCGGCGTTCGCCGAGCGCCGCTGCGCCGACGGCCTCGTCCCGAGCTGCGTCCGCGCCGCCGAGCTGCACGCCGAGGCGCTCGACCTCGGGCGCGCCCTGGCCTTCCGCACCGACGCTTGCGAGCGCGGCCACGATCCGAGCTGCAGCGTCGCCCACACGCTCCGCTCGGCGCTGGGCATGGCGACGCCCGCCGAGATGTACGAGCTCGGCTGCGAGAACGGCGACGACACGAGCTGCCGCGCCGTCGCGCGCCTCATCCTCCACCGCGCCCGCCGCGTCACGCCGCAGGATCTCGATCGCGCCTCGGGCCTCCTGCGCCGGGCCTGCGTCCACGGCGACAACGGCGCGTGCGCCGAGCTCGACGGGCTCGCAGCGCAGTGACGGGTCGCGCGCGGCCGCCGCGTCAAGGCTGCCGCTCGTCGGCGCCGATGTCCGGCGCGGCGCCGAGGTCGTGCGCCTCGCCGTCCATATCGACGCCTGCCTGATCGACGACCGCGCCCTGATCGATCGCCGCCGCGGCGCCGGCCGCGAGGTGGAAATCGAGCGCGGCGGCGTCCACGAACAGATCGAGCGGCGTGCCCTCGAGGTTGTGGCTCTTGACGGCCGATGCGCCGTCGCGCTCGGTGATGGCGACGGTGAGGTTATTGACCAGGACCGTCTCGGTCCCGGCGAAGCGCGAGTCGATCGAGCTGAAGAACGCGGTCGCGCCCGCGCCGTGCACCACCGTGTTGTGCGCCACCACCGGCCGGCGGGTCTCGTCGAGCTCGATGCCGGTGTCGTACTCGGGCGTGTCCGCCCAGATGACGTTGTTGCGGATGATGCCGTCGTAGTGGGCGAGCATGGCGCCGCCGTAGGGCGCGTCGGGGTAGACGCGGTCGCCGGCGCCGCCGCCGAGGCCGAAGCCGATGCCGCGGGCGCAGTCGACGATGGTGTTGTTCTCGACCAGCGTGTCGCGCGAGCCCTTCCAGAAGTGGATGGCGTGCTCGGCGAGGCCGCTCTGGTCGCAGTGGATGCCCTCGAAGCGGTTCTGGCGGACGACCCACTTCCAGCCCGCGTGCACGTCGATGCCCCCGGTGTAGCAGCCGCCGCAGCACGACTCGACGTGCGGCCGTCCGGCGTCGGTGAGGCGGAAGAGCGAGCACTCGACGCGGCCCTCGTCGATGTAGCCCGCCTGGCCGACGACGGGGTTCACCTTCACGAACTGCTCGCCGCCGTCGATGAGCGAGACGCCGTAGATGCGCGTGCCGACGACGTCGACGCCCGGACCGGGCGGGTAGACGTGGATGGGGTGGTTCACCGCGCGCGTGACGGTCACGTGCGCGACGGTGACGTTCGAGGCCGAGATGGCGATGGCCTCGTCGACCGCGTAGCCCGCGTCGAGGATCACCGCGTCGGCGTCGTCGCCCGCCGAGCGCAGGGTCACGCCCGGCTGGGCGAGCTGCAACGTCGCCGGGAGCGCGTACGTCCCGGCCTCGAGGACGATCGTCGTGTCGGGCGCGGCCGAGGTCACGATGCCGGGCAGCTCCGCCGCCTGCGCGGGGGTCACCGTGACGGTGGGCCCGCTCGGCGGCGGCAGCGGAGGACAGCCGAGCACGTCGCCGCCGCCTCCGCCGGTCCCGGACGAGGCGCCCCCGCCTCCGGCTGCGGTCCCCGAGCTCGAAGCGCCGCCGCCCGCGCCGGTCGCCGTCGAGGCCCCGGTCCCCGTGGCCGCGCCGGTCGCGTCGTCGCCGGAGCCGCACGCACCGAGCACGAGCGCCGCGGCGGCGAGCCCGAAGCCGAGGCCGATCACCCGGCGCCCGGCGCCCTCCCGCCTCCACCCCGCCGCGCGCGTCCTCATTGAGGCAGAGCATACGCCGGCGAGGCACGGGCTTGTGCGGCCGCCTCGGGGGGGCGATGCTCGACGCCGTGGCGACCGCCCCCGAGCCGCTGTCCCCCTTCGCGTCCCCCGGCGCGGTCGTGGCGGGGAAGTACCGCGTCGTGCGGCTGCTCGGGAAGGGCGGCATGGGCTTCGTCGTCGAGGCGCGCCACATCGCGCTCGACGAGCAGGTGGCCCTCAAGTTCCTCCTGCCCGCGTACGCGCGGAGCCCCGAGGCGGCGACGCGCTTCCTCCGCGAGGCGCGCACCGTCTTCAAGCTGAAGAGCGAGCACGTCGCCCGCCTCATGGACGTGGCGACGGCGGAGGACGGCTCGCCGTTCATGGTGCTCGAGTACCTCGAGGGCGACGACCTGATGCGCGCGCTCAAGGTGCGCGGGCCGGTGCCGACCGACGACGCCGTCGACTACCTGATCCAGGCGTGCGACGCGATCGGCGAGGCGCACGCGCAGGGCATCGTGCACCGCGACGTCAAGCCGTCGAACCTGTTCCTCACCAGCGGGCGCGACGGCGCGTCGATGATCAAGGTGCTCGACTTCGGGATCTCGAAGGTCGCCGGCACGCCGGGGATCGACGCGCTCACGCGCACCGCGACGACGATGGGGTCGGCGAGCTACATGTCGCCCGAGCAGATGCAGTCGCTGCGCCAGGTCGATCAGCGCACCGACATCTACGCGCTCGGCGTCACGCTCTTCACGCTCCTCAGCGGCAAGCACCCGTACGCCGGGAGCACGGTGCCCGCGGTGTACGCGGCGATCCTCACCGGCACGCCCACGCCGCTGCGGTCGCTGCGGCCCGACGTATCCGACCTGCTCGCGGGCGTGATCGCCAAGGCCTACGATCGCGATCCGAGCCGGCGCTACCAGTCGGTGGCCGAGCTCGTGTTCGCGCTCGCGCCGCACGCGCCGCAGCGCTCGCGGGCGACGATCGACCGCATCGCGCGCCTGGTGGGTCGACCGGCGATCCCGGCGCCGCGCGAAGAGGCCTGGGTCCCGCCGCTCGACGAGGCGGCGCGCATGCCCGGCGAGGTCGACGACAAGGCGCGCACCCGGCTCCTGCCCGACCGACCCAGCGCCGTCGTCGGGGCGTTCGTCCCCGCAGGCGCCCCGACGTCGAGGAGCGGCCCCGCGCCGAGCAACGGCGGGAAGATCGCCGCCATCGCCGTCGGGACGGTCCTGGCGCTGGGCCTCTTCGGAGCCGGGGCGCTGTTCGCGCGACAGCGCTGGGCAGCCGGCGCACCCACCTCGGTTCCCGGCATGCTCGAGCCCCTCGCGTCCGATCCCGACGGGGTGGGCTCCGAGGGGCCGGAGGCGACCGGCGAGCCCTCGGCGGCCGAGCCGGGCGCGACCGCGGCACCGGCCGAGCCCGGCGCGAGCGCATCCGCGGCACCGCCCGAGATGGCCGGATCCGCGGCCGCCTCTGCCGGATCGGCGGCCGCGCCCACCGGATCGGCGGGTACGCCAGTCGCGACCGCAGGACCCGCCGCGACCACGATGCCCGCCGCGACCGGAGCGCCTCCAGCCCCGCCTCCACCGAGGCCGTCCAGCTCCGCCCGTCCGCCTGGCACCGCGACCGCGCACCCTCCGACGCCCCCGAGCTCGGCCACCCCGCCGAAGAACGTGCTCGACGACCGCTGAGGGCGCCTCGCGGCCGCGAAGCCCGAAACGGCCCTGGACGAGCCGAATTGGGCTACGATGTCGGCCGGTTGACCACGGGCCCGGCCGGGCCGACCGCGCGGGCGATCGCCGCTCCGGCCCCGGGTTTTGTCCCCAAATTCGCGAAGCTTGAACGGGCGTGTCTACAATGAGGTGAAGGGCTTGCCATCCAGGGCAAGACCCCGGAGACGAGCGGCGACGTGTCTGGACCCGTAGACAACTCCGGCGACATCGAGGCGATCGTGAAGACCGATCCGGTCGCTGGCGACACCGTGAGCCTCGTCTTCCGCGCCGACGACGAGGCCGCGCCGCCGTTCAACATCCGGATCAAGTCGCCCGCCGGGAAGGTCATCCTCGAGCGCGTGCTCCGGGATCTGCCCACGGGCAAACCGCAGAGCGCGCCGCCGGTCCAGTTCACCGCGTCGGCGCCCGGCGACTACAAGATCGAGATCTGGCAGCTCTACGGAAAGCAGCGCGGCGACGCGATCCTGCACGTGAAGTAGCCATCCCGGCCGGCGGGCCGGGTGGGTTCCAACGCTGCGCCGCGGCGGCTAGGCCTCGGGATCGACCTCGACCGGGCCGCCGAGCGCGGCGTCGAGGACCGAGAGCGCCTCGCGCATCGTCTCGGCGAGCTTGGGAAACTTCTCGCGCCGCAGCGCCTCGCCCAGCAGCGCCCGCGCCGGCCCGGCGTCGCGCGCGACCATCGACGCGATCGAGAGCGCGGTGACGGCGTCGTGCCGGACCACGGGATCGGGCGAGGCCAGGTGCAAGAGGAAGAGATCCGACCAGTCCTCGTCCCACGCGACGACCATGTGGGCGAGCGTGCGGAGCGCCTTGCCCGCCTCGGGATCGCGGACGTCGAGCGCCGTCCCGAGCAGACGCGACTGGGCGTAGAACCCGGTGCGCTCGAGGAGCCGCGCGAGGATCGGCGGCGCGTCGGCGCCGTCGGCCTCGACGAGGGTGACGTCGAGCTCGGCGCTGTCGAAGACGACGAACGCCGCGCGCACCCCCTGCGATGCCTCGGCCGGCGCGTAGCGCGCGACGGTGCCCTCGCGCGCCTCGCACGCCAGACCGGAGGCCTCGAGGAGCGCTCCGACATCGACCCCTTCGTCCGCGCGGGGCAGCGCGTAGACCCAGCGCGCGTGCTCGCCCATGGTCTCCATGAGCGCGCGGGCGCGCGACTTGAGCGCCGTCTCGGTGGGCCGCGGCATGGCGGCGCCTTAGCACGGCGCCGGGCATCGGGGCCACCGCCCCGCCCGCGTCCGGCGTCTTTCCTGGGAATACGCCGACCGGTTCGTCTGTCTCCGGGGGGGCGGGCATCCGCCCACCGATCGAAGACCTACTTCGCAGCTGCGCCCCCGAAGCGCCCCCCGCGGCGCCGGCGTCCGACGGCGCCCTCGCCGGGCCGGGCGCCGGGCGCCTGTGCTATGAGCCCGACACCCCCATGCACGATGTCCGCGCGCTGAACGAGCTCGTCGCCAAGGAGAGCGCCTTCCTCGAACAGCTCACCACCGAGGTGGGCAAGGTCATCGTCGGACAGACCTACATGCTCGAGCGGATCCTCATCGGACTGCTCACCGGCGGCCACGTCCTGCTCGAGGGCGTCCC
Source organism: uncultured Polyangiaceae bacterium (assembly GCA_964372055.1). Taxonomy (GTDB): domain Bacteria; phylum Myxococcota_A; class Polyangia; order Polyangiales; family Polyangiaceae; genus CAYJPW01. Next base: position 12,364 of record CAYJPW010000046.1, read on the forward strand.
CGGCCTGGCGAAGACGCTCACCGTCCGCACGCTCTGCGAGGCGATCAGCGCCAAGTTCGCGCGCGTCCAGTTCACGCCCGACCTCCTGCCGGCCGACCTCATCGGCACCGTCATCTACAACCACCAGAAGGGCGAGTTCACCTCCAAGCTCGGCCCCATCTTCGCGAACCTGGTGCTCGCCGACGAGATCAACCGCGCCCCGGCCAAAGTGCAGAGCGCGCTGCTCGAGGCGATGCAGGAGCGCCAGGTGACCATCGGCGATCAGTCGTACAAGCTGCCCGATCCTTTCGTGGTCATGGCGACGCAGAACCCCATCGAGCAGGAGGGCACCTACCGCCTGCCCGAGGCGCAGGTCGACCGCTTCATGCTGATGGTGAAGGTCGGCTACCCCTCGCGCGTCGAGGAGCGCCAGGTCATCGATCGCGCCACCGCCCTCCTCGAGGCGAAGGCGGGGCAGGTGATCACCACCGAGCAGCTCGTCAGCGCCCGCAAGGTCGTCCGCGACGTCTACATGGACGATCGGGTGAAGGACTACATCGTCGAGGTCGTCTTCGCGACGCGCGAGCCGAGCCACAAGGGGATGAAGGAGCTGCAGAGCCTCATCGAGTACGGCGCCAGCCCCCGCGCGTCCATCGCGCTCGCGCTCGCGGCGCGCGCCCACGCCTTCCTCAAGCACCGCGGGTACGTCACGCCCGAGGACGTGAAGGCGATCGGGCCGGACGTGCTCCGCCACCGCGTCGTGCTCACCTACGAGGCCGAGGCCGAGGAGGTCACCAGCGAGCAGATCGTCCGGCGCGTGTTCGAGGTGGTCGAGGTGCCGTGAGCCACGGTTCGCGAGCGGGAGCGAGCGGACGACCGAGGCCCGTCCCGACGGAGCTGCTCCGCCAGCTCCGCACCATCGAGATCCGCACCCAGCGCCTCGCCAACGAGCAGCTCTCGGGGACGTACCACTCGGTCTTCAAGGGACAGGGCCTCTCGTTCCGCGAGGTGCGCGCCTACATGCCGGGCGACGACACCCGCTGGATCGACTGGAACGTCTCGGCCCGGATGAACGAGGCGTTCGTCAAGGTGTTCACCGAGGAGCGGGAGATGACGGTGATGCTCGTCGTCGACCTCTCCCAGAGCGAGCAGTTCGGCACCCGCCGCGCGCCCAAGGCCCAGGTCGCCGCCGAGATCTGCGCGCTCTGCGCGTTCTCGGCGATCAAGAACAACGACCGCGTGGGGCTGGTGCTCGCGACCGAGGTGGTCGAGAAGATCGTGCCGCCGCTCAAGGGCGACAAGCACGTGATGCGCGTCATCCGCGAGATCCTCGGCTACGAGCCGAAGTACACCGGCACCGATCTCAGGCTCGCGCTCGAGACGCTGGTCAAGGTCGCCAAGCGCCGCAGCGTCGCCTTCGTGGTGAGCGACTTCTTCGCGAGCGGCTTCGAGCGGGCCCTCGCGCTCGCCGGCGCCAAGCACGACGTCATCCCGGTGATGCTCGTCGACCCGCGCGACGGCGAGCTGCCCGACGTCGGGCTCGCGACGTTCGAGGACCTCGAGACCGGGGAGGAGATCGTGGTCGACACCAGCGAGCCCGCGGTCCGCGCCCACTACGCCGCGACCATGCGCAAGCTCCGCCGGGACCGCGAGAAGCTCTTCCAGAAGCTCGCGCTCGACCACGTCGTGGTGCACACCGACAAGAGCTTCGTCACGCCGATCCGCGATCTGTTCGCGCGCCGCGCGCGGAGGCTGCGCCGATGACCCCGCGCGCCGCCGCCCGGATCGCCGCCGCCCTCGCCGCGCTCGCCGTCTGTTGCGGCGCCGGCGCCGCGCGCGCCCAGGCCGACGCGGGCGCGAGCTGGGCCTCGTGCTCCGAGCACGTCCCCGCCGGCGCGACGCGCCCCGAGCTCCGCGAGACGTTCCCGGAGCGCGGCTTCAGCGGCTACGCCTCGACGCTCGAGATCACCGTCAAGCACGGCAAGGGCGAGACGGTGCTGCCCGAGGGCTTCCGGGTGCAGGGATCGAGCGACGCGATGCGCGCGCTCACCCTCGCCGGCTTCGCCATCCCGGAGGCGGACGGCGGCTCGGGACCCTCGCTCGCGACCGAGGTCGCCGGGGAGACGGCGACCACGACGATCAAGGTGCCGTTCCTCGCCCTCCCGAAGGAGCCGGGCCGGCACGCGATGCTCCTGCCGCCCATCCCCATCGCCGTGGCGCGGTCGAGCGGCGAGTACCTGACCTTGTGCACGGCGCCGCACCCGATCCTCATCGAGGATCCGATCGCCAACGAGGCCGACCCCAAGGTGAAGCCCAACCCCGACCCGCGCCCGCAGCGCGAGGAGTGGGTGCTCGCCAAGCAGCTCACCCTCGGTCTGCTCATCGGGCTGGTGATCGGGGCCGTCGCCGCGTGGCTGCTCCGGCGCTGGCTGCGGCGCGCCCGCGTCGTCGCGGCGCCGCCGCCCAAGCTGCCCTGGATCGCCGCGCTCGAGGAGCTCGCCGAGATCCGCCGCTCGCGGCTCCTCGCCGACAAGCGCACCGACGAGTACTTCGACCGCGTGAGCGACTGCGTCCGGAAGTACCTCGGGGCGCGCTACGGCTTCGACGGGCTCGAGAGCACGACCGACGAGATGGAGACGACGCTCAAGCGCGTGCGCCCCAAGGTCCCCGAGCTCGCCAAGATCCGGGCCTTCCTCGCCGACTGCGATCTCGTGAAGTTCGCGCGGATGGTGCCGACCGAGAGCGACTGCCTCGAGCTCCTCGAGCGCGGCCGCCTCATCGTGGTCACCACCACGCCGGCGCCGACGCGGCCCGCCGCCGCGCCCGACGACGACGTGCCGCCCATCGGCCCGCAGCCGCCGCCGCGCGCGACGCGCGCGTCGAAGCGCCCGCCGATGAAGGGGGCCGCGTGAGCCGCGGGGCGCGCGTCGCGTTCGCCCTGCTCGCGACGGTCGTCGTCGCGGCGCTGGCGCTCGCGTACCCGTGGATCGCGCGGTCGTGGGCCTGGGTCGGCGTGAGCTGGCAGCAGCCGTGGCTCCTGCTCGCGCTCGTGCTGGTGCCGGTGGTGTGGGTGTTCGGCGTGCTCGGGCACGACCAGCGGCGGCCGCGCCTGCGCCTCGGGACGATCGCGCCGCTCGCGACCGGGCCGCGCGGGCTGCGCTCCTATCTCGTCGACGTGCCGCCGGTGCTCCGCAGCGTCGCGCTCACGCTGATGATCCTGGCGCTCGGCCGCCCGGTGAGCGTGCTGCACGACGAGCGCTCCGACGACAAGGGCATCGACATCGTCGTGGTCATGGACCTCTCGGGCTCGATGCGGGCCGTCCTCGAGGCCGATCCGAAGGACCTGCCCGGCCACCCCGAGCTGCCGCAGAAGAAGCGCCTCACCCGCCTCGAGACGGCGAAGCTCGTGGTGAAGGACTTCATCGGCCGCCGCCGCACCGACCGCATCGGCGTCGTGGTGTTCGGCAAGGCGGCGTACGTGCTCTCGCCGCCGACGCTCGATTACCACCTGCTCACGCAGATGGTCTCGAAGATGAGCCTCAACGTCATCGACGGCAACGCCACCGCGATCGGCGACGCGGTCGGCACCGCCGTGGCGCGGCTGCGCAAGAGCGACGCGCAGTCGAAGGTCATCATCCTGCTCACCGACGGCGACTCGAACGCCGGGAGCATCTCGCCCGAGTACGCGACGCACCTCGCGACCACGGTGGGCGCCAAGGTCTACACCATCCAGATCGGCACCGGCGACGAGGTCGACGTCGAGGACGGCCTCGATCTCTTCGGCCAGCCCAAGTACACGAAGCGCAGCTTCGCGGTGAACCCCGAGCTGCTCCGCAAGATCGCGAAGGACTCGGGCGGCAAGGCGTACGTCGCGACCGACGCCAAGGCGCTCGCCGACAGCATGCACGCCGTCCTCGATCAGCTCGAGAAGACGCGGTTCGAGGCGTCGATCGCCTCGTTCGAGGAGCTCTTCCCCTTCCTCCTCGTCCCCGGCGTGCTCCTGGTCGGGCTCGACGCCCTCCTGCGGGCGTGGCTGCTCAGGAGGTTTCCTTGAACTTCGCGCAGCCCCTCTACCTCCTCGGCACGCTCACGGCCGCGGTCGTCGCCGCCCTCCTCATCGCCGGCGCGCTCGGCGCCGAGGCGGCGGTGAAGCGGTTCGGCGATCCGGCGCGCGTCCACGCGCTCACGACGGCCGATCCGGCCAAGCGGCGGGCGTGGAAAGGCGTGCTCCTCACGCTCGCGGTCGCGCTCGCCTTCATCGCCGCGGCGCGCCCGCAGTACGGCAAGGGCACGCGCCTCATCCCGGCGACCAACGTCGACGTGGTCATCGCCCTCGACTACTCGAAGAGCATGTACGCGCGCGACGTGGAGCCTTCGCGCATCTTCCGGGCGAAGGTCGAGGTGGCGCGCCTCATCAAGGACCTCGAGGGCGCCCGCTTCGCCGCCGTGGCGTTCGCGGGCGAGCCGATGGGCTTCCCGCTCACCGCCGACGGCGCCGCCATCGCCCAGTTCCTGCGCCAGCTCGATCCCAACGACATGCCCGTCGGCGGGACGGCGATCGCGCGCGCGCTCGACCAGGCGCGCGATCTCCTCCGGCGCGATCCGAAGAGCCTGGACCACAAGCGCATCATCCTCCTCGTCACCGACGGCGAGGACCTCGAGGGCGACCCCGTGGCGATGGCGCAGTCGATCGGCGCCGAGGGCACCACGATCCACGTCGTCCAGATCGGCGGGCGCACGCCCGAGCGGATCCCCGAGGTCGGCGAGGACGGGCGCATCGCCGGGTGGCGCAGCGACAAGCAGGGCAAGCCGCTCACCACGGCGCTCAGCGTCGAGGGCGAATCGCAGCTCGCGTCGATCGCCAAGGCCACGCCCGGAGGACAGATCGTGCGCGCCGAGAAGGGCACGACCGGCATCGAATCCATCGCCGCCGAGCTCAAGCGCGAGATGAAGAGCGAGCTCGCCGAGAAGGTGGAGACCGTCTACGCCGACGTCTACTTCATCCCGCTCGGGCTCGCGATCCTGCTCCTCTTGATCGAGGTGTTCATCACCGACGCGCCGCTGCGCGTCTTCGTCCGGCGTACGCCCCCGCCCGCCGCACGCGACCGGGCGCGCGCCGCGCTCGGCTCGCGCCCTGGAGGCAAACGTGCCGCCGCCTGACCGGCTCTCGTGGGTCCGGCGCGCCGCGCGCTCGTGGCGGCGGATCGCCGCCGTGGCGTTCGCCGGCGCCGTGCTCGCCGGCGCCGCCACCTCCATCACCGTCGGGTGCAGCGGCTGGGACCCGCGCGAGCCCTTCGAGCGCAACGCGCCCGAGGTGAACGAGGCGATCCGCGCGCTCGACGCCGGCCAGCTCGAGAGCGCCGAGGACGTGCTGCAGCGGTATCTCGGCACCGGCGAGTGCTCCGACGCCGGCATCGGCCTCCCCGACAGCGTCCGCCAGAAGCCGAACGGCGCGTTCGACCTGGGGCTCACGCTCTTCTACCTCGGCGAGCGCTACGGCCACCGGTTCGGCGAGGAGGAGCTCGGCGACGGCGGCCCCGAGGACCAGCGCCAGGCCGAGCTCCGCGGCGTCGAGATCGACTGCGCGATGGTGATCGTCAAGGCCATCGCCGCCGATCCGAGCGTCCCGCTCGAGCTCCGCGCCCGCGCCCGCTACCTCGCCGGCAACCTCGAGTTCCTGCGCAGCAAGTACGAGGAGGCGGTCAAGCAGTACGACGAGGCGCTCAAGATCGTCCCCGGCATCCTCGAGGAGGCGGGGGGCGACGGCATCGGGCGCGACGCCGCGTGGAACCGCGCCATCGCGCTGCGGCGCATCGAGGACCAGAAGGACGCCGGCAACGACGCCGCCGACGGGAGCGACGGCGACGACGGCAGCGACGGCGCCGACGCCGAGCCCGACGCGCCCGACGCCGGCCCCGACGCGCCGGACGGCAACGACGGCGCCGACGGGAGCGACGACGGGGGCGACGAGCCCGACGCCGGCGACGACGGCGGCGAGGGCGACGGCGGGCCGAAGGACGCCGCGAGCGACGCGCCGGGCGACGCGGCCACGGCGGACAGCGGGGACGACTCCAAGGACCCGAAGCCGGATCCGAAGGGGCAGCAGGAGCCCCAGCCGGATCCGCGCCAGGACGACCGCGTGCTCGATCAGCTCGAGGAGGCGCCGAGCTACCAGGAGCAGGAGGCGAAGAACCGGGCCTCGGTGCGGCGCGGCCGCGCGATGGAGGACAAGTGACCGGCGCGCGGGCGCTCTGGGCGACGGCCGCGCTGGTGCTCGCGCCCCGGGTCGCGGCGGCGCAGGCCGAGCCCAGGGTCACCTCCGGCGCGAGCGCGAGGCAGGTCGAGGTGGGCGAGCCGTTCACGGTCGAGCTCAAGGCGATGGCCGAGCAGGGATCGCCCGCGGCGACCGATCCGGAGCTCCGCGCGCCCGGCTTCACGGTGGCCGGGCCGAGCGTCTCGACGCAGATGATCGCGCGCTCGATCAACGGCCAGGCGAGCGTCAGCGTGGGCATGGGCGCGACCTGGCAGCTCATGGGCGAGAAGCCCGGACACTTCGTCCTGCCGGCGCCGTCGGTGCTCTGGAACGGCAAGCGCATCAAGGCCACGCCGATCCCGATCGACGTCGTGCCCGCGACCGGCAACCCGCGGTCGCGGCGCCAGAGCCCGTTCCTGATGCCGGGCGGGCCGTCGTTCTCGATGCCCTGGGGCGTGGGGCGCGGGTTCGATCTCGACACGCTCGACGACGACGACAACGCTCCGGCCGACGAGCTCGCGCTGGATCGCGCGCCGGATCCGCAGGTGTTCCTGCGCGCCGTGGCCGACAAGCGCGACGCCGTCGTGGGCGAGCAGGTGACCGTGTCGTTCTACCTCTACCAGCGCTCGGCCTACGAGCTCACCGAGCGCCGCGACGCGCCGCTCGCCGACTTCCTCCGCGTGCCGCTGCTCGCCAACCCCGGGATGGACCGGCCGGTCCTGGCGAGGGTCGGCGACAGGAAGTTCATCGTGCGCCTGCTCGACCGCATCGCGCTCTTCCCGCTCCACGCCGGCGAGCTGCACGTCGGCGCCATGCGCGTCCGGGTCGCGCTGCGCGGGATGGGCGCGCGGGTGCAGCGCGAGTCGAACGACGTCGCGCTCCAGGTGTCGGAGCCGCCGCGCGACGGGCGCCCGCCCGGGTACACGCTCGGCGACGTGGGGCAGTTCTCGATCAACGCCAGCGTGCAGCCGCGCAAGATCGATCAGGGCGGCTCGGTCGCGGTGCAGATCAGGGTGTCGGGCAAGGGCTACGTGCCCCAGGCGGTGCGGGTGCCGGCGCGCACCGGCGTCGAGTGGCTCGACCCGGAGAAGCGCGAGGCCGTCGAGCCGCAGGGCACGGTCATCGGCGGGTGGCGCTCGTTCGGCTACGTCGTCCGGGTGAAGGAGAGCGGCCGCGTCGACCTCGGCAAGGTCGAGCTGCCCTACTGGGATCCGGCCAGCGGCCGCTACCAGATCGCCTCCGCCGCGCTCGGGCCCGTCGAGGTCACGCCGGTGTCGCCGAAGGCCGCGCCCAGCGCGAGCGCGGGCGCGGCGGCGGCCGACGCTCCGCGCGATCCGTTCGTGACCCTGCCGGCCGCGCGCAAGGCGCTCGGATCGTACACGCCCCAGGCCGGGCCGATCGCCGAGGGCGCGTCGCTCTGGTTGCTCCTCGCCGCCCCGCCGCTCCTGGTCGCGGTCGGCTCCGCGGGGGCGCGCGCCGCGCGATCGATGCGCGAGAAGCGCGCCGCGAGCAAGAGCTCGAGCGCGACGCTCGCGTCGGCCGCGCTGCGCGAGGCGGCGGAGGCGGAGGCGAAGGGCGAGGCGAAGGCGATGGCCGCCGCGGTCGAGCGCGCGCTCCATCACGCCATCGAGGCGGCGACCGGCCTCAAGTCGCGCGGCGTGCTGCTGGCGGAGCTCGCCGGCGAGCTCGAGGCGCGCGGGCTGCCCGCGGCCGTCGGGGCGCGCGCCACGGCCGCGCTCGAGGCCTGCGAGGCGGTGCGGTTCGATCCCGCCGCGAGCGCCGAGCGCCTCGCCGAGCTCGGCGCCGACGCGCGCGCCGTGGTCGAGGAGCTCCGCGGCCGGGGGCGCGCATGAGCGAGCGGGTGGCAGCGCGGGCGCGCGGTTCGCGACCGGGCCGGGCGCGCGCCACGCGAGCGCTGGCTGCGGCGGCGCTGATCGGCGCTTGCCTCGCGACCCTGCCGGCGCGCGCGCAGGAGGCGATCGATGCAGGAGCGCCGGCTGCCGCCGGCTCGGCGGCGAGCGAGCCTCGCGCTCCCGACCCGAGCGCTCCCGAGCCTCGCGAGGCCCGACCGGCGCCGGCGCGACCCGCCGAGCCGCCCGAGGCTCTCTTCGCGAAGGGCGCCGACGCGCTCGCCGCCGGCGAGTACAACGCGGCGATCGACACGTTCGAGGCGCTCGCCGATCGGGGCTTCGCGCACCCGGACGCGAGCTTCGACCGCGGCCTCGCCTACGTCATGCGCGTGCGCGCGAAGGCGGATCGGCCCGGCGATCTCGGGCGCGCGGCCGCGGCGTTCGAGGAGACGCTGAGGATGCGGCCGGGCGACGGCGAAGCCGAGGCGGCGCTCGATCTCGTCCGCGCCGAGGTGACCCGCCGCCGTTCGCGCCGGGCGAAGGACGCCATCGACGTCCGCCCGACGCTCGATCGCGCGATCGTCGGACTGGCGTCCGAGCGGACCTGGGGCATCGCGGCGCTCTGCGCTTCGCTCCTCCTCGCCGTCGGGCTGGTCCTGCGCAGCCGCACCGGACGGCGCGTCCACGTCGCGGGCAGCGTGCTCGCGCCGTCGGCCCTCGTCGCGCTCGTCGCGCTCGCGCCGCTCGCTTGGGGCGCGCGCGAGCTTCGCCTCTCGCGCCGTCCGGGCGTGGTCATCGCGCAGGAGGTTCGGCTCACCGACGACCAGGGGATCGCGCTCGGCGGCGATCCGCTCCCCGAGGCGGCCGCGGTCGAGCTCGGCGAGCGGCGAGGCGCGTCGATCCGCGTGCGCTGGGGCGCGACCGAGGGCTGGGCGCCGGTGGGGGCGGTCCGATGGATCGCGCCGTGAGTGTGCTAGGTTGCCCTCGTGTGGGTTCGCCGCGCCGCCATCCGCCCGGTCCCGCCGTACGCTGAGCTCCCCGCCCGGGCGCTGTCCGAGGTCGAGGACCAGCTCTCCGAGGACGACGACGCCGCGCGCAGCCGGCTGGACGAGGCGTTCTCGCGCTTCGAGAAGACGCAGCCTGCGCTCGCCGACCGCGTCTCGGCGGCGCTCAACTCGCCGCTCGACGAGACGGCGCTCGCGCTCGGCTACTTCCTCACGCTCGCGATCTGGCTGGCGTTCGACTCCGTCTTCGGCGCCGCGCTCGACGAGGTGAGCGAGACCGCCCTCACCGGCGTCGAGGAGTCGCTCCAGCTCGACGAGCAGATCCGGCTCTCGGATCCGGCCGAGGCCGTCGACTCGGACGACGTGGTCGCGATGGAGCAGCCGCACGTGCTCGCCTTCGTGCACGAGCACGTCGACGCCGCGCTCGAGGCGAACGCGTCGGAGGTCGACGTCGACGACGTCCACGCCATCTACCGCGTGGTGCTCATCGAGGTCCTGGCGCTGAGCTACGCGGTGCGGCCGCCGTCGAACTTCGTGGCGCCGACGACCGAGTTCTCTGCCTAGAGCGATGGGGCCCCGGCCCCATCGCCTGCGAGTGTCGGCGTCTCGCCCAGGAGCGATGGGGCCCCGGCCCCATCGCCTGCGAGTGTCGGCGTCTTGCCCAAGAGCGATGGGGCCCCGGCCCCATCGCCTGCGAGTGTCGGCGTCTTGCCCAGGAGCGATGGGGCCCCGGCCCCATCGCCTGCGAGTGGAGACGTCTCGTGGGATGACGGTGTTGCTGGGCGGCGCCTGATCGCGGTGTCGCGGCCCGTGACCGTTGGTTCACAGCCGAGGGCGGGTTTCGCGCTCCCTGGAAACTCTGGAGCGTGGTACGGCGGTTGCTCCTGGGTTCTTCCACTTCGGAGGCTCACGTGGACACCTTCTCCTTCTTGCCCTTCGCCGCGGCCGTGACCGCCCTGGCCACCGGCTGCATGGCCGGTACCGGCGGCGAGCTCAGCAACGGCGCGTTCATCTACGACTGCTCCAACACGACCGACGCGGCCTGCGCCGGCACGTTCACGACCACCATCCCGGCGAGCGGCGTCGCCGTCGGCAGCCACTTCAAGATCAACTACCAGGGCGAGCACCCCGAGACCGAGGACGGCGTGAGCTTCTCCGTCTCGGTGGTCCCGGCGTCGCCGGCGATGGTCGAGGTCGACTCGACCGGCTTCAGGGCCAAGCTGCCCGGCCAGATGGCGTTCCTCGGGCGCGGGACCAACGGCGTGGTCGCCGACTTCGTCCACGTCCGCGCGGCCGCCATCGACCGCGTCGAGGTGAGCGAGTCCGGCCTCCCGCAGCAGAGCGTGACGTTGGCCGTCGGCCAGCAGGTCACGCTCTCGGCGGCGCCCAAGGACGTCACCGGCCAGACGCTGGGCGGCGCGCTCGCCTACGACTGGCTCGACTCGGCGCCGTCGATCGCGACCCTCGACGCGCAGTCGGGGAACGTCGTCACGCTCTACGGCGCCGCGGCCGGGAGCGGCAACCTCACCGTGACCGCCGGCGAGGCCTCGTCGACGATCGGCTTCACCGTGGAGGCGCTGTGATGAAGACCGCGATGCTCTTCGCGCTCGGGCTCTCCGCCGCCGTGCTCTCCGGCTGCGGGCCGGACTTCGAGCGCCTCGACTTCCAGAACCGCACCACGCCGCCGGTGGCGGTGACCGTCGACTACACGAACGTCACCATCCCGGTGGGGATCGCCGTCGGCGTCATCGCCACCCCGTACGCCGGCGGCGATCCGATGGACGAGGACACCCTCGTCGAGCTCGAGTCGGACGACACCGGCGTCATCGGCGCCGATCGGGCGATCGAGCACGGCTCGTTCGTGCTCTACGGCGTGGGCGCGGGGACGGCGAACATCAACGTGCGCGTCGACGGCGACATCCAGGGCTCGATCCCGGCGACGGTGATGCTCCAGCAGCCGTAGCGACCGGCCGCGAGCGGCACCCGAGAGCGGCTAGGATCGTGGGATGCGCGACCCGCACCGAGCCTTGCTTCTTGGGCTCGCGCTGACGGCCTGCGCGAGCCCCGCGACCGCGCCGCCGCCGCTCGCGCCCGCCTCGGCCACGGCTGCGCGGCCTGCGGAGGTGCCACCTCGCCTCGCGAGCTCGGATCGCGACGGTGACGGGGTGGACGACGCGAGGGATCGCTGCCCCGAGGTCGCCGAGGACTGCGACGGCTTCCACGACGACGACGGCTGCCCCGATCTCGACGACGACCACGACGGGATCCTCGACACGTGCGACCGCTGCCCGAGCGCGCCCGAGGTGTTCCAGGGGATCGACGACGAAGACGGCTGCCCCGACTCGTCGGGGACGAGCCACGCGCGGATGAACCATCCGCTCAACCGTTACGGGGGATCGCACGATGTCGTGCTCGAGCGGGGCAAGGCGGAGCCGTCCGGCCGAGAGCTGGCGGGGCTCGCGGTGCACGCGCAGGAGCTCGGGGCGGAGGTCGAGGCGGTGATGTGCGTCGGGCAAGCGGGCGCCGGCGAGCGGGACGCCGAGCGACTCTCGGCGCGGCGCGCCGCGAGCGTGTGCCGGCGGCTCGAGGCCGAGGGCGTCCCCGCGGCGAAGATCTCGACGGCCGGCGTCGGGTCGCGTCCTCTCGAGGCGCCCGGCGCGGCGCAGGCTCCGCCGCAGGCGCTGGTGGCCGTGCGCGTGCTCCGCGCCGGGGGTCACGTGATCTGGATCTGGAACGGGCGCGCGTTCGAGAAGGGCGAAGAGCCCCCTGGGCCGCCGCCGCCGCTGCCCGGCTGCGCGCGCGCCGCCCGCGCGCCTCCGCCGCCCCCTCCCCCGCCGGGCGGGTGCCCGGCGCCGCCGGCGGCGAAGCCACCTCGCCCGCGTTGACGGCCGACCTTGCCGGGGTGCGCTCGAGCCCCTACGAAGGCGGCCCGTGGCGAAGGCGCTCCCCACGTCGCGTATCGGCCGGCTGGCGCGGCTCGCGGCCCTCGGGACGCGGGTCGGGGCCGGCCGTCTCGCCGGCGTTCTCGGCGCCGGCAACGAGGCGTCGATCGCGAGCGCCGCGGCCGACGCGCTCGGAACGATGCGCGGCCTCGCCCTGAAGATGGGGCAGATGGCGAGCTACGTCGACGGGCTCGTCCCCGAGGAGCACCGCGAGACCTACGAGCGCGCGATGCGCTCGCTGCGTGACGCGGCGCCGTCGATGACGCCCGCCGCCGCCGCCGAGGTGGTGCGGGCCGAGCTCGGCGCCGCACCCGAGGAGCTCTTCGCCGAGTGGTCGCCCGAGCCGTTCGCGAGCGCCTCGATCGGTCAGGTCCACCGCGCGCGCCTCGCCGACGGGCGCGCGGTCGCGGTGAAGGTGCAGTACGAGGGCGTCGCCCGCGCCGTCGCCGCCGATCTGTCGAACGCGTCGGCGATGACGTCGCTGCTCGGGCCGCTCGGGAGCAAGTTCGCGGTCAAGGACCAGGTCGCCGAGATGCGCGCCCGCTTCCTGGAGGAGCTCGACTACCGCCACGAGGCCGAGCGGCAGCGCGCGTTCGCGTCCATCTTCGACGGCCACGAGCGCGTGCTGGTCCCCGCCGTGATCGCCGAGCGCTCGTCGGGTCGCGTCCTCACGACCGAGCTCGCCGAGGGCATCGGCTTCGAGGCGGCCTGCGAGCGCCCCGCGGCGGAGCGCGCCGCCTGGGCCGAGACGCTGTGGACCTTCGTCTTCACGAGCCTGCTCCGGCATGGCCTCTTCAACGCGGATCCGCACCCCGGGAACTACATCTTCGCGCCCGACGGGAAGGTGTGGTTCCTCGACTTCGGCTGCACGCGGGCGCTGCCCGCCCTTCGGCACGAGCAGGTGCGGGCGGTGCACCACGCGGCGACGGCGAGCGACGAGGAGGGCACCTACGAGGCGGCGCGGATCATGTTCGACATGCCCGAGGGCGGGGAGCAGGCGCGCCTCGCCCGCGCCTACATCCTCCAGTGCTTCGCGCCGATCACCTCGCGCGAGCCGTTCCACATCACGAGGATGTACGCCAAGGCGCTCTACGACGACCTGGTGTCGAACGCGCGGACGATGGCGCTCGGCTCGCGCAAGGAGTTCTCGGCGCTGCCGGCGGAGTGGCTGTTCTTCAACCGCCTCCAGCTCGGGTTCTACTCGGTGCTGGCGCGGCTGGACACGCCGGTGGATTACAACGGGGTCGACCGGGCCTGCCTTTGACGCGCCCAACCCGTGGTGCGACTTCGCCGTGGTACGTTCGAGCGGTGCCTCGTTGGACGGCCGGCGTGGCGCTCGCGCTCGTAGCCACCGGCTGCGGCCCCGGCGCTCGTCGCGCGGTCGAGCACTGACGCATGCGGCTCGACGACGACACCCGCAGGCGGCTCTCGCGCGCACGCGACATCCTCGAGGCCGACGCGGCGCTGCCCGTCGTCGCCGTCGCGCGCCGCGCGGGCGTCTCCCCCTACCACTTCATCCGCCTCTTCGAGGCGACGTTCGGCCTGACGCCGCACCGCTACCGCACCGCGGTGCGGCTCGAGCGCGCCCGGCGTCTGCTCGCCGGGGGCACGCCCGTGACGGAGGTGTGCCTGGAGCTCGGGTTCTCGAGCCTCGGGAGCTTCAGCGCCCTCTTCGCGCGGCGCGTGGGCGAGCCGCCGTCGCGCTACCAGCGCCGGGTCCGCACGATCGTGCAGGTGCCCGCGGACGTCGTGCGGCGCTTCACCCCGAGCTGCCTCAGCCTGATCGTGCAGCTCCCGCCCGACGCGTTTCGCAATTTTCGAGAAGCGTGAGCGTCGCCGAGGTGGCACGTTCCCGGCCCATGAAGATCAAGCTCACGAGCATCATGGTCGACGATCAGGACAGGGCGCTCCGCTTCTACACGGAGAAGCTCGGCTTCCAGAAGAAGCACGACATTCCCGTCGGCGAGTTCCGCTGGATCACGGTCGTGTCTCCGGAAGGCCCGAACGACCTCGAGCTCGCGCTCGAGCCGAACGCGAACCCGGCCGCGAAGGCCTTCCAGAAGGCGATGTTCGAGCAGGGAATCCCGCTCACGTCGTTCGAGTCGAGCGACGTCGCCGCCGAGGCGAAGCGGTTGAAGGAAGCCGGGGTCGTCTTCACGAAGGAGCCCGCTCGGATGGGCCCCGTCACGACGGCGATCTTCGCGGACACCTGCGGAAACCTGATTCAGCTCCACCAGCCCATGTGAGCGTGGCCTCCGGAGCCGGCCGCGTGGATCGCGCCCTCGCGAGCGACGCGGCAGTGCCTCTCTATCGGATGGTCGCCCCGTGGTACGAAGAGGCATGACCAAACCGCTCGAGGGAAAGGTCGCGGTCGTCGCAGGCGCGACCCGCGGGGCAGGCCGGGGCATCGCCACCGCGCTCGGCGAAGCCGGCGCGACCGTCTACTGCACCGGTCGCAGCGTCGCCGGCAGGCCCGGCATGAAGGGCCGCCCGGAGACCATCCACGAGACCGCCGACATCGTGACCGCGCGCGGCGGGAAGGGGATCGCCGTGCGGGTCGACCACACGGTTCCGGAGGAGGTCGCGAGCCTGTTCGAGCGCGTGGGCGAGCTCGACATCCTCGTGAACGACATCTGGGGCGGCGACGACCTCGTCGCGTGGGGGAAGAAGCTCTGGGAGACCGACCTCGAGGACGGGCTCACCCTCATCGATCGCGCGATCAAGACGCACGTCGTCACAAGCTACTACGGCGTGCCGCGACTGCGCCGAGGCGGCGTCGTCTTCGAGATCACCGACGGCGACGCGTTCTTCTACCGAGGGCATTTCTTCTACGACCTCGTGAAGACGACGGTCATCCGCATGGCGTTCGCGCTCTCGCAGGAGCTGCAGGGCCGCGGCGTCACGGCGGTGGCGGTGACGCCGGGGTTCCTCCGCTCCGAGTGGATGCTCGACCACTTCGGTGTGACCGAGGCGAACTGGCGCGACGCCGTCACGAGAGTCCAGGAGTTCATCGCCTCCGAGACGCCACTGTTCGTCGGGCGGTGCGTCGCGGCGCTCGCCGCCGATGCGAATGTCGCCGCGAAGAACGGGCGGGTCTTCGCGTCCTGGGACCTCGCCGAGGAGTACGGCGTCGACGACGCCGACGGCTCGCGGCCCCATTTCGTGCGCTGGCTGAGGGAGCACATGCCCGAGGTCGCCGCAGGTTGGAAGAAGGCCGACGACGGCTTCTACGCGTACTGGGGAAGGATGCCGTACGGCATGCCTGGTTGAGGGCCGAGCAGGAACGACCGAAGAGGTCATCGGCTCCTCGGGAGGGGCGCCGCGACCACGAGGTCGGCGCGCTCTAGCACCGACGCACGGGCTGCTGCGGCGGGCCGTTAGGTGCGCCCTCCGCGCGGTCGACGCGCGTGATGGCGGACTAGCGCGGCGGCCCGGCGTCGGTCCAGTCCTCGATCGGCAGGAACGACGCGTTGCGCCCCCAGCAGCGGATCGCGCCTCGGTCGACGATTGCGCAGGCACGCGAGTCGTTGACGGCGAGGCGCGTCGCGCCGGAGAGCGCCTCGATGCGCTTCGGCGCCATCGAGACGAGTCGGTCCTCCCAGCCCCAGCACCAGACGGCGGAGTCCTCGGTGCGCGCGCAGTAGAGCCCCTCGTTTCCGCCGATCTGATCCGCGTGCTCGAGCGAGAGGTCGCGTGGGGAGAGGCCTAGCTTCGATCCCCAGCAGCGGACGCGCCCGTGCGCGATCGCGCACGCCTCGCGTCGGCCGGCGGTGATCGCCGTGGCGCCGTCGAGGCCGGGCACGTTCACGGGTGCGACCACGACGGGATCGGGGCCCTGACACCTGCGAACCGGCTGGGGCGGCGGCCCGTTCGTGGGACCCGGCGGCGTGACCCACTCGCACGGTCGCTGGTGCGCGTCGCCGTCGCCGAGCGCGCCCTCCTCCGCGTCGCCCCAGCAGGCGATCCGGCCGTCCTTCGTCGCGGCGCACGAGTGTGTCGGTCCCACGGCGACGGTCCTCGCCGCCGCCATCACCGGCGTGACCGGTGTGAAGGCGGTGAAGTCGCCGATCCCGACCGGGCGGCCCACCTGCCCGCGCGCGTTCGAGCCCCAGCACCGGAGCCCGCCGTCGGCGTCGATGCCGCACCCATGGTGACCGTCGCTCGGAGCCATCGCCAAGGTCAACCCGTCGAGGTGCGGAGCGCGCTGCGGCTCGAACGCGTACCCGTCCTTGGTCGCGCCCCACGGCCCGAGGCCCCAGCACCACGCGGCGCCGGCACGCGTCCTCGCGCACACCGCCATCGCGCTCGCGCGGAGGTCGACCACCTCGGCGAGCGCGCTCACGTAGGCCGGCGAGGCGCTCGACAGCCACTCCGTGCCGCGGCCGAGGATCTGCGCTCCCCAGCAGGCAACGCGCGCATCGGCGGTAACGCCGCAGGCGCCCATGTCGGTGAGCGCGAGGGCCACATAGCCTTCACGGGGCGCCGCCGCGAAGCCCGCGGGCGGCGGCGCGGCGCTGGGCACCGCGCCGGCGGACCCCTCGGCCGACGGGGCCGAGCCGCCTGTCGAGCGCCCGCAGCCAGCCAAGGCGAGCACGAACGCGAGAGCGCTCGCGCATCGCCGACCGGACGAGCTGGCGCGCGCGGAGATCACGACGGCAGCATAGCCGCTCGCCCGCGACCGCAGGCCGGCGCCGCTTCGCGCGACCAGCCCCTCACTCGCAAAGCAGGAATCCATCGAGGCGGAGACGGAACACCGACCCCGTCGTGTGCCGCTCGGCGAAGAAGAGATCGATCGCGTACTCCTCTCCGGGCTCGAGCCCGAGCAGCGGCCCCCAGGTCTCGAGCAGCACCTCGCCGCTCTCCGCCGAGTGCACCCCGCCGAGATCGAGCACGAGCCTCCCGTCGAGGAAGACCCAGAGATCGTCGTCGCCCTCGAAGGTGAGGCGCTCGCTCCCGAAGTAGCGGAAGCTCGTGTGCTCCTCGAGCGTGAAATGGAAGTTGTGATCGCGCCCCTCGTTGCCGAAGAGCTCGCCGTCGATGGGGAAGAACGCGTCGGAGGCGTGCCCCACGCCCGCGCCCGACGGGGTGAGCACCAGGTCGAGGTCGCGCGCGAGGTTCGTGCCGGGCACGTCGTGGAACCAGGAGGAGAACGCCTCCGGGCCCGAGGTCGTGGGGTTTCCCTCGGCGCCGGCGTAAACCGGCTCGCCGTCCGGGCCGAGCGCGCCTTGGACGATCCCGCGATCGTCGTCGAGGAGCGGCTCCTCGAAGTCCGGGTGGTCGGCGCGGAGATCGCGCACGCGGCCGTGCATGGAGACGGGCGCGCTCAGGACGGCGACGCACCCGCCGCCCGCGCCGCCGGGATCGACGGGATCGTCGCCGGCCGGGCGGTGCCCGGGCAGGAGCTCGCTGCGCGCGCCGCACCCGGCGACGAGCGTCGCCGCGCAGAGACCCAGGAGCAGAAGCTCGTGTCGCGATCGACTCATGAGACGGGCACGGAGCAAGCGCGTGGCCAGCGCCGCTGTCGAGAAGTCGAACGCGGCGCTGGCCGCCGATCAAGCCTTTCGCGCATTCCCCGGCGCGAGCCGGTCACGTCTGCACCGACGCAGTGTCGCCCTGCGTCGACACCGTGGCCGCCCGGCGCCGCGTAGCGCGGTTCCCATGGACGCCCGTCGCCGAGGCAAGCTCCAGCCCGCAGCGCGAGCCGCCCCGGCTATCCTGCCGGCGTGAGCCGCCCCCGCGCCGAGCCTCCTGCGACCAAGGCCAAGCCCGCGCCGCGCCGCCGCGTGCGCGAGCCGATCGAGCGCGTCTACGTGTTCGACCGCAAGCTCGAGAAGCTGCTCGGCGTCTTCGAGAAGCCCGACTGGTGGTACGGCATCTGGCTCCACGGCAACCCGCGCGACGCGGCCCGCGTCGTCGGCGTCTACGACATCCCGAAGAACGCCATCGCCATCCGCGCCTACGACGAGGAGGGCGCCCGAGCGGCGCACTGGCGCAAGGTCGAGCGCGAGAAGAAGAAGAAGCGCCTCGCACGGCTGGCGGCCAAGGAGGCCGCGGGCGGGGGCGCGCCGGCGAAGGCGGGCGCATCGAAGGCGAAAGCGGCCGCCGGCGCGGCGGCGAAGGCGGCCGCCGCCAAACGTCCTGGAGCGAAGAGAGCCGTCGAGCGAAGCTGAGGGCGCTCAGGCTCGCGCGGCGCTCGCGACGACGGCGCCATCGGCGTCGACCGCCGTCGCCGCCGGCGAGGCGAGCGCGACGCCCTCGGCGCGGCACTCGTGCCAGAGCGCCTTCATCAGGTCGGACTCGGTGTCGTCGTGGACCTGGAAGTCGTCCATCCAGAAGCGGATGACGTACCGCTGGAAGAGGGGCGTCACCGCCACGAGCCAGACCTTGGGCTTGGGATCGGCGTGCACGCGCTCGACCCGCCCGCAGGCGCGACAGACGGCGGACTCGACCGCCTCGGGCGAGGCGGCGAGCGCCACCGGCAGCTCGACGGTGCGCGAGGTGACGCGGTCGGGCGCGTAGAAGTTCTGGACCCTCGCCTTGGCGATGATCGAGTTCGGTAAGGCGACGATGTCGGCCGAGAACGTGCGGATGCGCGTCGAGCGCCACCCCATGTAGACGACCTTGCCCTCGGTGCCGTCGACGAGGATCCAGTCGCCCACCTCGAACGGCTTCTCGACGTGAAGCGCGAGCCCCGCGACCAGGTTGCCGAGCGTGTCCTGCAGCGACAGGCCCAGCACCACGGTGATCACCGTCGACGTCGCGAGCACCGGCAGGACGTCGATCCCGGCGACCGATCCGAGGATCGAGAGGACGACGACCGAGTAGATGACCACCAGCGCGAGGTGGCGGACGACCGCGGGGACGGTGACCTTCTTGCGCTCGCCGAGCCAGTAGAAGACGACCATCGTCTCGGCCGCCTCGATCACGAGGTACGCGGCGAGCAACGACTCGATGACGACCACCACCTTGCGCAGCGCCGGCGCCTCTGCGCCGCGGAGGACCACATAGGCGTGGACCCCGAGGAGCCCGACGAGGAGCACGGCCGGGAGCCGCATCCGCCGCACGAGGGCGTCGTCGAGCGTCGTCGTCGTGCGCCGGGCGAAGCGCGCCAGCACGCCGAAGAGCACCCGGTAGGCGAGCGCACCTGCGAGGACCACCGCCGCCGAGACCGCGAGCGCGGTGAGCCGCGGCGCGGGGACGGTGAAGATCCCGAGCAGGCGATCGAAGAGCTCCTTCACGCGCGCGAGGATGCCATAGCCGCCGGCGCCGCACACCCGCGGTCGAGCTCAATCGACCGCACCAGAGCTGGTCGTATCGTCGACGGCGAACGTCGAGGCCGCCAGCGAGGCAGGGCGAGCAGAACCGCCGGGGCGCGGGCGAACCGTGACGGGCCTCGCCTCCTCCGGCAAAGCACCACGGCGGCTCGCTCTGCTCCGCGGCAGCACGGCGTTTGCGCGTGGTCCGACGCGCTATACTGCCGTCATGGAGGCCGCGGAGCTCGACGAGGAGGGGCTGCTCAGCACGATCGCTCGCAGCGGCGTGCGGGCGTTGCGCTTCGACGACGCGTGGACCCGTCGGACGAGCCTCCCCTACACGCCGGCCGTGCCTCTCGTGGTGCCGTGCATCGACGACATGATCCTGACGAAGCGGTGGTCGCTGCGGCCCAAGGACGTGGACGACATCGCCATGCTCGAGAAGCTCAAGCAAGGCGGAGGCTCCAAGTCATGAAACGGCAGGAGCTCGCGCCCGAGATCGCCGAGATCTACGAGACTCCGCTGTCGCTGGAGGAGCTCGAGCGACGGTCGTCGGTGCCCCCTTCCGAGGAGGAGGTGGCGGAGCTCATGAGTCTCGTCCGGTGGTTCACCGGCCGTTATCCGACCGCCAAGGATCGTTTTGCCTATGTCCGGCGCAAGTACGCCGAGTGGACGCGGAATCCGCCAGCGCGAATCGCACACGCCGCCGAACGAGCCGATGCAGCCGACGCCCCGCCCGTGCCTCGCGGAGCTCGGCGGGGCGAACGCGGCTGATCGCAAGGAGCCTGGTACCGCGTTTACGAGCGCGAAGGCCGCATCTTCGCGAGCGCGGGTGACGAGACTCAGTCGACGGCGAGCACCACCTTGCCGAACACCTTCCGCGCCTCGAGCGCCTCGTGCGCCGCGCGCGCCTCCCAGAGCGGCACCTCGCGGTCGACGGTGGCGCGGAGCCGGCCGCTCTCGATCATCGGCATCGCCTCGAGCAGGTCGCCCTTCGAGCCCATCGTGGAGCCGAGGATCTCGACCTGGCGGAAGAAGATCTGGCGGAGATCGATGTCGGCCTTGAAAGCGGAGGTCGCGCCGCAGGTGACGACGCGCCCGCCCCACGCGGCGGCGAGGATGCTCTTCTGGAAGATCTCGCCGCCCACGTGGTCGAGGATCACGTCGGCGCCGGCCTTGCCGGTGAGGCGCTTCACCTCGGCGACGAAGTCCTGCTCGGAGGTGAGCACCACCTCGTCGGCGCCGAGGGCGCGCGCCTTCTCGACCTTCTCGTGCGACGTGGTGGTCGCGATCACGCGCGCGCCGACCATCTTGCACAGGCGGATGGCGAGCGAGGAGACGCCGCTGCCGGCCGCGTGCACCACCACCGTCTGGCCCGGCCTCACCTGCGCCTTGCGATGGACCATCTGCCACGCGGTGAGCGTGCAGAGCGGCAGCGCGGCGGCGTCGGCGAAGCCGAGCGCGGGGCCGATCTTGACGGCGTTGACGTCGGGGACGTTGAGGTGGCGCGTGTAGCCGCCCTGCGCGTTCTCGCCGAGGATGCGGTAGCTCCTGCAGAGGTTGTCGCGGCCGGAGAGGCAGAAGCGGCAGACCGTGCACGAGAGGCCGGGCTGGAGCATCACGCGGTCGCCCACCGCGACGCCGCGCGCGCCCGGACCGAGCGCCTCGATCTCGCCGGCGACGTCGCAGCCGAGCCGGTGGGGGTAGTCGAGCTTGAACGCCGGACCGCCGCGCCGGACCCAGAGGTCCATGTGGTTCATCGCCACCGCCCGCACGCGGACGCGCACCTCGCGGGGGCCGGGCTCGGGGATCTCGATCGTGCGCCGCTCGAGCACCTCGGGGCCGCCGTGCCGGTCCAGCACCATCGCTTCGGTCTGCATGGCGCGACTGTCGGCCCGCACCGGCGAAGCGTCAAATGGTCCCCTACTTGGGGGCTTCGCCACCAAACCCCCGGGGAATTTCCACAGGGAGACGGGGAGACAGGGAGGAATCTCTTCGGTCGATCCGCGTGCACGCCGAGCGACACGTGGGCCGGATCGACCGCAGGAAATACTCCCCGTCTCCCCGTCTCCCTGTAAAAACTCGCTTAGCCCGGGAGCCACATGCGGAACGCCGTGCCGTCGCGCTTGCCCGTCGTGGCGGTGATCTCGCCGCCGTGGGCCTCGACGATGACGCGGCTCAGCGCGAGGCCGAGGCCGGTGCCTTTGGCCTTGGCGCTCGCGAGCGGCTCGAAGACGCGGTCGACCACGCTGGGATCGAGGCCGGGGCCGTCGTCCTCGACCTCGAGGTAGGTGCGCTGATCGCCGCGCCACGCGCGAGTGACGATCGAGCCGACGCCGCGGCCCTCCATCGCCTCGATGGCGTTCAGGTAGAGGTTGGAGAAGACGCGCTCGAGCAGGATGGGATCGCAGGCGATGGTGAGATCGTTGGGGACGATCGCCACCTCGAAGGTCACGTTGGTGGGCAGCACCAGGGCGTGCCGGGCCGCGTCCACGAGCTGGGCGACGCTGGCGCTCTCGAGCCGGACGGGCTCGCCGCGGGCGAGGCCGAGGACGCTCCCGATGACGGCGTGCGCCTTGCGGATCTCGGCGCCGACCTGGTCGAGGTGGCGGAGCAGGCGCGGCCGGTCGTCGACGTCGCGCTGGGCGAGGTAGAGCGCCGACTCGGCGACCGCGAGGGCGTTGCGGAGCTCGTGCGCCACGCTCGCGCCGACGGCGCCGGCGGCGACGAGCCGGGCGGAGCGATCGATCTCGGCGGGGTCGAGCTCGGGCAACGGCTCTCAGCGTAGCCGACCCGGCGCCCGGCGGCGACGCGTCCTTGTCGACTCGTCATGGGTTACGCGTGTCGCGCGTCGCCGCCGGGCGTGGTCAGCCGATCCGGCGTGGGCCAGACCGCCGGGGATCCCAGCTCCCCGAGCAAGCGAAGAGAAAGCCAAGCGCCGTCAGAGGCCGTTTGTCGCCGCCCTCGTGAACCGACGCAGCACGCATGAGCAAGAGCGATGCCGGGCGGGCGTGCGGGTGCATTCGCGGCCCGATCGAGGATCGGGCCTCGGCGTGGGCGCCTCCGCGCCGGCCGCAGCCCTGATCGCGCTGTCATCCGGGTGATGTCTCGAGAGCACACCCCAGGCGGCGTGGTTCGATCGCCGGCGGGCCGACCCTGCGGACACGCCCGCCGCGCCGGCGCCTACTGCCCGGTCGCGATCTGCCAGGCCAGCCGGGCGATGAGCGCCGTCGTGACCAGGAGCACACCGCCCCGGACGAGGCGCTCGCCGCCGCGGAGCGCCGCGCGCGCGCCGAGCCAGCCGCCCACCGCCTGCGCGCCCGCCATCGGCAGCGCCAGGCGGAGATCGATCCGGCCGGCGGCGGCGAAGAGCGCGAACGAGGTGAGGTTCGAGGCGAAGTTGCAGACCTTGGCGTTGGCGGTGGCGTGGGTGAGATCGTCGCCGAACACCGCCACCCCGAGGGCGATCAGGAACGTGCCCGTCCCCGGACCGAAGAAGCCGTCGTACGCGCCCATGAGGAGCCCGACGCCGACGGCCGCGACGATCGGATGGGCGCGGGCGATCGCCCAGCCGCGCGGCGCGTTCGGCTCGCCGGGCGCGGCCGCCGGCGGACGCTTGCGCCAGCGGAAGGCGAAGAGCAGCGCGACGCCGAAGAGCAGCACCAGCACGACGGGGCGGATCACCTGCGGCCGGAGCGCGAGCACGAGCTCGACGCCGATCACCGCGCCGGCGCTCGCGGCAATGAACGACGGCAGGGCGCGGCTGCGCTCGATCCGGCCGGCGCGCGCGAAGGAGGCCAGCGACGCCGCCGAGCCGAAGACCGCCTGCCCCTTGTTGGTGCCGAGCGCGAGGCGCGCGTCGGGGATCGCCAGCATCAGCGCCGGAACGGTGAGCAGGCCGCCGCCGCCGGCGATGGCGTCCATCAGCCCGGCGGCGAACGCGACGGCGCAGAGGACGGCGACGATCACCGCGCGCGCTACTCGGCGGGGGGCGGCGCTGCCGCCGCGGCGACGGAGAGCTCCGGCGGCGGGCGCCGGCGGTGGCGGGCGAGATCGGTGGGCGCGACCCGCTCGTCTTCGACGAGCGCGAAGAGGGCCGCGCGGATCGCCCGGTGCGGCGGCGCCGTCGCCGCCTTGCTCGCGTCCGCCCCGCCGAGCAGGACCGCGGCGATCTCGGACGACTTCACCGCGCCCGAGCCGAGGATCTTCACCTCGACCTCCACCGCGACGAGATCGCCGACGAGGCCGGCACGAGCGATCGCCTCGCGCGCCTCGTGGCCGGCGAGGCGCGCCCCGAGGAGGTAGGAGCGCACGTCGAGGACCTTGGCGACGCCGTCGATCTCGCGGCGGATCGGAAGCGTCGACGCGTCCATCGCCGCGCCGCACCGCGCCGCGAGCAGGCTCTCGGCGTCCGGGAAGCCGTCGAGGGCGAGCGCCGACCGCGCGAAGGCGAGCACGTAGCGCGCGCCGCCGACGACCTTGGTGATCGCCGGATCCTCGGGGCCGAGCTTCACGCCGCCGCGGAACACGAGACCGACCGGCGAAGCCGCCGTCATCTCCTCGGCGAGGCGCTCGAGCGCGGGGCCGTCGAAGTCGCCGGCGAGGCGGATGTCGACGTGCTCGTCGAGGCTCATCACGCCGAGCGAGAGCGCCGGGGTGAACGACATGTCGGGCTTGGGGTGGAAGCCCTGGGTGTGCACCATCTCCACGCCGATGCGCCGGAAGACGCGCGGCAGCGCGCGCACCAGATCGAGGTGGCCGAGCAGCGCCACCGGTCCGATCTTCTCGAAGCGGAAGCGGTAGCGGTGGCCGCCGAGCGGCTGCCCGGTGCGGGCGGGCGGCATGGCGCGCCCTTTACGGACCAGCCCCTCGGCGGGCACGAGCTGCGCCTCGCCGGCGGCGGGCGCGGGCCGGTGCGCGTCCATGCGCTCGAGGAAATCGATGCGCGTCTCGCGCATCGCCGTCATGTCGCAGGCGACGCCGCAGTCGTAGCAGACGAGCCGCTTCGCGTCGGCGCGCGCGTCCTCGACGTTGGTGTGGTGGACGAAGGCGCCGGCGACCTTGCCGCAGGGCGGGCTGAGCCGGCTCTGCAGCGCTTTTCGGTACTCTTTCGCGAGGAAGCCGTCCTCGAGACCGACGTCGATGTGGTCCCACGGCAGCCGCGCGGTGACCGGGAGCGTGCCCAGGTACTTGTTCGGGTCGATGCCGAAGTGGGCGAACGCCTCGTTCCAGACGTCGAGCCGGAGCTTCTCGTCCCACGAGTCGAACCGCGCTCCGCTCCGCCACGCGCGCTCGAGCACGTCGGCGAGCGGCCGATCGCCGCGCGCGAACACGCCCTCGAGCACGCTCGCGTCGGCGTCGTGCGTCCGGAGCTTGAGCCCGCGGCGGCCGCGGGCGGCGTCGCGGAGGATCTGCTGCTTGCGCGAGACCTCGGCCAGCGTGTCCATCGCGGCCCACTGGAAGGGCGTGTGCGGCTTGGGCACGTGCGTCGACACGCTCACCGTCACGTCGGCGGGCTTGCCCTTGGCGGCGCGCTTGCCGGCGTCGAGGGTGCGGATCCCGGTCTCGACCACGCCGCGGACGTCCTCGTCCGTCTCGGTGGGGAGGCCGATCATGAAGTAGAGCTTCATCTTGCCGAATCCGCGCGAGAACACGCGCTCGGCCGTCTCGTGGAGCTGCTCCTCGGTGACGTTCTTGTTGACCACGTCGCGCATCCGCTGGGTGCCGGCCTCGGGCGCGAAGGTGAGGCCGCTGGCGCGGACGCGCTTGAGATCGTCGAGGAGGTCGGGCTCGAGCCCGTAGGCGCGGAGCGACGAGACGCCGAGGGTGACGCGGCGGGCGGTGAGCTCGTCGGCGATGCGCTTGATGAGCGGCGAGATGCAGGAGACGTCGGCGGTGGAGAGGGCGGTGAGCGAGACCTCGTCCTGGCCGGACTTCTCGACGGCCCGGAGCACGGTCTGGACGATCTGCTCGGGATCGCGCTCGCGCACCGGGCGGTAGATCATCCCCGCCTGGCAGAAGCGGCAGCCCTCGGTGCAGCCGCGCGCGATCTCGATCGACATCCGGTCGAAGATCGCCTCCGGGCCGCCGGTCGGCCCGTCGTCGGGGAACGGGTAGCGGTTGATGTCGACCATCGACCGCTCGATCGGCATCGGCAGGCCCGGCGCGACCGGACCGTCGACCACCTGGAGGCCGGTGTCGGCGTCGAGCCGCGTCGCGTAGAGCGAGGGCACGTAGACGGCGCCGAGCCGCGCCAGGGCGAGGAGGCGCTCGGCGCGGGGCACGCCCTCGTTCCGGAGGCGCGTCCAGAGGAGCGCGACCTCGGTCGCCTTCTCCTCGCCGTCGCCGATGACGAAGGCGTCGATGAACGCCGCGAGCGGCTCGGGGTGCGTCGCCGTGGGCCCGCCGGCGATGACGAGCGGATCGCCCTCGCCGCGGTCGCGCGTGCGGAGCGGGATCCCGCCCAGATCGAGCATCGTCAGGATGTTCGAGTAGGTGAGCTCGAACTGGAGCGAGAAGCCGACGACGTCGAAGTCGCGGAGCGGCCGCGCGCTCTCGATCGCCACGAGCGGCAGGCCGCGCGCCCGGAGCTCGGCCTCCATGTCGACCCAGGGGCAGTAGCAGCGCTCGGCCAGGGTGCGCGGGTCGTCGTTCAGGATTTTGTAGAGGATCTTGAAGCCGAGGTGGCTCATCCCGATGTCGTAGACGTCGGGGAACGCGAGGCAGACGCGCGCCTCGGCCGACGCCCAGTCCTTGACGGTCGCGCCGACCTCGCCGCCGGTGTAGCGCGCGGGCTTCTCGACCTTGTCGAGGAACTCGGCGTACGGATGCGGTTTCCCGGCGGGGGCGCTCATGACGGGGCTCATGAGGTACCACAATGACGGTCCGCGAGCACGAGCCCAGCTGGCCCGGCGGCTTGCGAGGACCCCGGGGGGCGACTACCGTTGTCGCTTCCATGTCCTCCAGGCGGTTCGAGTTCGTCTCCGAGTTCAAGCCATGCGGTGACCAGCCGCGGGCCATCGAAGAGATCTGCTCGGGCCTCTCCCGGCACGAGAAGTTCCAGGTCCTGCTCGGCGTCACCGGATCGGGCAAGACGTACACCGCCGCCAAGGTCATCGAGAGCTACCAGCGGCCCACGCTCATCCTCGCGCCCAACAAGACGCTCGCGGCCCAGCTCTACGGCGAGATGCGGGACCTCTTCCCCAACAACGCCGTCCACTACTTCGTCAGCTACTACGACTACTACCAGCCCGAGGCGTACGTCCCGACGAGCGACACGTACATCGAGAAGGACGCGATCATCAACGACGCCATCGACCGGATGCGGCACGCGGCGACGCACGCGCTCCTCTCGCGGCCGGACGTGATCATCGTCGCCTCGGTGAGCTGCATCTACGGCATCGGCTCGGCCGAGAGCTACCACGGCCTCCTCATCAAGCTCGAGAAGGGGACCGAGTTCCGCCGCGACGTGCTCCTGCGGATGCTGGTCGACATCCAGTACCAGCGCAACGACGTCGACTTCCACCGCGGCACCTTCCGCGTCCGCGGCGACGTGGTCGAGATCTTCCCCGCCTACGAGGAGACGACCGCGATCCGCGTCGAGTTCCTCGGCGACGAGATCGAGGCGATCAAAGAGGTCGACCCGCTCCGCGGCAAGGTCATCGGCCAGCTCGATCGCTACGCCGTCTACCCCGGCTCGCACTACGTCACCGAGCAGCAGCAGCTCCGCGCCGCGATCGCGTCGATCCGCGACGAGCTCCGCGATCGGCTCGACTTCTACGACAAGGCCGGGCGCTTCCTCGAGAAGCAGCGCCTCGAGCAGCGGACGATGTACGACCTCGAGATGCTCGAGCAGATGGGCTTCTGCAACGGCATCGAGAACTACTCGCGCCACCTCTCGGGCCGGAAGACGGGCGAGCCGCCGCCCACGCTCATCGACTACTTCCCGAAGGACTTCCTCCTCATCGTCGACGAGTCGCACCAGACGATCCCGCAGGTCGCGGCGATGTACCGCGGCGACCGCGCCCGCAAGGAGACGCTGGTCGAGTACGGCTTCCGCCTCCCGAGCGCGCTCGACAACCGCCCGCTCAAGTTCGAGGAGTTCGAGGACCACTACTCGAACGTCCTCTTCGTCAGCGCCACGCCGGGCGAGTACGAGGTCGCCAAGACGAGCGGCGTCGTGGTCGAGCAGATCATCCGGCCGACGGGGCTCATCGATCCCGAGATCCAGATCCGCCCCGTCGGGGGCCAGGTCGACGATCTCCTCGCCAAGATCCGCGAGCGCGCCGCCGTGAACGAGCGAGTCCTCGTCACCACGCTGACCAAGCGGATGGCCGAGGACCTGACCGAGTACTACACCGAGCTCGGCGTCCGCGTCCGCTACCTGCACTCGGACATCGACACGCTCGAGCGCGTCGAGATCCTCCGCGACCTGCGCCGCGGCGAGTTCGACGTGCTCGTCGGCATCAACCTCCTGCGCGAGGGCCTCGACCTGCCCGAGGTGAGCCTCGTCGCCATCCTCGACGCCGACAAGGAGGGCTTCCTCCGCAGCCCGCGGTCTCTCATCCAGACGATCGGCCGCGCCGCACGCAACGTGCGCGGCCAAGTCATCATGTACGCCGACCGCGAGACCGCGGCGATGAAGCACGCCATCGGCGAGACCAACCGCCGCCGCGACATCCAGCGCGCGTACAACGAGGCGCACGGCATCACCCCGGCCACCGTGATCAAGGCGATCCTCGACATGTCGCCGACCTCGGGCTCGCGCGACTACTACGCGGTGCCCAAGGGCGGGCCGAGCAAGACGGGCGCGAAGACCAACGGCGCCGCGCAGATCGATCTCGCCGAGCAGATCGAGGCGCTCCGCCAGGAGATGTTCGCCGCCGCCGAGGGGCTCGAGTTCGAGAAGGCAGCGCGGCTGCGCGACCAGATCCAGCGCCTCCGCGGCGACGCCGACGTGGGCGAGGTGGTCGCCGCGGCGCCGGCGAAGGCGGGGCGCGGCCCTGCGCGCGGGGCGCGGGCGGCGGGCGGGGGCAAGGGGCGCGGGCGCGGGCGGTACCGGTAACGCTCGAGGTCGAATCGCCAGCCGGTTCCGGCTCCGCTAACGTGCGGCGCGATGAGCACCGGTGGTGAGCGCGTGCGCGCGGCGGTCGAGGAGTATCGCCGTTGCAGCTGGTACGACGGCGGCGGCTTCGATGAGGTGCTCGCCGATCCAGCGGTCGCGGAGGAGCTCGATGAGCCCGGAGCGATCGCCGCGCTCGCCGAGTGGTGCGATCAGGCGATTCCCGTCCACCAGCGGCTGCGGCAGCGCCCGCCGGTCGCCCTGGTGCGCGCGCTCGCGCCGCTCTTGGCGGCGCCGCGGGAGCGGAGGGCTGCCTGGCCCCTCGTGCGTGCGCGCTTGCAGCAGGCGCTCATGGCCGAGCCGTCTGCGGCCGCCGAGCTCGAGGGCGCGGCGCGCGAGCTCGCGTCCGCGCTGCTCACCGAGGCGGGTGCCGGTCTCGCTCCTGCGACCTGGAGCTCGCCGTGGGTCGCTCGCCGGCGCAAGCCGCAAGCGCGCCCGGGGGCGGCGAAGAGCGCGGCGGGCTACGCCATCGCGCCGGCGGTCTACGAAGAGCGCCTGGTCGAAGCTCGTCGCGATGCAGCGCGTCCCGACGGCGAACGAGACGCGCAGCTCGCGGGCCACTTCGCGCAGTACCCCGAGCTCTCCATTCTCGCGCAGATGAGCGACGACGCCGCGCGGCCGCGCTGGCTGCGTTACGCGTTCGAGCCCGAGCTGTGCCGGTGGCCGGACGCCGAGCAGGTGAGGACCCTCCTGGCGCGCTTCGGCGCGGAGGGCATCGACTCGGCGCTCGCGCTCGTGAGCCGCCACAAGGGCTGCCTCGACGGGCTCGCCGCCGTGGACTCGCCGCGCGTGGCGCCGCTCATGGCCGAGGGCCTCGGCGGGCGTCCGGAGCAGGTCGCCGTTGCGCGCGCCTGGTTCGACCGGTTCCCCGAGGCGGCCGCGCTCGGGTTGGTGCCCGCGGCCCTCGACGCGAACAAGGCGACCTCGGCCCGCGCCGCCGACGCGCTCCGCCTGCTGCGAAGGCGCCAGCCGGAGGCGCTCGCGCGTGCGCTGCCGCACTACGATGCGGCGGTCCGCGAGGCGATCGCCGACCGAATGGACCGTGCCGCCGAGCTGCCTCCACGCAAGCCGACGCTGCCCGAGGCCGTCGCCGTCGACGCGCTCCCGCGTCCGATCGCGAACGACGGCAAGTCGGCGCTCCAGGGCGCCGCGCTCGCCGAGCTGCTCCAGCTCCTGAAGATCACGCCGCTCCAGGGCGGCCCGTGGCTCGACGACGTGCGCGGCGCGTTCACTGCACCGTCGCTGGCGCGGACGGCGTTCGCGCTCTTCGAGAGCTGGCTCTCGATAGGAGCACCCCCGAAGGAGCGCTGGATGCTCCAGAGCTCGGCCCATTTCCCCGACGACGAGACGGCTGCGATCCTGGCCGGCTTCGCGCGCGAGTGGGCGCCGCGCGGGCTCTCGTCGCGGGCGCAGGAGATCGTCGAGGTGCTCGGGCACATGGGCACGCGCACCGGTCTCGAGCGGGTCCACGATCTCTCGCGCAAGGTGCGCTCCAAGGCATTCCGTGCTCGCGCCGAGCTCGTGTTCACCGCCGCCGCCGAGAAGCTCGGGCTCACCGAGGACGAGCTGGCCGAGCGCCTCGTGCCAGACTTCGGGCTCGGCCCGGATGGCGCGCTTCCCGTCGAGCCGGTGCTGCGGTTCACGATCGACGGCATCAAGCCGCGCTTCGTCGACGGCGGCGGCAAGCTGGTGAAGGCTCTGCCGCAGCTGGACGATGAGAGCGCCGGCGAGCTCGCCGAGCTGAAGCGGAAGGCGCCCACGCTGATCCGCGAGGCAGCGGAGCGCCTCGAGCGCCGGATGACGGAATCCCGCCGCATGGCGGTCGACCATTTCGTCGAGGTCTACCTGATGAACGGCCTCCTCCGTCGCCTCGCCGAGCGGCTCGTCTGGACGCGTCTCGAGGGCGGTCGGCGAACGGCCTTCGGCGTCGCCGGCACCGGGCTCGTCGATGTCGAGGGGAACGCCGTCGTGCTCCCGCCCGCCAGCTTCGTGGGTGTGGCTCATCCCCTCGATCTCTCCGCGAGCGAGCGGGTCGCCTGGACGCAACGGCTCCCGGAATCCCAGCCATTCGAACAGCTGAAGCGGCGATGCCGATGCTTCGAGTCCGTCGACGCTCTTCGGGCGGCGTTGGCGCGCTGGGTCGGCGTCCAGATCGACGCGCCCGGGGTCTTGCGCCTCGAGAAGCTCGGCTGGGAGCGCGGCCCGATGATCGGCCACGGCTGCTACTCCGAGGTGAGCCGCGCATTCCCTGGCGGCAGGGCCAGCGTGGGCTTCGAGCCGGGGATGATGGCAGGCGACCCGATGATGCATCAAGAGCAGCACGTGTACGAGATCGAGCTGCATCTCGCCCCCGATGCCCCCGCCGCCTCGTTGAGCGAGGTGGAGCGCGACCTCTTCGTCGCGTTCGGCGCGCCCGGCCCGCGGACGCCGGCAGCGTAGGTCGCCGATGCCCTGGATCGAACCGGCGCGGTGGGACACGGGGGCGCTCACTGCGCGGTGGCGCGCCGCCCAGCCGTTCCCTCACCTCGTCCTCGACGCGCTGCTCCCGCCCGAAGCGCACGCCGCGGTGGCCGAGGCGTTCGCCGCCGAGCCCGCCTCTCGGATCCACGACGAGATCTTCGAGGTCATGGCGTCGGCGGTGAAGCTCGAGGAGCCCACGCTGCGGCGGTTCGAGGAGGAGCTCGGACGCGCCGAGGTGCGCGCTGCCCTCGAGCGGATCACCGGCAAGACGCTCGCACGCGTCGAGGCGCGCGCGTACGCCTACCTCGAGGGGCACTACCTCTTGCCGCACGCGGATCACCAGGCGGCCGTCGGTCGCTCGATCGCCTTCGCCTACTACGTCGACTGCCGCGATCTCGAGGGCGGCGAGCTCGAGCTCTTCGACTGCACGCTCGAGGGCGGCGAGGTGGTGGCGAGCGTCTCCGCCGCCGTGATCCCGCCCGCGCCCAACCGCATCGTCCTCTTCGAGGTGAGCGACGCGTCGATCCACCAGGTGCGCGAGGTGACGCGCGGCGCGCGCCTCTCGCTGGCGGGCTGGTTCTACCCGTGATCCCCGAGGCCGCCGCGCAGGCGCTGCGCCCGTTCCGGATCGCGTACCGCGAGATGCCGGTGCCGGCCGTCGTGGTGCCCGGCGCCGTCTCGGCGGAGCTCGCGGCGGCGATCCGCGAGGAGCTCGCCGCCGTGCCGTTCACGCCCTTCTTCGTCGCCGATCGCGGGCGCTTCGCGTACCGCGACGATCTCGAGGTGCCCGAGCTCTTCGGCTCGCTCCTCGCCGTCGCCGAGCACCTCGCCGGCGAGCCGCTCGCGATCGCGGCCTCGCGCTTCGACTCGCTCGGGCGCGGCGACTACGCGCTCCGCAGGCACGCGCCTCCCCCACCGGGCCGGCGCATCGAGCTCACCGTCGATCTGTCCGAGCGCGCGACCGGCCAGGGCGAGGTCGTCTACACCCACCGCGGGCAGGTGTTCTTCGTCGCGCCGCAGGAGCCGGGGGCGCTCGCCCTCGTCGACCGCCAGCCCACCGTGGAGCGCTACGACCGCTACCTGACCCACCGGGTGGGAGACGCCCGCGTGCTTCGCCTCCGGCTCGCGCTGGAGCCGCCGCACGGCTAGCACGCACATCGGCACGAAAGCGGGGCCGGCGGGCGGCATCACGAGCGCGACCACGCAAGCCGAGAGGACGACAGGGCCTGCGTCTCGTTCGGAAGACGCCGCACGTCAGGGAACACCGGCCCGCCGCGTCCCTGGAGGCGGCACCGTTTGCATGCGGCCCGATCTCTTCCACCTCATCGTCGAGCGGCCTCGGTTCACCAAGCCGAAGCGCGCCGGCTCGCACTATCCGCGCGGTCACCTGCGCGGCCTGTTCGAACGCGACCTCGAGGGCGCCCCGGCGAAGCTCGGCATCGGCTTCCCGCATGCGGAGAAGCACCTGAACGAGAACCTCGCCCCGCTCCGCCGCTGGCTCATCCGCCAGGTCGGCCGCCCCTGGGCGAAGGTGCGAAGCGAGATCCGCGCCGTCGTCGATCCGCGCAGCGCGGTGAAGCTCCACGTGCTCCAGCACCTCGCCGATTTCGTCGTCGAGCACGTCGAGATCGTCGACGGCGCCCCGCACGGGCGCGTCTGGGGTCGGAGCGCTCCGATCGTCGCGCGATGGCGAGGGACGCCTCTGTGGGTCTGCCCGCGGACCGGGCTGCTCCGGGCCCCGCCGGTCTTCAAGCCACCTCCGCCGCGGTTCGGCGCCGCGCTCCGACTCTCGACGCGCGCCGAGCTCCGCGAGGTTGAAGGCGCGCTCCGCTTCGTCGAGCTCAGGCCCATCCCTGCGACCAACGCCGCACGTCTCCGGTGCTTCGACGTCCTGCTCGCGAGGACGCTGCACCCGGACCTCTTCGAGGACCACACGCGGCGGTTCGACCGCACGTTCGGGCGCGGCGATGCCTATGCGATCGCGATGCGTGATCCCGGGAAGCGGGAGCTCGCGCACTTCGCCTCGTATCCGCGCTGACGCGTGCGGCGAGCACCGCATCGCGCAACGCACGTCTGCCGCCGAGCGGCCGGACTACACTGGTCTCCCGGCATGGCGAAGCGCGTCTCCCCGTTCGAGCGCAAGCTCGCGCGCCTGCGTGAGCTGCGCGCGCAGGCGCCCCCCGGGGCCGCGACCGAGCTCCGCGTTTTGCTCGCCGACCGCGAGCCGTACCTCGCGGGGCTCGCGGCCGAGATCGTCGCCGAGCTCGGGTTGCGCGACTTCGCTCCGGACCTCGCCTCCGCGCTGCTCCGCGCCATCGCGGGGGAGCAGCCCGACGGCGGCTGCATGGCCAGCGAGAAGATCGCCCGCGCGCTCGTCCTCCTCGAGGCCGACGAGCCCGACGTGCTCCGCGCCGGGCTCACCTATGTGCGCATGGAGGGCTCCGTGGAGGGACCCGTCGACGTCGCCGTTCCGGTGCGCGTCGAGTGCGCGACCGCCCTCGCGCGCCTCGGCGCCCGCCATGCGCTCCTCGATCTCACGCCGCTCCTCTGCGATCGGCAGCCCGCGGTGCGTGAAGGCGTGGCGCGCGCGATCGCGCTGCTCCCGGGCGAGGGCTCGGCCGCGGTGCTGCAGCTGAAGGTGGTCCGCGGCGACGACCCCGACGTCCTCGGTGCCTGCATGAGCGGGCTGCTCAAGTGGGACGCCGAGCGCTTCTTGCCGCTCGTAGGCTCGCGGCTCGCCAACCCTGCGGTCGCGGAGATCACGGCGATCGTGCTCGGCGAGTCGCGCCTGCCCGGGGCGCTCGCGCTCCTGAGGGACGCGCTCGAGCAGACGCCCTCGGAGAAGGTCACGCGGGCGATCCTGCTCGCGCTCGCGCTCCTGCGGCTCCCCGAGGCCACCGAGGTCTTGTTCGAGGTGCTCGAGAAGGCGCCCGAGGGCGTCGCGGTGCACGCGCTCGGACCGCTCGCGGTCCAGCGCGACGTCGCCGCCGTCAAGAAGCGGGCGCGCGCCGCGGTCGCCCGGCGCCGGTCGCCGCGGCTCGACGAGGCGTTCGCCCTGGCGTTCGAGAGATAGCGGCGCGCCGGCACGGCCCGGCTCGCGCCGCCTCGGCTCGGTTGGGCTGGTCATCGATCCTTCATCTCTGAGGGCTCAGAGCGGAATCGAGCAAACGGTCTTCATCTCCGGGACCTTCGGCGCGGCGAGCACCCAGCTCGAGTACTCACCAGGCACCATGGCCGCGAAGTAGACGCGCTCCGCGTCGGCGCTTACCCCCAACGAGTACACGCGCTTCTGCAAGGCGTTGGCCGTGGCGACGCCCTCGATGGCACCCCCTTCGAGGGGAATCCGCGAGACGTCCCCGCTGTCGGAGGTCCAGTAGAGATGCGTTGCATCGGCCCCGAGCTCGCGCACATGACTCGACGAGGTGAGCAGCTGGTCGGACCCATTCGTCTCGAGGCGATGGATCTCACCCGTCACGTACTCGGCCCAGTAGAGTGCGTCGTCGGCTGCCACGATGAACGACACATCGTCGCTCGGCACGACGTTCGCCGGTGTCCCGCCGCTCTTGGGGACTTTGAAGATTCCGCCGTCGATGCCAAGCGCTGGTTCCGCGCGCCGCGCCAGGTAGAGGTCGGCGCCGAGCTCGGCGAGCAGCCCAGCCCGGGCGAACGTGGTGACGGTGGTGCTAGCGCCACCGCTCTTCGGGAGCCGATAGGCGCCGAGGTCGTCGACAAAGAAGAGCGAGTCGGCGTCGGCCGTCAGCGCCCTCGCGCCGCCAGGAGCCGTCGCGAGCGTCGCGGTCGCGGCGCCGTCCTTCGGCACGCGGACGATGCTGAACCCCGTCTCGTTCGAATACGCCACGACGAACACCGCGGCCGCATCCGCTGCCAGCGCGTTCTCGAGGAGCTCCGGCCCTATGGACGCGACGGGGTCGCCGTTCTTGGGCACCCGTCGGAGGCGATGCTCGCTGATCCAGTAGATTTCGTCCGCGTCGACGATCAACCCGCCGTAGAACGCCCCCGAGTCGAGGACCGTCGACTGATCGTCCGGCATGAGGATGGGGGTGGCCCCAAGGGGACAGCCCCCGTTCGGGTCTACGGGCCCCTCGGGTTGGGACGGCGACGAGCAAGCCGCGACGGTGAATGAGAGTGACGTAGCTATGAGGGATCGACCGGAGCGGCCAGCGGCTAGGCGTTTCATGCGACGAGCGTCCCGCCGCGCCCAGGCTTGCGTCAAGACACGCCGAGTATTTCGCGAAGCGCTGGCCGCGGCCAGGGAAGCGGGCCGTTGGACCCGCTCATCACCGGCTGCTATTGCCATCGGTCAGGTCGGCGCCTCTCGCCCGTCGCTCCTGTTGCCGCTGACCGAAACGAGGAGGACCCCGCCCTTGCGCCTCTGCTCCTGATTCGAAGCCCGTCCCTCCGGCCTCGTACCCCAGGAGCCATCGCATGCCCGCGCTCGTCCTCCGTCACGTCTCGTTCGCCCACCACGATTCCGTCCCGCTCTTCGCCGATCTCGAGCTCCACCTCACGCCGGGCTGGACCGGCGTCGTCGGGGCGAACGGAGCGGGCAAGACGACGCTCCTTCGGCTGATCGCCGGGGAGCTCCGGCCCGACGGCGGCCACGTGCGCCGCGAGCCCAACGGCGTCTCCGTCGTCCTCTGCCCGCAGCTCGCCGACGAGCTCACCGCCGAGGTCCGCCTCTTCGCCGCCTCCGGCGAGGCCGCCGCGCGGCGATGGCGGGGCGAGCTCGCGCCCGGCGGTCTCGATCGATGGGCGAGCCTGTCGCCCGGGGAGCGCAAGCGCTGGCAGATCGGCGCGGCGCTCGCGGCCGAGCCGGAGGTGCTGCTGCTCGACGAGCCCACGAACCACCTCGACGAGCCGGCGCGCCGCCTCCTGCTCCGTGCCCTCTCGTCGTTCCGCGGCGTCGGCCTCGTCGTCTCGCACGATCGCGACGTGCTCGACGGCCTCACCACGGCCACGCTGCGCCTCGAGCGCGGGGCCGCCCGTCTCTGGCCCGGCTCGTACGCGCTCGCGCGCGCCGCATGGACGCTCGAAGAAGCGGCCCTCCGCGACGAGCGGGACAGGCTTCGCGCGCGCGAGCGCGGCGCGGCGCGGCGGCTCGCCGACGCGCACCGCGAGCACGCCGCGGCGCAGGCGAGCTTGAGCTCGAAGAGCCGCATGAAGAGCCGCCTCGATCACGACGCGCGCGGCGCCCTGGCCAAGGGGCGCGCCGAGGCCGCCGAGCGCCGCATCGGCCGCGCGGTCGGGGTGGTCCGGCGCAAGGCGGAGCGCGCCGCCGAGGCGACCGCGACCGTCTTCGTCGAGGACGAGGTCGGGCGATCGATCTTCGTCGGCTACGAGCCGGCTCCGCGGCCCCGGTTGCTCGCGCTCGAGGCGGACAGCGTGCGCGCCGGCGAGCGCGAGGTGCTCCGCCGCGTGGACGTGACCGTCGCGCGCGACGACCGGATCCGCATCGAGGGCCGGAACGGCGCGGGCAAGACCACGCTGGTGCGGGCGATGCTGGCGGCCGCGTCGCTCCCTTCCGGTCGCATCCTCTACACGCCCCAGGAGATCGCGGAGGAGGAGGCGGTCGCGCTCCTCGCGGAGGTGCGCGGCCTCGCGCCGGCCACGCGGGGGCGCGTGCTCTCGGCGGTCGCCGCGCTCGGCGTGGATCCGGATCGGCTGCTCGCGTCGCGGTGCCCGTCGCCGGGCGAAGCGCGCAAGCTCTCGATCGCGCTCGGCCTCGGGCGTCACGTGTGGCTGCTGGTGCTCGACGAGCCGTCGAACCACCTCGACTTGCCCTCGGTCGAGCGGCTCGAGGCGGCGCTCGACCGATTCCCGGGGGCCCTCGTGCTGGTGACGCACGATCCCGCGTTCGGGCGCCGCTGCGCGCGCACCGTCTGGCGGATCGAGGACGGGACGGTGCGCGCGAGCACGCCGTCGGTCGCCGCGCGCGGCAGCACCCAGCGCGGCTAGTATCGCGCGATGCGCGCGGCGGCGGTCCCGTTCTTGGCGGCGCTGCTGTTCGCGAGCGCCGAGGCCGCGGCGCAGGCCAAGAACGGCGACCCCATCGAGAGCTCCGACTACACGCTCGATCTCTACGACGGACCGGTGCTGGCCGGCTCGCGCGTGATCGGGCTGGGCGGCGCGTACGTGGCCGTCGCCGACGGCATCGCCGGCTACGAGGCCAACCCCGCGGCGGTGGCGCACCGCGTGCCATGGAGCGTCGACTGGTTCGACTGGGAGCTCGACGGCGGCATCACGCTCCCGGCGAGCCTCGAGAACGGCGACTTCGACAACAACGGCAGGGACGGGTTCACCAACGCGGCGCAGATCTTCCTCATGGGCGGCGGGGGCATCCAGTTCGGCGACTGGGGCGCGGGGATGACGGTCGACTTCCACCAGTACCGGGTGATCTCGCGCGATCCGGCGACCGCGGGCGAGCCCCTCGACATGAATCTCACGAGAGTGCTCCTCGTCGGCGGCCACGCCTTCTTCGATGGGCAGCTCAGCGGCGGGCTCGGTCTCGAGATCAACAACGTCGACATCCACGCGGTCGAGAGCGCGACCCAGGATCAGTCGATCGCGACGGTCACCGGGCCCGCGCTGCACCTCGGCGCGCTCTGGGCGCCGTACCCGTTGCCGATCCGCGTCGGCGCGTCGGTGCGCCTCGCGCTGCCGGCCTCGGCGACGCCGGACTCGAAGCCCGAGGGCGCGACCGAGACGAGCCCCGGCGTCTTCACCGCAGGGGGTTACGTACTTCCGCGCACCGTCTCGCTGCCCACCGAGGTCCGCGCCGGCGTCGCGTTCCAGCTCTTCCGACCGCTGAACTTCCGGTGGCGCAACGTCGACGAAGAGGCCGCGAGCGCCGTGCGCCAGGTCAAGCGCGAGATCGCCGCCGCGACCGAGCGACGCGCCAGGAGCCAGGCGATGAGGCGCGAGCAAGCCCGCGCCGCGGGCGCCGATCCGCGCAGCCTGGAGGAGCTCTTCGAGCGCGAGGACGAGCGGGCGAAAGAGGATGGAGCCAAGCGGCTCGCCGACGCGCGACGCGCCGACCGTGCCCGGCGGCGTGCTCCGTACCGAGCGATGGCGCGCGAGAAGGTGCTCGTGAGCACCGAGGTGAAGTTGACCGCGATCACGACCGACGGTGTCGGCCTCGAGTCGTTCCTCCTCCAGCGCGTGCAGCGCAGCGGCGAGGAGGTCGCCGTCTCGCCGCGCCTCGGCGTCGAGGCCGAGGTCATCCCCGGCTACCTCGTGCTCCGCGGCGGCAGCTACTACGAGCCGACACGGTTCACGAGCACGCCCGAGGCCTCGGCGCGCATGCACGCGACCGGGGGCCTCGACGTGCGCATCCCCATCGAGTGGAGCGTCTTCGGTCTGCTCGACGACGACACCACCTTCCGGGTCGGCGGCGCGGTCGACGGGGCCTCTCGCTATTTCGGCTGGGCCGCCTCCGCGGGCCTCTGGCACTGAAGTTCCCGCTCGCGACCGGGCGCCTCTTCACGCCGGCGTCAACGAACCATTGCTTGTGGTCTCGCGCCGGCGGCGTTCTCCTCCATAGGTCGCCGCACCGGCGCTCCCTTTGGAGGACCTCATGACTCGCTTGGCTACCTCTCGCTCGCTCCTCGCCATCGCGCTCGCCGCGCTCGCCCTCTCCGCCTGCGGCGGCGACGATTCCGCCGGCTCCGGCGCCGGAGGAGGCGGGGGCTCGAGCAACGTCGCGCCCATCGTCAAGGACATCCCGGCGGCGCAAGGCGGCATCGTCTCGGATCCCGACGGGCACGTGACGCTGTCCATCCCGGCCGGATCGCTGGCCTCGGACACCGAGATCACGCTCACCATCACGCCGAAGACGTCCGAGACCGCGACCAGCGTCTACGCGTTCAGCCCGGCGGGCCTCGCGCTCACCGAGCCGGCGACGCTCTCGATCAGCACGATGGGCGTGACCGTGCCGGTCGACCAGAAGGCGACGCTCGCCGTCCAGACCGACGGCGCGTGGGTCGCGCTCCCCGGATCGACCGAGGGCTCGGGCGGGCTCCAGGCACCGATCGACACGCTCGGCACGTTCTCGGTGATCTTCGTCGCTGCGCCCGCGGGCCTCTGCGATGCGACCTGCATGGGCCAGGCGGGCGCCGAGTGCTGCACCACCTGCGGCTGCCAGGCGGCGGTGCCGTGCACCCCGCAGTGCGCCGCCCCGACGCAGTGGGACTGCGAGATCGGGTGCTGCTTCGATTACGATCTCCAGATGTGCGCGCCCTAGGTTCGCGAGCCGTCGTTCAGCCGGGCGTGCGCGTCGCGGGTGAGCCCTTCCCGGGATCGATGCCATCGGCGCGCATCTTCGCGGGGTCTGCTTTGCCCGCGACCGTGCCCGCCGGGTGCGCGTACCACCCGTTCGGGTCCGCCTTCTCCGGCTGCTCGCGCACCTTGAGCACGGTGAACATGCCGCCCATGTCGACGTAGGAGAACGGCCCGGGCCCGCCGCGCATCGGCAGGCTGTTCGGCGGCGTGGGCATCGGCATCTCGGCCATGCCGCCCATGCCCTTCGTGCCCATGGTCATGTACTCGGGCGCGACGCGGCTCATGCGCCGGTCGAGCTTGCGCGTGTCCGCGCCGATCATCGGCGGCAACCCGTGCCCCATCTGCATCATCACGTGATGCGTCATGTGGCAGTGCATCGCCCAGTCGCCCGCCTCCTCGGGCACGAGCTCGATGACGCGCGTGCTGCCGACCGGCAGGAGGACGGTCGTCTCCGGGTACTGCGCCGACTCGGGCACGAAGCCGCCGTCCGTCGCGGTGACGCGGAACGAGAGGCCGTGGATATGGATCGGGTGATGGTCCATCGGGCCGAGGTTGCCGAGGCGGATGCGCACGCGCTCGCCGCGGCCGACCACGAGCGGCGCCGTCGCCGGGAACGCCTTGCCGTTGAACGTGAGCACGTTGAAGTCGCTCATCGCGTTGGGATCGGGCCGGCGCGCGCCGGCGGCGATCTTCCACTCGTGCGTCATGAGCACGAAATCGCGGTCGACCCGCGGGCCGCGTGGCTTCTTGGGGTGGACGACGAACATGCCCACAGCGCCGAGCGCGATCTGGGTCATCTCGTCGTAGTGCGAGTGATACATGTACGTGCCCGGGTGGCGGGCGACGAACTCGTACACGTACGTCTCGCCCGGCGGGATCGGGCGCTGCGTCAGCCCGGCGACCCCGTCCATCCCGTTCGGGACCACGAGCCCGTGCCAATGCACCGTGCTCGGCTCGGGAAGGCGGTTCGTGACGTAGATGCGCAGCCGGTCGCCCTCGACGGCCTCGATCGTGGGTCCGGGCGTGCTCCCGTTGTAGCCCCAGACCTCGACCTTGAGCCCCGGCGCGATCTCGTGCTCGAACGGCTCCACCACGAGGTGGCCCACTTTCACGCCGTCGACGACGCGCCAGCGGAGGGTGCTGCCGTTCGGCGTCACGATCGCCGGCTGACCGCCGGGCGCGCCGGCGCCCGAGCCCAAGCCGCCCGGAGGCGCGGCCTGGGGCTCCTGCGCCTGCGCGCCGCGCGCGAGGAGGGCTGCGCCCGCGGCGACGCCGCCCATCGAGATGAAAGAGCGTCGATCCATGTCAGTGTCCTCCTTCGCCGCCGCCGACCGTCGCGAACCCCGCGGCGCTCGTGCCCGCCGTCTCCACGCGCCGCCCCGCGAGGTGCGCCTCGAACGCCGCCTTCGCCGTCCAGAAATCGCGCAGCGCGTCGACCTGGGCGAGCTGGGCGTCGAGCTCGGCGCGCCGCGCCTCGAGCACCTGGAAGACGCCGATCTGCATCGCGTTGTACTGGAGCAGCGTCTGCTCGACGACGCGCTTTCGCGCGGGCACGACCACGCGCTGGAAGTGCCGCGCGCGCGCGTGCGCCGACGCGAGCCGGTTCTGCGCGTCGCGGAGCGAAGAGCGCACGTCGACGGCGAGCCCGTGGTAGCGCTCGAGCAGCGCGTCGAACTCCGCCTCCCGCGCCATGGCGGCGCCCTGCCGTCGATCGAAGACGGGCAGCGTGAAGCGCAGCCCCGCGCCCACCTGCCAGCCGAGCTCCTCGCGCTCTCCGCGCACGCCGACCGACATGTCCGGCAGCGCGCCCTCGGTGCGCGCCAGCCCGGCGCGGCCGGCGGCGGCGTCGAGCCGGCTGCGCAGCTCGGCGAGCTCGAGGCTCGCGGTGAGCGCCCGGGTCTCGGCCCGCGCCACGGGGGCGAGCTCCGCCGGCGCGGCCGGGAGCTCGCCGGCGACTTGCCAGCCCGCCTCCGAGCCGGAGAGGCCGAGCAGCCGCTCCAAGCGCTCGCGCCGCTCGAGGAGCTCGAGCTCGATCTGCGAGACCGTGAGCCGGGCCGACTCGTACGTCGCCTCCTGCGTCGCCGCGTCGAGCTCGGCGAGGTTGCCCGACTCGAAGAGGGCGCGCGCGGCGTCGCGGCTCGCCGCGAACGCGTCGAGGGCGCGATTGGCGATCGCGAGACGCTGCTGCGATGCCTGCAGCGCGTGGTACGCGGCCCGCACCGAGTAGCCGAGCGTCACGACGGCCGCCGCCGCGCGGTAACGCGCCGCCTGGACGTCGGCCTCGGCCGCGCGCTCGCGCATGGGCGTCAGGATCGCCGTGGTGAGGTCGTACTCGAGGCCGAGCTCGACCCGGGTGTGGTCGAGCGCCTCCTGGCGGGGCGTCACCTGCACCTCGAGCTCGGGGTTCGGCAGGAGCCCGGCCTGCACGAGCTGGCCTCGGGCGACGCCGACGTCACGGAGCACGGCGCGGAGCTCGCGGTTGTTCGCGAGCGCGACCCGCACCGCGTCGTCTTCTCGGAGCGGCTTCGCGAGCAGAGCGCGCGCGTCCTTGGGCGTGAGCGGCTCGACCTCACCGTCGTTCGGAGGGAGCGCCGGGGCCCTGGACAGCTCGCGGATGCTCGTGCGATCGGCCGCTGCCGACGAGGAAGCGCACCCGGCGGCGCCGAAGAGCGAGAGCGCCATGGCAGCGGCGAACGGCCAGCGATCAGCGCGCATCGTGCCCCTCCGGGATCGCAGGAGGCGTCTTCGGATCGCCCTCTGGCTCGTGATGATGGTGGTGGTGGTCGTGCGGCCCCGCGGGCGCAGGCGCGCCGAGGCCCGGCCAGTCGTCCGCCGGCTCGCCCGGCAGCGGCGGATCGCCCTGGAGGGCGACGCCGACCTTGGCCACCGGCGTCTCCGGGGACTCGGGCGATGCCGCCGAGCCTCGGGGGAACGTCGACGGGCGGGTCCGCGGCGAGCACGCCGTCAGCACGGGCGCGAGCAGCCAGGGCGCCGCGAGCGCCGCCAGGCGGGACCAGAATGCGGTTGTTCCTCTCGGCATCGTCTCTCCTCGTGCGCTACCTGCTGACGCAGCGACCGGCTCGACATTACGCTGTCGAGGCGCATTCGCGCAGCCGCCCAAGGAGACCCGCCTCGCGCCCCGCTCTGCAGTTCCCGCCGCTCCCCCCCTCGTTCCGGGGGCGCACGACCGAGCTCCGGACGCTGCGGGCGATCCTGCGCGCCCAGCACCCGACGGCGCTCGCCCTGGTCGGCGGCGGCGGCAGCGGCAAGAGCTCGCTCGCCTGCGTGCTCGGCCACCGCGAGAGGCGCGCCTTCCGCGGACGCCTCGTCTGGGTGCGGATCGGGGCGTGGGACTCGACGACCGCGCTGCAGATGATGGCGGTCCAGCTGGGCCTCTCCGCCTCGGGCGATCCGACCGCCGCCGTGCGTCGCGCGCTCGCCGCGGGGCCGACCTTCGTCGTCCTCGACAACCACGAGGACGACGCGACGACGGCGACGA
This sequence comes from uncultured Polyangiaceae bacterium, assembly GCA_964372055.1. Lineage (GTDB taxonomy): Bacteria > Myxococcota_A > Polyangia > Polyangiales > Polyangiaceae > CAYJPW01. Next base: position 55,023 of record CAYJPW010000046.1, read on the forward strand.
CGCTCGAAGCCCTGCGCGGTCTCCCGGTCACCTGGGTGATCACGGCGCGCCGCTGCCTCCTCGGCGGGGTCACCATCTTCCCCGTCGTCCCCCCGCTCGTCGCGCTGCAGAAGAGCCCCTTCCCCGCCGTCGCGAGCCTGACTCGGCTCCTCCGCTGGCACCCGGTCGCGCTCGATCTCGCCGACGCGCTGGTGACGGGCGGCTCCTGCAGCGCCCGCGAGCTCGAGCGGAGCCTCCTCGCGCGGCGGATCGGTCGCATCGCACCGCTCGATCACGAGGACGACGTCCCCGAGGTTCGGGGCGTCGTCGCCGAGGCCCTTCGCTTCCTCCCGCCCACCGCCCGGCGCATGCTCGCGGTGCTCGCTCACATGAGGGGCGATCACATGGACCGCGCCTCGCTCGCCGAGCTGGCGCGCGCCGGCCGCCGCGCACGGTCCGCCCTCGAAGCGCTCCTCCGCTCGCGGCTGCTCCAGGAGCCTTCGGCCGGACGATACGCGCTCCACGCGACCACGCGCCACGCGCTCCTCCAGACGCTCGCGTTCGACGAGGACGCGATCGCGCTCCACTACCTCCACCTGCTCGAGCGCCGGCCCGAGCGCCTCCTCGCCGAGCAGACGCACCTCTTCGCGCTCATGGACTGGGCCCAGGAGCGGCGCGACCTCGGGGCCATCCTCCGGGTGCAGACGCTGGCCGGCCTCTTCGAGGCCGGTGGGTGACGCCGATGCCCGGCACGTTCCGCGCTCGCCGGTCGCCTGGTAGATTGCCCGCTTCATGCTGGCCGCGCGCATCCACGAGTACGGCGGTCCCGAGGTCCTCCGCCTCGAGGACGTCCCCGATCCGACGCCGCGCCCCCGCGACGTGCTCGTCCGCGTCCACGCGGCGGCGGTGAACCCGGTCGACTGGAAGGCGCGCAGCGGCGGGCAGCGCAACATCATGCGCTACACGCTGCCGTGGATCCTCGGCCTCGACGTCTCGGGCGTCGTCGAGGCGGTCGGCTCCGAGGTCACGCGTTTCGAAGTGGGCGACGAGGTCTGGTCGAGCCCGACGCACACCCGGCCCGGCACCTACGCCGAGCTCGTCTGCATCGACGAGCGCGAGGTCGCGCGCAAGCCGAAGAACCTCACGCACGAGGAGGCGGCGTCGATGCCCCTCGTCGGGCTCACCGCCTACCAGTGCATCGTCGACAAGGGGCGGCTCGCGCGCGGCGAGCGCGTCCTCGTCCACGCGGGCGCCGGCGGCGTCGGCACGTTCGCCATCCAGCTCGCCAAGCACCTCGGCGCCCACGTGGTGACCACGGCGAGCGCGCGCAACGAGGCGTTCGTGCGCGAGCTCGGGGCCGACCAGGTCATCGACTACACCAAGCAGGACTTCGCCGAGGTCTGCGAGCCCGTGGACCTCGTGCTCGACACGCTGGGCGAGTCGGTGTTCGCCGGCAACCTGCGCGTCCTGCGCCGCGGCGGTCGCCTCTCCAACGTGACCATCGACGTGGCCCGCCACGTCGAGCGCTGGGGCAACGTGCTCAGCCTCTTCTCCCTCGCCTTCGCGCTGCTCCGCCTGTTGCTGGTGCCGTGGCTGAGGAAGGGCATCCGCAGCCGGCACGTGATCAAGCGCTGCGACGGCGACCAGCTCGGCCTCATCACCGAGCTCGTCGAAGCGGGCGCGATCAAGCCGATCATCGACCGCGTCCTACCGCTCGCCGAGATCCAGGAGGCGCACCGCCACAGCGAGTCGCACCACGCGCGCGGCAAGATCGTGCTGCGCGTCCGCGAGGCTGCGCCCGTTGACACCGGGTGACCACCGGCGCGACAAGAACGCATGCGCCGCCTCGCGATCTCGCTCGCCCTCGCCGTCCCCACGCTGCTCGCCGCCGCCCCAGCCCGAGCGCAAATCGCCGTCGCCGTCGATCCGACGGCCGACGCGCACCCCATCTCGCCGCTCATCTACGGCGTGAACTTCCCCAGCGCCGGCCATTTCGACGCGGGGCGGCTGACGGTGGGGCGGTGGGGCGGCAACTCGGTCACCCGGTACAACTACGAGACCGACACCATCAACACCGCCGCCGACTACTACTTCGAGAACATCCCCGGCTGCTGGGGCAGCGCCCAGAGCTACTGCGCCACGCCACCCGCCGATCCCAAGGAGTCGAGCGGCGCCAACGCGTTCCTCGCCGACATGAAGACGCGCGGCGCGGTCGCGCTCTTCACGATCCCGACGATCGGCTGGGTCGCAAAGCCCCCGCCGAAGTACGGCCACCCCTTCGACTGCGGCTGCCCGGCCACCGCCATCCCCAACCAGAATTCGTTCGACCCGTACGACACCAACTGCGGCGACGGCCTCGCTCCCGGCGGGGGCAGCTACCTCGACTGCGGGCCGGCGACGAACACGTCGGTGGCGACGTCGCCCGACTGGGCCAAGGCGTGGGTCGGCTACATCGTCGCGAAGCACGGGCCGGCGAACGGCCAGCGCATCTACGCGCTCGACAACGAGCCCGCCCTCTGGAGCTCGACCCACCGCGACATCCGCAAGACCAAGCTCGGCTACGACGAGCTCTGGCAGCGCATGCGCGACTACGCCGTCGCGATCCTCGAGGCCGATCCCACGGCCGAGATCGCCGGCCCCGCCGAGTGGGGCTGGCCCAACTACTTCTGCTCCGACGCCGACAACGTCTCGCAGGGCTGCTCGGCCTCGTCGCCCGATCGCGCCGCCCACGGCGGGCAGGAGCTCGTGGCCTGGCTGCTCGAGCAGGCCAAGGCCTACGAGGACGAGAACGGCAAGCGCATCCTCCATTACCTCGACCTGCACTACTACCCGCAGGGCGGGAACGTGCCCGAGGTGACGCGCTCGCTCTGGGACCCCGGCTTCACCGATCCCTCGTGGATCAACGAGAACATCCGCCTCGTCCCGCGCATGCGCGACTGGGTCGACCAGCACTACCCGGGGACGAAGCTCGCGGTCAGCGAGTACGACTTCTACCAGCACGACCAGTCGGTCGGCGCGGTGACGTACGCCGAGGTGCTCGGCATCTTCGCGCGCGAGGGCGTGCACGTCGCCACGGCGTGGTCGCCTCCGGATCCCGACCAGCCCGCGTTCGCCGCGTTCAAGCTCTTCCGCAACTTCGACGGCGCAGGCGCCGGGTTCGAGGCGGTGAGCGTGCGCGCGGCGGTGAGCGGCGGCGCGGGCGTCGAGGCGTACGCCGCCGTCGGGCAGACGCGCATGACCGTCGCGCTCGTGAACGAGAACGGCGGGGCCGAGGACGTCACCGTCTCGCTCGGCAACTTCATGCCCGGCGCGACGGCGCAGGTCTACGGCAACGACGGCGGGAGCACGATCACCAAGCACGCCGACGTCGCGGTGAGCGGCGGGAGCGTCACGGTCACGCTGCCGTCGTCGTCGATCACCATGCTCGTCGTCGACGGCATGAACCCGAACGAGCTCCCCGACGGCGGCACCGGCACGGGCGGCAGCGGCACCGGCGGGACCGGCGCCGGCGGCGGCTCGAGCTCGGGCGGCACCGGAGCCGGCACGACGGGGTCCGGCGGGAACGCGCCCGCTTCCGGCGGCTCCGACGACGGCGGCTGCGGCTGTCGCACCGCCGGAGCGCCGGGCGCGATCGGGCTCTGGGCCGTGTCGGCCCTCGGGCTCGGGATCGCGCTCGGCGGGAGGCGTCGCCGCGCGAAGCGCGGGCGCTGAGCGCGCTCGCGCTCGTCAGCGCGCCACGGCGAGGCTGACCTCGGGGAACAGCTCCCCGCGATCGTCCCGCCGCAGCGCATCCATCACCGCGACGACCGACGCATAGTCGATGCCCGGGCTCGCCGTCACGGTGACCTGCGTCTCCTCCTGGAACGCCGGGGCCGCCTTGATCTGCCGAACGCAGGCGCTGAGCCCCGCGAGATCGAGCGCGCCATCGCGCGCGGGGAGCGTCAACCCGGCCCCGAGGCCCTCGCAGCCCGGCGCCACGTTGCCGCTCGCGGTCTTGAGCGACACGCCCTGCTCGGTGATGAAGGCGGAGAGCTCTAGCTTGGCCGGCTCGCGCCGCACCACGTTGGTCCCCGCGGCGCTGGTGTCGATCGTCGAGGCGAACGTCACCGCGACCGTCGCGAGGACGAACATCAGGACGTTCATGACGATGTCGAGGTAGGGCGTGAGGTTCAGCTCGCCGCCGCCCGCGTCGGCATCACCGCGCTCGGAGAGGCGGCGGATCTTGGAGCGCTGGGCGGGCGAGAGCGGGGGCGAGGCGTCGGCCATGACGAGCCGACAACCCGAGGCTGCGGTCGTTCCCGTTATTTTGCAGCTGCAGGCGACGGCGCGGACTTCGGGGGCGGCAGCGGATCCCAGCGCAGCGAGTCGCCGACGAGGGTGGAGATGCGCTTGGGGCGCCCGCCGTCGACGCGCATGATGTAGAGGCCCGGGCCCTCGTTCGAGGTGCGCGTCGTGAAGAAGGCGACGAGCCGGCCGTCGGGGCTGCAGGCCGGGTAGCCGTTCCGGCCCTGGTTCTGCGTGAGGCGCGCGAGCTGGCCGCCCTTCTCGCCGGTCGCGACCAGATCGGTGCTCTTGCCGACGCCGACGGCGAAGACGGCGCGGACGCCGTCGGGGTGATCGCAGAACGTCGGCGACGAGGCCATGAGGCCATCGGGCGAGATCGCCTTGTTGTCGACGTAGACGCGCTGGCCGTACTTGCCCGCGCCCACGAAGGCGACCTTGCCGCTCGGCGTGAACGTCGGCTGCAGTGCGAAGCCCACCTGCGACGCCGGCTGGATCGAGGCGAGGTCGGCCCCGGCGAAGACCTTGATCTCGGAGCCGACGCCGATCGAGAGCGCCACCTGCGCGCGGTCCTTCGAGAAGGCGATCCCGTAGACCGAGCCCTTGAGCGGCAAGGCCAGCGGCCCGGTCGGGGATGCGCCGACGCCGGCCGCCGCGGGGAGGGTGAAGATCTTGAACTCGTCGTGCTGGATGCTGGCGGCGTAGTAGAGGTCCTCGCCCTTGCCGAACGCGGGCGCGATCGCCTGGTGCTCCTGCGGGGTCACGGCGCGGGCGTCGTTGCCGTCGGCGTCGATCGTGTAGACGCGCCGCTGCGTGCCCGAGCCGAGCGCGAACGTCATGTGGCTGGCGAAGCCGCCGTTCTTGCCGGTGAGCGCGCCGATGAGCTGATCGGCGACGCGGTGCGACTCCTCGCGCACCTGCTTGAGGTCGACCTCGAGGCGCTTCTCGAAGACGGGCGACTCGCCGCGCTTGACGAAGTAGGCGATGCCCTTCAGCTCGGCTCGGGTCGCGCTCGTCTTCTTGCCGGAGACCTTCACCACGGCCTCGACGCCCTTCGCCGCCCAGGCCTTCACGTCGACGGGGCTGTCGGAGAGATAGAGCCCGTCGGGCGCCGCGCTGTCGGGCAGGACCTCGAACTCGCCGCACAGGTCGAGATCGCGCCGCACGACCGATCGGAGGGTGACGTCCTCGGAGTCGGAGGCGAGCGAGGGCAGGACGCCGATCTTGGGCAAGGGCCGCCCCTGGCCCTCGGCCAGCACGACGATGTTCCCGAGCAAGTCCTCGGGATTCGGGGGCTTCTGAGCCTCCTGGGCGGACGCGTGACCACCGAGGACCCCGGCGGCAGCGAGGACGGCGAGGGCCTTGAGAGCGGCGGTCAGTCGCATACCTTCTCGTTACAGACGAACGTGACGCTGATCTGATTCTGCTGAATGTCCGGATAGTTCTCCGGGGGCGGGGGGATCTCGTTGCCCTTCGCCGACTCGAGACGGGCCCGCGCCGCGGCGTCGAACGCGGCGTTCCCGCTCGGGCTGATCGAGTAGCCGCTCACGGTGCGGCCGCTGAGCTGGACCACCGCGCCGACGCGGTACTTCTTGAGCTCATCGGGACCGAGGCCGGTGCCGTTCACGTGGAAGCCGGACTGGAACCAGCCGGCGATGCGCATCCGGTAGACGTCGACCGCGCGCGCCTTGAGCGGATCGGTCTCGGTCCCCTCCTTCACCCCGTCGGCGTGGCCCTCGACGTCGACGTTCGACGGCGCGGCGTCGGGCACCTCGGTGATCTCGGTGTCGACCACCTTGGCGACGTCGGCGTCGGGCGGCGGGACCGGCGTGCCGGCGTCGGCGATCTTCATCTCGGGATCCGGGATGTCGGCCTCCGTCTTGCCCGCCTTGGTCGAGACGAACGCCTTCTCCTCGACCCGCGGCTTCGGTGTCTGCCGGAGCCAGCGGTCCGGGAGCTTCATCTTGTCGCGCTTGCCGCCGAGCTTCAGCAGCGGCGCGTCGAGGTCGAGCACCGGGATGACCCTGACCGGGACGGCGGCGCCCTTGTCGATGTCGGGCAGCATCGCGGGCCGGTCGAGCGCCACCGCGCGCAGCGCCACGACCGCGCCGATCTCCACCAGCAGCGCGGCCGCCACCGCGATGGCGATCTCGGACGGGCGGAAGTCCCCCCGGCCGGCCGCGCTCGCGCCCGTCATGGCTTCGCCTCGGCGGGCTTCTCGGCCTCGGAGCCCTCGATCTCGGGCTCGACGAGGAGGTTCAAGCCCTCGACGCCCGCGGCGCGCGCGGCGGCGACGACGCGGGCGACCGCGCCGTACCGCGCGGCCTTGTCGGCGCGGATGTAGAGCTCCTTCTCCTTCTGCACGCGCGGGTTCTGCGAGAGCACGTCCTCGACGTTCGTGGTGACATCGTCCTCGCCGAAGAGGATCTTCTCCTCCTTGGTCACGGTGACGACGAGCTTCGTGTCCTTCACCGGCGTGCTCGCCGCCTCGACGTTGGGGAGCTCGACGCGCAGACCCGTGGTGAGGAGCGGCGCCGTGACCATGAAGACGACGAGCAGCACCAGCATCACGTCGACGAGCGGCGTGACGTTGATGTCGGAGAAGCCGCGCCCGCGCCGCTTGCCGCTCCCTCCCGCCGACATCCCCATGGCGGCTCCTAGAAGCTCGGCAGCGGCGCCGGCCGGTTCGACGGCGTGCGCAGCGGCAGCGGCGCGGCCTCCTGGGCGGCCAAGGTCACCCAGCCCTCGGCCGCCGCCTCGAGCGCGGCGACGAGGTCGTCGATGCGCTTGTTGATCCCGTTGTAGGCGACGACGGCCGGGATCGCGGCGAAGAGGCCGATGGCGGTGGCGATGAGCGCCTCGCCGATGGCGGGCGCGACGACGGGCAAGGACGCGCTCTTCTCCTGACCGATGCGGAGGAACGCGTCCATGATCCCGTACACGGTGCCGAAGAGGCCGACGAACGGCGACGCCGACGCGATCGACGACAGCGTCGACATCAGCGAGCTCAGCCGCTGCTGCTCGGTGACGAGCGCGCGCTTGGCGATCGCCTCGAGCAGCTTGCCGCTGCCGGCGCGCTTGGAGAGCTCGAGCACCACCCGCGCGCCGGGCGCGTCCACGTGCTTGCGCGCGAGCTCGTAGAGCTGCGCCGCGTCCTGCGCGTGGGCGGCCTCGGACTCGAAGCGGGACTGGGCCGCCGCGAGCCTCATCACCTGCAGCACCTTGAGCACCGCGATGATCCAGACCAGGAGCGCGGCCGCGACCAGCGTCCACACCACGATGAACACCGGCCCCGACGCGTGGAGGACCAGCGAGATCGGGTCGAGCTTGATCGGGACCGCCTGGGGCGCAGGCGGCGACACCTGGAGCAGGATCATCGGGCTCTACTCGGCGAGGAAGACGTCGACCTTGCGGTCGCGCGCCCACCCCTCCTCGTCGGTTCCCGTGGCCTCGAGCTCGCCCTTGGAGTCGGCCCTGACGCGCCCCTGCTCGAGCCCTTTCTTCGCCAGGAACTCGGCGACGCTCCCGGCGCGCTTCTGTCCGAGGGCGAAGTTGTAGACCGTCTCACCGCGGTTGTCGGCGTGGCCGATGAGCCGCATGCTCTTGCCCTTGAGCGGGCCGGAGACGAAGCAGCGCGCCAGCGCGTCGAGCGCGGCGGCCGCGTCGCCGGCGACGTCGGCCGAGTCGAAGGCGAAGTGCGCCGTGGGGAGATCGCCGCAGGCCTTGAGGATCTTGTCGTCGATGTGGATCGATCCGCTGGTCGGCTTGTCGGTGTCGTTCTTCTTGGCTGTGGTGGGGCCGGTCTTGTCGGCGGCGGTGGCGGCCTGGGCAGCCTTGGGCGCCGGCGGCGGTTCCGAGCCGCAGCCCGAGCCGAGCGCGCCGATGGCGCAGAGCGCGAGCGAGAAGGCGAGGAGTCGCTGCATGGGTTTCCTCCTTGGGACAGGGGTTGACTCGCCGAAGACGGATTCGCGTACCACGGGATCGCAGAACATGCACAAATTTGACAGTCGCGAGGCCCTGGCGAGGGGGGATAGCCCTCAAATCCTGTACAGTCTTCCCTGATGCTGCGCGTGCCGGTGCGGTGGGCAACGGTCGTCACGGCGGCCCTGGTGGGCGCGCTCGCATCGGCGCGGCCGGCCGAGGCGCAGGTCCCGGTGCAGCGCACCTTCTTCCGGCTTCCCTCCTCGAACGGGCACGGCGCGGTCCTCCTCGATCTCGCGCAGGCGAGGATCACCCAGCTCCGCGAGCACCTCTTCGCCAGCGAGGAGCCGCTCCTCGACCAAGCCGGCGACGAGGTCTGGCTGGGCAACCAGCCCCAGGCCGTGAAGACGCGCGATCTGCTCTACGACGCGTACTTCGGCCTCCGCAGCGGCGGCGATCAGCGCTGGCTCACCACGATCCCCGTCGATCTCGACGTCTCCGGCTACGTCGCCTGGCAGGCCGGCGCGACCGGCGGCACCGGCGTGGTGCAGATGGTCCAGAAGGTCGGCGACCTCGAGGCGACGCAGCTCTTCTTCGCGCCGCAGGCGCTCGGGCACGCGGGCTTCGTGATGGCGATGCGCGTGAAGAACGCCGGCGCCGCCCCGGCGACCGGCGTCTCGGCGTTCTCGCTGCACAACTTCCACCTCGGCTATGGGCGCCCCGGCCCGCTCGACGATCTCGCCGAGAACGGCGAGACCATCACCTTCGACGGCTCGGGCGCGAAGGCCGACTTCCTCGAGCGCGCCTTCGCCGGCGTCGTCGTCGCGCGCGCGCTCGGCGCGGCGTCGCACCACGGCGCCTCGAACGCGGCGTCGCCGCCGGCCGCGAGCGTCTACGCGATCGTGAACGGCGGCGGCACGACCGATCTGCCGGACCTCGCCGGCGCCGCCCCGACGGCGGACGGCTCGGTGAGCGCGTTCCAGTTCGACCTCGGCGACCTCGCCCCCGGCGCCGAGGCCTGGGCGGGCGTCGCGTTCGCGCACCACGGCGATCCGTTCGCCGGCGCGACCGTGCAGGGGTGGCTCGACGCCTACGTCGCGAACGCGGGCGCGAAGGAGCTCGTCGACGCCGAGCTCGCGGGCTGGGCCTCGTTCCAGACGGCGAAGGTGACGCCGCCAAGCTCGCTCGACGCCCAGGAGGAGGCGCTCGTCCGCCAATCGGCGGTGATGCTGAAGATGGCGCAGGTGGGCGAGGACCACGCGTTCCTGCGCGAGGTCCTCGGCGACGACTCCGAGCCCCGCCGCACGCGCTTCGGGCTCGCGCTCGGCGATCCGCCGGCGACCCTGCCCGCCACCGTCGCGCACCGGGGCAAGGGCGCCGTCCTCGCGAGCCTGCCGCCGGGCGAGTGGACGTACGCATGGATCCGCGACGGCGCCTACTCGGTCGCGGCGATGGCGTCGCTCGGGATGAACGACGAGGCCCGGGGGGCGCTCTCGTTCTACCTCGACGCCGAGTCGGGCCGATTCCAGGACTGGAACGAGCTCGCGCCCTACGCGATGCCGCCCTACCTGATTTCGTTGGTCCGCTACCACGGCTTCGGCGTCGAGGAGACCGACTTCAACGACTTCGGACCGAACCTCGAGCTCGACGGCTTCGGCCTGTTCCTGTGGGCCCTGCGCGAGTACGAGACGAAGAGCGGCGACACGAGCCTCGTCGACGCGAGCTGGCCGGTGATCTCGACCCGGGTCGGCGACGCGCTCGTCGCGCTGGTCGATCCGGCGACGGGCCTGGTGCGGCCGGACTCGTCGATCTGGGAGACGCACTGGAACGGGCGCCAGCGCTCGTGGGCGTACACCAGCATCACCGCCGCGCGCGGGCTGTGCGACGCGGCGGCGTTGGCCGAGCGCGTCGGCGACACTGGGCGCGCCGCCTCGTACCGCGCCGCCGGCGAGTCGATCCGGGCGGCGATCGCCGCGCATCTCACCGATCCGGCCGGCGCGATCGCCTCCAACCCGGACGAGCTCGCCTCGGGCGAGGGGTACTGGGACGCGGCCGTGCTCGACGCGATCGCGTTCGGGCTCTTCGATCCCGCGGGCCCGATCGCGACGGCGACGCTCGCCGGCATCGAGCAGCACCTCCGCTCGCCCGCGGGCGCCGGCTGGTCGCGCAACGACGACCGCAACGATCACCAGGGCGGCGACGACAAGAGCCCGTGGGGCAGCCCGTACGACAGCGCCGAGTGGGTGGTGACCGATCTGCGCGGGGCGGTGGCGCTCCGGATGGCGGGGGACACGGCGCGCTCCGACGCGCTGCTCGGCTGGGTGCGCGAGCAGTCGGCCGCGAACTACCTCGCGGTGAGCGAGACCTACGACGAGGGCAACGGCACCTACAAGTTCAACGCGCCGATGGTCGGCTTCGGCGCCGGCGTCTACGCGCTCGCGCTCGCGCATCGCGGAGGCCAGGAGGTCGAGCCGGCGTGCGGCGCCTACTTCGTCGAGGGCGCAGGAGGCGCGGGCGGCGCCGGCGGCACGACCGGCGGGACCACGTCGTCGTCGAGCGGCGCCGGTCCGGGCTCGGGCGCCGGCGGTGGCCAGGGCGAATCGGACGACGGCGGCTGCGGGTGCCGCATGGCTCCCGGATCCGATGGATCCGGCGGCGGCGCGCGGGGCGGCGCGCCCGCAGGATGGCTCGCGCTCCTCGGCGCGGCGCTCCTGGCCCGGCGCGGGCGCGGAAGGCCCGGCCGCATCGAGGCACGGGCGCGACCGGCGCGGTGATTCAAGGCGCTGCGCTCGAGCGCGAATCCCGGAGAGGAGCCGCTACGGCACGTTGAACGAGCGGCGCACCACCACGGGCGCACCCGTGAACGGTGGCACGCGCGCGGTGCGGAAGAGCCGCGCGATGCAGGCTCCGGTGGGCGTGCCGGCGAACGGGCCGTCCACGACGGCGACGGACACGGCTCCCGACGGGACGAAGGTGACGGCGACGCTCCCGCGGCCGGAGTCCTCCGGCGACGCCTTGCAGCTCGAGAGGCTCGAGGCGATCGGGCGGAGCGCCGACGCGGCCGCGGCGCGGTCGAGCTCGGCGCCGGGGCCGGACGCGGCCGGGCCACCGGCCGGCTCGGCGCCGCCCGCCGCGGGGGCGGCTTGGGCCTGCGGCGGGGCTGCGGCGGCGGCACCAGGCACGGCGCCGGCGGACGACGTCCCCGGCGTGCCGATCGCGTCGGCGATCGCTTGATCGAGCGATCGACCGCTCGCCGGAGCGCCCGCGCTCGAGCGCGAGGGCTCCTTGGGCGCGCTCGTCTCCTGCGCGGGCGCGGGCGCCGCCGCCTCCGAGGTCGCTCCGTCGCGCCCGCCCGCCTCGGGGGTGCCGCTCTTCACGGCCTCCCGC
>CAYJPW010000047.1:0-66096 GCA_964372055.1 uncultured Polyangiaceae bacterium
GGCTCGACGGCCGCGTCGCCCGCCTTCGCCGACGCCGTCGAGACGTACTTCGAGGACCGCCGCGTGCTCCTCGACGCCGCGGCGCCGCGCGCCGCCTCCCTCGCCGCCGGCGCCGGCGAGCAGGCGATCCACAACGATTACAACCAGCACAACTACCTCTTCCGTCCGGGTGCGCCGCCGCTCGTCTGCGATTGGGAGCGCGCCGCGCTCGCGCCGCCCGAGCTCGAGGTGGTGCGGACGTTGAGCGTCGCCGCGATCGCCCTGCCCGCGCGGGCCTCGCGCTTCGTCGAGGCGTACCGCCTGCGCCGCCCGCTCTCGCGCGCCGGGCTCCGCTTCGGCGTCGCCGCCGTGCTCGCCGATCACGCGACGAAGCACTGGCCCACCGAGGCGTGGCTCGCCGGCGAGCCGTGGGCTACCGTGCATTTCGAGGAGCACCTCGGCATCGTGCGCACCCTCACGGCCGGCCGCGGCGAGCTCGAGCGCTTCCACGCGGAGGCGGCGGGCCGATGCTGATGCCCGCCCTCGTGCGCCTGACCGACCGCGCCGTCGCCGGCCGCCCCCACCGCAAGGTGACCACCGGGCCTGCCGCGGCGTGGATCGGCCTGCTCCGCCGATCGCCGGCGTATTACCGCGCGCTCTGGGCCGCCGAGCAGCGGGCGCGGCCGAGCGCGCCTCCGGCCGAGCTCGTGCAGATCCACCTCGAGCCGACCAACCTCTGCGATCTCCGCTGCGCCGGCTGCCATAACCCCGTCCAGGGGGCCAAGACCGGCACGATGCCGCTCGCCCGCGCGCGCCGCGTCATCGACGAGGCCGTCGCCGTCGTCGGCCCGCGCGCCCTCGTCGGCTTCTTCCTCCGCGGCGAGCCGACGCTGCACCCCGAGCTCGGGGCGATGCTCCGCTACGCCCGCGAGCGCGGCCTCACGCGGCTGCTCGTCTCGAGCAACGTCGCGCGCATCGACGAGGCGACCGCCGAGGCCCTGGTCTCGGCGGGGCTCTCCGAGCTCCGGCTCTCGGTGGACGGCGCCGAGCCGGCGTCCTTCGAGCGGATCCGCCGCGGCGCGAGCTTCGCCCGCGTCCTCGAGAACGTCGCCATGCTCCACCGCGTGCGCCGCCGGCTCGGGGCCCCGGTCCGATTCCGCCTGCACGCGGCGCTCGATGCCGCCGGGCTGCGCGACGTCCCGCGCCTCGTACGCACGTTCGGCGGCCTCGTCGATCGCTTCAAGGTCACCCTCCTCGTGAACCAAGGGGGCCTCGCCGCCCCCGAGCGCGCGCGCGCCCTCTCCGGGCTGCGCTTCGCGACGTCGACCAAGTTCCAGCGCCCCTGCCGCCTCCTCTGGCAGTACGCCGGCGTCACCTGGGACGGCAAGGTCTCCTCCTGCTGCGTCGACTACTCCGATCGGTTCGTCACCGGCCGGCTCGACGACGGGATTCGCGCGGCGTTCGACGGCCCGGCGTCGCGCGCGCTCCGCGCCGCGCACGTGCGCGGGGATCTCGATCCGCTCTGCGCCGCCTGCGGATTCTCCAACGCGCTCGTCGACTGGTTCGAGGACGAGCTCGACGCGTACGTCACGCGGGGCGCCTCGCTGCTCGATCCGCGGCGCGACGCGGCCTACCTCGCGTGGCTCGACCGCGCCGTCGCCAAGTTCGACCGGCTGGCGGACGAGGCCGAGCGCGCGGCCGGGGGCGCCTGATGGAGATCCTCGGCAGCGACGAGCCGCGCGGGCTCGACGAGCGCCGCGTGCTCCGCGCCGCGCACCACGCGGGCGCGTTCGTCGACGCCTGGCTCACCGAGGGGGAGACGCCGGTGCGCGTCGCCTCGCTGGGCGAGCTGACGCTGCGCGAGGCCGAAGAGGGCGCCGGCGGCGAGGTCCGGCTCCCTGTCGCCGATCTCGTCGGCCTCCGCGCGGCGGCGGCGCGGGCGCGCGCGGCGGTCGACGCCGCGCTCGCGTCCCGGCCGGGGCTCCACCTGGCGCGGCGCTGGGCCAGGATCCCTTCGCTCGGCGACCCCGCCGGCGCCGCGGCCGCCTACCGCGAGGGGTCCGGCGCCCCGGCCCCTGCGGCGTCGAGCGAGGTGCTCGTGGACGCGCAGGAGCTCGTGATCGAGATCTTCGCCGCGCGCGAGGCGCCTCGGCTGCTCGACAACCGGCGCTACGCGCTCGCGTCCGCCGGCAGGGTGCGCGCGGCGATCGTCAGCCATCGTGGCAAGCGCCTCCTCGTCGGCTCCGCGGCGGGGGGCACGGCGGGCTCTCCAGGAGCGCCGGCGCTCGACGTGCGGCGGCAGCTCCACCGCGCGGTCGACGAGCTCCGCGTCCTCGCCAGCCAGTTCAACCTCAAGCCGCAGGGCATCGAGTACGGCTTCGGCCTCGAGGACCTGATCTCCCTCCGCGTCGTGCACGCCCTCGCCGAGGACCGGCCGGCGCTCGAGGCCGCGGTCCGGCGGTACGTCGATCCCGACTGCCGCGTCTCGTTCCTGGCCGCGCTGCCCGCCGACGAGCCCGGCGCCCGCGTCGCGCTCGAGGCGGTGTTCCTGAAGAAGGGCGAGTACCTCCGCCCCGATCGGCGGAAATACGCCAAGCTCGCCGACGGCCGCATCCGCGTCGAGTCGCTCGAGCTCCACGTCACCGAGCACTGCAACCTGCGCTGCCGGGGCTGCGACGCCATGTCTCCGCTCAACGACGAGCGCTTCCTCGGGCTCGCCGAGGCCGAGCGCGTCCTCGCGTTCATGGCGAAGCACGTGCGCGCCGACATCTTCAAGCTGATGGGCGGCGAGCCGCTCCTGCACCCCGGGCTCTGCGACCTCATCGACCTCGTGCGACGTTCGGGGGTGAGCCGCGTCGTGCGGCTCACGACCAACGGACTCCTGCTCCACCGCATGCCCGATCGCTTCTGGCAGGGCCTCGATCGCCTCACCGTATCGAGCTACGCGTCGGCGCCGGTCCCCCCCGACCACGTGGCCGTCATCGAGGAGAAGAGCGAGCGGTTCGGCGTCGTGCTCAACCTCAAGCGCATCGATCAGTTCAACGAGATCGAGCTCACCGAGCCCATCCTCGATCCCGCGCGGGTGCAGGGCATCTACGACGATTGCTGGATCCGGCACCGGAGCCTCGTCGTCCGCGACGGCGTCTTCTTCAAGTGCACCCGCGCGGCCTACCTCGACGACTTCCGCCGGCGGCTCGCGCTTCCGTCTCGACCGGGCGACGTCCCGAGCTACGAGGACGCCGACGGCGTCCCCCTCGACGCGCCCGACTTCGCCGAGCGCGCCCTCGCCTACCTCGACGATCCGGCGCCGCTCGCCTCGTGCCGCTACTGCCTCGGCGCCGCCGGCAAGCTCGTGCCGCACACCCAGCTCACCCGGCGCGAGGTCGGCGTGCTGCTCGGCCGCGCCGCCCCCGCCCACCCCTCCTCGGAGGAGCCCGCTTGAAGCTCACCATCCTCGGATCCGGGACCTCGATGCCCTCGGCGCTCCGCGTCTGCTCCGGCTACTGGGTGGACGTCGGCCCCGCGCGCCTGCGCCTCGACTGCGGCGCCGGCACCGTGCACGCGATGGCGCGCTCGGGCCTGGATTGGGAGGCGCTGACGCACCAGTTCATCAGCCACTTCCACCTCGACCACGTCGGCGAGCTGGCGCAGCTGCTCTTCACGATGAAGTACGGCCTGACGCGCCCGCGCACCGATCCTCTCCGGCTCTCGGGCCCCGCCGGCCTCCGCGCGCTCCTGGAGCGCGTCTGCGACGCCTACCGCGAGGAGCTCCTCACCCAGCGCTTCCCGATCGAGCTGACGGAGCTCGCCCCCGGCGAAGCCCTCCCGCTCGGCGACGGCGCCCTGCTCCGCGTGGCCAAGACGCCCCACACGATCGAGAGCCTCGCCTGCCGCATCGAGCACGAGGGCCGCTCCATCGGCTACACCGGCGACACCGGTCCCTCGGAGGAGCTCGCCGCCTTCTTCGCCGGCGTCGACGTCCTCGTCGCGGAGTGCTCCTTCCTCGACCGCGAGAACGCCTCGAAGCACCTGACGGCCGACCTCGCCGCCGATCTCGCCGCCCGCGCCCACGCCGCCCACCTGGTCGCGACCCACTGCTACTTCGATCCCGAAGCCACCCACCTCCGGGCCCGCCTCGCCCATCGCTTCGAGGGCCGCATCACCATCGCCCGCGACGGCCTCGTGATCGAACCGGACTGATCCGACCTGCTCGCCCCGTGGACCTGGACGTGGACCATCGGCCCGCGCCACCCCGCGCGCGCGGCGGCCGACCCCGCGCTACATGTCGCGCAGCACCCTCAGCAAATCCAGCGCCGAGATCACCCCGACGACCTTCTTGTCGCGTGTGACGATGAGCCGGTGAATCCGCCCGCGGATCATCGCGTCGGCGATCTCCTTCACCGGCGCGTCCTCGCGGACGTCGAACACCAGGGGCGTCATGATCTCGCGCACCGTCCGGCTCGACTCCTCGAACGCCCGGAGCTGCTCGAGGTCCTCCGGGGCGAGCTCGGCCTCGGCGCTGCGCTGGAAGTAGTCATGGACGTCGGGGAGCTGGGCGTCCTCGGACACCGTGCTCCGAGCGATGTCCGTGAGCGACACGACCCCGAGCAGCGCTCCGTCGCCGGCGAGCACCGGCGCGCCCGAGATCGCGTTGGCGACCAGGAACTCCGTCAGCCGCTCGATCGACCAATCCGCCTGAGCCGAGAACACCTCGGTCGTCATTACGTCGCGCGCGACGAGCTGGGCCATGAAGACCTCCTCACCGCGACCACAGCAAGGCACATGCCCACACGCCGGCCGCCGAGGAACGGCCGCGATCGCCCCACGACCGCGCCAACATTGCGTTCGACCGCAGGCGGTTCGCAGCCCCGCAAAACTCGACGGAGAGCGGTCCAAGCACGCCCGCCCCTCGCCGAGCTCGTGGATCAGACCGGGATGATGCCGCGCTTCTTCGCCGGACGTTCGAGCCGCTTGTGGCGGGCGAGCTCGAGGCCCCACGCCACCGCGCGTCGCGTGTCGCGCGGATCGATGACGTCGTCGACCAGGCCCCAGCCGGCGACCTTCATCATGTCGATGTTCGACTGGATCTGGGCGATGATCGCCGCCCTCATCTCGGGCGGCGGGGGCGTGTCGCCGAAGAGCTTGCGCGCCGCGATCCCGAGCATGCCCTCCGGGCCCATGACGCTGATCTCGCCCGTCGGCCAGCCGACGATGAGGTCCGGCTCGTACGCCCGTCCGCACATCACGTAGTAGCCGGCGCCGTACGCCTTCCGGACCACGACGCTCACCTTGGGGACGGTCGCCGCGGCCATGACGTGGAGCATCTTCGCGCCGTGCCGGATGATCCCCTCGTGCTCGACCTTCGATCCGATCATGAAGCCGGGCACGTCCTGGAGGAACACCAGCGGGACGTTGAACGCGTCGCAGATCTGCATGAAGCGCGCGGCCTTGTCCGAGGTGTCGACGTCGAGGATGCCGCCCATGTGGTTCGGCTGGTTGGCGACGATCCCGACCGGCTGCCCGCCGATGCGCGCGAGGCAGGTGATGATCGCGCGCGCCCAGCGCGGCTTGAGGTCGAGCCACTCGCCGTGATCGACGATCGCCGCGATGAGCTTGTACATGTCGTACGCCTTGCGCGGGTTCTCGGGGAGCAGGTCGAGGAGCGACTCCTCGCGGCGCTCGATGGGATCGCTCACCGGCAGGCGGGGCGGCTCGTCGTCGCAGCTCGACGGGAAGAACGACAGGTACCGCTTCACGAGGGCGATGCACGCGGCGTCGCTCTCGACCTCGACGTCGCCGACGCCGCTCTTGGTGGTGTGCACCTTGGAGCCGCCGAGGTCCTGCTCCGAGATGTCCTCGCCGGTCATCGCCTTGACGAGCGGCGGGCCGCCGAGCGCCATCGAGCCGATCCCCTTCACCATGGGGACGAAGTCGGCGAGGCCGGGGATGTAGGCCGTGCCGGCGGCGCCGGGGCCGACCATCGCGGCGACCTGGGGCACGACGCCGCTCATGTGGACCTGTTCGCGAAAGAGGTGCCCCGAGCCGGCGAACATCGAGATCATGTCCATGTGGCTGGCGCCCGGATCGATGCGCGCGCCGGCCGAGTCGATGAACCAGACCATCGGCCAGCGGCCGCGCAGCGCCATCGAGCGCAGGCGCGTGACCTTCTCCTCGCCGGTGTGGCCGATGGAGCCGCCCTTGACGGTGAAGTCGTAGGCCGCCGAGCAGACCATGCGGCCGTCGACCTTGCCGAAGCCGCAGACGACCGCGTCGGCGGGCGGCCGGTCCTTCCCGTCGCCGGCGGCGAGGCCCATCTGGGTCCCGTGCATGCCGATCTCGAAGAAGACCCCGTCGTCGAAGAAGGCGGCGAAGCGCTCGCGCGCCGTGAGCTTGCCGCGCGCGTGCTGCTTGGCGACCTTGTCCTCGCCGCCCATGCGGCGCACCTCGGCGCGCCGCGCCTCCAGGTCCTTGACGAGCTGACGCATGTCCATCGCTTCTACCTTCCGCTCCACTTGGGGGGACGCTTCTCGAGGAACGCCATCAGGCCCTCGCGCGCGTCGTCGGTCGCGAGGCAGCCGGCGAGCCGCTCGCGCAGGAGCGGCAGGGCATCGGCGAGGGCGAGGTCGTCCTGCGCCGCGAAGGCCTCGAGCCCGAGGCGCACCGTGATCGGGCTCTTCGACGCGATCATGTCGGTCACCTGCTTCACGGCGGCGTCGAGCTCGGCGGCGTCGACCGCCTTGCCTAGGATCCCGGCGGCGACGGCGGCGTCGGCGTCCATCCGCTCGCCCGCGAGCATCATCTCGAGCAGGCGCCGGCGCGGCACCACGCGCGCCAGCACCGCCATGATCATCATCGGGAAGAGGCCGACGTTGATCTCGGGCGTACCGAGCTTTGCGCCGCGGGCGCCGATGGCGAAGTGCGACGCCGCGACCAGGCCGAGGCCGCCGCCCATGGCGTGGCCGTTCACCCGGGCGACGATCGGCTTGGGCGATCGGACCATCGCGAGCAGGAGATCGGCGTAGTCGCCCTTCGGCGGGAGCGCGTCGGCGTCGGCGCCCGAGGTCATCTGCGCGAAGTCGCCGCCGGCGCAGAAGGCGTCGCCGGCGCCGGTGAGCACGATGGAGCGGACCTCGGCGTCGTCGGCCGCGTCGCCGAGGGCGTAGAGGAGCTCGTTCACCATCCGCGGGCCGATGGCGTTCTTGCGCGCGGGGTTGCTGAGCGTGAGCCTGGCGACGCCGCCCTCGGCGGCGACGATCAGGGTCCCGTAGCTCCGCGCCATCATGCCGGCGCCCCGAGCCCGAGGATCTGGCGCGCCTCGTCGACGGTCGCGGGACGGCGGCCCACGTCGCGGGTCATCCGGACCAGCACGTCGACGAGCTCGCCGTTGCTCTTCGCCATCTCGCCGCTCGGGAGGTAGAGGTGATCCTCGAGCCCGCAGCGGACGTTGCCGCCGAGGACCAGCGCCGCCGCGAGCATCCGCCACTGGCCGTGGCTGATGCCGATGACCTCCCACTCCGAGCCGGGCGGCATGATCTTGGTCTGGAGCTGGAGCGACTCGACGTGCCCCGGGATCCCGCCGAGCACGTTGACGATGAACGAGAACTGGAGGGGCGCCTTGAGCAGCCCCATGTCGATGAGCGGCCAGATGCCCTGGGTGTGGCCGGTGTCGAAGCACTCCAGCTCGGGCTTCACGCCCGACTCGTTCATCGCCTTGAGGAGCTTGATGTTCTTCTCGTACGTGTTGGGGAAGACCATGTCGAAGTCGAAGGCCTTCCGCGCCTTCGAGTACTTCGAGTAGTTCATCGTCCCCATGTTGAGCGCCGCGATCTCGGGCTTGCTCTCGCGGATGTACGCGCACTGATCCGAGACGTCCTCGAGGATGGTGCCGGTCGAGAAGTTGAGGATGACCGGGCAGCGCTTGCGGACCTCCTCCTTGATCTTGGCGAAGACCGCCGGCGCGAACGTGGGCGAGCCGTCGTCGTTGCGCGCGTGGATATGGACCACGGCGGCGCCGGCGTCGTAGGCGCGCTTGGCCTCCTCGCCGATCTCGGCGGGCGTATAGGGCAAGGTCGGGCACTGCTTGCGGTTGGCGAGCACGCCGGTGAGCGCGCACGTGACCACGGCGATGTCCGGATCGCGCTGCCCCGGGGTCTTCGGCTGACCGGTGTACGACGGCTTGTCCTTCATGTGTCCTCCCTCTCGCCCGCCTTCGCGGGCTCGGCGGCGCTCACGCGCGCCCGGACCTTCTTCTGCAGCTTGGTGAGGATGCGGAGCAGGTCGCGGACGTCGTCGCGCGAGAGGCTGCCGAGGGCGGCGCGGAAGATCTCCATCGGCTCGACCTCGATCTCCGCGGCGAGGCGCGCGCCCTTGTCGGTGAGGCGGATGAAGACGACGCGCCGGTCGGTGGTCGATCGCTCGCGGCGGACCAGGCCCTCGCGCTCCATGCGGTCGATGATCCCGGTGACCGTGCTGTTCTGGGCGCGGATGCGCTCGGAGAGCGACGAGAGCGAGATGTCGCCGAAGGTCTCGAGCATCTTGATGACCGTGAGCTGCGGGCCGGTGAGGCCGAACTGGCTGGCCATGCCCTTCGTGAGCCGCCGCGACTCGGTGTAGAGGTAGATGATCGTCTCGACGATGGCGTCGACGTCCGGCTTGGTCTCGGCGGGGACGAACGGTTGCGGCACGATGCTTCGTGTGCGAAGTATTCGGTCGCTCGCACCGCGTCAAGGGCGAGGCGTCCGCCGGCCGCCTGCTTTTCGGCTCGGCGACCTCGTCGCTCCCGCGCGCCGGCGGGTCGCGCGCACGTCCTCGACAGCTGGGCGCGGCGCGGGCGACCATCGCCCCATGCAGCAGGCCACCGTGCGCGCGCTCGTCTTCGCCGCGCTCGGCTGCCTGCTCGTGGGCTGCGCGCCCGGGCGGCCCGCCGATCCACCCGGCTCGCGCCCGCTCGCCGATCCGTTCGAGGATCCGATCACCTACGACCTCGGCGATCCGGCGCGGGCGATCGCCGTCCTCGGCGCCGAGGGGACCGGTGGACCGGCGCAGATCGCCCTGGCCCGCGATCTGCTCGACGAGGTGCTGCTCGTCGCGCTCGACGGCGCCGGCGTGCCCTACGCGCGCGGCTCGGTAGACGTGGGCGACGGGCCGCGCGACGTCGCGGCGATCGATCTCGACGGAGACGGCAGGGACGACCTCGTGACCGCCGACAGCGGCGACGCGGCGCTGTCGTTCGCCCGACGCGCCGCCGACGGGAGCTTCGGCCCCGCCGAGCCGGCGGCGGTCGACGCGGCGCCGCTGCGGCTCGCGGTCGCCGATCTCGCCGGCGACGGCGACGACGAGATCGTGGTCGCCTCGGGCGTCGCCGGCGCGGCGACGGTCCGCGTCTGGACGACGGCCGCCGGCGGCCTCGCTCCGCTCGGCCCGGGGCTGCCCCTCGCCGGCGCCTCGCGCCTCGCGGCCGGCGACCTCGACGGCGACGGCGACGCCGACGTGGTCGCGGTGCTCGACGGGGGCGCCGTGGCGCTCGCCATCAACGACGGCGCGGGCGCGCTCGCCCCCACCACCCTCGACGCGTGCGCCTCGCCGAGCGCGACCGCGATCGCCGATCTCGACGGCGACGGTCTCGGTGACCTCGTCGTCGCGTGCGCCGGCGAAGCCGTCGTGCTCTTCGGTCCTGTGAGCGAGGCGTCGCGCCGCCTCTCGCTCGGCCCCGCGGCGCAGCTCTACGACGTCGCGGCGCGCGATCTCGACGGAGACGGCCACGTCGACGTCGCGGCGGTGGACGTGCTCGCCCATGAAGCCCTGATCTGGCTCGCGCCCGGGGCGGGCGGCTCGCCCGAGCCGTTCCGGCGCGCCGTCACGCGCGGCCCGGTGGCGGCGGCCGCGGGCGACGTCGACGGCGACGGCCGCGTCGATCTCGTCGTCCTGGGGTACGAGCAGCGGCAGGTCCAGGTGCTGCTCGGCGCCCCCTGAGCGTCCTCGGTTGACGGCGTCGGCGCCCAAACTCTACGTTGGGGGCGGCTTGGAGGTGGCGATGCGTTTCTCGAGGAGCACCTGGGCGACGGCGGCGCTCGTCGCCGGCGCGATCGGCGCGGCGTCGATGGCCGTGGGCTGCGGCGGCGACGACAGCACGACGACCGGCGGCACCGGCACGACGAGCGCCACGACCACGTCGAGCTCGACGACCGGCGGGACGACCGGGAGCGGCGGCGCGGGAGGCGGCAGCTCGACGACCTCGACCTCGACCTCGACGACCGGCGGGGGCACGGTCCCGGATCCCGGCGACGCGATGGGGGCCGAGTGGACCGACATCGAGCCGAACGAGGCGCCGAGCGACGCCGTGCCGGTGGGCATCCTCGCCGGTCCGGTCTGGGCCGGGTTCGTCCAGCCGTACACGGCGATCAACCCCGAGGACGACGTCGACTACTTCGTCTTCAAGACGGGGGACGCCGCGTCGCTCGCCAACGTCTACGTCCAGCTCTGCTGGAGCTTCGCCGGCAACCTGCTCGACATGGACCTCTACGAGGTCACCGGGGGCCAGCAGGGCGCGCTCGTCAAATCGTCCACCGACACCGCGCCCGGGTGCGAGACGCTGATCGCCAGCGGCGAAGGCGGGACCGTGCTCGCGCCCACCACCGTGTACCTGCTCAAGGTGTACGGGCCGGCGGGGCTGGCGCTCAACGGCGATCCAGGCCTCTACAGCGCCTGATGAGGCGCGGTCGTCCGGTCCGGACGACGAGAGACGAGCGAAGCAGGAGGAGGCGGCCTCGCAACGGCGGCCGCCGGTGGTCGGCGGCGCGCGTTCACGGTGCCAGCTTCTCGGCCCTGAGGAAGGCCACCGTCTCGCGCACCCCGCGGTCGAGCGGCTGGGGCGCGAAGCCCAGCTCGCGCTCGGCCTTGGCGCTGTCGACCCTGGCCTCCCAGAGCAGGAAGGCGAGCTGGCCCGGCGCGATGAGCGGCTCGCGCCGGATGACGCGCGCGATGGGCGCGTTCACGGCCGCGACGAGGTTCATCAGCCACGCCGGCGCGGCGCGCGGGACGCGGCCGAGCCCCGCCTCGGCGACGATCGCGCGCGCGAGCTCGACATTGGTGACGAACGTGTCCGACACGAGGTACCGCTCCCCCGATCGGCCCCGCTCCGCGGCGGCGACGTGCGCTTCGGCGAGCCCGTCGACGTAGACGACCGACATGCCGCCCGGGGGAAGCATGGGGACCTCGCGGCGCATGAGCTTGAGGAAGAACGAGTTGAGCGCCACGTGCACGGGGCTCGGGCCGTACACCGCCGAGGGGTTCACGTGCACGACCTCGAGGCCCTTCGCGCGGACCGCCTCGGCCTCGCGATCCGCCGCCTGCTTCGAGCGCTCGTACGCGGTGTGCTTCGGCTCCGGGTCGAGGCGGTCCTCGCGCAGCGTGCCCCCGGGCGGCGCGGCGAAGACGTCCATCGTCGAGGTGTACACGGCCCGCTTCGCGCCCGCCGCGAGCGCGGCCTCGAGCACGTTGCGGGTGCCGTCGCGGTTGACGCGATCGAAGATCGCCTCGTCGGCCTGCCATTGCTCGGGCATGCCGGCCGCGTGGAACACCCAGTCGACGCCCTCGGCGGCGGCGTCGACCGAGGCGCGATCGGTGATGTCGCCGCGCCGGATCTCGATCCCGGGCAGGTGCTTCGCGGCGCGGCCGGGATCGCGGACGAGCGCCCGCACCTCGTGCCCGCGATCGCAGAGCTTCTTCGCGACCGCGTTGCCGACCAGCCCGGTCCCTCCGGTGATGAGCGCCTTCACGGCGGGCGAGGATAGAACACCCGAGGACGCCGCGACGATCGACGTCGTCCGGGCCGGTCAGGCGCCGCGCAGCCAGGCGAGGCGGCCGCCGTACGCGCGCTCGTAGGCGCGCCGGACGCGGACGTTGAACTCGGCGAACGAGAGGCCGGTTGCTTCGGGGTAGACCTCGCGCGGCGCGACCGAGGCATCGTTGTTGACCACGAGCGCCGCCGCGATCGCGTGCGCGCCGCGCATCCTGAAGAGCGCGAGCCGACCGGCGCCCTCACGCGCCTCGAGGATGCGCTCCTCGTGGAACCCGGTGTGCGCGACCTCGTCGCGGAGCACCAGCCCGAGCGCGCCGCGCACCAGCGGATCGCGCCGGTTGGTCGCGCGCACGAGGCGGTAGACGGCGACGGCGGCGACCTCGAAGAGGTGGAAGACGACGAGGGTGTCGAGGAACGAGAGCGGGCGCATCACCGCCGCGAGCCGCTCGATGCGCTTCGAAGGGGGCGGCTCGGCCGCGCGCGCCGCCGCCGGATCGGCGCCCTCGAGGCGCGCCGCCGTCTCGAGGAGGATGCCCGCGTGGCGTCGCTCGTCGTCGAGGAGCGCGGCGAGCGCGGCGCGGTCGTCCGGGTCCGACGCCCGGCGCAGGAGCGCCGCGCCGATGACCCGCTCGGCGCCCTCGCTCGAGGCATAGCCCTTCATCAAGAGCGCGATGGCTGCGCGCCGCGCCGGAGCGCTGGTCGAGGGCGCCCAGGCGACCTGGCCGCCGCGCTGCGCCTCGAGCCTGCGGCGCCACGAGGCGAAGTCCACGCGGGCCAGGCTACCAGGCCGCCGGCGCGGGCGATCTGGTAGACGTCGAGCATGCGCATCCCCCTGAACGTCGCCCTGGTCCTCGCGGGTCTCATCACCGGCTGCGGCGCGGGCGCGGTGGCGACCCATCGCGCCGTCGCCCAGACCGAGACGGCGCCGCCGTCCTCGTCGACGCGCTGGCAGCAGTACTGCGAGGAGCTGCGCCTCGACCCCCAGGAGCTCAACGCCTTGCTCGCGCAGCGCGGCGCCGACGGGTGGGAGCTGGCCGCGCTTCCTTTCACCTCGACGGGCCAGGGCTTCACCGGCGCGCTCTGCTTCAAGCGGCCGCTCCCCGCGGGGCGCTTCACCCCATCGACGCTCTGACACCGCGGCGCGGCGGTCATAGGCGGCGCCTATGCCAACCATAGGCCGGTCGCCTCTGCCGCAAACCGTGCGCGTGCTTAGCTTGGGCGGACCGAGCGGTCCTTCGGGTCCTTCGCGAGGACGCAGGCTCTTTCTTCGCACGCTTTTCTGGGGGCTTCGACGAGGCTCGACCGCTCGCTTCACCGAAGGAGACAGAGAATGATGAAGCTTCTTGGCTGGTCCACCACCGGGCGGCGCCCGGGCCCGAGGGTGCTCGGCGTGCTCGCCGCGGTCGCGGTCGCAGGCGCGGCGACGGCCGCCGGGTGCGGCGGCGATGACACCGAAACGTCCAGCGGATCCGGGACCACGACGTCCGCGTCGACCACGGGCCCCGGCAGCGGGGGCAGCGGCGGAACCGGCGGCGGCACCACGTCGACGACCACCACGACCGCGACCGGCACCGGGGGCGCGGGCGGAGCGGGCGGCAGCGGTGGAACCGGCGGCGGCCCGGGGTGCGTCGCGACGCAGCCCGGCCCCACGCGGGGCTCGGCCATCGCCCTCACGCCCGACGACGCGCGCCTCGTCACGGTGAACCGCGACGCCGGCACCGTGACCGTCATGGCCGTCGACTACTCGGACGGGCAGCCGGCCATGACCGTCGTGAGCGAGCTCGCCGTCGGGGGCGAGCCCTGGCAGGTCGCCATCGACGCCTGCGGGCAGACGGCGTTCGTCGTCCTGCGCAAGGACCAGAAGGTCGTGCGCATCGACCAGCTCGACGGAACGCCCGTCGTCGGCCCCAGCGCCGACGTCGGCTCCGAGCCGACGGGCCTGGCGCTCACGCCCAACGGGACGAGCCTCTACGTCTCGAACTGGGTCGAGGGCACGCTCTCGATCGTCGATCCGGCGTCCATGGCCGTGACCGGCACGGTCGATCTCAACGCCACCCTGGCCGCGACCGGCGCCCTCGGGACGGTGTCGCCGCGCCCGGCGCTCGCCCACCCGCGCGCCCTCGCCATCACCAACGACGGCGACGCCGACGACACCGACGAGACCGTGTACGCGACCGAGTGGTTCGCGGCGCGCACCGGGCCCGAGAGCGCGGTCGGGACCGAGTCGGACACGAACTGGGAGGGCCTCGTCTACCGCGTCCCGCTCGGAGGCCAGACCCCGGACACCGTGAGCCTGCCCTCGGTCGCCGACACCGGCTTCAAGGACATCAAGGACCAGGCGACCGGCTGCTTCCCCAACCAGGTCGGCTCGATCACGATCGACGGCGCGTTCGCGTACGTCACCAGCACCTGCGCCTCGCCGGTGGGGCCCATCGGCGTCTTCACCGGGAAGAACGCCAACGGCGTCTGCACCGTGCTGACCGAGGTCGCCGACTGCGGCGCCGGCGGGACCTGCAACGCCGCCACGCTCAAGTGCAACCCGAACACCCGCGGCGTGAAGACCACCACCCACCCGGCGGTGAGCATCATCGACCTCGGCGCGGCGACGGCCACCACCACGGTCCTCGACAAGCTCTTCGACGACGCGGCCTCGGCGCGCGTGCCGCTCCTCCAGAGCGACATCGGGTTCTTCAACGGCTTCGCCTACGTGAGCGCGATGGGGACCGACGCCGTGTTCCGCCTGGTCGTGAGCGGCGGCGCCATCACCAGCGTCGGCAGCCCGGTGAACAAGTTCATCAACCTCCGCAAGGACGCGAACGACAAGCTCATCCGTCTGCCGGTCGGCATCGCCACCGCGCACGGGCCCGACGCGTTCGCGTTCGTCGCCGACGACGGCTCGCGCGACGTGACGGCGCTCGCGCTCGGCGCCCAGGCGATCGCCGGCAACCCGGCGGCGATGGACTTCCGCATCACCCAGAGCTCGCCGCTGCCCGCGGCCGGCTCGCCCGAGGAGGCGGCCCTCAAGGGCAAGCGCTTCTTCAACACCGGCCTCGGCCGCTGGTCGCTCGCCGGCGCCGGGTGGGGCTCGTGCGCCGCGTGCCACGTCGACGGCCTCTCGGACAACGTGACCTGGTACTTCGCCCGCGGCCCGCGCCAGTCGGTGAGCCTCGACGGGACGTTCGCGTCGAACGATCCGTCGGACCAGCGCATCCTCAACTGGACGGCGATCTTCGACGAGATCGCCGATTTCGAGGCCAACACCCGCGGCGTGTCGGGCGGCGTCGGCGCCATCGTGTCGGCCAACAGCTCGCCTCCGACGAACGCCGACCGGATCGACACGGCGGCGATCGTGCCGCAGCAGCAGGGGCTCCAGGGCTCGTCGACGGACATCGCCGATCCCGCCGGCTCCAGCGCGCACGCGCACAGCGTGCTCTCCGACTGGAACGAGATCGAGGCCTGGATCCGGACCATCCGCTCGCCCAAGAAGCCGCGCGGCCTCGTCGCGGCCGACGTCGCCGCCGGCAAGACGCTCTTCGGCGGCGTGGGCCAGGGCAACTGCGTCGGGTGCCACGGCGGCGCGAAGTGGACGATCTCCAAGCGATTCTACGCGCCGGGCGACGGGCCCAACGCCGCGACGAACGACGCGTCCCCGAGCTCGCTCTCGAACGTGAACTGGAACGTGAGCATGAACGGGTTCCCGCAGGCGCTCTTCCCGGCGAACCCGGCGAGCCCGACCTTCGCCAACGAGTCGCGGATGCGCTTCGGCGCGCCCCCCGGCGCCGAGCAGATCCAGTGCATCCTCCGCCCGGTGGGCACCATCGGCGCGGTCGTGAACGGCGTCCCCTCCGGCGTCTCGGACCCCGAGGTCAACGTGCTCGAGCTGCGCCAGGACATGGTGACGGGCGGGCAGGGCGCCGCCGGGACCGGGCGCGGCTTCAACCCGCCGTCGCTCCTCGGAATGCAGGTCGGCGCGCCCTACTTCCACGCCGGCAACGCGCGCACGCTCGAGGAGGTGCTGAGCTCGCTGTTCCTGCAGCACCACCAGTCGGCGATCGCGGCCGTGTTCAACCCCGACGCCAACCAGGTGAAGCAGCTCGTGGCC
This sequence comes from uncultured Polyangiaceae bacterium, assembly GCA_964372055.1. Classification (GTDB taxonomy): domain Bacteria; phylum Myxococcota_A; class Polyangia; order Polyangiales; family Polyangiaceae; genus CAYJPW01. The sequence goes on from CAYJPW010000047.1 coordinate 15,882, forward strand.
TACCTCCTCTCGATCGACGAGGACGAGGCCCCCTTCGCCATCCCGGCGAAGGGCAACACCGGCGGCGATCTCTGCTTCTACCCGTAGCCGCCTAGCCCGTCGCGATCGGGGCTGGGCGCCCGTCTCCGCAGCTTGCGCCCACCCCGATCGCGAGGTCGCGCACCGCCTTCGCCCGCGGCCCGCCTGCGCTCGACGCGCCGAATGCCGCGGGGCTACTCTCGCGGCGATGCACTCCGCCCTCTTCCTCGTCGGTCTCGCCAAGGTCGTCTTCGGCCTCGTCGTCGGCGCGATCGGCATCTTCCTCGGCTCACGGCTCCTGGGCCGGCTGCTCCGCTGGGGCGAGGCGGACGCCGAGCAGAAGCGCGGCAACGTCGCCGCGGCGGTGCTCACCGCAGCCGGCCTCCTCTCCCTCGGCATCCTCCTCCAGCACGCGATCACGGCGACCTTCAGCGCCATGGACCTCCTCTACCGCGGCCGCGCCTACGAGCCGGCGATGCTCGGGCGCTTCGCGGTCTACGGGCTGCTCCACGTCGGCTTCGCGATGGCGGTGGGCGCGTGCGTGCTCGCCGCCGGCGCCTGGATCTTCGGCCGGCTGACGCGCGGCGTCGACGAAATGTCCGAGGTGCGGGCGGGCAACGCCGCGCCCGCGGTGGTGCTCGGCGCGGTGATGATCGTGATGGCGCTGGCGACCGCGCCCGGCGTGCAGACGGCGCTCGACGGCCTCTTGCCGCTGCCGACGCTGGGTCGCGACGAGATGGTCGCCCCGTCGTGAGAGCGCCGCCGCCGAGCGGGCCCGCGCGCCCGGTCGATCGACGCGGCCGCGTCGCGCGCGCCCTGCTCGCCGCGGCGGCGCTCGCCGTCGCTCCCGGGTGCTGCCGCATCCTCGATCTCGACCTGCCCGCCCCCGCCGAAGAGACGGCCCAGCCGCCGCCGACGGGCAGCGAGGTCGATCTCGGCGTGGCCGTCCACCCGCCCGGCGCCGCCGCGCGCAAGCCCTCCATCTTCGCCTGGATCGCGCGCATGCTCACGCCGAACAGCTACCGCGCGGGCTACGCGATCAGCGACGTCGAGAGCGCCCGCCTCGAGGAGGCGCACCAGGACTTCGCTCGCCTGGTGAAGTACGAGGACCAGGGCAAGGGCCGGTTCCGGTGGGTGCCCCCGAAGGGCTGCCTCGGCGACATGCACTGCGTCTTCGAGGCGATGGCCAAATCGAACCGCGCCGCGATCGAGCCGCTCGCCCAGCGCTTCCGCGACCGCGCGCGCGACGCCCACCTCGACGCGCTCCAGCTCGCGTCGCTCATCGTCGGCTTCGTCCAGTCGATCACGTACGAGATCCCCGAGACCGAGCCGTTCGGCGTGCTGCCCCCCGCCCTGGTGCTCGAGCGGAAGAAGGGCGATTGCGACTCGAAGGCGCTGCTCGCCCACATGCTGCTCGCGGCGGTCGGCATCCGATCGATCCTCGTCTCGAGCGAGGCGCACCGGCACACGATGCTCGGCGTCGCGCTGCCCGCCGGCGGCACGACGTTCACCTACGCCGGCACGCGGTACGCTTTCACCGAGATGACGGCCAAGGGCTCGCCGATCGGCCACATCAACCCGAGCCTGACGTCGCCGAGCGACTGGGAGGCGGTTCCGGTGAAGGTGCCCGAGGTGGGCGCGCCGCTGCCGGCGCGGGCGGCGCCGACCTCGACCGCGTCGACTGCGCCCGGCCGGCGCCGCCGGCCGTGAGCGCGGCCCGACCATCTACGTCAGGAAGCCTGCGAAGAGAGCGGCCGCCAGCAACGCGCAGGAGCACATCGCCGCGGCGAGCGCGACGAGCGCCAGGTCGCCGCGGCGAGCGGCGAGCCATTCGCGGCGAGCGTCGCTGCTGCCGGCCGTCAGCTCGCCGAGGGCCGATCCCGCGCCGAAGCACGCGAGGGCCACGAGCAGTCCGGCCGTGGCCAGCAACCACCAGCCGAGCGGCGGGGCGATCCGGCCGCGGATCTCGCTGAGATAGAGGCGGCCGCGCGAGCCCTGGAGGGTCAACATGCGGATCTCCTTCCCTCGGCCCTGAACGAGCCACGCGTCCAGAGCGTCGTCGCGCCGCACGCGGATCTCCGGAGGCTCGGAGCCCCAGGACCACATCACCGCTCGGTCGTGCCCGTTCCTCGTCCGAACCTGGAGCTGATACGCGTTCCACTCCGGATCGCGAGACGATCGGTCGACGTGGTAGTGAAACGAGAGGGGGCTCGCGGCGAAGTCCGGGGTGGCGCACTCGTCGCTGTCCCAGCCGGAATCGTGCTTCGGGTCGCGCTTGTTCTCGATCGGCGTGCAAGGCTGGCCGCCCGGTCGCGGAATCGTGGCGTGGACCGGCAGCGATTCGAGGTAGCGGTCCGCCGTCGGGAATCGCGTCAGCCGAGCCGCGCCGAGGACGACGAGGCCCGCCGCCGCGAGGGCCGCGACCGGCGCGGCCCTGCGCGCGAACCACTGCAGCCCCCGAAGGCCGCCCCGCTCGAGGCGGGTCATGAAGCCGATGGGGCTCGAGAGCGCGACCACGCAGGCGAGCGCCTCGACGAGCTCGAGGCTGGTGCCGTGCCAGAAGAAGCACGGGTACGGGTCGTGGCCGACCGGCAACGTGAGCGCGTACAGGCCGAGCCCGCAGAGGAGCGGAGCCTGCAACGTCAGCGTCGCGAGCATCGCCGGCACGGCGCGCCAACCGATCGACAGCCGAGCGAGGAGGAGGACTACGATCGACGTCGCGGTCAGGACCGCAACCGCCACGACCGGTTCGACGGTCGCCCCGGCGAGGTAGGCCGCGATCGCGCCGACGACCCACACCCCCTGGACCATCAGGTCGGCCAGCGGATTGCGACGAGGCTTGCGATCCCCCTGCTCCATTGGGCGATTGTACGGGTCGCGAGGGGCGCGACCAGCCAAGAAGTCACCCGTGCTGCGGCGCGCGTCCGCTCACGGCGGATGCGCGCCGCTCGTCGGCGCGCCGCGCGAGGGCTGCATCCCGGCAGCCGCCGTCAACGCGGCCGCGCCGGCTGCGCCAGCTTCGAACGAACCGCGGCGACGGCGCGCTCCAGAGCTGCGGCGCCGCCACAGCCCGCCGGCAGATGCGGCGCCAGGAGGGCGGCGGCCTGGTCCACGCTGCCGGTGAACTGGTACGGGAGGCGCTTGGGCATCGCCATCGCGATGCTCGCCGCCACGCTGCGCATCATCGCCGCGCGGAAACCGCCGCCCTCGGCGACGGCGACCGCGGCGCTCAGCTTCGGGACGACGTCGCGGCTGAACTTGACGAACTCCTCGAGCGCCTTGCCCGTCGGAGCGGGCGAGGAGGGCTCGACGATCAAGAGCAGCTGGACGGGCGTGCGCTCGGCCGCGAGCAGAGCGCGCGCCGCCTCGCCCGATCTCACGATGTGCTCCGCCGTGGCGACACCGCGGGCCACCATGATCAACGTCCGATGCCATGTCGCGACGAAGTGATCGGGGTGCTGGTATCGGATGTCGGGCAGAACGTCCATGAGGCCCGGATCATGCCACCAGGGCCCGGTGCTTGGAAGGCTGGCGGGGCTGCGAGGTGCGCGCAACGCCGCCGGCTACGCACGCGCTACTCGGGCGGGATCGCTCCGGCGGGCGTTCTCGTCGGTCCCGGCGGCGATCAGGCGCGGCACCTGCGACGGCGGAACCCTCGTCCACGCGGCGCAACCCAGTGCGCACCGTCGACAGCGCGGCACGCGGCGCTGGCCCGGATCCCGTGCGAGCATGGTGTCCACGCGACCGGCGCGGACGGGTCGGCACTGCCACCCGAGCGAGAGCACGCGGCGCGGGTACCTCTGCCAGACGTGCCTCTTCACCGACGCGACGCGCGGTCTGCGGCGCACCCGACGATCTGCGCGGATGGGAGTGTCCCGAAGTTCCGCGTTGCCAGGCCATCACCGGGCGATTGGTGCACCGGTCGGACCTGAATGGTCCCCACGTCCGCCCGCTGTCACCACGAGCTCCTCGACCACGCGATCGCGCGTTCGGCCTGCGCCGGCCCCGGCGGGAGACGGTAGGTCACGATCACCTCGATGTGGGGGCGATCTCGCTGGAAGGCGAGGATCGCGTTCCAGCAACTCTTGCAGGGGAACCGCTCCGTGAAGATCTCGATGAAGCCGGCCGACTCGTAGCTCGTGCGGCGGAAGATCGGCTCCAGGACGCGGAATTCGGTGTCGCCGTGGCGAGGGAAGCCCATGAAGATCACGGGAAGCGCCATCCGGGGGCGGCCCCCCCTGCTGAGGGACCGGGGGACCGGGGCAAAGCCCGGCAACTCGAACCTGACCCCGCTCACGAGGGGACGACTCTGCAAGATGCCGTCGACCTGACTCAGCTCGCCGCCCAGGTTCCTCCTGGCCAGCCCCTCGGCTCCTTCGGCGGCGAACACGGCCTGACGGCCGCGGTGGACTTCGTCGTAGACCCCGCCGAGCAGGGGGCCGGGCCTGCTCCGCAGCGCGCCGCTCGCGTCGGTCCCGAGGTTGGCCGCCCTGTCGAGCCGGATCGCGGCGAGCAGCTGCTCACGGTAGCCATCGACCGTGTGTCCCAGCGGCCGCACCGCAGGCGCGGCGTCGGCAGCGCTCGAGAGCCCCCGCATCCCGGCGGCCCCTCGGCGAATGCCCGCGAGGCCATATCCGACCATCGGTAGGAACCCGAGGAAGTCCCACCACGTCGCGTTCCCGCTGCGCACCGCGCGCGTGCTCTGCACCACGCCGTACGCGTCGCCGAAGACCACGTACGCCTGCGCCAGCCGGGCGGCTACGCCGACCGCCTTGAAGGCGACCATGCCGGTGACGATCGAGTGAGCGATCCCGAGCACCACGCCCGCGCCATAGCTGTACTTGTTGACGACTCCTCCCAGGCGCTTCCCCCAGAGCCGCTCGCGGATCTGCGCCGTGATCCCGAAGGAGATCGTGTCGCCGATGCCCCGCCAAAGGTCGATGTAGTGCTGGACGATCGCCTCCGGCGTGCTGTAGCCCTGTCCGACGGGGGTCGGATCGTCCTCCGCCCGGTAGAACGCGAACCCCTGCTCGGGCGAGAACCCGTACGGGTTGTTGGCGGCTCCGAGCGCCGACGGCGCGCCGGCGAGCTGCATCCGCTCCTGCATCTCGCGCTGCCAGACGAGGGGCTGACCGGCGACCAGGTCGAGACGGGGCGACTGGGGAACGAAATAGGACCACGCCTCGCGCAAGCGCGCCTCGCCGCCCACGACGGTCGGCGCGTCGAACAGATGAGGCCACTGCCTCCGCCCGAAGAGGTCGGCCTCGCCGTCGTGAGCCGAGAGGCCGAAATCGACGGCGGGCTCGCCCTCGACGTCGGTGAGGAGGTGGGTCGCGCCGTCGTGACCGTGCCGGTAGTAGAGCCGGAGCTCGACGCGGGGGCCGAAGAAACTTTCCGCCGACAGCCGCACCCCGGTGCCCGGGATCGTCTCGAAGTAGCGAAGGCGCTGCGCCTTGTAGTCGTACTCCGCGATCTTGGTAGGACCGTCCGAAACGATGAGCGTATCGGCGGAGTCGGTCCCTCGAGCCGGGAACGTGAAGTACTCGACCCTGCGCCACATCAGCTCGCCATCGGGCGCGTAGTAGTGGACCACGTCGATGGGTTGGCTGTCGCCGGGACCTCCGGCGTGGCTTGGCTCGAAGTTGGCCGCCGCCCCGTCGGCCCGCCGGCGCTGCATGATGCGAAGGACCGCGAGGCGTCCGGCGGCGTCGTGAACGAACTGTCGATGCTCCTGGAGCGCGGCGGGGACGGCGCGACTTCCGGACGCGCTCACGTCCTCCTCGACGTGGTACCGATCGACGAGGAGACCGCGACTGTAACGGCTCTGCTCGAGGAACTGGCCGAGGTCGCGGGCCGCCGCGGGGGTTCGGGTGGACGAGCGGCGGAGCGGCTGCCCGTCTCGCTCTTCGACCGTGGTGGTCAGATCGTATTCGAATTCACCGACGGTCCCCGACGGGAGCAGCCGGCTCCGATAGTGACGCACGGCGCGGGCGCCGGCGCCCGCGTCCGGCTCCAGGTATCGGGAGTCGACGGAGATCCGCCGTCCTTCTTCCAGCGCTCGGCTGACGGCGGCCGTGACCTGCCCCTCGCCGTCCCTCACGTAGTCCTGCGTGTACTGGCCGGGAGGCCAGGGCGACGGAAGCCAGCGATCGACGCTGACGCCACACAAGGACCCCGGGCCGCCGCCCGCGAGGTCCTTCTGCCCGGCGCTCCAGGCCGCCGGATCGGCGAGCTCCCACGCCAGCAGCGGCCGTGGGTCGTAGCCGAGGCTCGCGCGCGCGAGGCCCACGGCCGAGCTGAGCGAGCCCACCTCGCTGGATCCCTTCTGCTCGTGGATCGCGGTGACGCGCCCCTTCTCGTCGTGCGCGAAGCGGGTGGCGTTGCCGAGGGCGAAGTAGCTGCTGCCCGTCGGAGGGTCCACTCGGAAAGGGCGGTGGAGCCACTTCAGCAGCCCGGCCGCGTTGTACTCGAACCGATAGTCCTGGCCCGGGTCGCTGCCGGCCATGAACGTCAGGCGCCCGTCGGCGTCGTAGGTGAGCTCGACCGACCTCTCGAAGAGAGCGTCGGCGTCGGTGCGCGGGAGCTGCCGCACCTGGACGGTCCGCCGGACGATCAGGTCCCCGGCGTACTCGTATCGGATACTCGCGAGAGAATGCGTGTCGTCGGACCACTCCTTGCGCGCGAGCTGCCCGAAGCCATTGAAGCGCTGGGTGAGGACGACCTTGACGGGGAGGATCCCGATGAGCTGCGCGACATACGACCGCTGCTGAAACGACGTGAGCTTGTGCTCCCAATCGTACGTGAGCTCCCACTCCTGCCGCGACTGCGGGTTGGTCAGAGACCACCGTACCGATCGGCCGGAGTCGGAGAAGGTGAACGTCTGGTGCGCCTGGTCCTCTCCGCGGCGGCTGCTGACGCGGCCGAGGGCGTCGTAGGTGAGCTCGTCCACCGCGGTCCAGCCCCGGCCCCACCTGCGCTCGACCGTCATGAGCCGACCGATGCGATCGGTGGTGCGGCGCTCGTGCAGCCCGCGCTCGTCGAAGCTCTCCCGGACGTCGCCGCGCAGGTCGTAATCCACACGCTGCACTCGCCGTCGGTGGGACTCGACATGGGCCGCCTGGCGGGCGTCGAAGCTCGCCCAGGGCACGCCGGCGACGCGACGGCGGAATTCCTTCTCGACGGTGGTCAGCCGTCCCGCGTCGTCGTAGGAATAGTGGACCTTGCGCCCGCTCGCGTGCTCCTCCCGGACGAGCAGGCCCCGGCCAGCGTAGGCGTAGACGATCTTGTCGTCGGTCGTGAGCGAGTCGGTGAGCCAGATCGTCGTTGGCAGTCCTCGCCGGTTATAGTCGGTGCGTCGCGCGAACACCAGCCGCCCTGGATTCGGAGCGCTCGACGAAGGGTTCTGCATCGACTCGCGCTGGTACGCGGGCTCGGCGTGGGTGGCCGACCGGTTACCGTAGTCGTGGTGCTCGATCCGCCGAACGACCTCGCGGAGGGCATTCTCGACGTGGGTGAGGCGGCCGAGGAGATCGTAGCGATAGCTCGCTCGCGGGATCACCGGACCCGCCGGCGGTCTCGACACGTCGGGGTGCTCCTGCACGACGACGCGGCCGGCCTTGTCGAGGATCAGCTTCTCCGTGCGGACTTCGCCGTCGGCGGCGGTCACGGTCTCGATGGTGCGTCCCCAGGCATCCACCCCGAACGTGATGGTTCGCCTGGGCGTGGTTCCGGCGCCGTCGTAGAGCTCGACCACGCGCCGGTTGCCCCATGAGTCGTACTGGATCGCGACCCTGACGCTCCGCGAGCCCGGCTTCAACGACGACGTGTGCTCGGCGACGCGACCGTGCCGGTACGTCGTCACGTCCTCGGACACGAGGTCGCCGAGCGCCTGCCCCGGCCCGGCGACCTCGTACCGGCGGCTGGTCGTGGTCCCACGCGTGTCGTCGTAGAGGACCACGTCGCAGAACGCCTTGGAGCGCCGGTCGGCCGGTCGATCGTCGGGGACCGGGTAGTCGATCCGCAGGATGCGCCCGAGCTCGTCGAAGACGTGCCTCGTGGTCCCCCCCGCCTCGTCGGTGACGCTTATGGGCGCTCCGTCCCCGCGGTGGGTGGAGATCGTGACCCTGCCGGGGCCCTCGTGATGCTCGGCGACGTCGCCGTGCTGGTCGTAGACGTGCCGGGAGATGCCCGCACGAGGATCGACGATGACCCGAGGACGGCGCAGCGGATCGACGAGCTCGAAGCGAGTCGCCGAGGCTTGTCCGCCTTCCGCATCCGGGATCGCCTGCTCCTCGATACGCGCGATCGCGCCGAGCGGGTGGTACGTGATCCGCGTCGTGCCCCCGAAGATCGGCTCGTACGACTCGACCACCCGGCCGAGGACGTCGTAGGTCATCTCCCAGGTCAGCGTCGACCCGTCGATGTCGACCGATCGGCTGGTGGGAAGGCGTGTGCCGCCGGGATCCCGGCCGCCCTCCCCGTAGCCCATGGTCCAGACGGTGCCGTTGACGTCGGTGTAGGAGAGGAGGAGCAGCGTCTGCGGATCGTGCTCCCACTCCTCGCTCGCCGTCGCGTCGCGACCCTCGATGGTGAGGACCGGGTGAGCTTTGCCGCCGAGCAAGCCGCCCGCGCCGTAGATGTGATGGGTGAAGAGCGACCCTCGCTGCTGGTGGTCCGGGTTGTAGACCTTGAAGACGCGGTCTTCGCCGTCGTACTCGGTATCCCAGAACGTGCCGTCGGGCCTCGTCGTCCTCGACAGCAAGAACCCCGGGCCGGCGCTCCGGGGAACGTAGCTGGCCGACGTGACGTCGTTCGCCGCGTCGGTGATCGAGGTCACGAGCTTGGTTCGCGCGTGGTACTCGACGCGGCTCAGGGAACGGAGGGGCAAGCTGCCGCCGCCGGCGAGCACCTGGTCGTAGCTCGGCCGGTGGAGCAGCTCGCACGTGATCGGGTCTCGCTCCTGGACGACGAGCTCCGTCTGCTCCACGGCCAGAGCGTCGCGCCCGTAGGTGATCACGGTCTCGGTCAGCGCCGCGTTGCGATAGACCACCTTCTGCGTGTCACCCGAGGGGTCCTGGTAGCGCCATAGGCGAGCGCGGCGGTCGGGGGCGGAGCCGCGCTCGTGCTTGCCGAGGCGGCTCCAGAATCGGCGCGCGGTCTCGCGGGGGACGCCCTCGAAGTCGGCGTCGGTGTAGTAGGTGTAGTCGTTCTGGACGCCGGTCGGATCGCGGAGGGCGCTCATGGGGCGGAAGCCGTCGCCGGGCACCGACGGGTCGAGCCCGCGCGCGTAGAAGAAGTACCATTGCTGCGCGGGGCTCGCGGCGCCGGTCGCGCCTCGCCGCCGCGCCGCCAGCCACATCCCCTCCCCCCAGAAGCTGGTCCGGAGGCCGTCGGGCGTGTCGAAGCGAGCGGAGCCCGCGAAGAGCATGGTGTCGAAGACATGGGTGACGCGCCCGCTCGAATCGGTGATCTCCGTGCGGTCGATCCGGTAGGTAATCCGAAGAGGATCGACGACTGTCGAGTGCTCGGTCAGTCGGTTTCCGATTTCGACCAGCCGGCCGCGCGAGTCGAAGCGGTGCGTATTGCGATCACGATCGGTGAGGACGTATTCGACAACGCCCGTGGAGTCGAGCCGCTTGCGCATGCGCAGGCTGGCGCCGATCCCGGCGTCGCCGACCCAGCAGGTCGATGGATGGACCGGATCGTAGGCGCCGTAGCCGAGCGTCGGATCGCTCCCCTCGACGGCGGTGCGCTGAAAGAGGATCCTGTTGCCGTCGGGGGTCGCCAGCTCGATGACGTGGACGGCGCCGGTGCCCGCGTCGTCGAGCGGCTGCACGTGCTCGCGGAGGTGGACGTTGTACGAGTGCGTCCAGCCCAGATGGACCCACGGGCGCGAGTAATCGTCGACGGCGATCGGCGTCCCCCAGGTGAAGGTCGCGAGCTCGGTGATGCCGAGCTCGTACGCTGCGAGCTGGCTGTTGTAGGAGAGGCGCAGATCGGTGCTCACGCCGGCACCGGCCGCGGCGACGATGGGGATCTCCACGAACAGGTTGCCATTGGGGACGTTGTGGTGGTCGCCGGCGATGCTGAGGTCGCTGAATCCGTGGCTGTCCTCGCAATGACCGAGATCGCGCGGCATCACGATCAAGTTGGCTACGCGGCCCGCGTCGATCTCGCGGGGGGCGAGCAAGGGAAGACCGGTGGCCGCCAGGCCGAAGGCCTCGCGGACGTCGAAATGGGTGTAGGTCATCTGGATCGGGACGACGGCACCGCGGAGGGTGCCGAGGTTCCGATACCGGATCCGGAAGAGGTGAACGGAGTGGATCGGCCGATCGCTGGTGATGTCGACGGTCGCGCGGTGCGGCCGCGCCGGATCGATCGTGATCGACGGGGCGCCGGCGAAATCTTGGTGCTCGGCCACGTCTGCGCGGTAGCGCTCGAAGTAGGCGCGGGCCGTGAGGCGATCGTCGAAGGCGAGCCCCTCCGGAATGGTGAACGTCGCGCGGAAGCGCTTGCCGATCGGATCGATGCCCTCCTCGGGCACGATCAGGACCTCGGCTGCGAGAGCGGCGTCGTCGTGCCTGTCGCCGATGCAGGGGCGGTAGGCATGCTGCCAGATCGCTCCCTCGTAGACACCGAGGCGGTGCACCCGCCAGGCCAGGGTCTCGGCCTGGCGCAGAGCCCGGATCGGGAAGAAGAAGCTTCGGAAGCCGCCGCTCGAGAGGGCGTTGTGGCGCTCGCAGCGAAGGACGACGCCGTTCGGGTCGCGCAGGAAGTAAGGCTGCCGGCGCGGGTCCTCCGGCTGCCACGGGTTCTGCGCCAGCTCGGCCTCGACGAACCAGGGGCCACGGTGCGCGGACTGGTAGTTCTCCTGGGGCGCGGTGAAGTAGACGGGCGTGCCGAGGTCGATCCTGCGCTCGGACGTCGTGCCCCAGAAGGTCGGGCTCCAGTCGATGCGGTAGCGCTCGGTCACCGGGTCGGTCGTGCAGCCGAGGAGGTGGTCGAGGACGATGCGGGGGTACGCTTCTCCGTGCTCGTCCACGACCTCGACGCTGAAGGGCGTCGCGAGCGTGTTGCCTGCGACGGCCAGCGGGGCCTTTCCCTGAACGAGGCCGGCCGTGGGGCGGAGGCGGACGCTGAGCGGCTCGGCGGGCACGCCGGTGAATGTCGGGAAGGTGCGGTAGGTGGTCACGCCCACGTCGATCGGGATCGGCACGACGACCGGCGCGACGGTGGGGTCGGTCGAGCAGCGCACACGCAGGGTGCCCGTGGATTGGACCTGGCGTTCGGGAGGCAGCGCCGTGAACCCGACGTCCGTGTCCCGAAAGGACGCCACCTCGTGGGTGAGGAGCAGCTCGTCGGCGCCGAGCGAGAGCTGGACGGGGCGCGCGGGGTTGTCGGCGCCGGGGCCGAGCTGGAAGCCGAGGGAGCACCGAACCCCCGGCACGATGGGGCGGGCCGGCTGGCCGGGGACCAGGACGCTGGTCCCGTGCATGATTTCGGCGGTGACCTGGATCTCGGGACGGACGACGGTGAGGTCGAAGCGGCGGCTGATCGCGGGGCGCGAGGCCATCGCCACCTCGACGACCGCGGGGCGGCTGGCGTCGGCGCCGGTGGCGCCGGGGAGCGCGCTGACCACGACACCGAAGCGATGGTCGAGCTCGACGCGCGCGTGGGTGGCGTCGTCGACGACGCGGTAGATGAGGCGCTCCTCGGGGGCCGGCGTGCCGTTCTGATCGCGAACCTCGGCGACGAGGGGCTCGACGAAGGACAGGCCGCTGGCCGCCGTCTGCCCGTCGCCTCTCAGCTTGTGGATCGTGTAGACGGGCTGCGGCGGCGGCGTCGTCCCGGCGCCGCCGGTGGGGCTCGTGCCCCCGCTGGAGCTCGTGCCCCCGGTGGGGCTCGTGCCTCCGGTGGCGGTCGTGCCGCCGGTCGGGCCGAGACTCGGCGCGGCCGCGGCGGGATCGATGCGGAACGCGACCGTCGTCTCGGTCATGCCGAAGGCGTTCAGCGTCTGCAGCCGGACGTGGACGGCCGCGGCGGCGCCGGCGCCGAGATCGCGGGCGGAGTCCCAGACGAAGAGGTGGGGTGCGCCCGCCGGGCTCGTGGACAGGGACGTGGTGCCATCGCTGTCGTAGCCGTCCGCTTCGGACGCCGACTGGAACTTGCTGCCGCCATCGAGCGAATAGGAGACGTGGAGGTGCGCCTCCGCGCTGCGCGGATCGCGGAGGTCGTAGCGGAGGGCGGCCGGGGTGCCGGCGGTCCCGCCCGCGACCGGCTCACGGATGCTGGCGCGGACGACGCGGGTGTCGGACACATCGAACGGCGCCGAGACGACGGCGGTGCTGGGGACGGGGCTGAAGGCCTGCAGGCGCAAGAGGACGCCGTGCGCCTCGCCGGCCTGCAGGTCACGTGCGGCGTCCCAGGCGAAGCGGTGAGGCTCGCCGATGAGGTTGCTGGCGAGGTCGACGAGGCCGTCGCTCTGCCCGCGCGTCGATTCGCTCGCCGCGTGGAAGCTCCGGCCGCCGTCGGTCGAGTACTGGACATCGAGACGGCAGGGGTCCTGACGCTGGTGGAACAGGCGATAGCGGACCGACACGGTCAGGTCGTGGGAGCCGCCGGCCGGCGCGTCGATCGCCACGGCCGGCGTCTCGCGTGCGATGACGGCGAAGGGGCCGCAGGTGTCGGCTGAGCCCGGACCGCGCGGGGCGATGCGGAGGAGCGCGGTGTCGGCGCGCGCAGCGGCGAAATCCGCGCCGGCATCCCAGACGAAGATGTGCTCGTCGCCATCGGGGCTCGTGGAGAGCGCCGTCGTTCCGTCGTTGCCCCAGCTCCGAGGCGCACCGGTCGCGGGCCGGAAGGAGAGGCCCCCGTCGATCGAGCAAGTCACGTCGACGTCCGCCGGCGCTCCCGACGGGTCGCGCAGCTGGTACCGGACCGGAAGCGGGGCGCGCTTCTCGCCCGAGATCGGGTCGAGGATCCGTACGCGCACACCGCTCGCGGCGGGATCCAGGTCGAAGGGAGAGGAGGTGGCCGCCGAGCCGCCGGCCGGAGTCACCCGCAAGAGCACGCCCGTCGCGGCGGCGCCGGCGAGGTCACGCGCTGCATCCCAGACGAAGACGTGCGCGGCGCCGTCGGCGCTCGACGTCAGGCCGGTGGTCTCCTCGCCGTAGCCGGCCGCGTCCCGGGTGGCGGGACGGAACGTCTGCCCGCCGTCGGTGGAATAGCTGATCGACACGTCGATCGGATCGCCGTCGGGATCGACGAGACGGTAGCGGAGGACGGGAATACCCGTGGCGCCGGAGGGCGCGTCGATGATCGCCGACGGTGGCGTGTCGGCGCCGACCGAGAAGGGACCGGCCGTGCCCGGCGTACCGGGACCGTCCGCAAGCGGTTCGATCGAGAAATGGACGTCCGTCGCCGGGATCACCGGCAGATCGGCGGCGGCGTCCCACACGAACGTGTGTCGGGTGCCCGGCGCCGATGACGACAGTCCGACAAGCCCGTCGTGGTCGGGGGTCGAGACGGCGGAGGCGTCCGCGAAGGTCTGGCCGCCGTCGATCGAGTACCGAGCTCGGATCCCGAGGGCGCGCTCCTCGACGTCGGTGAGCACGTAGACGATGGGCGTCGCGGGCGCCGTGCTCGCGCGGACGGCGATGACGCGGGCCCCCGGCCGAGCGGTGAGATCGAACGCGGAGGAGGTGCCGGTCGTCGTTCCGCTGCGATTGGTGAGCACCGCGCGGACGATGACGCCCCGGGCCTCCGTGGATCCCAGATCATGGGCCGCATCCCAGACGAAGCGATGGCCGACGCCGCCCGGAGAGGAGACGAGCGGGTGGAGACGAAGATCCGAGCCGGTGGCCTCTGCTGCGGGCTGGAACGTCTGGCCGCCGTCGGACGAGTATTCGACGTTCACCCTCGCGAGGTCCGAGACCGGATCGACGAGGAGGAGATCGATGTCGACCTGCCCGCTCTCCATTCGCGGGTGGATCCCGGCCACGGTGACCAACGCCGGCGCGGCCGGACGGATGGAGAAGGGGCCGCTGGTGGTCGCGCCGCCGGGAAAGGCGTCGAACACGGCCAGGCGCAGTTGGACCGCCGGTGCCGTGGGGCTGCCGAGGTCGCGCGCCGCGTCCCAGAAGAAGACGTGATCGACTCCCGTCGGTGAGCCGGCCCTGCCGGTCGTCGGCTGACCGTGCACGGTGGTCGACGGGCTGCAGCGGGAGAAGGTCGCGCCGCCGTCGGCCGAGTACGCGATGTCGACGCGAAGCGTCGTGCGGAAGGACGAATCGATCACGCGGTAGCGAATCGCGACCGGGGTCGAGGCGGAGCCGGTGGGGGAGAGGAGGACGATGTCCGGGACCGGACCGGCGACGACGTCGAATGGAGACGTGTACACGGCGGTGCCGGGGTCGGAGTCGAACGGCTGGAGGCACAGGGTGACGTCGTTGGTCGTGCGCTGCGCGAGGTCCGCGCCGGGATCCCAGATGAAGCGGTGGGGCGTGCCGGCGGGACTGGAGAGGAGGGCGTCGGTGCCGCCGCGGGCGGCCCAGCCGGCCTGGGTTGCGGGGTGGAAGGTCGCGCCGTCGAGCGAGTACGTCACCTCGAGGCGGACGGGGCTGGAGTCGGCGTCGCGTAGGACGTAGTCCACGAGGACGGCGCCGAGGGCGGGATCGGGGTGAACGTCGACGAGCGTGAGCTCGGGCGGATTGCCCGGGACCGGCGCTGGGGCTGGGGCCGGAACGGGGGCCGGGGCTGGGGCCGGGGCCGGAACCGGGTCCGGGATTGGGACGGGAGTAGGACTTGGTTGGGCGTGGGAATCGAACAGCTCGCGGACGAACGCGATGATTAGGTCCCAGAACCAGCTGAAGGGCCAGAGCATGGATCCCCCTGAACCTGCGTGTTCGTCTCCTTGTACATGAGATGTTCGTCCGCCACGCGCCCCCCGCGATGTCGCGGAAGCGGTCCCGGGCGTCCGAAGCCCCGGCCGAGCCTTGAGCACCCGCCACCGGATTCCATTCGAAGCCGCGCCGCCGCGCCCGGCCGCAAGCGGGCCGCCATGGCTGACGCTTCCGCGCCCGGCCCGCGCGCGTTACCGTTCGAGGCACCATGGACAAGAAGCGCTCCTCGGGCCTCGCCGTCGTCCTCGTGCTGTGCGCCGCCGCCGCGATCACCGGCTGTGACAAGATCAAGGGCCTCACCGGCAAGGGGAAGGGCGAGAACGTCGTCGCCACCGCCGAGGGGCCGGCCGGCGTCCCGCCCACGCCAGGTGGCGCGACCCAGCCGGCCAGCTCGAACGAGCTCAAGGTCGGCGACAAGCTCCTCGTCGAGTGGAAGGGGCAGGTGTACCCGGCGACGATCACGATCGTGAAGGGGCCGAACCTCTACCTCATCCACTACGACGGCTGGGGCCACGAGTGGGACGAGGTCATCACGAGCGGGCGCATCCGCGGCCGGGTCGGCGGAGGCGCGCTGCCCACCCCGGCCCCGGCGGCCGCGGGCGCCGCCGGCGACTTCAAGGTCGGCGACAAGGTCACCGTGGAGTGGAAGGGCGCGCTCTACCCGGCCACGATCACCGCCGTGCGCGGCAATCTCTACGCGATCCACTACGACGGCTGGGGCAGCGAGTGGGACGAGACGATCACCACGGCCCGGATCAAGGGCCGCCGCTAGTGCCGCCTGCCGAAAGTCCTGCGCACTTTCGCGCCGCTTCGCGGCGGCGCCCTCCGGGCGCGCGGCACTATCGTTCCGGTGGGGCTCCGCCCCACACCCCGCCGCCGCTGCGCGGCGCGCTAGTTCCGCCGGCCAAGCCTCGCTGTGTCGGCGAGACTTCGGAAAGGCGGAACTAGCCCAACCTCCCGCCGCTCACGAAGGCTTCGCGAGACGGAACACCGGGCCGCCGGGGATGCGGTAGTAGGCGTGCGTCTTGTCGGTGTAGTCGACCTTCTCCACGCCCAGCCGCTCGAGCGCGGCCACGGCGCGGGCGTGATCGGCGACGTCGATCTCGAGCCACGCGCCCTTCGCCTGATCCGCCTCGGCGAGCGCGTCCTTCGCCTCGGCGAAGAAGACGCCGATCTGGAAGCCGTCCTCGAGCCTGTAGAGCTCGAGCTCCGGCATCGGCGATGCGGGCTCGATGCCGAGCACCTCGCCGAAGAACGCGCGCAGCCGCGCGCGGAAGGCCTTGTCCACCGTCAGCTTCATGTTCTTGCCGAATCGAGCCATCGCTTCCTCCTCCATCACCACTGGTGCCAGTCGGTCGAGACGTAGACGCCGAGCGTCGGCGTCGCCTCGAACAAGCTCGCGAAGCCCTGCTGGAACGCCGGGTCGCCGTAGACAGCCTCGATGTTGTCCGCGCTCTGCCACACGTCGATCGCGAGGAACTCGCGGGCGTCGTCGCGGCCCAGGAACGCCACGTGCGCGACGTCGCCGGCGGCGGTCGCCGCCTGCTCGCCGCCGCTCGCGAGCGCGTCGTGCGTCGCCTGCGAGGTCGCCTCGTCGGCCGCGGCGAGGCGGCCGCGGACGACCACGAACCAGTGCTGCGGGAAGGCGTCGCCCGAGGTGAGATCGCCCCAGCCGTGCCAGGTGAATCGACGGCGGAACTTCTCGAACGTCGGAGGCGCGGCGAAGAGCGCGCCGAAGGCCTGCTGGAAGCCCGGATCCCCGTAGATCTGGTCCATGTTCTCGGTGCTCCAGCGGTCGAGCGCCAGGAATTCGTTCTCGGTCGTACCGAAGAGCGTGGTCCCGAGCATCGCGGCGTGCCCGAAGTCGCCGAGCGCCTTCGCGGATGGCTCGCCGCCGCTCGCGAGCGCGTCGTGCTGCGCCTTGGCCGCCGCGAGGTCCGCGGCCGCGAGCGGACCGCGCACGAGCGCGTCGAGCTCGAGGACGGCGCCGCCGCCGGCGCCGCCCTCGCCGCCGCTTCCGCCGGAGCCGCCTGCGCCGCCGGAGCCGCCGAGCCCACCGCCGCCGCCGGAGCTCGACGTGGTCGTCGCGGTGGTCGTGCCGGACCCGCCGGGCGAGTCGGTGTCGTCGCCGCACCCCACGGCGCCGACTGCGGCGGCGGAGAGGGCCAGTACGTCGAGCCAGAGTCGAAGCGTTCGGGGGAGCATCGTCACCTCGCGGGTTCAGGGCCTGCGGCCGGATGCGAGGACGTTGCTCACGGGCGAGCGGCCCCACAACCCGCCGGGCGTCCGGACGATCCGCTCGATCGTCCGGACTGCGGTCCATCGCGGCGGCGGGGGGCCCCGCTCTGCTACGCTGCCGCTCGATGGACGCGCTCAGCAGGATCCTCCGCTCGGTGCGCCTGGGCTCGAGCTTGATCTCGCGCGCCCGCCTCACCGCCCCGTGGGGCGTGCGCTCGCCGGGCGCGCCGCGCGCGATCTTCCACGCGGTCCTGCGCGGACGCTGCTTCGTCCGGCGCGACGGCGACGCCGAGGCGACGCCGCTCGGGCCGGGCGACGTCGTCGTCCTCGCCCACGGCGACGCGCACGTGATGAGCGACGATCCGTCGACGCGCCCGGCGTCGATCGATCTGCTCCGCCCGCGGCGCGACGGCGCGCTGCCCCTGTTGGAGCACGGCGGCGGCGGGACCGAGACGCGGCTCATCTGCGGCAAGTTCGAGCTCGACCACGACGGCGGTGCCGCGCTCCTGCGCCTCTTGCCGCCGCTCTTGCACGCGCGGGCCGACGGCGCCGAGCTCGCGCCCTGGGTCGACACCACGCTGCGCATGCTCGAGGCCGAGGTGGAGCGCGAGGACGCCGGCGTCGCCGAGATGCTCTCTCGCCTCACCGACATCCTCTTCGTCCAGGTGCTGCGCCGTCACGTCGCCTCGGCCCCGACCCAGGCCCGCGGGTGGCTCGCCGCGCTGCGCGATCCGCAGATCGGCCAGGCGCTCGCGCTCATCCACGCCGAGCCGGCCTCGCGCTGGAGCGCCTCGACGCTGGCCTCGCGCGTCGGCCTCTCGCGGACGCGCTTCTTCGAGCAGTTCACCGAGGCCGTGGGCGAGCCGCCGGCCCGGTATCTCGCCCGGTGGCGCGTGCACAACGCGACCGATCTGATGCGGCGCGGATCGCTCTCGACCGCCGCGGTGGCGGAGCTCGTCGGCTACTCGTCCGAGGACGCCTTCACCAAGGTCTTCAAGCGGCACCTCGGGGTGAGCCCGAGCGCGTTCCGGCGTCGTCTGCAGCGCGAGCCGCCGGCTCGCCGCGCGGACGCGTGAGGCCCGCGGCGCCGATGGCGGCGCCGGTCCAAACCGGCAGGAGCAGCGCCAGCATCCGCGCGTTGTCCTGGACGAGCCACGGCTGCAGCTTCACCAAGGCGCCGAGGAGAGCCGCCGCGAGCCCGGCGAGGACGAGCGCGCGCGCGCGGCGGATCGACGCGAGCCTGCCCCGCGCGACGCCGATGCCCATCCCGGCGAGCGCGATCGCCCAGGGCGCGCACAAGAAGAGGTTCTGGTTGCGGTAGCCGACCTCGTGATCCGTGAGGGCCCACGCCGCCAGGAAGAACCAGCCGAAGAAGCCGACGACGAGGCCGAAGAGCGCGAGCGCCCCGCCGAAGCCGACGCGCGCCGCCGGCCGACGCGGCGCCGCGCGTCCGAGCGCCGCCAGCGCGCCGCCGGCGAGCGCGCCCACGAGCGCCATCCAGCCGGTGCGCGAGGGCGGCGCCGCGGGAGGCGGCTCGCGCCGCGCCTCGAGCATCCGCCGCTCGGAGCGGACGAGCGGCACCTCGCCCCCGGGGCCCGGGATCGTGACCTTGCGGAGCGTCTCCTGGAGCTTGCCGGGAAGGAACGCCTCGTCCCACTCGGTGATCGGCCGATCGATGAGATCGCCCATGACCAGATCGAGGATCAGGTACTCCGGGAGGTAATCGGCGGTGAGGCGGAGCGTGTGCGCGCGGTAGGTCATGCTCGCGGGCCCGCCCGAGACGGCGCGCACGCGGCCACCGGTGAGCTCGTCGAGGATGTCGCGCACGCGGGTCGAGCAGTTGTCCCGGTAGTAGTCGTACTTGTAGTACTTGTTCTCGGGCTTGCGGTTCTCCTCGAGCCGATCGAAGAGCGCCTTCTTCTGCGCGGCCGAGAGCGCGAGCTCCTGGGCGTCGATGGTCCGGTTCTCGCGGCCGTAGCTCCTCATCGTCGAGCTCAGGTGCCCGCGGGACAGCCAGTAGGTGAAGCGCCCGACGAAGAACTTGAGGATCGTCGACTTCGAGCCGAAGGAGAACGTCCCGTAGTTGTAGACGTAGTCCTCCTCGTCGCTCGCGTCGTGGATCCAGATGGCGTCGTGGCCGAACTTGTCGAACGGATCGTCGCCCGGCCCGAACGTGAGCACCGTGACGGTGAGCTCGTCCCCGGGATCGGCGCCCGCCCGTCCGCTCGCCGCGCAGAGCGCGAGCGCCATCGCCGCGGCGAGCAGGATGGCTGGGCGGATTCGCGGCATGACGGGGCGGCGCATCCTCGGACCGGACGCGCCGTCGTTCAAGCGCGAAGCGGACGGCGCGGCTGGCATTTCGGACAGAAGGCGCTGGTGCGACCCCCGAGCGTCGTCTTCTGGAGCGTGTGGCCGCATCGCGGGCAGGGCTCGCCCGCGCGGTCGTAGACGAGGAACGGGTTGGGATCGCGGCGCGCCTTCGCGGCGCCCCGACCGCGCCGCGGCTTCTGCGCGGCCGCGCCTTGCGAGAGGTAGGTGATGTCGTCCCCCGGCTCGCCGAGATCGCGGAGCGCGAACGCGATCGAGGCGCGGACGCCGCGGGCGAGCGCCCCGACCTCGGCCCGCTGGAGCGATCGGGCGGGCCGGGCCGGGTGGATGCGGGCGCGGAAGAGCGCCTCGGTCGCGTGGATGTTGCCGATGCCCGCGATCACCCGCTGGTCCATCAGCGCCACCTTCACCGCGCGCGAGCTCTTGGCGAGCGCGGCGGCGAGCCGCCCGAGGTCGACGCCGTGCGCGAGGGGATCGGGGCCCAGCGCGGCGAGGCTCGGGTGCGAGGCGACGCGCGGAGCGGGGACGACCTCGATGCGACCGAAGAGGCGCGGGTCGTCGTAGTGGACCACCGTACCGTCGTCGAGGACGAGGCGCGCCCGGCTGTGCGACGGCGGCGCCTCGCCCGGGGCGCGCCGGAGCCAGCGCCCCGTCATGCCGAGGTGGCTGAGGACGGCGATCTCGCCGTCGAAGCCGAGGACGAGCTGCTTGCCGTGGCGGTGGGCGGAGAGGAGCGTCCGTCCGGCGAGCGCGCGTTCGAAGTCCCGGCGGTCGCCGCCGCGGAAGATCCGGGTCGGCGACGCTTCGGCGCGGGTGACGCGCCGTCCGGCGAGCCACCGCGTGAGCGATCGCCGCGCGTGCTCCACCTCGGGCAGCTCGGGCATGCGGCGCGCATCCTACCGCGGCGCGCGCCCCGCACGGACGCGCAACCGCGCCGCCGCCCGCGCATCGGATCCGGCGATGGCCGCCACCCTTGCGCCCTCTCGAGGCCCCACCAAGGACGACGTGACCCGCGCGCTGTTCGCCGCGGTGGACGAGATCAACCGCCACCGGCCGCGCTCCAAGCGCCTGACCAAGACGCTCGACGCCGCGCTCGTCGGGCCGGCCGGCGCGCTCGACTCGCTCGGGCTCGTCAACCTCATCGTCGCCGCCGAGGCGGAGATCGAGCGCGCCTTCGGCGTCGGCGTGGCGCTCGCCGACGAGGCGGCGATGGCCCGCCCCGACCACTCCTTCCGGACGCTCGGGGCCCTCGCCGACTTCGTCCACGGCCGCCTCGCGGAGGCTGCGCGTGCGTGAGCCCTCGCCTCCGTGCCTCCTGATCTCGGACTTCAACGTCCTGAACTTCGCGGGGCACCTCGAGAGCGACGAAGAGGCGCCGGCGCTCGCCGCCGCCGCCGCCCCGTACGGCCAGGTCGTGCCGGTCCTGCTCGACGAGGCGCTCCCCTGCTGGTCGCCGCCGCCGGAGATGGCGGTGGTGTGGACCCGCCCCGAGGCGGTGCTCCCGGCCTTCACCGACGCGCTCGCGCTCCAGCCGCTCGACGTCCAGCGCCTCCGCCACGACGTCGACGCCTACGCCGCGGCGCTGCTCCGCGCGAGCGAGCGCGTGCGCGCCTTGCTCGTGCCCACGTGGGTGATGCCGCAGACGAGCCGCGGCCACGGGCTGCTCGATCTGCGACCGCGCCTCGGCGTCGCCGGCGCCCTGATGCAGGCCAACCTGCGCCTGTGCGCCGCCGTCGGCGGCGCCTCGAACGTCTTCGTGCTCGACGCGCAGCGCTGGATGGCCGCCGGAGGCGGCGCGAGCGCCCGGCTCTGGCACATGGCCAAGGTCCCCTTCGCCGCCGGCGTCTTCGAGGAGGCCGCGAAGGACGTCAAGGCGGCGTGGCGCGCGCTCCACGGAGAGGCGAGGAAGCTCGTGATCCTCGACCTCGACGAGACGCTCTGGGGCGGCGTCGTCGGCGACGTGGGGTGGGAGCGCCTCCGCCTCGGAGGGCACGATCCGGCGGGCGAGGCGTTCGTGGACTTCCAGCGCGCGCTCCAGGCGCTCGGCCGCCGCGGGGTGCTGCTCGGCATCGCCAGCAAGAACACCGAGGCGGTGGCGCTCGAGGCGATCGATCGCCACCCCGAGATGGCGCTCCGCCGCAAGGACTTCGCCGGCTGGCGCATCGACTGGCAGGACAAGGCGAAGAACATCGTCGAGCTCACCCGGGAGCTCCGCCTCGGTCTCGGCTCGGTCGTCTTCATCGACGACAACCCCGTCGAGCGCGCCCGCGTCCGCGAGGCCCTGCCGGAGGTGCTCGTCCCCGACTGGCCGAGGGACCCGATGCAGTACCGCGCCGCCCTCGAGGGCCTCCGCTGCTTCGACACGCTCGCCGTCAGCGACGAGGACCGCGAGCGCGCGGCGATGTACGCCTCGGAGCACAGCCGGAGCGAGGCGATGCGGGCCGTCTCGAGCCCCGAGGAGTGGCTCGCGACGCTGGAGGTGGTCGTCGGCGTCGAGCCGCTCGGCGAAGGCAACCTCACGCGGGTCGCGCAGCTCCTCAACAAGACCAACCAGATGAACCTGCGCACCCGCCGCCTCACCGAGGCCGAGCTCGTGCGCTGGGCGGCCGAGGGCGATCGGGAGGTGTGGGCCTTCCGCGTTCGCGATCGCTTCGGCGACTCGGGGCTCGTCGGGGTGGCCAGCCTCTCGTTCGATCGCGGCATCGCCGCCATCGCCGACTTCGTCCTCAGCTGCCGCGTCATGGGCCGCAAGGTCGAGGAGGCGATGGTGGCGTGGCTCGTCGACAAGGCCCGCGCGCGCGGCGTCGACGTGATCGAGGCCGAGCTCCTCGAGACGCCGCGCAACGGCCCCTGCCTCGAGCTCTGGCGGCGCTCCGGCTTCGCCTGCGACGGCGGCCTGCGCTTCCGCTGGAGCGCGGCGGCGCCCTACCCTCCCCCGCGCTTCGTCGACCTCGTGCCCGCGTGAGCAGGAGCGACATGGCCCCGACGATCCAGTGGCCCGGCGGCAAGCGCTTCGCCTTCACCGTCTTCGACGACACCGACCGGGCGACGGTCGAGAACGTCGCCCCGGTGTACGCGCTCCTGCGCGATCTCGGCTTCCGCACGACGAAATCGGTGTGGCCGCTCGGCGGCACGCGCGAGCCCGCCGACGTCGGCGGCGCCACCTGCGAGGATCCGGCCTACCTCGCCTGGGTGCAGGGGCTGCAGCGCGAGGGCTTCGAGATCGGCTACCACAACGCGACGTTCCACAGCTCGCCGCGCGAGGACACCGAGCGCGGCCTCGAGCGCTTCGCGACGCTCTTCGGCGGCTACCCGCGGGCGATGGCCAACCACACGAGCTGCCGCGAGGGCATCTACTGGGGCCCCGACCGCCTCGGCGGCGCGCGGCGCCTCGCCTACCAGCTCCTCACGCGCGGCCGCCACGCCGGCTGGTTCCGCGGCCACGTGCCGGGCGATCGCTTCTTCTGGGGCGATCTCTGCCGCGAGCGCGTCACCTACGTCCGCAACTTCACCTTCGCCGACGTGAACACCCTCGAGGCCTGCCCCGAGATGCCCTACCACGATCCGGCCCGCCCCTTCGTGAACGCCTGGTACGCCTGCTCCGAGGGCGGCGACGTCGACCGCTACTGCGCGACGCTCTCGCCCGCGAACCAGGACCGCCTCGAGGAGGAGGGCGGCGCCTGCCTCATGTATACGCACTTCGGGAAGCGCTTCACGAACGGCGGCCGGGTCGACCCGCGGTTCCGCGCGCTGATGACCCGCCTCGCGGCGAAGGGCGGCTGGTTCGTCCCGATCTCGGAGCTCCTCGATCACCTGCGCGCCCAGCGCGGCGCGCACCACACGCTCACCCCGGCCGAGCGCGCCCGCCTCGAGCGGCGCTGGCTCGTCCACAAGCTCGTGGAGGGCTCGAGCTAGCATGGCCGCCATCGTCCCCTACACGCCGGATCTCGAGCCGGCGGTCGCCGCGTTCAACGAGCGCATCCGCCGCGGCGGCTCGCCGTTCTGGTTCCAGCGCTCCTCGGTGCCCGAGTGGCTCCCGCGGCGCGACGGGCTCGACGTCTACGAGGAGTACTTCGTCGTCGTCGACGGCGGCGTCGTCCGCGGCGGCTACATCCTCAAGCGCCAGCCGTTCCTGATCCGCGGCGAACGCAAGACGGTCGGCTGCCTCATGCTGCCGCTCTCCGAGGGCAGCGTCAGCCCGGCCCACGGCGCGGTGGCGCTGCAGCTCCTCACGAGCGCGCTCGGCAAGAGCCCGCTGCTCTTTTCGCTCGGCATGGGCGGCTTCCACAACGCCTACCCGAAGCTCCTCCGGGCCGCGGGCTTCGCGATGGAGCTCGTCCCGTTCTACTTCCGCGTGGTGCGGCCCGCCGCCTTCCTGCGGAACATCCGCCCGCTCCGCCGGACGCGGATCGCGCGCGCGCTCCTCGACGCCGCCGCGGCGAGCGGCGCCGGCGCGCTCGCCCTGGGGTCGCTCTTCTCGTGGATCGCCCGCGAGGCGCCGCCCGGCGTGTCGGCCGACCTGGTCCCCGTGTTCGGCGTGGGCGCCGACTCCGTCTGGGAGCGTGCGCGCGCCGGCGACGCCCTCGTCGCCGAGCGCAACGCCGCCACGCTGAACGCGCTCTACCCGTCGACCGATCCGCGCCACCTCCGGCTCGAGGTCCGCCGGGGCGGCGCGGTGGCGGGCTGGGCCGTCGTGCGCGACACCGCCATGACCGACCACAAGCACTTCGCGGCGATGCGCCTCGGCTCGATCGTCGACGCGGTCGCCGAGCCCGGGGCCGAGCCCCTGGTGGCGCAGGCCGCGACGCGCTTCCTCGAGGAGCGCGGCGTCGATCTCGTCGTCTCCAACCAATCCCACCGGGCCTGGCGCGGCGCCTTGCGCCGGGCCGGCTTCCTCCGCGGGCCGTCGAACTTCGTCTTCGCCGCCTCGAAGCCGCTTGCCAGGGCGATCGGCGGCGGGCCGCGCCTCCCCCTCGACGCGATCCACATGACGCGCGGCGACGGAGAAGGCCCGACGCATCTATGAGGGCCTCCCGAGCCCGACCCCCAGCACCCCTCCGGGAGTGCGAGGTCGTGCGACGAGGAGGTCAGCCCCCGCCCAGGCTTGCCGCCCGGGGTGCGCCGAGCCGCGGCGTCGCGGGGTGCAGCGTGAGGAGCGCCATCGCGACGAACAGGATCGAGACGACGCCGAACACGACGACGTGCGACGCGAGGAGAGCCGACGTCGCGATCGCGTTGCAGAGCGCGAGCACGAGCGCGCCTGGACGCCGCGACCTGTCGAAGAGCATGCCGAGCCCGGCGGACAGCTGCACGATCCCGAAGCACGCCACGGCCACGCGGCCGAGCCCGATGTTCGCGAACAGCGCGAGATCCGGGTTGTTGGGGACGAGCTTGGTGACGCCGGTGGCGATCGCGAAGACCACGATGAGGACGAGGTTGGCGGTGAGCACCTTCTTCATGCTCGTCATCATCCACGATCGAGGAGCCGCTGCAGACCGCCGGCCGTCCCGAAGATCCGGTCGTTCGTCCACCCGAGCCTCCCGCTGGGAGACCCTCGTGCCGCGCTAGGCTCCGGACACGGCGCCTCGCGAGTCTCCATCGAGCACTACCCCGACGGGGCCAAGACGCGATGACCAGCCGTGGCTTCCAGGCCAAGTCGCCGACGCCGGCGATTCCGTGGCTCGCGCGCGCTCACGGCAGCCGACGACCCGAGCGCTCATCGGAGCTTCTGCCACTTCTTCGAGCCATTCGGCCGCACGCGGGTCCACTCCACGCGCCGGTCCGCCGCGGCGTGGTCCGCTCGGATCGCGCGCCGCGTCGCGACGACGATCACCGCGCCGAGGTTCAGCCCCGCCACGGCGAAGAGCGCGGCGGTCGGCAGCCCGAACCCCCAGACGAACGTCAGAAGGAGCGCTTCGGCGACCATGAGCGAGAACGCGATCGGCAGCCCGCGCCACGCCCATCGGAGGGCGTGCGCGTTCCGTCGGGCGCGCGCCGTCTCGGCGTCGCGCTCGCCGCAGCTCGGGCACCTGGCGACCATCGCGAGCACGCGCGCCACCTCGGGGATCGCGTCGACCGCCCGCGCCGCCGCCTCGGCCTGGGCCTGTCCGCGGAACAGGAACAGCGGGGCACCGCCCTCGCCGCGAGCGAGCACGAGCACGCTCGCGCGCCGGTCCGCCCGGCACGCGTCGCAGCTGTCTCTCACCTCGACGAGGTCGATGGCGCTGGCCTCGTACCGGACGCCTCCGGGGATGCCCACGCAGGCAAGACAGCGCGATCCGCCGCGGGGCGCAAGCCGGAGCTCGAGCCTGGCGCTCGCGCCTACGAGCGCCGCACCGTCCCTGCCGTAGCAGGATGGGGCGTCTCGGATGGTGTGCAGCAGTGCGGCCGGCCTACGCCCGTCGTCCCGTCCTCCGCGTCAACGCCGACGCGGAGGGCTGATTGGGCGGTCGTGCGCAAGGACGACGGCGGCGAGCCGTACGCGCGTCACCAATCTGTGCCCGGTGGCGCGGCGAGGCGAGCTGCCGGCGATCCAGCGCTCGCGCCGACACCTCGCTCGACGCCCGTCGGGCCGCCCGCGGGGATCACTTCGTCGTCCGCGTGCCCGGAGGTCGCGCTGGCGCCGGGCCACGTCGCCTCCCCGGCGGCCGTCGAGCCGGAGCCGGAACGAGGTGGGCGTCGCGGACGCGCTGCACCAGCGTCCGGAAGACACGCGAGAGGCCAGCCTCGATCTCGGGCGATTCGCCGCACAGGGTGAGCGCTGCCGCAACGGACTCGAGCGTCGACACGTACTCGCGCCTGGGCTCTGCGCGCAGGCGGCCGTAGATCGAGGGCTTCGACGGCTTGAGCGTGAGTCGGTTCATCTTGGACAGCCACGGATTGCGCCACCACAAGGTCTTGGCCTTGGACCAGGTCCCGTCGAGCACCACGATGCCTTCGAGCGCGGACGGCTCGAGGGTGGCACCGCTCCTGGCCACGACCTCGTCGCCCGCCGACTCGCGATCGGGGAAGAGAACCGCCCAGCGGCGGACGTCGACGTCCTCCTCGCCGAGGGCGTGCGCGAGGTTTCGCCAGCTCAATCCGACGACGAGCTTCGCCTTCGGGAGGCTGGCGACCAAGATCTGCGCCGAGCCCAGGATGGCATCCTGCTCTTGTGGATGCTGCAGGATGAGCACTCGCCGCTCGGTCGGATACGAGACGATGCGATCACACACGCACGCGACGCGTGGACGACGGCAACTGTCACAGACGGAGGAATCCACGGCGCCGGCAGGCTAGGACGTCTCGTTGGTGCTTGCACGAGGGATCACGAACGCGCCTCGCACGTCGTGACGGGCGGGACGAACACCGATCGAACCTCGCCGCAGCGGCACGGCAGATAGACGCTCCCGACGAACGCGCTCAGGTTGCGCCGGGAATGCAGCTCCTCGCCCGTGGGCAGCTTCACGACGAGGGTGCGCGCCCCGAACCTCACCGCGAGCTCGTCGTCCGCGTGTCGGCCGGCGAGCGACGCGTGGTCGAAGGCGCCGAGCAGCGTGAACAGCCCCTCCTCGCGCAGCCTCCTCCGCGACGGTGATCGAAGGCCGCGCGAGAGTCGAAGCGCGGGGTCGAGCTTCGGCACATCGCCCTGGAGCGGGATGCGCTCGAGCCGACGGAGCGTTCGGTCGCCGTAGTAGTGGATGCCCGGGCGTCCGTAGAGCCGGAAGAAGTACGGAATGTCGCCGCGGGCCAGCTGCTCCGCCTCGGCGTCGAGCAGCGGCGGCCACAGCGGCTCCGATCGTGCGCGCACGTATTCATCGGTCCCGCGCAGGCAGACGCGAATGGGCGTCTCCCGCAGGCGAGGCAGGCGAGCGATCAAGTCGGCGATCGTGCTCGCGTGACGATCGAGGAACGCGAGCGTGCTGCGGTAGGCGGCCGCCATCGCGAGCAGGTCGGCGGGGTCGACCGGCTTGCCCAAATAGGGCAGCACGCGCCGCACGCCGCAGGCGTGACGGCAGATCGCCGCGTACTCCGGGTCCGCGTCGGGCAGGAGCTTCGTCGCCGTCGGCGAGGCCAGGTCGGCCAGGATCATCTCGATGTCCAGGGGCGCGAACATCACGCGACCGCGGTCGCCGATGCCCAGCACGAGGTTCTCCCAATGCAGATCGGAGACGCCGAGCCAGCTCCAGAGCGCGATCGACCTGCCCACGATGCGCGCGAGCGCACGCCTCCGCACCTTGGAGGGCGCCGGAAGCGGATCCAGCTCGACCCGCTCCACCTCGCCACCGATGGGCGCGCGCGATCCGAAGAACTTGAGCTCGGGGAGGAAGCCGAACGCCTCGCGTCCCAGCCCGTCCGAGAGGGCCGCCTCGTCGAGGAAGCGACGGAGCGGGCTCTCCGCGGAGAGCATCAGCCACTCCCAGAGCAGGGTGCGCGGCTTGGCGACGCGCCCGGCCGTCAGCGACACGCGCCGCCCGAAGTTGTGCGAGTCGCCGAGAGGAGTGCGCGTGCGGGTCATCGGCGGAAGACCACGGAGACCTACCGCGCGGTCGCGGCGATGTCACCTCCGGCGGAGAGACGCGGGGATGTGCGGGAGGTCGCGGCTGCTCGACGGCAGCGAGGAACCGAAGGTCTCGATCGAGCGCGGCGGGGAATTCGGCCCACGGTCCAGCTGAGCTCGCGTAGCATGTCCGCATGGCTCGCCGCGCCGCGGTGCTCGCCGTCGTCCTGCTCGTCGCGCTGCCCGCGGCGGTCGGAGCAGGCTGCCTCCTGACGACACAGGGCCTCGACAGCTCGGACGGCTCGGGGTCGGGTGGCGGCGGAGGAAGCGGCGCCGGGTCGGTGACGAGCTCCTCGACGTCCGGCTCGACGAGCTCCTCCAGCTCCGGAGCGGGAGGCGCGGGCGGCGCGGGGGCGACGTCGTCGTCGAGCTCGTCCTCCGGCTCGGCGAGCTCGTCGTCGACGTCGAGCTCGTCGAGCAGCTCCGGCACCGGCGGCGGGCCGACCTTCTGCGGCGACGCCGGTCAGCTCATCGCCTGCTACCCGTTCGATGGGAGCCTCGCCGACGGCTCGCCGAGCGGCGCGTCGCTCGTCGTCCAGGGGAGCACGTCCTTCGTCGCGGGGCAGGCGGGGCAGGCGCTCGAGCTCGCCGGCGCGCAGGTGAAGGTGTCGAACGGCGCCGCCTGGAACCACGATCCGGTGACCGTCGAGCTCTGGGTCAACCCGACGAGCGTGCCTTCGGGCGGCGAGCGTGCGGCCATCGTCGACGCCGGCGGAGGGTACAGCATGTTCCTCTACGGGGCGTCGATCGACAACGGCCCGAGCGTGATCCGCTGCAACGCGGGGTTCACGGTGTTCGGCACCACGTCGTTGCCCGCCGGCCAGTGGACGCACGTCGCGTGCGTGTTCGAGACCGATCCCGGCGACGGCACGAAGGTGCGCATCACCGCGTACGTCGGCGGCGTCGTCGACACGACGGCGAGCTTCGTCGGCGCCTTCGCGCCGGCGACGACGGACGTGTTCATCGGCTCGAACGATCCCGACGGCCTCTCCCCGTTCGACGGGGCCATCGACGGGCTGCGCGCGTTCAACGTCGCCCGCACGGCGCAGGAGATCTGCCAAGCGGCCGGAGGCAACGGCTGCTGAGCGAGGGCGAAGCCCTCCGTCTCGCTTCCCATCCGCTCGAGGGCACGGTTGCCGTCACCAGCGGGCGTGCATCTCCTCGGCCCAGCCGAGCGCGCCGTCGATCGGCACGGCTTCGGTGCCGACGGTGACGGCGCCGCGCCAGCGCCCGATCCGCAGATCGAGGTCGGCGGCGAGCACGCCGAGGGGAAGGCGTACGCGCTCGCGGACGAGGGGCGTGAGCGTCAGCTCGACGCCCGGGCCCGACACCGCGACGGGGCTCTGCGGAGCCATGGGATCCATCACGAACCTCACCGGATCATGGATCTTGTGCAAACGGCCGCCGACGACGATGCCATTCTCGGTCTGCCCCGTACCGTCGGTCCATTGCGCGCCGAGGTTCAGCCCGACGACGCGGTCGCCGACCTTCGCGGCTCCGCACCCCCAGCTCCAGCGCGTCCGCCAGGGCCAGACGCCGCGGCCGTGATCGAGGGCCGCGAAGGCCTCGGGACCGCCCACGTGGAAGCGTCGCGCGCCGACGCGGATCTCGCCCTCGGCGCGGAGCGCGATCTGCTTCGAGGTGAAGGCGAAGCGCGTCTCGCTCCACGGGACGACGACGTTGAGCGTCTCGTGATGGGCCGGACGCGCGACGACCAGCCGCGCCTCGATCGGCGGCCCGAAGAGCGTCCGCGCCGAGACCTCGATGCGTGTCTCGTCCGGTCCCTCCGCGAGCTGGGCGTAGAACCCGCGCCGGTCGACCTCGAGGTCGGCGCCGTGCACGGCGTCGGGAAACGCCAGCGATCCGGGCCGGAGCAGCGTCGCCGCGCGGCTCCAGTCGCCGCGAGCGAGCTCCACGACCGCCGTCGCGGCGAAGGCCAGGTAGTCGACGTCGGCGAGCGTGAGCACGAACAGGAGCTCGTCGGTCATGACCGCCCAGTGCTCCCAGCGCTTGCGACGGCCGCGGGCCCGACCGAGCGGCGTGCGCTGCAGAGCGCGGCGCGACCAACCCACCGCGGCGGGCTGCAATCGTCCGTCGGCCGCCACGTCGACGGCTGCGGTCACCTCCGGGGCGCCGCTCCAAGCGTGGCTTCGGGCTGACATCATCGGCGAGGCGCGGAGACGAGTGGCGAGCGGAGCTCTGCCCGGCACCGCTTCAGTGTATGCGAGGACACGGGTGGACACCCCTCGATCCGGGCGCGATAATCCGCCGCCCGATGAAGAAGCCGTTTCTCGCATTGCTCGCCGCCGCCGCGATGCTGGGGCCGGCAGCGTCGTGCCGGTGCTCGGGCGGTCAGGAGCACCCCGAGGTGCTGGCGGAGCGCTCCCTCCGGCTGCAGAACGGCCTGGAGGTCGACCTCGTCTCCGGGCCGTGCAGCGACTCGGCGGCCATCGCCGTCCTCCTCCGGGTCGGGATCGATCACGACCCTCCAGGTCGCTCCGGCATGGCTCGGCTGGCCGGGCGTGTGCTGTCGACGTCGGCCCCCGCGGGGAGGCCCGAACGCCTGGTCGAGACCGGCACCGACTACACCCTCTACTCCGTCGCGGTGCCGCGCGACCAGCTCGCCGCGGCGCTCGACGAGGTCGCGGCCTGGATGTCGAAGGCCGCTCCGACGGAGGACGACCTGAAGCGCGCGCGGACGCCGTTGCTCGAAGAGCTGGCGAAGCTCTCGGGCGGCGACGCCTCGTCGACGGCGATGAGCTACGCCGAGGAGGCCGTACGGCCGACGCGCGGCAACGGCAAGCGCCGCGGGATCGCCTCCGAGGTGGAGGCGATCACCCTCGACGAGCTCACCGGCTTCTTGCAGGCGCACTACAAGCCGGGCAACGCCCGCATCACCGTGACCGGGCGCTTCGACGCCGACCCCATCCGAGCCCATCTCGAGACGGCCTTCGGGCAGCTGCCCGCGGGGAGGCCGCCCGTATCGCGCGACGCCGCGGATGCGACCGTCAAGGGAACCCTGGTGATGGGGGATTCTCCGAGCGCCGTCGCCGTCGCGGTCCCTGCGCCGGCAGCATCCGACCCGCTGTACTCCCCGTTCCTCCTCCTCTCCGCGCGGCTGATGGACAAGAGCTCGCAGCCCCACGCGTGGGAGGCCAGCTACGATCCGACCAAGCGCCCCGAGATCCTCTTCATCACCGGACCTGTCGGGCAGGGAGAGCAGCCCGAGCCGGCCGCGGCGCGCATTCGCGCCGAGGCGGCCACGATCGTCGGGCGACCGCCCGCGCCGGACGACGTCGCTCGAGCCCGGGAGACGTTCCGGCTCTTCCTCGAGCCCCACCTCGTCGACCCGACCCTGTGCGCGAAGGACCCGCGCGCCTTCGCGGTGGCCCGGCTCCTGCGGGCGCAGCTCGGGATCGAGGGCGCTCCCCTGATGCAGGCGCTCGACGCGACCACGAAGGAGCGGCTCGACGAGGCCGCCAAGCTCTTCGAGCCGAAGCGCACCGCGACCGTGATCGCGGGCGGCACGATCCCCTGACCTCTCGACTCGGGCGGCGGCTGCGCAATGCGGACGCGGGGATTCCGCTCCCGGGCGTCAATCGACTCGACCGCAGCGAAGCGGTGCGGGTGTCCGCCCGGCGAGATCCGGGCGGCAATCACGGCGAGTCGGGAGACAGGGAGCTCTTCATCCGGCCGATCGGCGCTCACGCCGCACGGCGTGGGCGCGAATCGACCCAAAGAGATCCTGCCCCCCCGACTCCCTGTGAGTCACCCACGGCTGCGGGTCACCCCCGGCGGCGGCGGCGACGGAGCGCGAGGAGGAGCAAGGCCGCCAGCGAGGCCGACGCCGTCGTCGACCCGCTGCGCTCGGAGGTCACCCGGCAACCGCAGCCGCCCTCTTCCGAGTCCGACGCCTTCGGGCTCGGCGGGGTGTCCACCTGCTCGGCGACCTCGAAGGTCAGGACCTCGCCGTACGCGGTGCCCGCTTCGTTGGAGCCGATGGCGCAGTAGTAGTACGTCCCCGGAGCCAGCGCCGCCGCCGCCTCGCTGAACGGGACCGCGTCACGCCCGTCGCCGATGAACTCGCCGTCGGCGGTCGGCACCCGCGTGCCGAACGTGTCGTTGCAGTCGCCCGGATCCGCCGTGTCGTAGCGGAACCACCCGGTCGTCACGGCGCCCATGGGGTTGGCCGTGCCGTTCAAGGTGACGTCGGCGGCGGTGACGTCCGCCGGCGTCGTCTCGATGACGGGCGGCACGGCGTCCGTCGTGAAGGACAGCACCTCTCCGAACGCCGCGCCCGCCGTGTTGCTGGCGGCCGCGCAGTAGTAGTAGGTGCGGTTGGGCTCGAGATCGGCCTCGTTCAAGGCCTGCTCGTAGGGCACGCCGGTGGTGCCGCCGCCGAGATCGAAGCCGCCGGTCTCCGGAACGCGGATGCCGAAGGAGTCGTCGCAGTCGCCGGGGTCGAACTCGCCGTAGCGGAACCAGCCCGTCGCGTCCGAGCCGTTCGGATCGGCCGTGCCGTGGATGGTGGCGCCGCCGGCCACGTCGGTCGCGTCCTCGGTGGTCACCGTCGGCGCGGCCGCTCCGGCGACGAAGGAGACGACCTCGCCGAAGCTGGTCCCGATCGAGTTGCCTGCGATCGCGCAGTAGTAATAGGTCACGCCCGGCTCGAGGCCCGCGATCGCCTCCGAGTAGAAGACGGACTCGACGCCCGGTCCCAGATCGGTGCCACCGGCGGCCGGGGCGCGAACGCCGAAGCTGTCGTCGCAGGCTCCGGGGTCGGTCGTGTCGTAGCGGAACCAGCCCGTCGCGGCGTCTCCGTTCGGGTTGGCCGAGCCGTTGAGCAGCGCCGAGTCGGACATCACCTGCGTCGGCGGCTCCGTCGTGACGCTGGGGGCGTCCGCCGTGGTCGTGAACGTGAGCACCTCGCCGAAGCTCAGGCCGTCCGAGTTCTCGGCGATGGCGCAGAAGTAGTAGGTCGTCCCCGGCGAGAGGCCGGTGATCGCCTCGGAGAAGTCCACGGCGCCGACGCCGGCGCCGAGCGCGGTCCCGCCGTTCGCGGGCGCGCGCGTGCCGAACGCGTCGTCGCAGGTCCCCGGATCGATCGTGTCGTAGCGGAACCACCCCGTCGCGTCGGACAGGTTCGGGCTCGCCGAGCCGTTGAGGGTCGCCGACGCGGTGGTGATGTCGGTCGCGTCCTCGGTGGTCACGCTCGGCGCGCTGGTCGTGGTGAACGACAGCACCGCGCCGAAGCTCTTGCCGACCGAGTTCTCGGCGATCGCGCAGTAGTAGTAGGTCGTGAACGGCGAGAGCCCGAGGACCGGCTGGGAGTAGGCGACCGGGCTCGAGCCCGCGCCGAGCGCCGCGGAGCCGAAGATCGGAGCGCGGATCCCGAACGCGTCGTCGCACGTCCCCGGGTCCGTCGTGTCGTAACGGAACCAGCCGCTCGCGTCCGCCCCGTTCGGGTTCGCCGAGCCCTGCAGGATCGCCGAGGAGCTGGTCACCGAGGCGGCCAGGTCGGTCGTCACCGACGGAGCCGCCGGGGTCGTGAACGACAGCACGGCGCCGAAGCCGGCGCCCACGGCGTTCTCTGCGATGGCGCAGAAGTAGTAGGTCGTTCCAGGCGAGAGGCCGGTGAGCGGCTCCGAGTAGGCGACGTCGCTCGAGCCTGCCCCGAGCGAGGTGCCGCCGACCGCCGGCACGCGCGTCCCGAAGCCGTCGTTGCAGCTCCCCGGATCGGTGGTGTCGTAGCGGAACCAGCCGATGGCATCCGCGAGCTTCGGGTTGGCCGATCCGTCGAGCGTCGCCCCGGTGCTGGTCACGGCCGTCGCGGCGACCGTCGTCACCGACGGCGCCGCGAGCGTGGTGAACGACAGCAACTGCCCGAAGCTCGTCCCCAGCGAATTGGAGGCGATGGCGCAGTAGTAGTACGTCGCCCCGGGCGTGAGGCCCGCGATCGGCTGCGAGTAGTCCACCGGGCTCGCGCCGGCGCCGAGCGACGTCCCGCCCGCCGCAGGCGCGCGCGTGCCGAAGACGTCGTTGCAGCTCGCGGGCTGGGTGGTGCTGTAGCGGAACCAGCCCGTGGCCGCGTCGAGGTTCGGCGTCGCCGATCCGTCGAGCGTGGCTCCCGTGCTCGTCACCGCCGTGGCGCCGACGGTCGTCACCGAGGGAGGCGCCGGCGTGGTGAACGACAGCACCTGCCCGAAGCCGGTGCCCACCGAGTTCGAGGCGATGGCGCAGTAGTAGTACGTCGTCGCGGGCGCGAGGCCGCTCACCGACTGCGCATACGGCGTCGCGCTGGCGCCGGCGCCGAGCGAGGTGCCGCCGATGATCGGAGCGCGCGTGCCGAAGACGTCGTCGCAGGCCCCCGGATTGGTCGCGCTGTACCGGAACCATCCGGTGGACGCAGAGAGGTTCGGGTTCGCCGACCCGTTGAGCGTCGCGCCGGTGCTCGTCACCGCGCTCGCGGCCGAGGTCGTCACCGACGGCACCGCCGTGGTGGTGAACGACAGCACCGCGCCGAAGCTCGTGCCTGCCGAGTTCGAGGCGATGGCGCAGAAGTAGTACGTGGTCCCCGAGGCGAGGCCCGTGATGGGCTGCGAGTAGGCGACCGCGCTCGAGCCGCCCCCGAGGGCGGCGCCGCCGGCGGCGGGCGCGCGCGTCCCGAAGCTGTCGTCGCAGGTCCCGGGGTTCGCGGTGTCGTAGCGGAACCAGCCCGTGGCCGCGTCGAGCTTCGGGTTCGCCGAGCCGTTGAGCGTCGCGGCGGTGCTCGTGACCGCGGTGGCCGCCGCGGTCGTCACCACCGGCGCCGCGCTCGTCGTGAACGACAGGACGGCGCCGAAGCCCGTGCCGACCGAGTTCGAGGCGATGGCGCAGTAGTAGTACGTCGTCCCCGGAGTGAGGCCGACGAGCGCCTCCGAGTAAGGCACCGAGACTCCACCGTTGCCCAGCGGGGTGCCACCGATCGCCGGGGCGCGCGTGCCGAAGGCGTCGTTGCAGCTCGCGGGCTGGCTCGTGCTGTAGCGGAACCAACCCGTGGCATCGGCCAGCTTCGGGTTCGCCGACCCGTTGATCGTCGCCGTCGTGCTCGCCACCGAGCCCGCCGCGGCGGTCGTCACCACCGGCGCCGCCGGCGTGGTGAACGAGAGCACCGCGCCGAAGCCGGTGCCCGCGGCGTTCGAGGCGATGGCGCAGTAGTAGTACGTCGCTCCAGGGGTGAGGCCCGCGATCGCCTGCGAGTAGCTCACCGGGCTGGAGCCCGCGCCGAGCGCCGTCCCCCCGGCCGCCGGAGCGCGCGTCCCGAAGACGTCGTTGCAGCTCGCGGGCTGGGTGGTGCTGTACCGGAACCATCCGGTGGCCGTGAGCTGGTTCGGGCTCGCCGATCCGTTGAGCGTCGCCCCGGTGGTCGTCACCGAAGTCGCCGCCGCGCTCGTCACCGAGGGCGGTCCCGCCGTGGTGAACGACTGCACCGCCCCGAAGCCGGTGCCTGCGGAGTTCGAGGCGATGGCGCAGTAGTAGTACGTCGTCGAGGGCGCGAGGCCGCTCACGGACTGGGCGTACGCCACCGGGCTCGCGCCCGCGCCGAGCGCGGTGCCGCCGGCCGCCGGCGCACGCGTGCCGAAGACGTCGTTGCAGCTCGCCGGCTGGGTCGTGCTGTACCGGAACCATCCGGTGGACGAGAGCAGGTTCGGGGTCCCCGAGCCGTTGAGCGTCGCTCCGGTGCTCGTCACCGCGCTGGCGGCCGTCGTCGTCACCGACGGGGCCGCCGGCGTGGTGAACGACAGCACCGCGCCGACGCTCGTGCCCGCCGCGTTCTGGGCGATGGCGCAGAAGTAGTACGTGGTTCCGGTGGCCAGGCCCGAGATCGCCTGCGAGTACGCGACCGCGCTCGAGCCGGAGCCGAGCGAGGCCCCGCCGCTCGCCGGGGCGCGCGTGCCGAAGCTGTCGTCGCAGCTCCCCGGGTTCACCGTGGCGTAGCGGAACCACCCCGTGGCCGCCGACCCGTTCGGATCCCCCGATCCGTTGAGCGTCGCTCCCGACGTCGTCACCGAGCTCGCCGCCAGGGTCGTCACGCCCGGCACCGCCGCCGTGGTGAACGAGAGGACGGTGCCCACGGAGGTGCCGACGCTGCTCGAGGCGAGCGCGCAGAAGTAGTACGTCGTGCCGGTGGTGAGCCCGGCGATCGGCAAGGAGAGGCTCACCGGGCCGTTGCCGGAGCCGAGCGCGGTGCCGCCGGCCGCCGGGACGCGCGTCCCGAAGGCGTCGTTGCAGACTCCCGGATTGGCCGTGGAGTAACGGAACCACCCCACGGAGTCGCCTCCGTTCGGGTTGACCGTCGCGTTGAGCGTCGCCGACGTCTCGGTGATGTCGGACGCCGCCACGGTGGTCACGCTGGGCGGCGCTGCGGGCGTGGTGAAGGAGAGGACCGCGCCCAGCGTGGTGCCGATGCTGCTCTGGGCGATGGCGCAGAAGTAGTACGTCGTCGCCGGCGCGAGCCCCGTGAGCGGTTTCGCGAGCGCGACGGGCGCCGCGCCGGAGCCGAGGGACGACGTGGTGGTCGCCGTGCCGAAGACCTGGTCGCACGCGCCCGGGTTGGTCGTGCCGTAGCGGAACCAGCCCGTCGTGGCGTACCCGTTCGGGTTCACCGATCCGTTGAGGGTCGCCGTCGTCGCCGTCACCGGCGTCGCCGCGAGCGTGGCCACCGTCGGCGGCTGCGTCGTCGTGAACGTCAGGACCGCACCGAACGACGTGCCCACCGCGTTCTGGGCGATCGCGCAGTAGTAATAGGTCGTCCCCGGGCTCAGCCCGACGATCCCCTGCGAGAAGGTGGTGGTGCTCGTCCCGCCGCCGAGCGACGAGCCTCCTGCGGCCGGCGCCCGGGTGCCGAACGAGTCGTTGCAGGTGCCCGGGCTGGCGGTGGCGTAGCGGAACCAGCCCGTCGTGTTGTCGCCGTTCGGGTTGCCCGACGCGTTCAGGGTGGCCGTGCTGGTCGTCACCGCGGTCGCCCCCGAGGTGGTCACGGAAGGCTGGGTGGCGAGCGTGGTGAACGAGAAGATGGCGCCGAACGTGGTCCCGTACGCGTTCCGGCCGAGCGCGCAGTAGTAGTACGTCGTCCCCGGGGTGAGGCCGGTGATCGAGCGCGAGAAGGCCACGTCGCTGCTGCCGGCGCCGAGGGCCGAGTCCGAGCCGCTCGAGATCGGCGCCCGCGTGCCGAAGAGGTCGTTGCAGACGCCCGGGTTGGAGGTGCTGTAGCGGTAGTAGCCGAAGGCGGCGTTGAGGTTGGGGTTCGCCGACCCGTTCAGCGTCGCCGAGGTCGAGGCCACCAGGGTCGCCGCCGCGGTCGTCGTCGTCGGCGCGCTCGGCGTGGTGAACGTGAGCACGGCGCCGAAGCCCGTTCCCTCGGCGTTCTGGGCGATCGCGCAGTAGTAGTAGGTCGTGCCCGCCGACAGGCCCGAGATCGACTGGGCGTAGCCGACCGGCGAGCTGCCGGAGCCCAGCGAGGATCCGCCGCTCACCGGTGCGCGCGAGCCGAACACGTCGTCGCAGGCGCCGGGATCGGTGAGGCTGTAGCGGAAGTAGCCCGTCGTCGCGGAGCCGTTGGGGTCGCCCGTGCCGTTGAGCACGGCCGAGGTGTTGGTCACGCTCGACGCGGCCGTCGTGGTCACCGTGGGCGGCGAAGGCGTCGTGAACGAGACGACCCCGCCGAACGAGGTCCCCACCGCGTTCGAGGCGATCGCGCAGTAGTAGTACGTCGTCCCCGCGAGGAGGCCGGTGATCCCTTGCGAGTAGGCCACCGACGAGTTGCCCGAGCCGAGCGACGAGCCGCCCGCCGCGGGCGCGCGCGTGCCGAAGGCGTCGTTGCAGGATCCCGGGCTCACCGTCGCGTAGCGGAACCAGCCCGTCGCGGCGGCGCCGCCCGGGTTCGCCGATCCGTTGAGCTGCGCCGTGGTGCCCGTCAGCAGCGTCGCGCTGCTCGTCGTCACCGAGGGCGCGTTCGCCAGCGTCGTGAACGACAGGACCGCGCCGAACGTCGTCCCGTAACCGTTCCGACCGAGCGCGCAGAAGTAGTACGTCGTCGCCGGCGTGAGCCCGGTGATCGAGCGCGCGAAGGCCACGTCGCTGCCGCCCGAGCCGAGCGGAGTGTCCGAGGAGCTCAGCGGCGGCGCGCGCGTGCCGAACGCGTCGTTGCAGGCGCCCGGGTTGACCGTGCTGTAGCGGTAGTAGCCGTAGGCGGAGTTGAGGTTGGGGTTCGCCGACCCGTTCAGCGTCGCCGAGCTCGACGTGATCAGCGTCGCCGCCAGAGTCGTCGTCGTCGGCACGCTCGGCGTGGTGAACGAGAGCACCGCGCCGAACCCCGTCCCCTCGAAGCTCGAGGCGATGGCGCAGTAGTAGTAGGTCGTCCCCGCCGACAGGCCCGAGATCGACTGCGCGAAGCTCACCGCCGACGTGCCCGACCCCAGCGCCGAGCCGCCGCTCGCCGGAGCCCGCGATCCGAAGACGTCGTCGCAGGCGCCGGGATCGCTGGTGCTGTAGCGGAAGTACCCCGTCGTCGTGGAGCCGTTGGGGTCGCCCGTGCCGTTCAGGGTGGCCGAGGTGCTGGTAACGCCCGTCGCCGCCGTCGTGGTGACCGCGGGCGGCGTGGGGGTCGTGAACGAGAGGACCGATCCGAACGAGGTCCCCACCGCGTTCGAGGCGATCGCGCAGTAGTAGTACGTCGTCCCCGGGACGAGGCCGGTGATCCCCTGCGAGTACGCGACCGACGCGTTGCCCGAGCCGAGCGACGAGCCGCCGGCCGCCGGCGCGCGCGTGCCGAAGGAGTCGTTGCAGGATCCCGGGCTGGCCGTCGCGTAGCGGAACCACCCGGTCGCCGCGGAGCCGCCCGGGTTCGCCGATCCGTTGAGCTGAGCCGTCGTGCCCGTCAGCAGCGTCGCGCTGCTCGTCGTCACCGAAGGCGCGTTCGCCAGCGTGGTGAACGACAGGACCGCGCCGAACGTGGTCCCGTACCCGTTCCGACCGAGCGCGCAGAAGTAGTACGTCGTCGCCGGCGTGAGCCCGGTGATCGAGCGCGCGAAGGCCACGTCGCTGCCGCCCGAGCCGAGCGGAGTGTCCGAGGAGCTCAGCGGCGGCGCGCGCGTGCCGAACGCGTCGTTGCAGGCGCCCGGGTTGACCGTGCTGTACCGGTAGTAGCCGTAGGCGGCGTTGAGGTTGGGGTTCGCCGACCCGTTCAAGGTCGCCGAGGTCGACGTCACCAGCGTCGCCGCCGCGGTCGTCGTCGTCGGCACGCTGGGCGTGGTGAACGAGAGCACCGCGCCGAAGCCCGTCCCCTCCGAGCTCGAGGCGATGGCGCAGTAATAGTAGGTCGTGCCCGCCGACAGGCCCGAGATCGACTGCGCGTAGCCGACGGCAGAGCTGCCGGAGCCCAGCGAGGATCCGCCGCTCACCGGAGCGCGCGAGCCGAAGACATCGTCGCAGGCGCCGGGATCGCTGAGGCTGTAGCGGAAGTAGCCCGTCGTCGCGGAGCCGTTGGGGTCGCCCGTGCCGTTGAGCACGGCCGAGGTGTTGGTCACGCTCGACGCGGCCGTCGTGGTCACCGTGGGCGGCGAAGGCGTCGTGAACGAGACGACCCCGCCGAACGAGGTCCCCACCGCGTTCGAGGCGATCGCGCAGTAGTAGTACGTCGTCCCCGCGAGGAGGCCGGTGATCCCTTGCGAGTAGGCCACCGACGAGTTGCCCGAGCCGAGCGACGAGCCGCCCGCCGCGGGCGCGCGCGTGCCGAAGGCGTCGTTGCAGGATCCCGGGCTCACCGTCGCGTAGCGGAACCAGCCCGTCGCGGCGGCGCCGCCCGGGTTCGCCGATCCGTTGAGCTGCGCCGTGGTGCCCGTCAGCAGCGTCGCGCTGCTCGTCGTCACCGAGGGCGCGTTCGCCAGCGTCGTGAACGACAGGACCGCGCCGAACGTCGTCCCGTAACCGTTCCGACCGAGCGCGCAGAAGTAGTACGTCGTCGCCGGCGTGAGCCCGGTGATCGAGCGCGCGAAGGCCACGTCGCTGCCGCCCGAGCCGAGCGGAGTGTCCGAGGAGCTCAGCGGCGGCGCGCGCGTGCCGAACGCGTC
This sequence comes from uncultured Polyangiaceae bacterium, assembly GCA_964372055.1. Classification (GTDB taxonomy): domain Bacteria; phylum Myxococcota_A; class Polyangia; order Polyangiales; family Polyangiaceae; genus CAYJPW01. The sequence goes on from CAYJPW010000047.1 coordinate 56,015, forward strand.
GTTGCAGGCGCCCGGGTTGACCGTGCTGTAGCGGTAGTAGCCGTAGGCGGAGTTGAGGTTGGGGTTCGCCGACCCGTTCAGCGTCGCCGAGCTCGACGTGATCAGCGTCGCCGCCAGAGTCGTCGTCGTCGGCACGCTCGGCGTGGTGAACGAGAGCACCGCGCCGAACCCCGTCCCCTCGAAGCTCGAGGCGATGGCGCAGTAGTAGTAGGTCGTCCCCGCCGACAGGCCCGAGATCGACTGCGCGAAGCTCACCGCCGACGTGCCCGACCCCAGCGCCGAGCCGCCGCTCGCCGGAGCCCGCGATCCGAAGACGTCGTCGCAGGCGCCGGGATCGCTGGTGCTGTAGCGGAAGTACCCCGTCGTCGTGGAGCCGTTGGGGTCGCCCGTGCCGTTCAGGGTGGCCGAGGTGCTGGTAACGCCCGTCGCCGCCGTCGTGGTGACCGCGGGCGGCGTGGGGGTCGTGAACGAGAGGACCGATCCGAACGAGGTCCCCACCGCGTTCGAGGCGATCGCGCAGTAGTAGTACGTCGTCCCCGGGACGAGGCCGGTGATCCCCTGCGAGTACGCGACCGACGCGTTGCCCGAGCCGAGCGACGAGCCGCCGGCCGCCGGCGCGCGCGTGCCGAAGGAGTCGTTGCAGGATCCCGGGCTGGCCGTCGCGTAGCGGAACCACCCGGTCGCCGCGGAGCCGCCCGGGTTCGCCGATCCGTTGAGCTGAGCCGTCGTGCCCGTCAGCAGCGTCGCGCTGCTCGTCGTCACCGAAGGCGCGTTCGCCAGCGTGGTGAACGACAGGACCGCGCCGAACGTGGTCCCGTACCCGTTCCGACCGAGCGCGCAGAAGTAGTACGTCGTCGCCGGCGTGAGCCCGGTGATCGAGCGCGCGAAGGCCACGTCGCTGCCGCCCGAGCCGAGCGGAGTGTCCGAGGAGCTCAGCGGCGGCGCGCGCGTGCCGAACGCGTCGTTGCAGGCGCCCGGGTTGACCGTGCTGTACCGGTAGTAGCCGTAGGCGGCGTTGAGGTTGGGGTTCGCCGACCCGTTCAGCGTCGCCGAGGTCGACGTCACCAGCGTCGCCGCCGAAGTCGTCGTCGTCGGCACCGTCGGCGTGGTGAACGACATCACCGCACCGAACGCGACGCCCTCGGCGTTTGAGGCGATCGCGCAGTAGTAGTACGTCGTTGCGGCCGACAAGCCCGAGATCGATTGCTGGTAGCTCACGGGCGACGTGCCGGAGCCGAGCGACGATCCGCCGCTCAGCGGCGCACGCGAGCCGAACACGTCGTCGCAGGCGCCCGGATCGCTGAGGCTGTAGCGGAAGTAGCCCGTCGTCGCCGCGCCGTTGGGATCGCCTGCGCCGTTGAGGATGGCGGTGGTGTTCGTGACGCTCGACGCGGCCGAAGTGGTGACCGCGGGCAGCGAGGGGGTCGTGAACGAGAGGACCGCACCGAACGAGGTGCCCACCGCGTTCGAGGCGATCGCGCAGAAGTAGTACGTCGTCCCGGGGCTCAGCCCGGTGATCCCGAGCGCGTACGCCACCGCCGAGTTGCCCGAGCCCAGGAGCGATCCCCCGCTCCCGGGCGCGCGCGTGCCGAAGACGTCGTTGCAGCTGCCGGGGCTGACGGTCGCGTAGCGGAACCAGCCCGTTGTCGCGTCGCCGCCCGGGTTCGCCGAGCCGTTGAGCTGAGCCGTGCTGCCCGTCAGCAGCGTCGCGGCGCTCGTCGCGACCGAAGGTGCGTTCGCGAGCGCGGTGAACGAGAGGACCGCGCCGAACGAGGTGCCGTGGGTGTTGCTGGAGATGGCGCAGTAGTAGTAGGTCGCTCCCGGCGTCAGGCCGGTGATGGCGCGCGTGTAGTCGACAGGCGAGGTCCCGGAGCCGAGGTTGGATCCGCCCGACACCGGCGCCCGAGTCCCGAAGACGTCGTTGCAGCTGCCGGGGTTCGACGTGCTGTACCGGAACCAGCCCGTGGTGGCGGCCGCGTTGGGGTTGGCCGAAGCCTCGAGCGTCGCCCCGCTGCTGGTCACGGCCGTGGCGCCGACCGTGAGGACCGTCGGCGCGCCGGGGACCGTGAACGAGAAGATGGAGCCGAACGCCGTCCCGGAGGCGTTGGAGACGATCGCGCAGAAGTAATAGGTGACGCCCGAGGTCAGGCCCGTCGTCGTGATCGAGTAGGGGACCGAGGCCGCGCCCGCCCCGAGATCCGTGCCGCTGGCCGCGGGCACGCGCGTGCCGAACACGTCGTCGCAGGTGCCCGGGTTCGTGGAGCTGATGCGGAACCAGCCCGTCGTCTGCTCGCCGCTCGGATTGCCGGCGCCGTTGAGCACGGCGGACGACGTGGTGATCGACGTCGCGGCCGAGGTGGTCGCCGTCGGTGTCGCTGCGAGCACCCCGAACGGGGTGAAGAAGACCAGCACGAACGCTGCGGCCCGCAGGACACGAAGAAGCATGATCGAACCCCAGGGTTGGCCGAAAGTACGCCGCGGATGCTAGGGGATCCCTCTCCCCGGAGACATGACTTTCGGCACCCGGCGGATCGGCGTCACCCTTCTACGCTCGCGGAGCCGCCGGCATCCCCTCCGTCGGTGCGCTCGTCGCGAGGCGCAGAGAGACCCCGCGATGATAGCTTCCTGCCATGGGAGTCCCCCGATGCTGCGTCGCCCCGATCATGGCGGGCTCGCTCCTCTCGACGGCCGGCTGCGCGCACAACGCCGAGTCGCGCGGGGCGAGCGCCGCGACCGCGCCAGCCGCTCCGGCCGCCGCAACCGCTCGGGGTCCGAGCATCGACGGGATCCCCGAGCTCGGCGCCCTGTGGGTCATGAAGGGCTTGCACGGCGACGCGGCGGGGGCGACGGCGACCAACTGGTACCATCACACCGCGACCGGCACCTGCATGCCGCGCGGCTTCGGTCGCTTTCTTCCGCGAGGCGAGCAGCAATTCGCGCCCGACAACGTGTCCGTCGGGCTCGCGAGCAAGGAGCTCCTCACGCTGGTCTCGCTGTACACGTACCCCGCCCAGGGCACCTTCGACGCGGAGTTCGAGGAGGTCGCCGCCACGGTGGCCCACACCTGCGAGGGGAGGGCTTTCGCGTCCACCGCCATGACCGACCCTCGATTCCCCGGCGGCGGACGCATCGGCGCGTGCAGCCACGTCGTCGAGGGAGACCTGCTGGCGATCGAGCAGGTGTTGCTGTTCCGGCGCGACAGCTGGTCGTTCAAGGCGCGCTTCACGTTCCCCGCGCAGCTCATGGAGCGCGCCTACTCCGCCTCGATGGCCATCGTCGAGGCGTCCTTCCGGCCGTGCGGGCCGCCGCGCCTGACGACCTGATCGGAAGACGATGCGACAGGAGGCGCCCGTCGCTTCGAGATGATCAGCGCCCCTTCGCGCCCTTCTCCATCGCGTCGAGCTCGAGCAGCACCGCCTTGACCCGCGGATCGGTCGGGTCGAGCGCGTGCGCCTTCATGTAGGCCTCGCGCGCCTCGACGAGCTTGCCGCTCTGCGCGAGGGCGTTGCCGAGGTTGATCCAGGCGCTCGCGAGCTTGTCGTCGAGCTTGAGCGCCTCGCGGTAGAGCGCGATCGCCTTGCCGAGATCGCCCTTGAGCGCCCAGGCGTAGCCGAGGTTCGACCGGTACGAGGCGCGCTGCGGGTCGCCCGCGACGGCGGCCTCGAGGTGCGGCATCGCGGCGGCGGGATCGTTCTGCGCGAGCAGCGCCGTGCCGAGATCGTTCTGCACCCGCGCGTCGTCGGGCGCGAGCCGCGCGGCGCGCTCGAAGGCGCGCACCGCCTCGGGCACCTTGCCCGCCGCGAGCAGCGCCGCGCCGAGGTTGGTCTGGCGCTCGGCGTCGCCCGGCGCGATCTCGGCGGCGCGGGTCAGCTCCTTGATCGCCTCGGCGAGCCGGCCGCTCGCGAGGTGCGCGACGCCGAGGGACGAGTGCGCCTCGGCGTCCTGCGGCGCGAGGTCGACCGCGCGCCGGAGCGAGTCCATCGCCTCGTTGGCGCGCCCGAGCACGAGGAGCGTCCGGCCGAGCTCGAGGTGCGCCGGCGCGTACTCGGGATCGAGCGCCGTCGCCTTCTTGAGCTCCTTGGCCATCGCCGCCGCCGTCGTGCTCCTCGGCGCCGAGTTGAAGTCGGTCGGGACCTTGTCCTTGGCCATCCGCGCGCGGGCCAGGCCCACGATCGGCGCCGGATCCTTGGCCTCGAGCGCGGCCGCCGCGCGGTACGCCTTCTCGGCGGCGGCGAAGTCGCCCTTCGCGTACGCGGCGTCGCCCTCGACGAGCGCCTTGTCGGACGGCGTCCCCGTCCCTCGCGCCACGTGCGGCGGCGGCGTGGTCGCGAGCTTCTGCGTCGGCGCCGCGTCGAGCGGCACGCCCGAGCCGCCCCCGTCGGCGGCTGCGGCGCCGGCGTCCTCGACCGGCGGCGAGGGCAGCGGGACGAGCGGCGCGGGCGCGGCCGAAGGGGCGACGTAGAGCGGCGGGCCCACCGCCTCGCCGACGCGCTCGGGCGGCGAGCCGGCGCAGCCGATCCCGAGCCCGAGCGCCGCGAGAATTCGCAGTGTGTCCCGCGAAGCGGGACCGCGAGTCAGAGGAATTCGCAGCGTGTCCCGCGAAGCGGGACCGCGAGTCAGAGGAATTGCCCAGCGCCTCACGCTAGACCTTGTACGGCGTCGACGAGTGCTCCTTGCCGTCGTAGCGCAGGAGCACCGGCTTGTTCTCGAGCTTGGTGGCGACGGCGCAGGGGCGCTTCCACACCCTCACCAGCGCCGCGAGCGTCTCGCGCGCGTAGTCGGCGCGCAGATCGATCCCGGAGTGCTGGTGCTCGAGCAGGAGCTCGCCGCGGTTCGCATAGTTCGCGTCGGTGACGCGGATGTACGGGTTGCCGAAGTTCGTGAGCTGGAAGAGGAGCTTCTCCTTCACCTCCTTGAACTCGCGGCTCTCGATCTCGAAGCGGTCGTTCCTCCCCGAGAAGCCGAAGGTGTACATCTTCTGCTCGATGCAGAACTCGGGCGTGAGGAACTCGTCGATGAAGGTCACGTCGTTGTAGAGCGCCCGCACCTGGAAGATCTTCTTGCGGCCGAGGCCGAGGTGCATGTCCCAGTGGCGCTTCTGGTCGATGTCCGAGCACTCCTCCCACTCGCGCCCGAACCGCCCCTTGTTCCAGCGGTCCTCGATGTAGCGGTAGAGCTCGACGCCGATCTTGTAAGGATTGATCCGGCCCGGCGCCGTCGCCATCACGCCCGCGTTGTGGTCGGCGTACTCGACGATCTCGGAGGCGTCGAGGACGCGCTCGGTCATCAGCCTCGAGTGCCAGTAGCTCGCCCAGCCCTCGTTCATGATCTTCGTCTGCATCTGGGGGACGAAGTAGTAGGCCTCCTCGCGGATCACCTCGAGGACGTCGCGCTCCCAGCGATCGAGCGGCGCGTGGTCGAGCAGGAACTTGAGCACGTCGCGCTCGGGCGACTCGGGCGTCTTCTTCTGCTCGGGCTTCTTGGCCTCGCGCTTCTTCTTCTGCTCCTCGAGGTACTCCTCCGGGTTGATGTAGGAGTCCATGTAGTCCTTGGCGCGGAGCTTCGGGACCTCGCGCGGCTCCTCCTCGAGGTCCTCGTCGGGGGCGACGGGCCGCGGGGTGAACGGGCGCCATGGGTCGATGAGGTTCTCGAGCGACAGGCACTGATCGATAAAGGTCTCGACCTTGTTGATCCCGTGCCGCTCGATGTGGCGCGCGATGCGCGCGCCGTGGTTCGCCATCTTGTCGATCCACTTGCGGTCGGGGTCGTAGCCGTCGTGCCGCTTCACCGGATCGACGACGGCGCCGCGCTGGTCGAGGTCGGTCGCGCGGAAGCAGAAGTTGTTCTTGAAGAAGTCGACGTGCCCGAACACGTGGGCCATGACGAGCTTCTGATCGGTGAGCGAGTTGCCCTCGAGGAGGTAGGCGTACGAGGGGTTGTTGTTGATGACCATCTCGTAGATCTTCGAGAGGCCATACTCGTAGCTCTTGGCGAGCTGCTCGTACTCCATGCCGAACCGCCAGTGCGGGTAGCGGCTCGGGAAGCCGCCGTAGGCGGCGATCTCGTTCATCTGGTCGTAGGTGAGCATCTCGAAGACGACGGGGAAGAAGTCGAGCCCGTAGTCCTTCGCGATCTTCTCGATGCGCTCCTTCTCCTCGCGGAGGTAGCGCGGCAGCGCCGTGTTCAGCGCGAACTTGCTCATCACTTACCCTTCCCGAGGAAGTCCTTGATGCTGCCGACGATCGAGTCCTTGTCGCGGATCTCGCTGACCACGACGCGCTCGTCGGCGGCGAAGTGCTCCTTCAGGTCCTTGATGAACTGGCCCGAGCCGTAGGGGCTCTCGACCTGGCCGTAAGCGAACATGTTCGCCTTCGGCAGGAGGTGGTTCTTGAGGAGGTCGACGCAGGCGAGGGTGTCGTCCATCGACCAGTTGTCGCCGTCGGAGAAGTGGAACGGGTAGATGTTCCACTCGTCGGCCGGGTAGTCGGCGTCGATGATCTGCGAGCAGAGCTTGTACGCGCTCGAGATCATGGTGCCGCCCGACTCGCGCGTGTGGAAGAAGGTGTCGCGGTCGACCTCGCGGGCGATGGCGTCGTGGATGATGAAGCGCGACTCGAGGCCCTTGTACTGGCGGGTGAGCCAGGCATCGATCCAGAACGACTCGATGCGGACGATCTCCTTCTGCTCGTCGCCCATCGAGCCGGACACGTCCATCATGTAGATGATGACGGCGTTGGCGACGGGCTCGGTGATCGTCTTCCACGAGCGGTAGCGCTTGTCGTCCGGGACGGGGACGACCATCGGCTTGTCGGGGCGGAAGCTGCCGCTCGCGATCATGCGCTTGAGCGCCTCGCGGTAGGTCCGCTTGAAGTGGCGCAGCGACTCGGGGCCGACGCGGCGGATGCCCGAGTACTTGTCGTGGGCGCTCGAGATCTTGCTCTTGCCCTTGTCCTCGATGTCGGGGAGCTCGAGCTCCTCGCCGAGGATGGCGGCGAGCTCCTCGAGGGTGACGTCGACCTCGAGGAGGTGATCGCCGGCGTCGCTGCCCGCCTGGCCCTGGCCCGGCTGCTTCTCGTCGCCGCTCACCGGATCCCCGGGGTTGCCGTCGCCCTGGCCGACCCCGCCCTTCTGCTTGTCCCCGAAGCGGAAGCGCGGGATGTCGATCTGGGGGATGGGGATCGAGACCAGATCCTTGCCCTTGCGACCGATGAGCTCGCCCTGCGAGATGTACTTGCGCAGGTTCTGCCGGATCCGGCCGCGGACGATCTGCCGGAAACGCCCGTGGTCCTGGTCGATCTTCAACGACACGGCGCTACTCTAGCAGGCGCTCGCGGGCCAGGGCACCCACAGAGCGTGGCCAGGGCCGGCCTCGAGAGCGGGGCGCCGGCCTCGTCTGCCGCGCCGCGCGCGCCGGCGATCGCGAGACGCACGGCGCGCCGTCAGAGGACGCACGGCGCGCCGCGCGAGGAGGCCGCGACGGCGACGAACCGGCGGGATGCTGGTGAAGCTCGGCCCCGCGGGGGCAGACGCTCTGGGTGCGACCGCTCGCGGTGGGCATACGCAACCGGCACGCGCTCCTCTGGCTCGTGAACCAGGCGGCGCTCACGTTCCACTCGTGGGCGAGCCGCGTGGAGACGCTCGGGCAGCCCGACTGGGTGGTGCTCGACCTCGATCCGGGCGAGCGCACGACGTGGGAGGAGACCATCGCCGTCGCCTGCGCCCTCCGCCGCCTCCTCGAGCTGCTCGAGCTCGAGAGCGTGATCAAGACCAGCGGTCAGAAGGGGCTGCACGTGCTGGTGCCGCTCGCGCCGGGGCACACGCCCGAGCAGGCCCACCTCTTCGCCCAGCGCGCAGCGACGATGCTCGCCCGGCTCCTGCCCCACGCGGTCACCCTCGAGCCCGAGCGCGACAAGCGCGGCGGGCGGCTCTACCTCGATCGCCAGCAGCGCTTCGTGGGCAAGAGCCTCGCCTCCTCTTGCTCGCTCCGCGCCAAGGACGGCGCGCCGGTCTCGACGCCGCTCGCCTGGAGCGAGGTGACCCCGAGGCTCGATCCCCGGGCGTTCACGATCCGCACCCTCCCGCGGCGGCTCGAAACGGTGGGCGATCTCGCGGCGCTGCTGCTGCGGGGCGCGCCCAGCTCGGCGCTCGCCCGCATGCAGCGCGACGCGGGGCCCGCTACTGCATGAGGACGAGCCTCGGCTGGTTGTTGTCGTTCTCGGCGGAGGCGAACCCGTACCACTTCGACATCGCGTTCGTCGGCTCGGCCTCGTTCGCGTAGCGGAGCTCGAAGGCGAGCGTCTCGAGGCCGTCGAGCTGCGCCTGGAGGTAGCGCGCGGTGACGTCGACGTCGATCCAGGTGCCCACCGGCGTGGCCGGATCCATGACGACGCCGAGATCGGCACGCTGGACGGCGCTCCAGTCCTCGGCGCCGAGGGTGACGAAGTCGTCGATCTCGAAGAGCTTCACGCCGGCGGTCGGCTCGGCGCGCGAGGCGTAATAGAGGCGCAGCGTGGCGCTCGAGGCGTCGCCGAGGTTCTTGATGCCGAAGCGCAGGTAGGCGCGGTAGCTGACGTCGACGCTGCACGGGTTGTCGCGTCCGGCGTGGATCGCCTTGTAGCCCGGCTGATCGTACCAATCCCAGACCGCGGTGCCGCAGAGGTCGGGCAGCGAGAGGAATCCGTCGCCGCCAGCGCCGAGCTCGGGCTTGACGACGATCATGCCGGCACCGCCGCCGCCGCCGACGCCGGTCGAGCTGCCGCTCGCCGTGGTGAGGAGGCCCGACGAGCTCGCGCCGGTCGTGGCGCCGCCGCCCGAGCCGGTCGACGAGGTCGCGGCTTCGCCGCCGGCTCCACCGGCGCCGCCGCTCGAGAGCCCGTCGAGGGAGAGGAGCGAGCAGCCCGCGAGCAGCAGCGACAGGAGCGCGACCGCCCGGAGAGGAGCCATCGCGCCCATCGCCCTACGGGAAGAAGACCGCGCAGCAGCCGCCCTGGGGATCGCAGAAGCTCGACGGGTTCTCGGAGCAGCTGCCCACGACGCTGCCGTTCATGAGGCACTGGCACGAGCTGGTGCCGCCGTTCGACTTGCAGTCGACCTCGATCGAGTAGCCCGTGCACTGCTGGTTGCAGAAGCACTCGGTCATCCCGCCGCTGCCCGTGCCGCCGCACTCCGCCGGCCCGCAGCTGCCGCCCTGGAGGCAGAGAGAGAGCGCGTCCTGCTCGTCGTTGCAGGCCGGGGTCGTGTCGCAGTTGGTCGCGTTGTCGACGATGCACTGGTAGTAGGCGGCGAGCTCGCCGGTGCACTGCTTCACCTGGCTGAACGTCGACTCGCAGTCGGAGACGCAGGTGCCGGGCTGCCCGCAGCCGAGCTGCGCGCCCTTGGCGCAGACGGCCTCGCAGACGGTGCCGGGGCCGGTGACGGTCGACGAGGTGTTGGTGGTCGTGCTCGTCGAGGTGACGGTGTCGGTGCTCGTCGTCGTCGTCGAGCCGGCGCCGCCTGCGCCGCCGTCGCCGCCGTTCAACCCGTCGGCCACCACGTTGCCGCCGCACCCGGCGGCGATGGCCGCGACGACCGCGGCGGGGGTGACCCATCCAACCCAGTCCAAGCTCTTCATGAGAGAGAACGCTAGCGCAGCGGGCGGCGCAGGGCCACGGGATCCACCGCGCGACCGGGGCGGCGCGGCGTCTTCTCCCGGGCTTTGGAGGCACGTGGGATCGCTCCTCGGCGGGGGCCGCGTGAGGCACGACGGCGATCGCCGCTGCTCGCGGCCATGGCGCCCGCCGATGCCGCGTGCGTTCAGCACATCCCCGAGGGCCTGCGCAACCTGTTCGGCGGGGGCGGGGGCCCTGGCCCCCCGCGTTGGCGGGGGGGTTCCGCCCGGGCCCGCGCCGCCTCCGGCCGAGGCACGCCGCGAGCGCCAAGAGCGCCGCCACCGCTCCGCCTCCGTCGCCCGACGGCGCGGTCCTGCAGCCGCAGCCTCCGTCGTCCGACGCCCCCGGAGCCGCGGCGCTCGCGCCCGCGCCGGTGCTCCCCGGACCGGTGCCGCCCGATCCGCCCAGCCCGCCGCCCGCGCCGGTGCCGGCGCC